>ABYL01000044.1 GCA_000173575.1 Burkholderia sp. H160 | reverse complement strand
ACGCTGATCAGGCTGGCCGTCAGCAGCGCGCATGCGCTTGGGTGCGACACCTTTCTCGCGCACGTGCAGAGCCAGAACGTGCCGCTGTTCCGGCGGCTGCGCTGGCAGACGGTTGCGGAAGAAACGCTATTCGGGCGGCCGCATCATCTGATGGAGGCGGACCTCGCGCATTACCCGCCATGCCACACGCCGGAAAGCGGTTTCGTCACGTCGTCGCGAGGGCGATCATGAGTCTGCGCGAACTCGTTGAACGCCTGCGCGAAAGCCGCGGCTTTCGCCACAAGACCGATATTGCGGGCGTGGTGGCATCGCTGGCGTCGCATTTGCCACATGGCGCGCGTGATCTCGCACAGGCCGTCGCAGTGGGCGACGACTGCGCGGCGATCGCCGATGGCGACGGCTACCTGCTCTTCGCAATCGAAGGGCTGGTCTGCGATTTCGTCGCGTCGATGCCCTGGTTCGCGGGCTATAGCAGCGTGATGGTCAACGTCAGCGACGTCTATGCAATGGGCGGCCGCCCGCTCGCGGTGGTCGATGCGCTGTGGAGCGACGGGCTCGGTGCGGCCGAAGAGATTCTTGCGGGAATCGCGGCGGCATCGAATGCGTATGGCGTTCCCGTCGTCGGCGGTCATAGCAATGCGCGCAGCGCTCAGCCGCAACTGGCGGTGTCGATTGTCGGCCGTGCACGCAGACTGCTATCGAGTTTCAACGCGCGGCCTGGCGACTTTCTGGTCATGGCCGTCGATCTAAGGGGCCATTTCGAGGAGCCCTATCCGTTTTGGAACGCATCGGTAGGCGCGCCCGCGCAACGCTTGCGCGACGATCTCGAACTGTTGCCGCTGCTCGCGGAAAGCGGTCTTTGCGACGCGGCGAAAGACATCAGCATGGCGGGCGTGCTCGGCACATCGTTGATGCTGCTCGAATGCTCGGGCGTCGGCGCGCGTATCGATCTCGACGCAATTCCGAGGCCAGACGGCATCGATTTCGAACGGTGGCTCAACGCGTTTCCGAGCTTCGGTTTCCTGCTGTCGGTACGCGAGGAACATCTCGATGCGGTACTTACTCGGTTCAGGCAGCGCGATCTGGCTTGCACAACGATAGGACGCGTGGACGCAGCGCGCGAAGTCGTCGTCACGCAACGAGCGGATGCCGCGCTGCTATGGAATTTCCGCGACGGTCCCTTTATTGGTGCGCCAGCATGAGCGCCACGCCCTTGCGCATTGCGCTCTTCACGCACTCGGTCAATCCGCGTGGCGGCGTGGTGCACACGCTCGAACTCGGGCGCGCGCTGCAAGACGCCGGGCACGATGTGACGATCTTCGCGCCGTCGGTCGATGGCGCACGAATGTTTCGGGACTCGCCGTGCCGGATCGTACTCGCTCCGGTCGCTGCGCACGGCAGCGATACGGCAGCGATGGTGCAGATGCGCATCGACGCGCTCAAGGCCGCATTGCGCGCCGACGCTCCGTCCAGCTTCGACATCCTTCACGCGCAAGATGGGATCGGCGGCAATGCGCTCGCCGAGCTTCGGCAAGAAGGGGTGATACGCGGCTTCGTGCGCACGGTCCATCATCTCGATACGTTCAGCGACCCTCGTTTGATCGAGTGGCAGCGGCGCGCGTATGCGGATGCCGATGCGGTGTTCTGCGTCAGCCAGACGTGGACACGCAGGATGCTGAAGGACTTCGGTACCAAAGCATCGACCGTGAGCAACGGCGTCGATGTCGAACGTTTTCGGCCGGGGCACGCAGCGAGCGATACGGCCGCGCTCGTGAGACTCGGTATCGGCGGTGCGCCGGTCGTACTGGCGGTGGGCGGTATCGAAGCGCGCAAGAACACGCTGCGACTTCTCGACGCATTCGCGTTGTTCCGGCGCACGCACCCCTGCGCACAACTTGTCATTGCAGGCGGCGCAAGTCTGCTCGATCACGACGCTTACACGCGGCGATTCGTGGCGCGCGCCGCGGCACTGCAACTCGCAACGGGACGAGGTGAGGCGATCGTCGTCACGGGCGCGCTCGACGACATCGAGATTCCCGCGTTGATGCGGCGTGCCGATGTCGTTTCGATGGTGTCGCTGTGCGAGGGCTTCGGGCTCGTCGTACTGGAAGCGCTGGCCGTGGGGACGGCCGTCGTCGTCTCGCAGATCGAGCCATTCACGGAGTATCTGAACGAGCGCGTCTGCTGCTGGGCGCAACCCCAGGACGCAGGCAGTATCGCGCAAGCGTTGCACCGCGCGCTCGACCGGCGCGGCGGCATCGACTTCGAACACGCGGTGCCCGCCCTGCTGGATCGCTTCAGTTGGCGCGAGAGCGCCCGCTGTCATATCGGCTTGTACCGGCGTCATGCACAGCCGGTCGTCGCCTGAGTCTCTCTTTTAAAGGAAACGCGATGCCTGTCATGCATTTCAGGGTCCAGTGGCCGGACGGCACCGAGGCCAACTGCTATTCGCCCTCGACCGTGGTCGGCGAATTCTTCGTTGCCGGGCAGCGCTATGCGCTCGGCGACTTCGTCGAAAGGGCGCGCGAAGCGCTCCATATCGGCTCGGAACGGGTGCGCGAGAAGTACGGCTTCGCGTGCTCGGCCGCGATGGACCAGCTTGCGCAGATCGAGGCGCAGGCGCAGCGCTTCGCCGCCGATCCGCAGGCCCAGGTGAATGTCGTCGAACTTTTGTGAAACCGGGATTCGGCGCGCGTCACGACCAGGACGGCGCGCCGGTCCATCCAATGAACAGCAGGAACGAATCATGTCGAACGCAAATGTGATGACGCAAGCCGGATCGAACCGGACTCCGCACCATACGGTTATCGTCGTGGGCGGCGGTCAGGCTGGACTGTCGATCAGTTTCTATCTGAAGGAAGCAGGCATCGATCATCTCGTCATCGAGAAGCACACGCTCACGCATACGTGGCGCTCGCAACGCTGGGACGCGTTCTGTCTCGTCACGCCGAACTGGCAATGCGCGCTGCCGGGCTATCCATATCGCGGCGACGATCCACACGGCTTCATGAAGAAGGACGAGATCATCGCGTATCTGGACGGCTTCATTGAAATGGTCGATGCGCCCGTGGTCGATCATACGGAGGTCCGGCGCGTCAGGCGTCAGCACGACGGCCGCTATCTGGTGTCGACGTCGAATGGCGAATTCACGGCCGATCATGTCGTGGTCGCATCGGGCGGCTATCACACGCCGATCGTGCCGCGGATGGCGGAACGCCTGCCGCGCGGCATCGTGCAGTTGCAGTCGTCGCACTACCGCAGTCCGCAGGCCTTGCCTGAAGGAGCGGTGCTCGTGGTCGGATCGGGGCAATCCGGCGCGCAGATTGCGGAAGATCTGCAGATCGCGGGACGCAAGGTGTATCTGGCGGTCGGCGAGGCGCCGCGTTGCGCGCGCTTCTACCGCGGCCGCGACGTGGTGGATTGGCTCGCCGACATGGGCTACTACGATATGCCCGTCGACCAGCACCCGTTGCGCGAAGGCGTGCGGGACAACACGAATCACTACGTCACGGGCCGCGACGGCGGCCGCGATATCGACCTGCGGCGCTTTGCGCTCGAAGGAATGGAACTGTACGGACGGCTCGACGATCTGCGCGACGGCCGTCTTCATTTCGCACCGAACCTGATCGGCAATCTGCAAAGCGCCGACGACACGTACAACCGCATCAATGCGAGCATCGATGCCTTCATCGACAAACAGGGTATCGACGCGCCGCCGGGCGATCCGTATGAGCCCGTGTGGAGGCCGGAAGGCGAACGCACCTCGCTCGATCTGGCGGCGAGCGGCATCACGTCGATCATCTGGTGCATCGGATTCACGCCGGACTTCAGCTGGATCGACGCCCCCGTATTCAACGGACGGGGCTATCCGGCCCACGTGCGCGGCGTGACGCCGCAAGCCGGCTTGTATTTCATCGGTTTGCCGTGGCTGCATACCTGGGGTTCGGGCCGCTTCTCCGGTATCGCGCGCGATGCGGCGCATGTCGTCGATGCGATCCGCTCGGCCCTCGATGCATCGCATACGCCATCGGCGAGTCTCGCTGCATGAAGCTGATTCGTCGCTATTGCGCAGGCATGCCGCAACTGGGGTTCACGGGGCTGTCGGAGAACTGGTTGCTCAAGGAGTGCGGGCATCTGCATTGGCAGGCGCTGGCGGCGCACGCGGGCCGCGAGAATCCCGACTTTCACGACGATCATGGCGACCGTTCGTACGCGGCCTTCACCGCCATTCGTTTGCAAGCGTATGGCTTCGACGCGGTCGAGGAAAACGACGAGTTCGAGATTCGCAGCACCTTGTGCAGGACCGGGGCCGTGCGCCATTTCAGCACGCATTGTGTCGGTCTGGGCGATACGCGGATTGCGCAGGTGTCGATGTCCTCGACGTTCGTGACGCGGGGCGAGGCTCGCAACAATCGTTCGGTCGCGCGCGCGGCGCTCGCGGCGCTGCCCGGCGAAGTCAGCCCGATGCCTGAGGATGCGGCGCAGATGCTGCTGATGGGCAAGCGTATCCGTGGCGCCGACGGCGCACTGATGCAAGGTCTCGCGGCCGCCGATAGCGAACCCTTCGAGTTTCTGCCGTGCCCGAACGGTGATTTCAACGGCGCGGACTTTCTGTATTTCGCGAGCTTCCAGGCTTTTGTCGATCGCGCCGAATGGCAGAGGCATCGATTCGACGAGCCGCCCGTCGTCGCGAGCCGTTCGTTGTTCTACTACGGCAATGTCAATCTCGGCGATGCGGTGAGGATTCGCGTCATAGGCGAAAGCGAGAACGAGCAGGGCATCAGACACTGGACGGAAGTCACGCGCGACAGCGACAGCGAAAAGATCGCGGACGTGATGACGGAAAAGCACTGGAGGCGCCGATGAATGCGAACCGTACGACGCGCGGCCGCGCGGTTCCGCTCAAGCCCGTCTACACGCGTGCCGATCTCGAAGGCCTTGCGCACCTGGACAGCATGCCTGGCGAGGCCCCCTACGTTCGTGGGCCGTTTGCGTCGATGTACACCGAAAGGCCGTGGACGATACGCCAGTACGGAGGATACGCGCAGGCCGCCGACTCGAACCTCGCATTTCGCACTGCGCTGACGGAAGGCGCGCAAGGGCTGTCCGTCGCGTTCGATCTGCCGACACAGCGCGGTTACGATTCCGACGACCCGCGCGTGAGTGCGGATGTCGGCATGACGGGTGTGGCCATCGACACCGTCGAGGACATGGCGCGCCTCTTTGACGGGATCGCGCTCGACAGGATATCCGTTTCGATGACGATGAACGGTGCGGTTCTGCCAGTGCTCGGGGCGTACCTCGTCGCAGCCGAGGAGAGCGGCGTGCTCGCGTCGCAACTGACGGGCACGATCCAGAACGACATCCTCAAGGAGTTCATGGTACGGAACACCTGCATCTTCGCGCCTGAACCTTCGTTGCGGATCGTGACCGATGTCGTCGAATATCTCGCGCGGGCGGTGCCGCGCTTCAATGCGCTGTCGGTGTCCGGCTACCACTTTCAGGAAGCGGGGGCGGACGCCGTCCTCGAACTCGCGCTGACGATGGCCAATGCGCGCACCTATGTCGATGCACTGATCCGGCAAGGCATGAAGGCCGATCAGGTCTGCGAACGCATGAGCTTCTTCTTCGGCGTGGGTGCGGATTTCTACGTCGAGATCGCGAAACTGAGGGCGGCACGTCTGGTGTGGTCGGCGCTCGCACGGCAAAGCGGCGCCCGCTCCGAAAGGGCGTGCGCGCTGCGGATGCATTGTCAGACCTCGGGCTGGTCACTGACCGCGCGCAAACCGATGAACAATGTCGTGCGCACGGCAATCGAAGCGCTCGCGGCGGTCTTTGGTGGCACCCAGTCGCTGCACACCAACGCGTACGACGAAGCACTGGCGCTGCCGTGTGCGTCATCGGCGCGTCTTGCGCGCGATACGCAACTGGTGCTTCAGCATGAAACAGGTGTGTGCGATGTGGTCGACCCATGGGCAGGCTCGTACATGATGGAGTCGTTGACGGCAGACATCGCGAACCGCGTGCGGTCGCAGCTCGATGAAATCGAAGCACATGGCGGCGTTATCGAGGCGATACGCTCCGGCTGGATTCGGGAGCGCATTGCTCACTCGGCGCTTGGTGTACAGGCGGAAATCGAAAGCGGGGAGCGCGCGATCGTAGGGCTCAACTGCTTTGCAGGAGACGATGAAGACGAGCCCATTGCCGTTTCCGAACTGGGCGTGCGGCAGATTCGCCGGCATCAGGCTCGACGGATCGCGGAGGTGAAAGCCGCGCGCGATGCCGCGCGCGTACGCGTGGCACTCGCTGCACTCGAACGAGCGGCTCGCGATGGCGCGGGCAATCTGCTCGAGCTGACGATCGAGTGCATGCGGGCACGCGCGACGGTCGGTGAGTGCACGCAAGCGCTCGAAGCAGTATGGCCGCGTCACCCGATACCGATTCAGGCGGCGGCAGGGCAGTTTAGCGAGAGGCTTGCGGCGGATTCAGGATGGAGTGTTGCCCGCGAGGCCGTCGCGAGCGCCGCGTCGCGGTTGGGGCGGCCGCCGCGCATACTGATTGCGAAGCTGGGGCAGGACGGACATGATCGCGGTGCGAACGTCGTTGCGGCCGCTTTGACGGATGCCGGCTTCGACGTCGTGACGGGCGAGATGTTCGCCTCGCCGGCCGGAACAGGCAGGAAGGCGGTGGAGCACGATGTCGATGTGATCGGTATTTCGTCGCTGGCGGGCGCGCATGTTGAACTGGCATCGCTTCTGATCGCCGAATTGCGAGCGCGAAACGCGAGCATCCCTATCGTCGTGGGCGGCAGCATCGACTGCACCAGTCAGGCAGTGTTGAAAAAACTCGGTGTGGCTGGCTGTTTTCCGACAGGCACCAGCGTTGCGCACATCGTCGCGGAATTGGCGAGCCTGTCTTGCCAGGGTGTTATCGAGCATCCATGCGCGCACAGGCAATCGATGCAATGCATTTGAGGCATGCCGTCGCTCCTTCTGTGCTGGGAAGGGACGCGATGGCTAGCAGGATCCCGCGAGGGCAAGCAGGCTCTGCAAGGTGCTGTAGTCGTCGGGATCTAGACATCGACAAACCGTCGTTCGAGCCAGCGCGTGAACAGCGAGATCGGGTAGCAGTACGCGAAAAAGATCACCATTGTCGCCAGATAAGTCAGAACCGTGAAGCTGGACCGTGCGACCGTGCTGCTCGCAATCTGCGCGGTATCGATCAGATCGTGTACGCCGACCAGCGACGCCAATGCCGTTCCCATCGTGATGATCGCGTAGACGTTCATCCACGGCGGCAGCATACGGCGTACGCATTGCGGCAGCACGATATGCAGCAGAATCTGCCCGCGCGAAAACGCCAGCGAGCCCGCTGCTTCCCACTGGGTGGTCGGAATCGACGCCACCGCGCCGCGAAACACTTCGGCGATGTTCGCGCTGGCGGGAAGAGCCAGCGCGAGCGTCACCTTCAGCCAGTCGGGAAACGGCAGGGTCGTGCCGAATACGCTGAATTCGAATGGAAAGACGTAGGTGGTGAAATACACCAGCACCAGCCAGGGCGCGTTGCGAAAGGCCTGAACCCAGAGTCTCGCGAGGCGTCCCGGCCACGAAGCTGCAAGACCCAGCGCGCCGATCAGCAGACCGAGCACAGAGCCCGTCGCGATCGCGCCGACGCTGATGAGGACGTTCAACGCGAAGCCGTGCGCAAGGGTGGGCGCCCAATCGACGAAGCGCGCGAGCGTGTCGCCATGCGAGCCTGAGTCGGGCGACAACACCCACAACAGCGCGGCGGCGATCAGCACGCCGAGCGCGGCGGCCACGCCGGGCGTGAGTCCTTTTGCGCGGGCACCCTCATCGCGAAGAACATCGATGCGGGAGCCAGCGGAGTCGAGCGGTCTATACGCCATAGCCTGGAATCCACAAACGTTTTTCGAGCCACCGTCCGGCGCGGCTGACGAGCCATGTCAGCAAGCCGAAGAACAGCAGGATCAGTACCATCAGCGCCAGCACGTTGTCGCGCTGCGTCCAGATCATGATCGACTGGTAGGTGAGGTCGCCCACCGCGATCGCGGAAGCCAGCGCCGTCGCCTTCACGAGTTCGACGAAGTTGTTGACGAGCGCGGGCAGGGCGGTGCGAAACGCGAGCGGCAATTCGATGCGCCAGAAGCGCGTGGCGCGATCGAAGCCGAGCGACGCCGCACCTTCGAGCGTTTGCACCGGCAGTGCGTCGAAGCCAGCGCGTAACGCTTCCGCGTGGAATGCGCCCTTATGCAGCGACAGGACCAGCACGACCCAGAAGAACGGTTTGAACGGGTTGTCGAGATGGCTGTCGCGCAGCCATTGCGAAATCAGCATGTTCAGCACGAGGAACGCGCAGTACAGCTGGACGAGCGTCGGCGTGTTGCGTGTCAGCTCGATGAAGGCGCGCGCCGCGCCGGCAATCCACGGGCTGCTGTGGCGCAACGCCAGCAGCAGCAACAGACCAGCGAGCGCGCTGCCCAGCATCGTCGCGATGACCAGCTCGACGTTGACCGCGATACCTCGCAGGAATGGCACGCGGTCGTAGGCGTCGAGCAGAAAGCGGTAGTCGAGCCCGGCGTGCGCGCTCGCGTCGATCAGCGCGTGGAACGAGGCGGCCATTTTCATTGCACGGCGGGCAATTGCCGGTGCCACTCGGCCAGCGCCGGAGACGGCGGCGTCAGGCTGTTCTTTGCCTCGTCGTCGATCAGCCAGCCGGTGCGATGCCAGTCGCGCACGATCGCATCGAGCTTCGCGGCCGTGTCCTTTTCGCCTTGCCGTACCCAGATCACCGACGGCGCCGGTTCGAGTTCCGGCTGCAGCGTGCGGTAGTCGCGCCATTCGGGATCATGCTGCTGTAGCGGATAAAGCAGCGGTGCGGCGTCGTGAACGGCCGCGACGCAACTGCCGCCACGCAGCGCAAGCAGCGATTGCGGTGCGCCCGGGAATGCGCGCGGCACGGCGCCGTACTTCTCCACGACCGGGCGGATATAACTGCTGCCTTGCGAAATGCAGACGGGCTTGCCGCGCAGGTCTTCCCACTTCGTGATGCCGCTCGATTTCGGCGTAATGGCGGTACCGCCGACGCGATAGTAAGGCGTCGGCACGTGATCGAGAATCTCGCCGCGCTGCGCGTTGTACTCCATGTTCGCGATCAGGATGTCGACCTTGCCCTGTTGCAGGAACTGCACGCGCGTGGACGGTTGTACCGACACCAGTTGAACCTTCACACCGAGACGCTTGCCGATGTCGTTCGCGAGATCGACGTTCATGCCGCGCGGCTGCTGGGTTTGCGGATCGAGCGAACCGAACGGGCTGCCCGAAATCATCACGCCAACGGCGATTTCATGGCGTGCATTGATCTTGTCGAGGGTCTGGTCCGCGTAGGCCGGTGAGATGGCCGCCAGGGCGAAGCTGGTGACAATGGCCGTGAGCAGGGAGAGGGACGACGGTCGTTTGTTATATGCCGCTTTGCCAGATTTCATGAGCGATCGGATAGAAGGAGGGTAGGTGTGCGACGCATACCCTATGCGAAACCCGCTGCGCGGCAAACCAAATGAATCTGCTAAGCAAAGCACACGGACGTTAAAGCGTGTGCTCGCATGCCGTTGCGAGGTTTTCGTTCACATTGCAGATCGCCGAATATCTTTTCGCTTATTCGTTGGTTCGTGATCGCTGTGGTGCTTCCTAGAATGGTTGGCTGCAAAGCGGGAAGAGTGGGAACCGTGTTCAATGCCCGCAGCTTCGCTCTGACCACAGGACACCGGATGACTGAACTGATTCTCTCGGACCGCGCGGCACGTATCGGTCTCGCGCCCGATGCGGCCGCCGTGGCGCGCGCGGGCACCGACGCAAGCGCGGCCACCCGTGCACCCGCCGATGCCGCGCTGCTTTCATTGCGCGACGTGCGGCTTTCATACGGCAGCACAGCCGTGCTCAACGGCATCGATCTGACGGTGAGACGTGGCCAGGCCGTTTCGATCATCGGCCCTTCCGGTTCCGGCAAGTCGACGATTCTGCGCTGTATCAACGGCCTGCTCACGCCGCAAAGCGGCGAGATTACCGTCGACGGCATCGACGTGCGCGCGCAGAAGACCGATACCCAGCGGATTGCGCTGCGCAAGCGGATCGGTTTCGTGTTTCAGCAGTACAACCTGTTTCCGCATCTGAGCGTGCTCGAGAACCTGACCATTGCACCGATGCGGGTGCTCGGCCGCAGCCGCGCGCAGGCGGAAGGCGACGCTCACGAACTGCTTGCCAAGGTGCGTCTCGCCGACAAGGCGAAGGCTTATCCGGGCGCGCTGTCCGGCGGCCAGCAACAGCGGGTCGCGATCGCGCGCACGCTGGCGATGCGGCCCGACCTGATCCTGTTCGACGAAGTCACGTCGGCGCTCGATCCCGAGACGGTGGGCGAGGTGCTGAACGTGATCGGCGAACTGGCCGACGAAGGGCAGACCTGTGTGCTCGTCACGCACGAAATGCGCTTCGCCGAAGACATAAGCGACGATGTGTTTTTCACGGAGGGCGGCGTGATCGTCGAGCACGGCAGCGCGCAGCAACTGTTCGGAAACCCCGTCCACGAGAGAACACGACTTTTCTTGCAACGCGCCCGCGGCGAAGACCGCGCGAGCCGTGCTGCGCGGTAACCTCAAACGACAACACATGACACGACCATGACGACAACCACCAACGAAGTGAGCAGCACGATCGCCACACAACGCCGTGAAGCAGTTCAGGATCTGCTTGCCGACGCCCGCTCGATCATCGCTGAAAAGGGCGTCACGCGCGAAGCACTGAAGGCGATCAGCGATCTGCTGCTCGAACTCGCAACCCAGCACACACTGTTCGACGCCAGGGACTTTCCGCCGCCGCGGCTCGACAGCGGCGATACGTCGACCCGCTACCGGCTCAATCCCGGCGAAGACGGACTGGCGTTGTATCTGAATTCACTGCTGCCCGGCAAGACGACGATCCCGCACAACCACGACACATGGGCCGTGATTGCGGCGATCGAAGGCGCGGAGCTGAACCGTATCTACCGGCGCACCGATGATGACAGCGATACGGAGCGCGCAACGCTCGAACTGTTGCACGAAGTGGTGGTGCGGCCCGGCGTTCCGATCTCCTTTCTTCCCGACGATATCCACAGCATTCATGTCGGGGGCGCGGAGCCGACGCTGCACTTCCATCTCTATGGCCGTCCGCTCGAAACGCTGACGGGCCGCCTCGGCTTCGAAACCGACACCGGCCTCGTGGTGCGCTACAACGCGAAACATATGAAGCCTTCCACCCAGGCGGTCGGCTGATGGCGTCACCTGACGATCAACTGCACACGCGCGTTCTGCACGCGGGCTCGCCGCCATTCGAGGATGGCATTGCGCCCGTGAACGTTCCGGTCGTGCGTACCAGCACGGTGCGCTTCGCGAGGGACGCGGTTCGCACCAGCCTGCATCACCGGCGCGAAGCGGGCGAGCCGGTCAGTATGTATGGCCGTCACGGCCTGGCGACGCATCGTGCGCTCGAAGCCGCCATTGGCGAACTGGAGGGAGCGAGCGACGTGCTGCTGGCGCCGTCGGGTTTGTCGGCTATATCGCTGGTTTTTATCGCGCTGCTGTCGCCGGGCGATCACGTGCTCGTACAGGACAGCGTCTATGGTCCGGTGCGCGAGCGCGTGGAGCCTCTGCTGACACGGCTGGGTGTGTCGGTCAGCTATTTCAGCGCGAGCGACGGTGTGCCCGAAGCGCTCGTGCGAGCTGAAACACGCCTGATCTACGCGGAGTCGCCATCATCGTTCCTGTACGAAGTGGTCGATCTGCCCGCGCTTTCGGCGTTCGCGCGCGAGCATTCCGTGCTGCTCGCGGCGGATAACACATGGGGCGCGGGATTGCTTTACCAGCCACTCGAGCTCGGCGCCGATATTTCCATCCAGGCGACCACCAAGTATCTGGGCGGCCATTCGGACCTGATGCAGGGGGCGGTGTCGACTTCAAACCCGTCACTGGCTCGCACGCTGCGCGATACACACGATGCACTCGGCCTGAGCGTGGGCGCCGACGATGCCTACCTCGCGCTGCGCGGTATCCGCACGCTGGCCGTGCGCCTTGCCCAGCATGGCCGCAATGCGCTCGAAGTCGCGCGGTATCTGCAAACCGAGCGCAATGCGGTTGCGCGGGTGTTTTATCCCGCGCTGCCTGACGATCCGGGTCATGCATTGTGGCGTCGCGACTTCACGGGCGCGAACGGACTGGTATCGTTTGCGCTGCGGCAAGCGAGCCGCGAGCAGGCGGGCGCATTCGTCGACGCGTTGCGGCTGTTCGGCATCGGTGCTTCGTGGGGCGGCTATGAGAGCCTCGCGCTGGTCGCGCCGCAGTCACGCGTGCAAGAGCACAGCTACTGGCGCGGCAGCGAGCCCATCGTGCGCCTGCATGTCGGACTCGAAGACCCGGCCGACCTGATCGGCGATCTGCGCCAAGCGTTTCGCCACGTCCTTCAGTAAGCGCGATCCCTTCTCAACTTCTTGCTCTCCGATCTCCAATGGCAGACATTTTTTCGCTGATCTCCGCGACCACCGTGCGCGAATGGTTGAACGATAACGAGGAGATCGCGCTCCTCGACGTGCGAGAAGCCGGCGAGTTCGGCGAAGGCCATCCGTTCTTTGCGGTTCCGCTGCCGTATAGCCGGCTCGAACTCGAGATCGGCCGTCTCGTGCCGCGGCGTGATGTGCGCATCGTCCTGCTCGACGCCGGCGCGGATGACGAAGCCATCGCTCGGCGCGCGGCGCATCGGCTTCATGCTTTGGGCTACACGCGACTGTCGGTTCTGCAGGACGGCGCGCGCGGCTGGGCCGCGGCCGGTTACACGCTGTTCAAAGGCGTGAACGTGCCGTCGAAGACCTTCGGCGAACTCGTCGAGCATGCATACGGGACGCCGCACATTTCGGCGGCCGAGCTCGCCAGACTGCAGGCTGAGCACGCGCCGCTGATTCTGCTCGACGGACGCACGGTCGAAGAGCACACGAAGATGACCATACCGGGCGCGCTGAGCTGCCCAAACGGCGAGTTGGCCTATCGCTTCGGCGCGCTGGCGGCAGACTCGCGCACGCCGGTCGTGATCCATTGCGCGGGCCGCACGCGCAGCATCATCGGTGCGCAGTTGCTGCGCAGTCTGGGCGTGCCGAATCCGGTCGTCGCGCTCGAAAACGGCACACAAGGCTGGGCGCTTGCCGGTCTGGAACTGGAACACGGCAGCACGCGGCGCTATCCGGATACCGTCGAAGAAAGCGTGTCGAGCGAAGTGCGTGACCGTGCCAAGGCACTCGCCGCACGTTTCGGCGTGACCACGCTCGATGCGCAGGCCGCACAAACATGGCTCGACGCGGCCGACCGCACGACGTATCTGCTCGACGTGCGCAGCGCCGACGAATTCGCGCGCGACGGCGTGGCCGCCGCCGTACACGCGCCCGGCGGTCAGCTGCTTCAGGCGACGGACCAGACCGTTGGCGTGCGCCATGCGCGCGTGCTGCTGGTCGATTACGACGGCATACGCGCGCCCGTCATTGCGAGCTGGCTCGTGCAACTGGGCCTTGAAACCGCGCTGGTCGCGGCGCAGGACGCCCGCGGATTGCGGCGGCTCGCTGAGCAAGCCGCACCGCATGGCGCTGCTGAACAAGCATTGATCGATGCGGACGGACTGCGCAGGCTGCGCGGCGCCGAAGACGTGCATGTGCTCGATCTGCGCTCCAGCGCCGCGTATCGCAGTGGACATCCCGAGCGGGCGCGCTGGTCGATCCGGCCGCAATTGCTTGCGACGCTCGCGGACGTGGCTCCGTCGCAGCGCGTCGTGCTGCTGGCGGACTCACCGGCGCTAGCCGCGCTGGCAGCGCTCGATCTACGTGAGGCGGGATTCGGCGAGGTATCGATTGCGAAGGACGGCATCGATACGTTCAAGCAGGCGGGCTATCTGATCGAGGCGTCACCGCAATCGCCCGCGGATAGCGCGCGCATCGATTACCTGTTCTTCGTGCATGACCGGCACGAAGGCAACCTCGATGCGGCGCGCGCCTATCTCGCCTGGGAGACGGGCTTGATCGCACAGTGCGCGCCAGACGAGCTTCGACAGTTTCGCATCGACGCGCAACCGTCCCACGCGGACACGCTCGGCGAGCGGATTCGTTCGTGACTCATGCTGCGCGGCGGGACCCGAATGGAAGGACGATGAATTGCCGTTGCCAATAAGGAAAAATGACATGACACAGACTTCCGAAGTGGATCGCGACGCGCGCCGAGCGCTCGAACTGCTCGGACCCGCACCCGATAACTGGGTGCCCGAGCGGCCCGGCATCGATCACAACGTCTTCATTGTGGGCGGCGGGCAGACGGGGTGCGCGTTCGCATTTGCGCTGCGACGCGCCGGCATCGGCCGCGTCAGCGTGATCGACGCGGCCGCGAGTGCGGCGAAGGCCGGCGTGTGGTTGAACCGCGCGCGCATGAACAAGCTGCGCACACCGAAGATTCTCGTCGGGCCGGAAGGCGGCTTGCCTGGACTGGGCTTTCGCGCATGGTACGAGGCGCGCTTCGGCGAGGCGTCCTATCAGGAGATCGATCGCATTCCGCGCGAACGATGGGCCGAGTATCTCGCGTGGTATCGCGAGTTTCTGCAGATTCCCGTTCGCTACGGCACGCGGCTCGTGCGTATCGAGCCGCAGGACACGCATTTCCGTGTGCATCTGGAGGTGAACGGAAGCATCCACGTGGAAACGGCTCGCAAGTTGCTATTGTGCAACGGCGTGGCAGGAAATGGCGGCGCATTCGTGCCGCCTGTGCTCGCGCAACTGCCGGCGCGCTTCGTCGCGCATACCTCCGATGCGATCGACTTCGCGGCGCTGCGCGGTAAGTCGGTCGCGGTACTGGGCGGCGCCGCGTCCGCGTTCGACGCCGCCGCGACCGCGCTCGAAGCGGGGGCTGCCGAGGTGCATCTGTTCGCGCGTCGTGCGTCGCTCGCGGCCACGCCTGTGTCACGCGCGCGCGCCTATCCGGGCGCGTACGACAACTACTTCGATCTGCCCGACGCGCTGCGCTGGGCGCAGGCGTTGCGCTTCAAGCGCTCGGGCTCGACGGCGCCGCTGGATTCGATCGAACGCGTGACGCGCTTCGAGAATTTCCATCTGCATCCGGGCACGCAATGGGAATCCGCGCGAGAAACGGCAGGGCAGATCGAAGCCGTCGCCGCGGGTGATTCGTTCCGTTTCGACTTCGCGATCGCGGGCACCGGCTATTTCATCGATCCGGCCGCGCGTCCCGAGCTTGCGGGGTTTGCCTCGCAGATCCTGTTGTGGCGCGACCGCTTCACGCCACCGGAAGGCGATGCGGATGACGAGCTCGGCGCGCATCCGTATCTCGGCTCGGCACTCGAATACCAGCAAAAGGTCGAGGGGCGGGCGCCTTATCTGAAGGACATCCACGTTTACAATCCGGCAGGTTTCGTCAGCGCGGGCGTGCCCGTCGGTGACGTGCCGAGCATGAAACGCGATATTCCCGCGGTAGTGCGACGTATCAGCCGCGATCTGTTTCTCGCCGATATCGATTCGCATGCGCGGCGGCTCGCGGCGGACGTGCCCGCCGAATTCGATGAATCCGCGTATGCAGCGAGCGTGTGGCGCAGGGAGACGTCGAGCGCCTGAAGCGATGCGCAATGGCGAGTGAAAGGGGCGGCCATTCGAAGAATGGACGCCCCGGCCAGTGTACGTCTCGCACATGGCGGAAAAGCAGACGCAGGAACGCGCGGCTCGGATGGGGGATCGATTCAAAGCGACCCATCCCGGTCAGTCACGGCATTCATTCTAACTGTCCGCAGCCCGCTCGGCAGCAGACGTTCGCCGAGTCGCATACGGAGCCAGCGGCAATGCTTCATTTGTTTTGGGCTTGGCAGTTTTTCGCTTGACCACGGCCGTGTCGCCATCAATCGCGACCGCATTTTGTTCAGGCGGCGATGCGGACGATGTGCTGCCAAGCCACTTCTCCACCTGCCAACGAGCTATTCTGGCCGAGAATTCCGCGTGTCTAATGCACGCCCAAGGAGTGTCGCTGGCGTTCGAATTTTCTACGCGTGAACGCCAATTTTCGAGCCGATCTTTAAGCCAGCCACTGCTTGATTTGGGCCGCTATGGCAGCTGTCGAAATGCCATAACGGTCGTGGAGCGTCGGCAGGGCTCCGGCGTCCAGGAATTCGTCAGGGAGAGCAACCTGTTTGAACGTGCATGAAACGCCAGCGCTCAAGAGCGTTGTTGCAACAGCTTCACCCAAACCGCCGATGACCGTATGGTTCTCGGCGACGACCACCATGCGACCGGTCCGCATTGCCTCGCGGATGATGGTCTCTGTATCGAGTGGCTTGATGGTCGGAACGTGCAGCACCGCGACGTCCACCTTGTCCGTCTCCAGCGCTTTCGCAGTTTCCAGCGCCCTCATGGTCATGATGCCGGACGAGATGATGAGAACGTCGTTGCCATCGCGCAGCATTTTTGCTTTACCGAGTTCGAACTGATAGTCGTACTCGTCGAGCACCGCGGGAACGTTGCCACGCAGAAGGCGTGCATACACCGGACCCTTATGCGCCGCGATGGCTGGCACCATCTGTTCAATGTCGAGGGCATCGCACGGGTCAATCACCGTCATGTTCGGCATCGCGCGCATGAGCGTCAGGTCTTCAGCGGCCTGGTGGCTCGGCCCGTATCCGGTCGTCAGGCCCGGCAGCGCGCAGACGATTTTGACATCGAGGTTGTCCTCGGCGATGGTCTGATGAATGAAGTCGTACGCCCGACGCGTCGCGAACACTGCATAGGTGGTGACGAACGGCTGCGCGCCTTCGTGGACGAAGCCAGCAGCGGCGCCCATGAGAAGTTGCTCCGCCATGCCCATCTGGTAGTACCGCTCTGGAAACTCCTTCGCGAAGATATGAAGGTCTGTGTACTTGCCCAAATCGGCCGTCATGCCAATGACATTTGGCTTCGTGCGAGCCAATTCGACGAGTGCATGTCCGAACGGCGCGGAGCGGGTTACCTGGCCTTCGCCGGCGATGGACGCAATCATTGCGGAGGTCTTCAGGCGCGGCTTTTTATCGACTACCGAGTTCATGCTTTGCTCCCTGCAAAAGTTTCATCAAGTGCATCCAGCGCCAGCTTCCATTCATGTGCGTCCACCCGGATGAAGTGGTTCTTTTCCCGTTGCTCCAGGAAAGGCACGCCACAGCCCATCTTCGTGTCGCACACGATGATTCGGGGCTTCGGCTCCTTCAGGATGCGGGCGTTGTCGAAGGCCGTCTTCACGGCATCGATGTCGTTCCCGTTCACGCGTTGCACGTACCAGCCGAATGCTTCGAGCTTCGGAACGAGCGGCTCGAAGGCCATGATTTGCGTCGACGGGCCGTCGGCCTGCTGGTTATTGACGTCGACCATCGCAATCAGGTTGTCCAGCTTCCAGTGCGCCGCTGAGAGGAGGCCTTCCCAGATGGCTCCTTCATCGAGTTCGCCGTCGGAGAAGAGCGTGTACACGAACGATCTGGAGCCTTTGCGCTTGAGTCCGAGACAACGGCCCACGGCAATCGTTAGTCCCTGGCCGAGCGACCCACCGGACATTTCCATTCCCGGTGTATAGCTCGCCATCCCGGACATCGGCAGACGGCTGTCGTCGCTGCCGTAGGTCTCCAGCTCCTCTTCGGGAAGGATACCGGCTTCGAACAGCGCGGCGTAAAGCGCGATGGCGTAGTGACCGTTCGACAACAGGAAGCGGTCCCGGTCCTCCCAGTCTGGATCGGCTGCGCGGTAATTCATTGCGCCGAAATACGACACAGCGAGAACGTCAGCGATGTCGAGCGCCTGACCGATATAACCCTGTCCCTGTACTTCGCCCATCAGGAGGGCGTTGCGGCGGATGCGGTATGCGCGCTCGGCGAGCGACACATCCTCGATGACGGTTGTACTCATTTACTCGTCTCCTTGAAAGAGTTCGTTCAGCGATTGACCGTCTTCGCGGGCACGAAGAACACCAGCACCGCGCCCAGCACGACGGCCGTCGAAATGAAGATGAGGCCCGCTGTCGCCGTGCCGGTGAGGTCATTTAGCCATCCGACAATGGCGGGCGAGAAAAAGCCGGCCAGATTGGCGAAGCAGTTCACCGCAGCAATTCCGGCCGCCGCGGACATGCCGCTGAGAACGGCAGTGGGAAGCGCCCAAAACAATGACGAGGAGGCGAGGATGCCGGCCGCGGCGATGCTCACGCAGATAATCGATGCAACCACGCTTCCCAGCGTCGGCAGCGTGGCGAACGCGGCGGCGGAAACCAGCATCGGAATCGCCAGATGCAAGCGGCGTTCGCGGCGCTTATCGGCGCTGCTTCCGAGCAAGGGCAACGCGACGATGGCGCAAATGTACGGAATCGCGGTCAGGACACCCACCCACAGCGGGTCGGCGACACCTGTGCGGCGGATGATTGTCGGCAGCCAGAACGTAAGGCCGTATTGACCGAGAACGACACAGAAGTAAATTCCAGCCATCAGCCAGAGACGGCGGTCGCGGACGAAGGCGCGAATGGACACGTGTTCGGTGGTCGCCGTACGATCGCTTTCCACGTTGCGCTTGAGGAGTGCCTTTTCGTCGTCCGAGAGCCATTTAGCGCTGGCGATGCCGTTGTCGAGATACAGAAAAATTGCGACACCCAGGAGCAACGAGGGCAATGCCTCCAGCATGAAAAGCCACTTCCATCCCGCAAGTCCCTGGGCTCCGTGGAAGGAATGCATAATCCAGCCGGAAAGCGGGCCGCCGAGGATGCCGGCCATCGGAATAGCCATGAAAAACATCGAGAGCGCTCTTGCGCGCCTGGCGGCCGGGAACCAGTAGGTGAGGTACAGAATCACGCCCGGGGCGAACCCCGCTTCCGCAACGCCGAGCAGAAAGCGCAGAACATAAAACGTGGTTGGCGTTTTCACGAACACAAAGCTCGCGGAGATCACCGCCCAGGTCAGCATGATTCGCGCGAGCCAATTTCGCGCGCCGACTCTGTGCAGAATGAGATTGCTTGGAACTTCGAAGAGGAAGTAGCCCAGAAAGAAAATGCCTGCACCGATGCCATAAATGGTTTCGGAGAAACGCAGGTCGTTGAGCATCTGTAGCTTTGCGAAGCCCACGTTTACCCGGTCGAGATACGCGCCGAGGTAACACAGCATCAGAAAAGGAATGAGGCGACGAGCGACTCTCGCGTAGGTTCGCGCTTCGAAGTCTGATGAGTCGCTCGAAGCCGAGAGGTCTGCACCGATTCCCGGTGTGGCCAGTCTGGATTTCATGGGGTGTCTCCTGTCATCTGAGCCCGTCACGACGGCGGGCACAGCGCCATGTCTCTATGCCGCTTTGGCGGCAAGACGCCTCGGCTAGTCCAAGTGCGTCGTATGTTTATGCAATGTCGGAAGCGAACGCGGGCACGTCACTTCAATGAATCAGCATGCCGCCGTTGACGTCGAGCGTTATACCGGTCAGATACGACGAGAGATCGCTTGCCAGGAACAGGCAGGCATTGGCGATGTCGTTTGCCTCGCCGAGGCGCCCGAGCGGAATGCCTTTGATAATGTCTGCGCGCATCTCAGGCGTCAGCTTGTCACCCGTGATGTCCGTCTGGATGAGGCCAGGCGTAATCGAATTGACGCGGATATGGTCACCGCCGAATTCACGGGCCATCGCCTTCGCGAGGCCGAGAACGCCCGCCTTCGCTGCGCTGTAGTGAGGGCCGCCGAAGATGCCGCCGCCGCGTTGCGCGGAAACGGATGACATGCACACGATGCTGCCCCGTTGCTGCTTTTTCATGTGGGGAATGACCGCCTGCGACATGTACAGCGTGCCCAGCAGGCTGACGCCGACAACCGCGTCGAAATTGTTCTTCGAGATTTCGAGCGTCTTGATGGGCTGCGTAATTCCCGCATTATTAACCAATACGTCGATTCGGCCGAGTTTAGCTGCGACAGCATCTGCGGCGGCAACGCAGGCTTCCTTGTCGGTAACGTCGCATGCGAGACCAAGATGACCTTCCCCGAGGTCCCGTGCTGCGCTTTCTGCGTCCGCCAGGTTCAGATCCAGAATCGCAATGCGCGCACCTTGCGCAGCCATCGCCTTTGCCGTCGCTTTACCGATTCCGCGTGCCGATGCCGCGCCCGTGACGATAACGACTTGATTCTCGAGCAACATGTGGGTGTCTCCGTTGATGAACTAGGTGTAGGCGAAGTTTGTCCGCCGGCGAACCTTGCATCAACGCAGTTCCCTTCAACCGTAGCTGAGAAATTTTCAGCCCCAAGGGTTATCCCTGTGAGCCCGGCTTGCAGCGTTCGATTTCGCCTTCAATCCAGGACAAAAATTTCGCAACCCGAGGCAATTCGGCGTTTTGGCTCGGGTAAACGAGATGATGAGCCCCGACCTCGACCGAATGGCTATCGTCGAAGACCTGCACAAGTGCGCCGTCCTTTATCTTCTGCGAAGCCATCATCACGCTTTCGAGCGCAATTCCGAGTCCTAGCGAAGCCGTTTCAATGGACATGTAGGAGCGGTCGAACGAAAAATCGAACGTCTTGTTAGCACCGGCAACTCCGACCCGTCCAAACCATTGCCGCCACTGAACGAGCGGCGTCTCCGAATAGACGAGCCGCTGGGCCAGAAGGTCTTCCGGCGTCTTCACCGGATGCCGCTCCAGGTATGCCGGCGACGCCAGCGGCGCGATGAATTCGCCCCGGATCGTGCGAACCTCCAGGTTGCTCCACTCTCCATAACCGTGACGAATGTCGATGTCGTAATACCCGTTCGAGAACGAAACGTTCTCGTACGAACAGGCGACGTTCAGCTGAACGTCGCCGTTTGCTTCCTGAAACGAGGGTAGCCGGGGCAATAGCCACATCAGGCCGAAGCTCGGGCTCGAGTGCACGCGCAGGATGTCGACTTCTTTCTGGCTCGAGGCCCGCTCGGTTGCCCGACTGAGGTCTGCTAGCGACCCCGTGACATCCGCCAGATAGCGCTCCCCGGTTGGCGTCAGGACGAGACCACGCCCGGTCCGTTGAAACAGCGATTGGCCAATCATCGATTCGAGATTGCTTAGCTGATGGCTGACTGCCGAAGCCGTAAGGTCGAGCTCTTCTGCTGCTCGATTCACACTCTTCGTGCGTGCAATGCACTCGAAAGCAATGATGGCCTTCAGCGGAGGAATTCGCATGGTCAAATTTTTTTCAGTCGCGATTGAACAAAACTGCATTGCCTTCGGACGGTGGTCGCTGCCATCCTCGACATCAAGCGATACGGACACGAAAACAGATGAAATGTTACCCGTGTCAGGCTGCCTGGTGGCCTAAAGTCTTGCCGCATATAAATATTGCGCGGTGCAGCAACCGCACAGGAGACGTTCATGGATTACCTGACTTCCTCTTCCCGTAAGCGATCGCCCTGTCACGACAAGCTCGTCCAGAGCTAAAGCGCACGACTATCACCGAGTTCGGCGCGGCGCATTTGCAGCCGCCCGGTCAAGCCTTCGGAAAATGTGACTTGCTGCAGGCAGCTCTTGTTGCCTGCAGTTGAAGACGCTCGTTCGCAATTTTCGCGACGGAGATTTGCCATGTCTGAACAACCTGCGTTGTTGCTCGCGAAGTCAATCGTCAAAAGCTTCGGTGCCACCAGCGTCCTCAAGGGCTTCGACCTGTCTGTCCGCCCGGGAGAGGTGCATGCGTTCCTCGGCGGGAACGGAGCCGGGAAGTCGACGTTCATCAAGATTATCTCTGGCCAGCATCAACGGGATGGGGGCACGCTTCAATTTGACGGACAGGACCCCGGTGACTCCTCGGCATCACCCGCTGATACGGGTGAGATTGCAGTCGTGAACCAGGAGCTGGCATTACTGCCTCATCTGTCGGTCGCGGAAAATATCGCAATGCCCCGGATGCAACGCGCGTTCGGAACCTATAGCGAGCGAGCGTCACGTGCTCTCGCGATTGACGCCCTATCGCTGATTGACCCACAGTTCGCCCGCGAATCGGTTAGCCGTCCGGTAGGCGAGTTGTCGCTTCACGAACGACAGCTCGTGGAAATCGCCCGAGCACTGCGCTCCGGTGCGAAGCTGCTGCTGCTTGACGAGCCGACAGCGAACCTTACTGCGGTCGAGACCGGGCGTCTGTTTTCGGTGATTCGAAGGCTGGTAGCGCAGACAAGTCTCGCAGTCCTGTTCGTCTCCCATCGCATGCGCGAAATACGTCAGATCGCTGACGTCTGCACCATCATTCGCGACGGAAAAACAGCCGTCGACCGAGCCCCGCTCGATGCCATCACGGACCGAGAAATCGTCGACTATATGGGGCAATCAGTCGAGCCTGACCAACAAACCGAGGTCAGCGCGGAAGCGGCACCGGATTTTCGGGAAGCTTGCGAAACAACTCAAGACAACGGCGGCAACGGCGCAACGCCCATCACTGTCCGCCTCGATGAAGTCAAACTCGAAATACATCCGGGTGCCATTGTCGGACTCGCTGGCGCGCCGACTGGCCCTCTTGCTCTCATTGAGGCGCTAACGGGACTCGGGCCAAAATCTCGATGGAATATCGAGCGCGCCGGCGTACAGGTCAAGCATCGCGGTCCGTCGGGCGCAGCTCGTGCCGGAGTCGGCTACATATCTGGCGACCGTGCAAACAAGGGCATTCTTGCAACGCTCCCCATCATCGACAACCTGATGGCAGCGCGGCGCATCGTTGAGCGAAAAAAGATAGCCCGTGACGAAGAGCTTCGACAGGGGCAAACCCTTCTCGACGCGCTCAAGATACGTGCTGGCTCCCTATGGCACCTCCCCGCAACCTTAAGCGGTGGTACGCAGCAAAAAATCCTCGTTGCACGCTGGCTGAATCTGAAACCGCAACTGCTGGTGCTCGAAGAACCCACACGCGGAGTCGACATTCGGACCAAGCGGGAAATTTACGCGCTCATTCGCAAGCTCGCCAGACAGGGTACTGCAGTCGTCTGGTGGTCCACTGAGTACGTGGAACTGGTCGAACTTTGTGACACGGTGCTCGCATTTGACCTTTCCGGACGGCCGACCGGCGTTCTTCGTCACACAGACGTCAATGAAGAGAGCCTTGCCAGCGCTACGGGGATGGCCGCCTGAAGCGCAGGATGTTCCGACATCGAAGATTAAGTCAGGAGACAAAGCATGAAAGCAGTGACGCACTCAATACAGAGCGGCTCGAAGGAGTCCGGCGATGGCATTCGACGTATGTTATCCACGTATCGTACCGAGATCGCTATCGCAATTGCGATTGTCGTCATCGAACTCGCGGTCGGAATGGTCGTTCCTGCTGCGCTGTCGATGGGAAATCTGGCGAACGTGACGCAGGCCGCCGCGCCGCTGGTCATCATGGCGTTCGGTGTGCTCCTTGTGATTATCACGGGTGGAATCGACCTTTCAGTCGGCTCAGTCTTTTCCCTGACTGGAATGGTGACCGGGCTCGCGATGTCGCATGGTTATGGCGCCGTCGTAAGCAGTGTCGCTGGCATGGCTGTCGGTGTCATCATCGGTTCGATTAATGGTGCGCTGGTGACCTTCGTAGGTCTCGCGCCATTCGTCGTGACCCTCAGTACATATGCCATTGCTGGAAGTCTGTCGTTCATCGTCACCGACGGCCACTCGCTTCCGGTCAACGACCCGAACTATTGGCTTCTCAACTCCGGGACGCTGATTCCCGGTGTCATCAACTACGTACTCTGGTGCGTGCTGCTTCTGGTTGTTATCGAGTTCTGTCTGCGCAAAGTCGTGGCCGGCAGATGGCTGTACGCAGTAGGTAGCAGCAGCTCTTCCGCTCGTGTCATCGGCATCCCCGTCAACCGCGTGCGTTTATCCGCTTATGTAATTTCGGGTTTGCTGGCGTCATTCGCCGGCATCGTCAGCATCTCGTACATCAGCAACGCCGAAGCGACGGCCGGCTCAAGCTTGATGCTTCAGGCGATCGCGGCTGTGGTTATCGGCGGCGCAAGCCTCTTCGGTGGAACCGGCTCGGCCATCGGTGCGCTGCTCGGCGCACTGATGATAACGATTATCCAGAACGGCGCGAATCTCATTGGCGTGAACAGTTTCTGGCAAGGCACCGTGACAGGCGTCGTGATTCTTATCGCGGTGCTTGTCGACCGCGTCACCAAGGCACGGCGATAAGCCGACAGCACAACACCCAGCAAGGAGACAATGATGAACGTTTTTCAATTCGGCAAATTCCGGCATCCTGGAAATGCGTTGACCACGATGGTCGTGTGTAGCGCTCTGGCTTGCGTCGCTATGGCATCACAATCGGCGCTCGCGCAGGCAAAGCAGACGGTTGCATATATCGCCCCTTCGCTGGATATCTCGTACTGGCAATGGGTTGCGTACGGGGTCAGAGAACGCGCAAAAGAACTCGGCATGAACTACGTGGAATTCACGTCTGAGAATTCTCCTGCGAAGCAGATGGACAATGTGAAAACGGCGCTGACACGCGGCGTTTCTGCCATCGTCATGGGACCTGTCAGCTCGACGAGCACGCCTCCCGTGCTGAGGCTTCTCAAGGAAAAATCTGTCCCCATCGCGTTTGCTGGCATCGGTCCGCAGGCGGGGCAGACAGACTACACATCCGCAGTCACTGCCAATAATTACGACACCGGCAAAGCGCAGGGCTCGTATGTCTGCAAGCTTGCGAAGGAGCGCGGCGGTAACAAGATTGCGATGCTGTCGCTTCCGCAAGACCGCGTGAACGCGCAAAAGTATATGAAGGGTGCGAAAGAATCGTTTGCTGCGGACGGTTGCGACCTGGTTCAGGTACTTGAAACTCACGGTCTGACCGTCAATGAGGCCGTTTCCCAGGCGAACGACATTCTGACCGCCCACCCCGACGTCAAAGCCATCTACGGTATGTACGATGAAGCCGCAACGGGCTCAGCCAAAGCGCTTCAGACGCGCGGCCTCACTGGAAAGGTTGCCGTCGTGACTGCGGACGGAAGTCCGACCACTATCAAGCTGCTGCGTGAGGGCGCGATTCAGGGCATTTTCCTGCAGGAAGCCGTCGGACAGGGCATCGACGCGACCACGCAGGTGAGCAATGCCTTGAGCAAGAAGCCGACTACCCAGGAACTCGCACTCAAAGAGCCGCTCGTTACGAAGGAAACGATTGACCATCCTGCGACCCAGGCTACCGTGAAGCGCGTGTATCCGCCGTCGGCCGGCGCCTACTGATCTCAATCGTGCTCACGAAGGCCGCCTGCGGATGCGCCGGCGGCCCAGTGCTTCAATTTGAAAGCATCCGGAGACATTGTGGAACAGCTACCTATCATTGACCCTCACCACCACCTTTATGACCTGAAGAACGGCAACTACCCGTGGCTTCAGGGGCCCATGCTTGAGCGAGTCTTCGGTGATTACTCGGCGATACGTGAGGATTATCTGATTGAAAATTTTCTGGCGGACATGAAGAACCAGAATGTCGTCAAGACGGTGCATCTTCAGGTCGAATATGACCACAACGACCCGGTCGCGGAAACGCGTTGGCTACAGAGCGTTGCGGACAAGCATGGCTACCCGAACGGAATCGTGGGCTTTGCCGATCTGTCATCACCGAAGGTGCAGGAGGCCATGGAGGCACACGTTGAATATCCGAACGTGCGTGGAATTCGCCAGTGTCTAAATTTCCACCGGGACCCAGTCAAGACGTTCATTGACAACCCGCACCTCATGAGTGACTCGCAATGGCGAGCCGGCTACTCCCTTCTCCGGCGGTACGACCTGTCCTTCGACCTGCAACTGTACTTTACCCAGATGGAGGAAGCGACGGCGCTGGCGTGGGCTTATCCGGATACCCCCGTCGTTCTCAATCATACTGGCATGCCGGTGGACCGCGCACCTGCCGAAATAGAAGGTTGGAGAAAAGGAATGAAACTACTGGCCTCTGCGCCAAATGTTTCATGCAAGATTTCAGGTCTCGGCATGGCGGACTGGAAATGGACGGTCGACAGCATTCGGCCGTTCGTACTTGATGCAATCGATGCGTTCGGCGTCGGACGATGCATGTTCGCCAGTAATTTCCCGGTAGACAAGTTGTTCAGCACTTACGACGCAATCTTCGACGCGTTCAAGGCAATTACGAAGGACTTCAGCGGATCTGAGCGCCGTGCGCTGTTCCATGACAATGCGGAGCGCGTCTATAGGCTTTGATGCTCGAACGCTAATGGTATCTCTCGGACGGGAACGTCGAGTAGGCGCATTCTTGTGGAAGAAAAAGACGTTTCCGCCGCCCTTCTTATAGGCACGTTGATGGAGTACGTGCTGCAGCCTAGAGTCGTGCTAGAGACCTGCAGAATATGCATACGCAACTGCCGGTGCAGCATACTCGATTTCACGCTTATCAAAGGTCTTCCACGTAGCTTGGAGACTCTAACGGCTGTCCGCATATCACATTAGTATGTTCTCGCCGCACAACGAGACTCCCGTCGCCGATAAATCCCAACGGCGAAGATTCCTGTGGCCGATGGCAGGCATCGAATAACCCTAAACGCTAGTGGTCTCTGCAGAACAGGATCGTGGCATAGGGACACGCCCAATTGCATCCGTATGCCGCCACCGAGCGTATAAATAGAAGTAGGTGGACGAGCCACCGTCAGGAGACACAGCCATGAAATTCATGATGACCTTCCACTGGGCACCGGATGCCCAACAGCGTGCCGAAGCCATCGCGCGCTTTCAGCGAACCGGCGGGCTCCCGCCTGACGGCGTCCGGTTAGTGGGCCGGTGGACGCGAGCCGATCTGGGCGCAGGTTTCGATTTGCTCGAAACAGATGATATGAAGAAACTCACCGAGTTCGCCTATCAGTGGAGCGATCTGATGGAGCTGGACATCGTCCCGGTGCTTGACGACGCCGAGCTGGGCGAGGTGCTGGGGCGCGTAGTGAAATAGAGGGTTCCACACACGTTCGATTTCGACGCTATTCGACATGGACACAACCGGGCGCGCCCACGACCACGGCCCGCGGCGCCGCGTGATCCTTGCAGCCGGACCGCGACGCTGGCGACGGATGATCCTGGCCCTGCTTGTCGTTCTGATCGGCTATGTCGCCGCTGATCTCTTCTGGCCGTTGCATCGTGACCTGAGCCGCTTCGATCCCATCGCGACGGGGACACTCGAAACGAAAATGTGGCGTTCCTATTATGACCGCCAGCACGTGGCGCTCTTTCTTGAACTCGCGCAGACCCTGCGCACGCAATACCACTTTCCGTGGCTAAGGTCGTACGTCGGTGCTTACTATGGCGCATCCGCCGCATTCACCTTCAAGGAGGGCAAGGAACGGAGCGATTACGAAAAAGCATTGCCGGCGCTGCAAACCTATTTCGGCTTGATCCGCAATACGGGGGACCGCGACTTCGATGTCTCGCGCACCACCGCGCTCGAACTGGAATGGTGGATCGTGCATCGGCAGCGTGAACGTTATCCGCCCGGCGCGTTGGGCAGCGCGTGTGCTGAAGCTGCCGCATCGCTGTATAGGGTGCCCGTGGGCTCGACACTCGAACACGGCCAGTTGCGCGCGCAAGCCATGCTGCTTCGCGACGCTCGTGAAGAAGCGGGCAGCATCACCGACGCCGATTGGGCAACTATCGAATCGCTACTACACCGGAGCTACCTGTCGCTTGGCCATGCCGTTTCATCGCCAAATGCCGTTGTCGGCGCGCGATGAGCGACGCCCCAGCCCGCTCGAGAGGTCACATGATGCGCCGCTTCATGTGGCTGTCGTGACGAAACGGCCGGCAAGCGACCGCCCGCCGACCCGGAGCAGCCGTTCGGCCCGGTGCCGTTTCGACGGCAGGTTCCAAGGTACAACGGCCGTTCGGTTAGCCATGTCGGACGGCGCGTGATCGGCCGAAGCGCTAAAACCTGACCCAACCGACGGCAGTCGCCGTTGCGCCGGTCTTGCAACGGTCCCTTGCTCAATCGCTTTGAAGATTCGCCAGAGCGCTCAGGGGACGGCTCCTTTCGGTGCCGGCGGCGGGAAGTAGGGCTTGTAGTTGGCAGGTGGAGTCGCGGGCGGCGGCGCAAGCATTGGGCCATAGACCGGGACCCGGTGCCCGCGCGCGTACATGCACTGGATGTAGGCGGCGTCGTATTGGTACTGTGCGCCGTATCCTGAGTCGCTTGAATGACTGGGACCGAGCGCAAACTGGCGGCAGTCGTGGTCATCACTGAGAAACTGGTCGAACGTCTTGGTACTGCCCGGCAGCACCATCACGCTGGGGCCCGACGGTATCGCCGTACAGGCGGCCACAACGAGCGCGGCAGCCATCAGGAGGGGAACTGAATGCGGCTTCATCAGTACCTCCGAATTACGGCGACGGCTGGGCCGGTACCGTTTGCCAGCCGCCTGGACAGTCCTTGATGTACGGGTAATAGCCACTGGGCTGGTCGCAGTGGTACCACCACGCGTTCGCCGACGCACCGTCCGACCCATCGCCTTGCTCGATGTATTGCGCCGCGTATTGCGCCGCGGGCACGTAGTAGCCGGGGTAGGAATCTGGGTATGGCCAGCCGTAGTATGGATATCCCCACCAGCCCGGCCAGCCGCCGCCTACCACTACGGTCACGTGCCCGTGCCCATGGTGAAAACCGTCATGGTGGAAGAAGCCATCATGACCGTGAAAGCCTCCACCGTGCATGCCACCACCGCCGCCACGACCGCCGGCCAGCGTCGGACCGCCCGCAGCCATCGCTGCCACTGCCACTAGTGCCAAGGCAATATTGCAAAGCCTGCGCCCGTTCATGTTGTGCCTCCCGCCTTCCTGCCTGCCTGCCGAGTCACTCGAGACCCGCGGCGGACCGTCCCCCTGTATTGTTTAGTTTATTCAGATCCCCGTGCACACATATCTCCCTCTGTACTGAAGACCAGATTGACGCATCCAGCGCCGGCCATGGAGCCACTGAAAATGAGGCTTACTACTATTGCCGGCGAGACGCCCGGCGGCGCCTGCTGGTACAAGGCTCCGCAATATCGTAAACGGCTGACAGGTCGGATTTATTCCGTCGACCAGCCCCGACTTCCCATCGTGCTTTGATGAAATATCAGCGGATGAAGGCGTATCTCGAATGATGCTTCCGGAACGCCTCGAGTCGGCAGCCGAGCTACTCCGTATTCAGGTAGTTTTTTTCCAGGAATTCGGACCTGAAATTTTGTGGCGGCGTGGGAATGTCAGGTCGACCCTCTGGCGTGAAGTCCATGAGATTCCAATATGGCCAAACCGTGTCAACATGATTCGCCGACAATTCAGTTCCCCAGAAATGAAAAATCTTTCCGTCGATCCTCCTGAATACATGCATCACTGGCCATTGCATGTCATCAGAGTCTCCCTGGCATTTGTAATCGGCTTGATAGGTCGAGTCCGATCCAGAGACCAGCGTAATCTGCGACCATCCACGTTGTTTGGCCCATGCATTGATCCGATCAGCTGGGGCTTTCGCAATTGCCACGAACGCGGCGTGTCGAGTGACTTGATACCAGGTGCGATCAAACCCATCGACCAGCGACGTACAGGAAGGACACGGGTTGTCCCAGTTCGGACCGAACATGAAGGAGTAAAGGAGCAGGGTGTTTTTATCCCCAAAGAGCTCGGAGAATTTCACACTCCTTCCTATTTTCCCATCGTTGGCCGATTGGAAGACGTAGTCCTCTTTCAACTGCCCGCCTAGAGGAAGATTGCGGCGTTTTTCTGCCACCGACTTTACCTTTTCGACAAGCTCCCGTTCGTCTTTAAGCAATGAGTCACGCGCGTCGCGATACTCTCTGCTTTCGTTTGGATACCGTAGTTCACTCATGTTCGTCTCCTCTGGAAACTGGTATCTGGGTTTCATTCGCGCTGATGCCGGCCGAAGTTCATATGAAGCTCACGCCTCCATTGACGGGGATCGTTTGGCCCGTAACGAACGCGTTGCCGACGACCATTAGCACGACCTGGGCGACCTCATCGACTTCACCGAGGCGTCCAACGGGAAGCCGTTCCGCGATGTTGGCAGTCTTCAGCGGCGCGGCCATTTCTGTGTCGATCAGTGCCGGGGCTACGGCGTTCACGGTGATTCCCTCGCGGGCAAGCCGCGCCGCATAACCGCGGGTCAACCCTTCGAGGCCAGCTTTCGAGGCGTTGTAGTGAACGCCAACCAGGCCAGCGCCGCGGGCAGCAGCCGACGAGAGGTTGACGATGCGTCCCCAGTGCTGTGCGCGCATTCCGGGCAGCACCGCCTGCGTGCACAGAAACGCCGATTTCAGATTGACGGCAAGCGTTCGATCGAATTCCGTTTCCGTGAGACTGTCGATGTCGACGATCGTACCGGTGCCCGCGTTGTTGACGAGAACACCGACGACGCCAAGGCGGCTTTCCACCTCATCAATCATTGCCTTGACGTCGAACGCAACCGACACGTCGGCTTGTACGGCGATCGCGCGGCCTCCCGCACTTTCGATTTGCTCGACGATCTGAGCAGCCTCGTTCTCGCGTTGCCGATAGTTGACCGCTACCGCTGCGCCAGCGGATGCGAGCGAGAGGGCAACGGCGCGGCCGATTCCTCGTGATCCGCCAGTCACAAGGGCAACACGATTGTCCAAATCGGGCGAATGAGCGGGCATGGAGAACCTCCTCTCCTTTGAAACTACCGAAGCGGCTGTGCTCGCACCCGCGGAGTGTCGCCGGGCAGAACGGAGCGTTGCCGCGATGCGGTTTAGTTTGCTCTCTTCGAAGGGTCTTCGCAGAAAAGTCGCACGTTGTCGTTGTACTTTTGTGCGAAAGGCGGGGTGGCCGCTCATTTGGGCCAGCAGCAACCACCGGTACTCAACCGTGTGCAGACCAGGTCGCGATGATCAGGATAATGAAGCCCGTCACCGCGACGAGTGCGTGTACGACGACGATACCTTTTGGCAGTGCACGTCTGTTCCAGTGATAGCCGAGGTTCAACACGGCGCCGCCCGCCCCGGCCAAAAGGAAAAGGACGATGGCGGCTATTGCGAGACCGGGCAACCCGACCGTCGCTGCGGCATAGATCAGCAGGGCAAGCGCAGCGGTCGCCAGGGCTCCGTGCAGCATGGCCAGCCATGAAGGCGGATAGTCTTTGCCCGCAAAGCGCAAGCCGGCCATGACGAGGCCTCCTACTGCCGCGATGGCAAGCAGCGCTATTGCCGTGATGAGGATGCGAAGCGGTTCCATCAGCCTCTCCCAACTGGTTCGACAGACTGCCGCTGGTGGCCGCGTCAGCGCGCTTATCATCGGACAATCCAGAAGGGCTGGCCGGATAACGTCACGTTTTAAAGAACCGTCAGCCCGTGCATTCGCTGAGCAGAGCGCATGCCAGCCAGGGGCATGTCTCGGTCCTCGCTAAGGGGGCACAATATTTGCGCTTTAGCGAAAAGCGCTCCGATCCGGAGTTATTTCTTCTAGTCGGATCTTTCAAGGAGACCATCATGAAGCTGGTCGACTGGAACATTCAATGGGGCTGCGGCGTCGACGGCCGCGTCGACCTCGGTCGGATCGTGCGGGAAGCACGCGCGTTGTGCGATTTCGACGTACTGTGTCTGCAGGAAGTCACGCGCGGCTTCAACGAAGATCCGGCGGCCGGCGGACTCAAAGGCGCGCCATCGTCCGATCAGTTCGCCGAACTTGCCGCTCTGCTGCCGGAGATGACCGTGCTCGATGCGATCGGCTCCGATCTGCCCTCGCTGGGCGCGAGCCGTCATCGGCGGCAGTTCGGTAATGCCATCGTGACCCGCTTACCGGTTCGTCAGGTGCTGCGCCATTCTCTGCCGTGGCCCGCAGACCCAGCCAAGCCGTCGATGTTGCGCGTCGCGCTCGAAGCGGTGCTCGAAGCCGACATCGGTCCGCTTCGTGTCATCAGCACGCACCTCGAGTTCTATTCGGAGAAACAGCGGCTCGCGCAAGTGGCAAGATTACGCGAGCTACATCAGGAGGCGTGCAATCACGCGCGTGCTCCCGCCCGCGGTGAAAAGCCGGACAGCCCGTTTGCCGATACGGCGCGCCCAATCAGCGCGATTCTCTGCGGTGACTTCAACAGCGCATTCGGAGATGCCGCCTATTGCCGGATGCTCGAACCGATCGCCGACGCTCCGGCGTTCGTCGACGCGTGGGCCGGCGCGCATTCCGGCGCGCCGCGTGTCGCGACGGTCGGTCTGTACGATCACGAGCAATGGCCCGACGGACCATTCGCGTGCGATTTCGTTTTCGTCACGCAGGACCTGAGCACACGTGTTGCATCGTGCGAAGTGGACCCGCACAGCCGCTCGTCCGATCATCAGCCGATGTGGCTGGAACTGCGTTGAAGGGTCTGGGAATTGCCGCTCGTGCGGGACACCGGCATATTTCCTAGGCGCTATGTCGCCGATTCACCGCCCCCGTTCACCTGGACGCGATCTCCGACACGTACGCCAAGCTGCGACGCAGCGCTGCCGCGATTCACAGCGATCTCGACGAGCCCGATCGAGTTCTCGTACCAGAAGGCTTGACCGGCCGTTGCATCGGAAAAGACCCGGGCATATTCGACATCGGCATCTGCGATGCTCAGCCGTGCAGTCCTTGGCACGGTTCCAGCCCGCAGCCCCGTCAGCGCATTGCCGTAGTGATCGACGTAAATGACCTCGGCGAAATTGCCCGCGTCCATTTGCACGCGTAACCCTCTCGTCTCAACGAGTTTGTCGGGGGGCAATTCGCCGCGGCTGATCCATGCTGCCATCGGGGCGAACAGATCGCGACCATGAAATGAGGCGGAGAGCGCGGCGGGACGCCATGTAATCTGCCAGGTCTGGGTACGCGTCGCGCGCGCCGCCACGACCGAAAGCAGCCCGTTGTCCGGCCCGACGAAGCGCTGCCCGTCGGCTTGCAGGACGACGGCATCCCGTTCGCTGCCCACGCCGGGATCGACCACGGCCAGCAAGACACAATCCGGCGGATACCACTTCGCTAGCGCCGCGAGCAGATGCGCGCCTGCCCGCGGATCGTAGTTCGGGGCAGTGTGCAGCACATCGATAGTGGGGGTGCCGGTTGCCGCGTGTTGCAGCAGGGCGACCTTTACCTGTCCGACATAGATGTCGTCGGCCCCGAAATCGGTAAAGAGTGCGAGCATCGCATGACCTCCTTGCAGTCTTGTGTCGCTTCATTGCGACGCATGCCCACACGCGCCAAGGCGCACTCACGGCCTCATCTCCGCGCAAGCAACATGTCGGCCGTTGATTCATTCCGGCTGCCTCTCTCTGTCTCAGCCGGGTTGAAGGTGCTGGCACTCCGTTTGGAACCAATAGTCGACCAGGCGCTGTGCCGCTTGTAGATCATCCGGGTAATAGGGATCGTCAAACCATGGTGACGGGTCGTAGCCCGCTTTCCTCAGGGCAGCGAGTTCGCTCTGGTGCTGCGCCATCGTAGGGGGCGCGTTCGTCCTGAGCGCCGCCAGGTCGCGGCACTCTGTCGGGGTGAGGTGCGGCCCGGTGTACGGCATGCCACCAGCGACACAGCCGGCGAGCAAAATCACCAGAGCCGGAAGTAGTGACCGTGTTCCAGGCGGCTTTCTCACAGTACGTGTCCTTCCCTCGGGCGCGCCAGCACGGGCAGTGGCATCCCGCCGCGGCCGGCGTTTCGTCGTCAAGTCGTTGTCCTGCGAGTGAAGACGCCGTCTTTCCGCCGGTTGATACTTACTTGCCGCCGCGGCCAGGTTCGCTGTGCCTGTGCGAGTGCATCGCGCCGTGAACCAACTCAAAGTGTGCACCCTTGCCGCTGCGTGTGGGCGGAAAATGCTCGCCTTCGACGCACGTCACTTCGAAGCCGGAGCCGGCGTCGCTTTCTCTCATCATCTTGTGGATGCCAGACGGCCGCCGCCGGCCAGACCCCCGACTGGCACAACCAGCTAGACGAGTTGCTTCCTACCGGCGCGCGGCGATCAGCGCACGCGTATGGTGATGTCGCGGGTCGGCGAACAGAGCTTCCGTGCTCGCGCTTTCGACGATCTCTCCGGCGTACATGACGAGCGCTCGCGAGCACAGAATGCGCACGACGTCGAGATCGTGCGAAATGAACAGCATCGCCATGCCGTGACGTTGTCGCAGGTTGTCGAGCGTGCGCAGCACGCCGGCCTGGACCGACACGTCGAGCGCGGCCGTCGGTTCGTCGAGAATGAGCAGGTCTGGCTTGCTCGCGATCGCGCGGGCGATGCCGACGCGTGCGGCTTCGCCGCCCGAAAGCTGATGCGGACGCAACGCGAGCCGTGAGCGCGGCAGCTCCACGCTGTGCGCGAGCGCGTGCACGCATTCGCTGACGTCCTCACGGGCGCTGAAGCGTTCCGGCAACGCTGCCACGATGGCGTCGAAGGCGCTCGCTCGCGGATCGATACTGTCGCGCGCGTCCTGAAACACGAGCTGGATGCGCCGCCGCCACGCAGCGCGCGCGCTGTGGCGGGCCGGGGTCGCAACGATGTCCTCGCCGTCGAAGTGGATCGCACCTTCGTCGGGATCATCGAGACGCGCGAGCAGATTCGCGAGCGTGGACTTGCCGCTACCCGATTGCCCGATCAGGCCGACGGTTTCGCCGCGCGCGAGTTCGAACGAGACGCGTTTGACCGCCACTTGCGATCGATAGTGTTTGGTCAAGCCGGCGACTTCAAGCATGGCGAATCGTGGAAAGCGGTTGTCGAAAGGGCGTTGGATGGCGCGGGGTGCCAGCATCGAACGTGTCCGCCGCCGGTTGCTTCAACGATGGGCGGCGCCGCGTCGATGCAACGTGACGTCGCATTCGCGCAGCGTGCGTGAAAGCGGCAGGCGGGCAGATCGGATTGTGTGAGGTCGGGCAGCGCGCCCGACACGCCGCGCAATTGCGCGAGTGCGGAAACGAGAGCGGGCGTCGCGCTGATCAGTGCGCGCGAGTACGGGTGGCGCGCCTCGCGCAGAAAATCGCGCGACGGCAGCACTTCGACGATCTGTCCCGCATGCATCACCGCGACGCGATCGCTGTGATGAAGCGCCGCGCTTAGGTCGTGCGTGATCAAAAGCAGCGCCATGTCGCGCGCTCGCCGCAACTCGCCGATGAGCGTGAGCACCTGATGCTGCGTCACGGCGTCAAGGCCAGTGGTGGGTTCGTCGGCGACCAGCAATGGCGCTTCGCGCGCGAGGGCGAGGGCGAGTGATACGCGCTGGCACAGCCCGCCCGAAAGCTCGTGGGGATACGCGCGCAAATAGCGCAGCGGGGGCGACATCGCGACCTGTTCGAGCAGTTGCTCCGCACGCCCCGCACGCGCGCTGCGGGGCACGTGCATGGACCGCAACACATCGTCGAATTGCTGTCCGATGCGCCGCACGGGATTGAGCGCGGCGCGCGGATTCTGGAACACCATCGCGGCTGGCGGTACGCCGTCGGGCGTTCCATGCCATCGCAACGCGCCCCCGCTCGCACGTAGCGTCGGCGGCAGCAGGTTCATCACCGCGAGCGCGGTCAGCGACTTGCCCGAGCCGCTTTCGCCGATCAACGCCACGGCTTCGCCGCGCGCGATGCTAAGGTCGATGCCGTCGATCAGGGCGTGCGTTCGTCCATGTGACGCGGCTTCGATCCGCAAGTCGTGGATGTCCAGTAGGGAAGGCGTGATGGTTGAGGAGTCAGTCATCGTGGGCGGGGTCGAACGCATCGCGCAGACGATCGCCTGCACCGTTGAGCAGAAACACGGCTAGCGCCAGCGTGAGGCTCGGGAACGTAGCTAGCCACCACTGACCCGTCATCATGTACGGCGCGCCTTCGCCGACCAGCACGCCCCATTCGGCTGCGGGTGGCCGCACGCCCATGCCGAGAAACGACAGCCCCGCGCTGTTGGTCATCGCCCAGCCGAGATTGACCGTCATTTGCGCGCACAGCGCGGGCAGAGCGGCGGGTAGGAGGATGCGCAGAAGAATGCGCGTGTCGCTCCAGCCGAGGAGGCGCGCGGCACGCACGTAGTTTGCCTCGCGGCGCGTGGCGATCTCGGCGCGCGCGAGGCGCGCGTAGAACGGAATGTTGATCAGCGCCGTCGCGATCACTACGCTGTTCACGGAATTGCCTAGCACGGCGACGAGCGCAAGTGCCACGACGAACAACGGAAACGCCATGAGCACATCGACCACACGCTGCAGCAGCCGGTCGACGCGGCCGCCCGCGAAGCCGGAAGCGGCGCCGAACACGCTGCCCGCGAGCGCAGCGAGCCCGACGGCGCCTAGCGCAATCGACAGATCGAGGCGCGTGGCGACGACAACGCGCGCGAAGAGATCCCGGCCGATCGCATCGGTGCCGAACCAGTGGGCAAGCGAAGGCTGCGAGAGCGTATGCGCGACATCCGGCGCAGACGGATCGGCGACGAACGATGGGCCGACGATGGCAACGGCGAGCAAACCCGCAAGCGGCAGGAACGCGCGCAGTTTGCGAGCGCCGGGGCGATAGCATCGTTTCAGCACGAAGCTCAGCGTGACGGCGACCCGCGCCGGCGCGCAACGGACGAGCGCGGCGAACATCAGGCGACCCTCGCACGCGGGTCGATCCACTGAATCAGCAGATCGACAGCGAGATTCAGCGCCGCGAATGCGATCGCGACAAACAGCACGAACCCTTGAAGCGGTGCGTAGTCGGCGTTGTTCAGCGCGTCGAGCGCATAAGAGCCGATACCTGGCCATGCGAAGATCTTTTCGACGACCACGTTGGCCGCCAGCATGTACGAGAACATCATGCCGGACGCCGTGATGATCGGCGCCGCGACAGGCGCGAACGCATAGGCGCGCAGCACCTTTGCACGCGATAGGCCAAGGCTGCGCGCGCTGCGCACGGGGTCAGCGGCGAGGCTAGCCAGCAGCGCCGCACGCGTAATGCGCACGAGCGGCGGAAGGCCGAAGAGGGCCATCGCGATGGCGGGTAACACGAGGCGCCGCAACGCGTCGAGCGCGGCTTGCGTGTCACCGCTCAGCAACGCATCGACGAAGATGGAGCCTGTGCGCTCGGGCGGCGGCGTTAGCAGCGCATCGAGGCGGCCCGTCGGTTCTGGCGCCCAACCGAGGCGGTAATAGAACACATAGACGAGCAGCAGCGCGACGAAGAACGTCGGCAGGCAGCTGCCCGCGCTCGAGACGGCGCGGACAGCGCGGTCGATCGCCGTGTCGCGCGCGCACGCCGCCGCGACGCCAAGCGCGATGCCCGCGAAGACGGCCAGCATGAAGCCGCTCACGGTCAATTCGAGCGTTGCGGGTAGGCGCGCGAGCAGTTCGTCGAGCACCGCGCCGCCCGTCGTGAACGAGCGTCCCCAATCGCCGTGCGCGAGACCGCCCAGCCAGTACCAAAGCTGAGCGGGCAACGAAGCGTCGATGCCCAGGTGATGCCGTATTTCGGCGAGCCCGCGTGCATCGGACTGCATTCCGGACGCAAGCTGCGCGGCGGGGTCGCTGGGCAGCAGACGCACGAGCACGAAGGTAAAGACGGCGGCCGCAAACACCACGGGCACCGTGGCCGCGATGCGGCCCGCAAGGCGTTTGAAGAGAGCGAAGGACATGGTACGGCGGCTCTACACGCGCGAGAGCGTTCGGAAATCCACCTGGCCGTGAATGTAATAAGTGAAGCCGCGCAGATCGTCGCGCGTGGCGATATCGAACGCGGGTTGCCACAGCGGAATCAGTGGCACTTGTTCGGTGACGATCTTCGCGGCGTCGCGCATCAGCTGGTCGTAGCGGCGGGTGTCGCTTTCCCAGCGCGCGGTATCGGTGAGACGCACGAGCGCGGGGTTGTTGAACGATCCAAAATTCCAGCGCCAGTCACCTTCGAAGAAGATCCGGTAGTAGTAGTCGGGATCGTTGAACCAGGCCGACGACGAATCGATGAAGAAGCCGAGACGCTTGTCGGTTTGCAGAGCGCCCCATTGCGCGCCCGACGTCTTGTCGAGCACCACTTGCACGCCGATCGCCTTGAGGGCGTCTTGAATCAGCAGGGCAGCAGGTTCGGCAATTGCGGCGTCCGTCGCGTTGTAGCTGAGCGTGGTCTGGAAGCCGTCGGCGTGGCCCGCTTCCTTGAGCAAGGCCCGCGCGCGCTCGACATTCGTCGCGTAAGGGTAGCGCTGCGGCCACGCGGCCGAGGGCGCTGCGCCAGCCGCCGCGCCGAACAGCGGAGAGCCTTTGCCGTGGTTGACGCCGTCGAACAGCGATTCATAAGGCAGCGCGTAGGCGATGGCCTGACGCACCTTCACCGAGTCGAATGGCGCCACGCGCGTGTTGAACGCGACGAAGCGGAACGTGTTGGTGACGGGAATCGACAGCGCGGCGACGCCGGCTTGTCCCTGCAGCGAGGCGAATTCGCGCGGCGGCAGTTGCAGCACGATATCGGCATCGCCGCGCAGCAGCGCGGCGAGCCGGTTCGAGGCGCTCGGCACGGTCTGCACGATCGCGCGCCGCACGAACGGCAACGTGCCGCTCTGCCAGCGATCGAAGCGCTCGTAGGTGACCTGCTGCTGGCTCTGCCACGCGGCAAGCCGGTATGCGCCGCCGCCCGCCGGGTGATTGCGCAGCCAGTTGGTTCCCCACGGATCGGCCGCGTCGGCGTGCGATTTCACTTCGGAGGCGTTCAGCACTGATGCGAAGGTCAGCGCGAGGTTGGGCAAGGCGTAGCGGTCCGCGCGCGGCAGATCGATGCGCAGCGTGTTGCGATCGACCACGACGAACTGCGCAGGCTCGATGAGCGAGCCCGTTGCAAGCTGGCGCTTCGACGCGGGCAAGCTAACCGCCCGGTCGAGCGACCATTTGACGTCGTCGGCCGTGACGGGGCGGCCGTCATGGAAGGTCGCATCGCGCCGCAAATGAAACGTGAGGCTGCGGCCGTCGCGCGTCGACTCGAACGATTCGGCTAGTTCGCCCTTGAGGCGATCGTAGTCGTAGCGCCAGGCATCGAGCTTGCGCGCATTTGCGGATTCGAGCGGCTTGCGATCGAAGCTGACGAGGCGGTCATAGACGTTTGTGAAGAGCCCGAGCGATTCGCGCGAAACGCCGTCGCCGTGCGGATCGAGGGAATTGCCGACGCCTTCGGCGAGCACGCGAACGATTTCCCGGCGCTGCGGAGTAGGCGCCGCGCAGGCGGGCACGCTGGCGAGCCCGGTGAGCCCCGCGCCTGCGGCGAGGCCCGTGCCGATCAGGAAACGGCGTCTGGTAAGAGAGGTCATTGTCGGGTTGCTGTAGTCGCTTGAAAGGCGCGCTTCCCCCGCTTCGCGGGCGTGAGGCGCGTAGACAGTGCGGTGAGTGCGTCAGACCGAAGCGTGGCGCGCGGGCTCGGTGCCGTTGAGCCAATGCGAGCCGACGACGTGATACTTCCAGCGCACCGGATCGTGCACGGTGTGCGTGCGCGCATTGCGCCAGTGCCGGTCGAGTGCGTAGCTGCGTAACGTCGATTGACTGCCGCCGAACTCGATCAAGGTGCTCGAGGCGTCAAGCGCGAGTTCGGTGGTCAGGATCTTGGCTTCGGCCACGGCGATAGAGGCCGCCGTGACGGCAGCTGTACCCGTCGCCGGCACATCGCGCGCGACGTCCAGTGCTTCGCCCGCGCGCGTGAGCAGCGCCTCGGCCGCGTGCAGCCGGACGATCAGTGCGCCCACCTTGTTCAGCGTAAGCGGGTCTTCGCTCGCGTGCGCGGCGCCGCTATCGGCCCACGGACGCGCCTTGTTGTGCAGCCAGAAGTGCAGGTCGCGCAACGCGGCGCGCGCAATGCCGAGATCGATGGCTGCGTGCAGCAACTGCGCGAACGGTCCGTGGATCGTTGGCGGCGAAAAGAGCCGGTCGCGTGGCAAGACGTGCAGCGCGTCAACGCGAATCTGGTCGAGGATCACGGTGCCGCTTGCCGTCGTGCGCTGGCCGAAGCCGTCCCAATCATCGATCACCTGCAGGCCGGGGGTGTCCTTCGGCACATACGCGAGCCATTGACGGCCGTCGTCGTCGACTGCGGCAACGGGGACCCAGTGCGCGAAGAGCGCGCCGGTCGAGTAGGCCTTGCGCCCGTTCAGGCGCCATGCGTCGCCGTCGCGCGCGATATGTGTCTTCATCGCCTTCGAGTTGGCGGTACCGGTTTCGGAGACGGCGTTGCCGAACCGCTTGCCGGCGAGCGCCTCGCGAAAGAACAGCGCCTGCTGCGCGACGTCGCCAATGAGGCGCACCGCATCGACGAGGCAATAGTGATTTTGCGGGATTTGCCCGATGGCGGGATCGGCTTCGGACACGATGGCCAACACCTCGGCGAGCGTCACGTGAGAGACGGCCGCGCCGCCGTGGCTGCGCGGCACGGTGATGCCCCACAGGCCGGTGCGCGTAAAGGCTTCGATCTCGTCACGCGGCAAGGCGCGCTCGCGATCGCGAGCGGCCGCGCCGCCGGCGATCGAGTCGGCAAAATGCCGGGCCGCTTCGAGTGCAGCGGCATCGTCGGCGATGTGGGCGACCTTGGTCGCATGCACGGATCGCTCCGCGCGCGCAGCGGTGTCGTGTCGGGTGATCGCTTCAGTCATCACACAAAGTCCATGTCAGGTTAGGGCGGCGTCAGGCGTCGTTGCGCGCGCGGCCCGGGTGATTGGCCGGCAGCCGCGCGCGGCCCTGTCCAAAGAGTTTTTCGCGGTAGGTGCCCGGCGCGTAGGCCGTTTTGAAACGGCCGCGCGTTTGCAGCTCGGGAATCACGAACCGCGCAATCTCGGCGAAGCATTGCGGCGTGACCGTGCGCACCAGATTGAAGCCGTCGATGCCGGTGCGATCCGCGAAATCGATCAGGCGGCTGGCGACTTCGCCCGGATCGCCGACGATCGGGTCGAAACGGCCGCCCAGCGGCGATTGTGCGAGCAGGCGTCGCACGGTGACGGGCTCGCCCGCTCGCGACAGACCGGCCACGGCCGATTGAATGCCATTGCCGGCGGCGGCCGTGATGGGTTCGTCGAGTGCATAGCGCGAGAAGTCGATGCCCGTCGCGCTCGAAAGCTGTACGAGCGCGGCAAGCGGCTGGGCGTGGTGCCGATACGATTCGTAGCGTTCACGCGCCTCGTCGTGCGTTTGCGCGACCACTACGACGACGCTCGTGAAGAGCCGTACGTCCTCGCGCGAGCGTCCTTCGCGCGCAAGTTGCGCTTCGAGCGCGCGGACGTGAGCGGCTGTCGCTTCGACGCCGTGATTGGGCAGAAAGATGCACTCGGCGTGGCGCGCGGCGAAGCTCATGCCGGGCGCCGACGCACCGGCTTGATACAGCACGGGCGAGCGCTGCGGCGACGGCTCGCTCAGATGAACGGCCTCGAAAGGATAATAAGGCCCGTCGTGCCGGATAGCGCGAATCTTTGCGGGATCGGCGAAGCGGCCCGTGGCGCGATCGCGCAGCACGGCGTCGTCGGCCCAACTGGTCTCCCAGAGCGGGTAGAGGCCCGCGAGATAGTCTTCCGCGCGCGCATATCGCTCGTCATGACCGGTCGCTTCGCGCGCGCCGCCCGCGCGTGCCGCGCTATCGAGAAAGCCCGTCACGATGTTCCAGCCGATGCGGCCACGGCTCAGATGATCGAGCGTCGAAAATCGTCGCGCGAGCAGATAGGGTGGCTCGATGCCCGTTTGCGCGGTGACGCCGAACCCGAGATGCTTGGTGACGGCCGCCATCATGCTCACGACAGGGACGGGATCGTTCACGGGTGTTTGAATCGCGTGCGCGAGCGCCGCGTCCGGGCCGCCGCCGTAGACGTCATACACACCGAGCGCATCCGCCAGAAAAAGCCCGTCGAACAGGCCCTGTTCGAGCACGCGCGCCAGTTGCAGCCAGTACTCGACGTCGGTGTAGTGCAAGGCGGTGTCGTCGGGATGCGTCCAGAGTCCGTGCGACAGATGGCCCGGCGCGTTCATCTCGAACGCGTTCAATAACAGTTGACGCGTTTCAGCCTGACTCAAAACGGACGGCTCCCCGCCAGGCTGATGCGCTTGAGAACGCGCCGTTCACCGGAATCGAAATCGTCGCGGCCGTGCAGCGTCGCTTGATTGTCCCAGAACACGATGTCACCAACACTCCAGCGATGCCGATAGGCGTATCGCGGGGACAGGATATGAGTCCGCAAGGCCTCGATGAGTCGCGCACCGGCGCTGGGATCGTAATCGACAAGCTCGACTTCGGTGCGCGCGCCAAGATAGATCAGGCGGCGGCCGCTTTCGGGGTGCGTACGCACGAGCGGGTGATCGGTGAACGGACGCAGTGGCTCGATGCCGGGATGGCGATAGAGCGGAAATCCCTCTGGCAGCGGGTGTTTACGTCGCAGGAACGGGTTATACGTGATGAGCCGCAGATCGTCGATCTGCGCGCGAAGATCGGCGGACAGGTCCTCGTAGGCCGCCGCGAGGTTGTACCAGGTCGTGTCGCCGCCGTGCTCCGGCACTTCGAGTGCATAGAGCAGCGAGCCCGACGAAGGCTGCGGCGTCCAGTGATGATCGGAATGTGCGGGCAGCTCGATGTTGCCGAGGACGCCATCGTCCACGTTCGACACGAGCACGATGTCGGGCACGGTGCCGTCGTCGTGCGAGCCGAGCACGGGCGCGTCGGCGGGCGGCACGTAGACTGAGCCGAACCACGACGCGAGCCGGCTGAAGGCTGCATCGTCGAGTTGCTGGTCCTTGAAGATCAGGATGTGATGGTCGCGCAGCGCCTGCTTGAGCGCGAGGATCTGCGGGCCGCTCGCAGCGCGTGCGCCGTCGAAGCCTCGCACTTGCGCGCCGAGCGGCGCATCGAGCGGCGTAATGGTGAAGGCGTCGTTTCGTGACCCGTTGGTCGAGGTGGCTGACATATCGAATGAAATAGCGCGTCGTTTGCTTATGAGGTATGCGAGATACTGAAATCAGGCTGAGTGTAAATTCGGGCGAGTCGATCTTGAAAATTATCTTTTCGTATAAAGAAATCGTATTCGAGCCTCTATTTCCGGTTTATTTGCGTGCGCGACGGTATGGCACGACGCTCGGATGCTGAACTGTCGCAATCGTTGTTCTTTTAAAAGTTCACGCTGCATTACTCATTGCGTGAGTGCATCCGATATCGATAGAAGATTTAATTCGTTGCTTCTCTATTGGAGTGGGCCGTACCGTGGGGAGCTTTATCTTGCGCCATGTCAGCAATGAAACATTCCATTCCGACCGACGAACAACTCGACGATCGCTTTGCGCCTATTTATGAACAGATTGCCGCGGGCGCTATCGAGCGCGAGCAGAACCGCGTGCTCGCGCACGAAGCCGTTCAGTGGCTCAAGTCGTCCGGCTTCACGGCGCTGCGCGTGCCGCGCGAGCACGGCGGAGGCGGCATTACGCTGCCACAATTCTTTCGCCAGTTGAGCAAGCTGGGCGCGGCTGATTCCAACTTGCCGCAGATTCTGCGGGCGCATTTCGGCTTCATCGAGAGCCGGCTTGAAGATTCGGCCGATACGCAGCGCGCGCGCTGGTTCGCGCGCATCGCGCAAGGCGAGACGCTCGGCGCCGCGACCTCGGAGCGCGGGCCGCTCACGCACAACTCGGTCACTCTGCGACGTGATGTGGCGAGCGGTGCCTTGCGGCTCGATGGCGAGAAGTACTACAGCACGGGTGCGCTGTACGCGGACTGGTTGAGCGTGACGGCGCACGATGACGAATCGGACCTCACGCTCGTGATTCCGTCCGACAGCCCCGGTGTGACGCGCGTCGATGATTGGGACGGCTTCGGTCAGCGGCTGACTGCGAGCGGCACCACGCGCTTCGACTCAGTGGCGGTGACGGCAGACGCGATCGTCACTCGCTACGACGCGGCCGCGCCACGCCGGAACTCGATCATGACGGCGTTCTATCAGACGGTCCACCTGGCGACGCTGGCGGGCATCGTGCGAGCCGTGATCGAAGACAGCGTGACGTTCGTGCAGGGGCGAACGCGCACCTACGGCGTCGCCGGGCAGTCCAGCCCCCGAAACAACGCGTTGGTGCAGCGCGTAGTCGGGCGCCTCGCGAGTCTCGGATACTCCACGCGAAGCATCGTCGACACGCTCGCGCAGTCGCTCGAACGGCTGCATGCGCGACGCCGGCAAGGCGCGGCGACGCAGGAGGACTACATCGCGCTCGATATTGAAGCCTATGAGGCGCAACAGATCGTGATCGAGCAGGCGCTGGAGGCGACGACGCTGATGTTCGAAGTGGGCGGGGCGTCGGCCACCAGCGAGACGCATCGCTTCGACCGCCACTGGCGCAACGCGCGGACGATCGCTTCGCACAATCCGTTGTCGCAGCGCGAGGCGGCGGTTGGCGACTTCTATCTGAATGGTGTGGCGCCAGAGGAGCGGTTCAGTTTGCCGCACGGAAAAATTGGCGCAGAGGCGTAGACGGTATTGAACCTGTCGCCGTTGCGGCAATGGATCCGCGACACACTTATCTCGGCGGGTCACTGGCGGCGCAGACTGCATCGTGAGTGCCGCCGTGTCGCTTCTCGTGTCGTTGGCCGCGCGACGTTATTGAGCGTGGCGGGTCGAGTTGCCCGGTATCAGTTCGATGGTGGCGCCATGTGCAAGTGCGCGCTCGAGGCGGCGCGCGGTGCTATCCGCGAACGTCTCCAGTGCGACCGCGAAAACGCCTTCGCTTCGCGAGGCCAGGTGTCGTCGAAGGTCCGCTGCAAGGCCTTCGGGCTCGCGAGAATGGCCAGTGGGACTGGCGAGCGTGAGCGTCGTCGTGCCGAGCGACAGGATAGCCAATGCGATGTCATAACCGGGTAGCGGCACACGCCGTACGTCGGGTTCTCCGAGCAGCGCGCGATATCGTGCGAGGCTGGCATTCAGGTCATTCACGGCGAGCGTAATGTTCGCGACACCGCGCGCGCCGTTTGCGTGATGGCGCACATCGCCTTCGGCCACGCGCAGGCGGCGCGGCGTCAGGTCGCCGCACAGGAAGGGCAGGTCCGCGCTCGATGGTTTGCCGATCTGCCATTCGAGGCGCTCGCCATCGGGACGCACGCGTCCGCCTGCGATGGGGCCGTCGTAGGAGAGCCCTCGTTCATGAGCGGCGGCGATGGTGCTGGCAACCGATTGCGGCAGCAGCGCGAAATCAACGAAACCATCGCCTACGCGATCGCTAGCGTCCCACCAGCGATGCTCCGGTGCCTCGCGCAGAAAGGCGATCAATTCGACGTAGCTGCCATCCACGAAACCGATCAGCGCGTTATGCGTGGCGCCGTCGGCGTGCGTGCCGCCGCGTTGTACGGTAAAACCAAGCGTAGTGAAATCGGCGATAGTCTGTTCGAGATCCTGTACGCGGATCACGATATGGTCGAGTGAAAGAGACATGACGGACGAACTCCGCAGTAGGGTCGCCAGCGAGTATGCGAAGCCTGCTGCCAAAACGCTAGTAATGGATTGTCGATTGCATAGCGCGGAAGGTGGATAGGCTCGCCTTGAACCGCGCAATCCCGATCCGTCGCCGGATCGGGATTTGTTGACTTAGAACGTATGCTTGATCCCGGCCGACACGACGACCTGCTTGTTCGTCGTGGACGGAGTGATATATCCGATGGCCGCGACCGCCGGACGTCCGAGCGAATCGGTGCCGCTCGCGTGCTGGAATGCGCCGGTCACATAAAGGTCAGTCGCTTTCGAAAGCGAATAGGCGGCGCCGAGATTGACCTGTTCGTACTTTGCGCCTTCCTTGCCATTCACGCTGCCGCCTGCCGTATAGTCGAACGAGGTACCGAAGCGCAGGAAGGGCGTGGCCTGATAACGCAGGCTCGCGCTGACTGTGCTCAGTACCGCGGTGCCGCTATATTGCAACGCATTGAGCGCGGCGTTGGTGCCCAGACCGCGGAACTGCGTATTCGAATACGACACGCCAAAAATTGCGCCGCCCGCCGTATAAGTAGCCGCGACGGACACTGTCTGCTGCGTGTTCGCCGATGCGAAGCCCGCGATCGCCGGATTGGATTCGGCAGTGGTGGCCGAGCCAGCCGAACCGAGGTTATTGCCCGTGGCGCTCGCATTGGGGTTGGTCCCGTAAAGCGATGTGTTCGGGTTGCGTGCATTGAAAATCGATGCGGCCAACGCGAACGATCCGCCGGTATAGCTCGCTCCAAGAGACCAGTATTGATTCTGCGTGACATTACCAGCCACGCCGCCGAGGCTATACAGGCCGCCGAAACGGAATCCGTAGAAAGTGTCGGACAGGTACTTGATCGAGTTGTTGATACGGTGCGTGAAATTCAGGTTGTCATAGTCGGCCGGATGGATCGCGAGATTGCCCCAATACCAACCGTAGATCAACGGTGACACCAGTTCCACCTGTGCGTCGCCCTGGCGGCCCAAGGTGAACGTGCCGTAGTTCGGCGCGGTGAACCCGACGTAGGCCTGCCGGCCGAAAATCGCACCGCCTTGTCCCAACGCGCCAGTATTGATGCTGAAGCCGCCTTCGATCTTGAAGATTGTCTTCAGCTGGTTGCCCAGATCTTCGATACCCGTCAGGCCCCAGCGGCTCGAAGACAGACCCGACGATCCATTGTCGAACTGTGCCACCTGTGCGCCGCCGACGGGTCGGCGTGATCCGGACGTCGCAGCGGTTTGCACATTGTTTGCGTAGGTGAGATTGCCAGTCACGATCCCATACAGCGTAACGCTGCTTTGAGCACTGGCCGTACCGATAATCAAGGAAGACACGCTGAAAGCGAGAAGTTGCTTTTTCATGTTTGTTGGATTCTATGTTGAGGAACGCGCGGAGAAGCGAATCAATGACTGCAAGGAAATTTCCTGAAGTCGACGAGAACGATAAGCAACCCGAATCACTGAAACAAACAATGAAATGCGATATGGATTTCGCTTATTTCTTTCGAATAATGGTCAACCCATCAATAAATCAGCGATAGCACCATTCACCGACGATAGATTTGCGATCCTTACTGAATCGATATCGCAAGACCGTGTGAATGCGTCGCGGCGGCCGCTTTCACAGCAAATGAATTCGTGATGTCGGGGTGAATTGGTAAGGAAGTCCGGTGTCGCGACGACTCTTGTGTCGTGCCTTTGCAACACCGTCTTGCAAAAATGCGGAACGAGGGCGGCTTCGCGCGCCGCCCTTGCCGTTTTCGAAAAGAGCTTATTGGCCGTCGAAATAAGCAGGCAGCCGGAAGCCGTCGTAAAAGTGGTTGCTGCGAATCGCACGCTGAAAATCGGCTGACTGGTAGGCCTGCACGATATCCTGCGTCGCCTTGCCATTGCGGTTGGCGGCCTTCACGACCACCTGGTTGATATACGGCGGCGTCATCTGTTCGAGGGCAAGCGCCTCGGTCAGCTTGTGGCCGCTGAAGATTGCGAAATTGCCCTGTATCGCGGCGTAATCGACATCGTCGAGCGCGCGCGGCGCCTGCGCCGATTCGAGCGGTACGAGCTTGATGCCGGCCGGATTGGCGATCACATCCTGCTCGGTCACGTCGACCGGATTCGGGTTCGGTTTGATCCTGATCCAGCCGACGCGCTGAAGAATTTTCAACGCGCGTTCCAGGTTGACAGGATCGTTCGGCACCGCGACTCGCGCGCCGGGCTTCACGTCCGCGAGCGAATGGTGGCGCGTCGAGTAGAGTCCCATTGGCGGCGTCGGAACCTGCACTACGCCGACCAGATCGGTGCCGTTGCGGTCGTTATACGACTTCAGATAGACCTCATGCTGCATCACGTCGGCGACGATCTCGCCTCGGTAGACGGCCTGGTTCGCCTCGAGTCCGGTACTGAACTCAACGTATTTGATCGAGTAGCCTTTCTTGCGCAGTTGCGGCTCGACGCCCTGCCTGAATTCGTCCGCGTAAGGTCCCGGGACGAAGCCGATGCGCAGTTCCTGTGGCGCGGGGTTATCGGTTGCGTGGACGGTAGCGGCGGCAAAACCGGCAAGCGTGGCCGCCAGCAGGACAGCGCTCGCAAGACGCCGCCTGACGGCGAACGAAACAGCGGTGTTTCGGGTCATGATCCTGTTACTGAAAAGATAGTTGAAAAACCGCCGCGCCATGGGACGGGCTACGCTTCATATCCGGGCGGCACGAAAAAGCCGCCATACGCCTGTTCGAGCAGATGCGCGAACGCGATCGGTGTACGGTCCTCGAGCCATGGGCCAACTGCTTGCGCACTGACGGGTAAGCCGTCGTCGTCGAGACCGAGCGGAAAGCTGGTGGCCGGCAATCCCGGCAGCACCGGCAGGCCCGCCCAATGAAAGAAGTCGAGGAAGCGCACGTCGCGCACGCCGTTGTCGAAGGCGACCGGATAGGTGCGCTCGTCTTTCGGCTCCTCGTGGTTGTGACGGAACGCGGCGACCGGGGCGACCGGCGTGACGACCACGTCGAATGCTTTGAAAAGCCGTTCCCACTGGCGACGCAACGCATGGCGTTGCTCGTCGGCTTTGAGCCAGTCGCGGTGCGCGAGGTGTGGCGCCCGTAGCCAAGCGGCGTTGGCGCTCTCGTCATCGGGGGCGAGCGCGGCGAGGCGTTGTCGGGCCGCCTC
>ABYL01000045.1 GCA_000173575.1 Burkholderia sp. H160 | reverse complement strand
CGCGGATACGACCTTCGCTTCGTACGGCACGCCGAATTCCTGCAGAATCGCGACGGCGTTTTTCATGACTTCCCAGTCGGAACTGGAGCCCATCAATACGCCGACGACCGGCGCATCATGCGTATGGGCGGTTTGTGCTTCACTCATCTTTACGGCTTCCTCGTTTCCGGGCGATGCGCGCCTGACGCGGCGCGCGCAATCAGATCAGTCGAGCTTGTGGCCGGTCAGGCGCTCGAGCGCTTCCTGATACTTCTCGCCCGTTTTTGCGACCACGTCGTCCGGCAGCTTCGGCGCCGGCGGCTCTTTCTTCCACGGCTGGGTTTCGAGCCAGTCGCGCACGAACTGCTTGTCGAACGACGGCGGGTTCGTGCCGACCTGGTACTGGTCCGCCGGCCAGAAGCGCGACGAATCCGCCGTGAGCGCCTCGTCCATCAGGTACAGCTTGCCGTTGTTGTCCAGACCGAACTCGAACTTCGTGTCCGCGATGATGATGCCGCGCGTCGCCGCGTAGTCAGCGGCTTCCTTGTACAGGCGGATCGAGATGTCGCGGATCGTGGCCGACAGCTCGGTGCCGATGCGGCGCTCCATCTCTTCATAGGTGATGTTTTCGTCGTGGTGGCCCATCTCGGCCTTGGCGGCCGGCGTGAAGATCGGCTCGGGCAGCTTCTGCGCGTTCTGCAGACCCGGCGGCAGTTGCACGCCGCAGACCGAACCGGTGGCCTGGTAATCTTTCCAGCCGCTGCCGGCCAGATAGCCGCGCACCACCGCTTCGACGAGGATCGGCTCGAGACGCTTGACGACCACCGCGCGCCCCTTGACCTGCTCGACTTCGTCCGGTGCGACCACCGACTCGGGCGCGACGCCCGTCAGGTGGTTCGGCACCACGTGCTGCAGTTTCTCGAACCAGAAGTTCGCCATCGCGTTGAGCACGCGGCCCTTGTTCGGAATCGGCTCGCCCATGATCACGTCGAACGCCGACAGACGGTCGGTCGTGACGATCAGCAACTGATCGTTGCCCACCGCGTAGTTGTCGCGGACTTTGCCGCGGCCGAGCAACGGCAGCGAGCGGAGCGTGGATTCGTAGAGGGTAGACATCGTCGTGGTTCGCTAAAAGTGGGGCAAAAAAATGTGACCGGAACAAAAGGGAAACGCCGTTCCCCCGATGATGCGGGAACGGCGATCGGACGACAACCTGGCCAAACGGCCAGGCGCGGAGCCAAAACTACAGCTTAGCGGACGACTTGCGCGAGCTCGCCCGACTTGTACTTCTCCGCAATTTTATCAAGCGAAACCGGCTTGATCTTGCCAGCCTGGCCTTCGCAGCCGAATTGCATGTAGCGGTCGATACAGATCTTCATCGCCGCTTCGCGCGCCGGCTTCAGGTAGTCGCGCGGATCGAACTTGCTCGGGTTGGTCGCCATATAGCGGCGGATCGCGCCCGTGATCGCCAGACGCAGGTCGGTGTCGATGTTGACCTTGCGCACGCCGTGACGGATACCTTCCTGGATTTCCTCGACCGGCACGCCGTAGGTTTCCTTCATGTCGCCGCCGAATTCGCGGATTTCCGCGAGCAGCTCCTGCGGCACCGACGACGAACCGTGCATCACGAGGTGCGTGTTCGGAATGCGCTGATGGATTTCCTTGATGCGCTGGATCGAGAGAATATCTCCGGTCGGCTTCTTGCTGAACTTGTAGGCGCCGTGCGAGGTGCCGATCGCGATGGCCAGCGCGTCGCACTGGGTCAGCTTGACGAAGTCGGCGGCCTGCTCCGGATCGGTCAGCAGCTGCTCGCGCGTCATCGTGCCTTCGGCGCCGTGGCCGTCTTCCTTGTCGCCCTTCATCGTTTCGAGCGAACCGAGCACGCCCAGCTCCGCTTCCACGGTGACGCCGATCGAGTGCGCCGCTTCGACGACCTTGCGCGACACTTCGACGTTGTACTCGTACGATGCGACCGTCTTGCCGTCGGCTTCGAGCGAACCGTCCATCATCACGCTCGTGAAGCCGCTGCGGATCGCCGCCATGCACACCGCCGGCGACTGGCCGTGGTCCTGGTGCATCACGACCGGAATGTGCGGATACGACTCGACCGCGGCTTCGATCAGATGACGCAGGAACGGCTCGCCCGCGTACTTACGCGCACCGGCCGACGCCTGCATGATGACCGGGGCGTTGACCTTGTCGGCCGCGGCCATGATCGCCTGCACCTGCTCCAGGTTGTTCACGTTGAATGCCGGAAGGCCATAGCCGTTTTCCGCGGCGTGGTCCAGCAGTTGACGCATTGATACGAGAGGCATGCTCAAACTCCTTAGATTGAAACGAATTCTTTTGCCGTCGGCATCTTTTGCGGCGATTTTATCGCGAAGCAGGCAGCGTTCCCGCGGTGACGCCGGCGCGTTGGTGCGCCGCCGCACATGGACCGCGCGGCTTGCGCCGGCCTGCTTCGCTCAATCCAGCCTGTGCCGATCGGGCAGTCTTGCCTGATCAGTACGGTTCACCAACCCGCACAATCTTCAACGTATTGGTGCCGCCCGCCTGACCCATCGGCTCGCCGACCGTCAGCACGACCATGTCGCCGTGGGACGCGTAGCCCTTGCCGACCACCGTTTCGAGCGCCTGCTGCAGCGCGGTGTCGCGGTCGGTGTTGCTGTCGAGATGCAGCGACGTCACGTTGCGATACAGCGCCATCGCCCGTTCGCTGCCGACACGCGGCGTCAGCGCGAAGATCGGCACGTGGGTCCAGTGACGCGAAAGCCACAGCGCGGTCGAGCCCGACTCGGTCAGCGCGACGATCGCCTTGGCACCGAGGTGAAAGGCGGTGAACAGCGCGCCCATAGCGATCGACTGGTCGATCCGCGTGAACGTGCGGTCGAGGAAATCCTTGTCGAGCTCCGACTGCTCGGACTTTTCCGCTTCGACGCAGATCGCGGCCATCGTCTCGATGGTCTGCACCGGGTACTTGCCCGCCGCCGATTCCGCCGACAGCATCACCGCGTCGGTGCCGTCGAGCACCGCGTTCGCGACGTCCGACACTTCCGCGCGGGTCGGCACCGGCGCGTGGATCATCGACTCCATCATCTGTGTCGCGGTGATCACGAACTTGTTCGACTCGCGCGCCATCCGGATCATGCGCTTTTGCAGCGCCGGCACCGCGGCATTGCCCACTTCCACGGCCAGATCGCCACGCGCGACCATGATGCCGTCCGACGCATCGAGGATGCCCTGCAGCGCCGGAATCGCTTCCGCGCGCTCGATCTTCGCGATCATCTTCGGCTTGATGCCGTACGGCGCGCCGGCGATGTTCGCGAGCTGGCGGGCCATTTCCATGTCGGTCGCGTTCTTCGGGAACGACACCGCGACGAAATCGACGCCGAGCGACATCGCCGTGCGGATGTCTTCCATGTCCTTCGCGGTCAGCGCGGGCGCCGACAGGCCGCCGCCCTGGCGGTTGATGCCCTTGTTGTTCGACAGCTCGCCGCCGATCCTCACGATCGTGTGGATCTCCTGGCCGATCACGCGCTGCACGCCCAGCACGATCAGGCCGTCGTTGAGCAGCAGCACATCGCCCGGTTTCAGGTCGCGCGGCAGATCCTTGTAGTCGAGGCCGACGCGCTCGTCGTTGCCGAGCTCGCAGTCCGCATCGAGGATGAACGGATTGCCCGGGACGAGCGTCGTGCGGCCGTTCTCGAACTTGCCGACGCGGATCTTCGGGCCTTGCAGGTCGGCCATGATGGCGACTTCGCGGCCAGCGAGGCGGGCCGCCTCGCGCACGAATTCGGCGCGCTGGCGATGGTCGTCGGCGGTGCCGTGTGAGAAATTGAGCCGCACCACGTCCAGTCCCGCCTGCATCATTTGCAGCAGGATTTCCGGCGTGCTGGAAGCCGGACCGACAGTAGCGACAATCTTGGTGGCGCGATGCATGAGTCTCCTCGTCTGGATGGGATCGCTGGAAAGAGCGCTGCGAGTCTGGTGCGGAGTCTGCGCATCGAACGATGCTGCCAGGGGGCGCGCGCCGGCTGTAGCCGATGTCGCTTTGTGGAGTGATGCGGTATTCGAGACCGGCGCTTCGCGCGCCGGAAATGCGTTGTCCTGCTTGCCGGAAGACTGATCCGGCTGGGTGGAATTGTTGGGTGCCGACGCAGCGGCCGCGTGTGTCGCGCGCTCCCCTACCGGTGCTGTCGCGTGACCGCGCGGTGCTTTCGCGCCGCACGCCTTGGTCGACTTTGCCGTTGGGGAGCGCGTCGCCACGTTATGCCCGCGATTCCAGAACTTCGACCGCCGGCAGCTTCTTGCCCTCGAGGAACTCGAGGAACGCGCCGCCGCCTGTCGAAATGTAGCTGACCTGATCGTGGATGCCGTACTTGGCGATCGCCGCGAGCGTGTCGCCGCCGCCTGCGATCGAGAACGCCGCCGAGCGCGCAATCGCGTCCGCGAGCGTCTTCGTGCCGTTGCCGAACTGGTCGAACTCGAACACGCCGACCGGGCCGTTCCATACGATCGTGCCGGCCTTCTCGAGCTGCGCGGCGAGCGCCCTGGCCGTGTCCGGACCGATGTCGAGAATCATGTCGTCGTCCTGCACATCGGCGACGGCCTTCACTTCGGCCTTCGCGGTCGGCGAGAAGTCCTTGGCGGTGACCACGTCGGTCGGGATCGGCACCGAGGCGCCGCGGGCCTTGGCCGCGTCGATGATCGCCTTCGCTTCGTTGACGAGATCGGCTTCGGCGAGCGACTTGCCGATCTTCAGGCCGGCCGCGAGCATGAACGTATTGGCGATGCCGCCGCCGACGATCAGCTGGTCGACCTTCTCCGCGAGCGACTTCAGGATGGTCAGCTTGGTCGACACCTTCGAGCCCGCGACGATCGCCACGAGCGGACGCTTCGGCGCGCCGAGCGCCTTGCCGAGCGCTTCGAGTTCAGCGGCGAGCAGCGGACCCGCGCACGCGACGGGCGCGTACTTCGCGATGCCGTGCGTGGTCGCTTCGGCGCGGTGCGCGGTGCCGAACGCGTCGTTCACGTAGACGTCGCAGAGCTTCGCCATTTTCTGCGCGAGCTCTTCGGAGTCTTTCTTTTCGCCCTTGTTGACGCGGCAGTTTTCGAGCAGCACGACCGAGCCCGGCGCGACCTTCACGCCGTTTTCGACCCAGTTCGCGACGAGCGGCACGTCACGGCCGAGCAAGTCGGCGAGGCGCTTCGCCACCGGCGCGAGCGAATCTTCCGGCTTGAAGTCACCTTCGGTCGGACGACCAAGGTGGGAGGTGACCATCACGGCGGCGCCGGCGTCGAGCGCGGCCTTGATGGCCGGCACGGAGGCGCGGATGCGGGTGTCTTCGGTGATGTTGCCTTGATCGTCCTGCGGCACGTTCAGATCGGCGCGGATGAACACGCGTTTGCCGGACAGCTTGCCTTCGGCGATCAGGTCGGAGAGACGCAATACCTTGTTCATGGGCTTGAGTATGCGAGTTGATGAGAAGGCGGTGGCGGACTGCGCGCGGGGACGATACGCGGCGAACTCCAGCGCTTCGGCCCAACGGCTCCGCGGGATCGGGCGCCGGCGGCCGGCCGCGGCACTAGGCGCCTTGCTGCGGCGCGCTCAACCCGGAAAGAGGCATTTTAACTGATCCAAATGGCCTTCTGACCCACGACGCTGCGAATGTCCCGTATTTGACGGCCGTACTGTTACAGGAAGACGCGCATCAGCGTGAACACGACCATTCCGGTCACGATCGTGCCGAGCATGGTGCGCCGCCACAAAAACCAGCCGAGTCCGGCGAGCGTCGCGTAAAGCTCATGGTTCGAGGTCGCGAACGACAGCCCTTCGGGCGTGGTCAGCACGTCAGGCACGACCACGGCGGCGAGCGCAGCCGCCGGTGCGTAGCGCAGCATCTTCTGCACGCGCGCCGGCAGCACCGTGCGCTCGCCGCCGATCAGGAACATCGCACGCGTGAGCGCGGTGACGAACATCATGCCGAAAATGGCGAGCCAGATTTGCGTGGAGGTCATCGGGAGTCTCCGGCGCGATTGCTCACGCCGCGGATGCGGCGCAGGTCGGCGCGCTCGATCATCAGGTCGGCCGCGCTGCCCGCAACGATCGCCGCGATCACCGCGAGCGGCAGCGCGAGCCGGTACGGCAGATCGAGCGCGAGCAGCGACACGATGCCGGCCACGCTGACCGCGACCAGGGTCGAGCGCGTGGCGATCGCCGACACCATCACCGGCAACAGCGCAAGCGTGCCGGCGAGCGCGAGCCCCCAGTTGTTGGGAATCAGGCTCGCGAGCAGGATGCCGATGATCGACGACACCTGCCACGACAGCCAGCTCGCCACCGCCATGCCCCAGAAGTACGCCTCCTTGCCCGGCACGTAGCCAGTCGGAAAGCTCTTCTTCACGAACAGCAGATAGATCACGTCGCCGTTGAAATAGCCGAGCACGATGCGCCGCCACATCGGCAGATACGCGAAATGGGGCGCGAGGCCGGCGCTGAAGATCACGAAGCGGGTGTTGACCATTGCAGCGGTCAGCAGCACGGTCCACACCGGCAGCTTCGCGGCGAGGAGCGGCAGCACCGCCAGCTGCGACGAACCGGCATAGCACAGCAGCGACATCGTGAGCGCTTGCGGCAGCGTGAGCACGGACTTGCTCATCGCGATGCCGGTGACGAGTCCCCACGAAAAAATCGCCATCAGCGTGGGGGCATAGGCGCGCGCGCCTTCACGAAAAGCGCGGCGATCGGTATCGGACAGTCGAGCAAGCATCGGGCGGAGGGTACGGGCGCAAGGAACGCCGTCAGGATGGCCCGGTCGGCGCCGGGTCGCGAGGCCACCCGTCGGCGCATCCGGAATTGATTTATGCGTGCGCTGGATTATAGCGTCCGGGGTGCGCCCCATTGCCCGTTGTGTGTGCAAAAGACGCTAAAATAGCGCTCCCGGCCATGTCCTGCGCTCATGGCCGCACCTCATAACGCACCTGCTGGAGAACCGTATGTCAATGGCCGACCGCGACGGCAAGATCTGGATGGATGGCAAGCTCATCGAGTGGCGCGATGCCAAAATCCACGTGCTCACCCACACGCTGCACTACGGCATGGGCGTATTCGAGGGCGTGCGCGCTTACAAGACCGCCGACGGCGCCACCGCGATTTTCCGCCTGCAGGAGCACACCAAGCGGCTGCTGAATTCGGCCAAGATTTTCCAGATGGACGTGCCGTTCGACCATGAAACGCTTGCCGCCGCGCAGCGCGAAGTGGTCCGCGAGAACAAGCTCGATTCGTGCTATCTGCGCCCGATCATCTGGGTCGGCTCGGAGAAGCTAGGCGTGTCGGCCAAGGGCAACACGATTCACGTCGCGATCGCCGCGTGGCCGTGGGGCGCGTACCTCGGCGAAGACGGCATCACCAAGGGCATCCGCGTGAAGACGTCGTCGTTCACGCGCCATCATGTGAACGTGTCGATGGTGCGCGCGAAGGCATCGGGCTGGTACGTGAACTCGATCCTCGCGAACCAGGAAGCGACCGCCGACGGCTACGACGAAGCGCTGCTGCTCGACGTCGACGGCTACGTGTCGGAAGGCTCGGGCGAGAACTTCTTCCTCGTCAACAACGGCAAGCTGTACACGCCGGACCTCTCGTCGTGCCTCGACGGCATCACGCGTGACACCGTGATCACGCTGGCGCGCGACATGGGCCTACAGGTGATCGAAAAGCGCATCACGCGCGACGAGGTCTACACCTCCGACGAAGCCTTCTTCACCGGCACGGCAGCCGAAGTCACGCCGATCCGCGAGCTCGACAACCGCACGATCGGTGCTGGCTCGCGCGGCCCGATCACCGAAAAGCTGCAGTCCGCCTTCTTCGACGTCGTGAACGGCAAGAGCGCGAAATACGCGCACTGGCTCACGAAGATCTGAACGATCGTCCGAGCGAAGGTCCAGGAAGCACCCCGCATACCACGAGAAAGTCACATGAGCGAAATCAAGGAAATGCCGCTGGTCGAACTGTCGGCAAAAGATCTGCCGGCGTATTGCCCGAATCCGGCCATGCCGCGCTGGAGCGCGCATCCGCGCGTCTTCATCGACGTGTCGCACGGCGAAGCGCGGTGCCCGTACTGCAGCACGCGCTACAAGCTGCGCGACGGCGAAGTGATCAAGGGCCATTGATCCGGCTCATCGAGCGGTTCTGAGCCAGCTTGGGCGGCACGAGGCGCGCGGTTCGGACCACGCGCTCGCCGCGACGCAGGCTCGAGTGCACCAACCTCGCCGCCGCGCCGCCGCGCGACTTTCCGCTTTCCCCTTTTACCCATCCAGGTGCCACGCGCAGCGCGCGCGGCGCTTGTTATCGACACCGGACACTCACTCTGATGCGTCGCGCGTTGGTTATCGCACCGAACTGGATCGGTGACGCATTGATGGCGCAGCCGCTGTTTGCGCGCCTCGTGAAATTGCATCCGCGCATCGTCATCGACGCGGTCGCGCCCAGCTGGGTCGCCCCCGTGCTCGAACGCATGCCGGAAATCCGCGACGTCTACTCGACCGATCTCGCCCACGGCAAGCTGCAGATGCTGCGCCGCTGGCAGCTCTCGAGCGATCTGCGCGACGTCGGCTACGACGCGGCCTACGTGCTGCCGAATTCGTTCAAGTCGGCGCTGATTCCGTGGCTGGCGGGCATTCCGCTGCGCATCGGCTACACCGGCGAAAGCCGCTACGGCATGCTGAATGTGCGTCACGCGAATCCGCGCAAGGACGAGCGGCCGCCGATGGTCGGCCACTACGCCGCCCTCGCCTACGCGCCCGGCGCCAAGGTCCCCGAGGATCTGCCGATGCCGCGCCTCGACACGGATCTGAACGAGGCATCGCGCGTGTCGGCGCGCTTCAATCTCGATACGCGCGTGCCGCTGCTGGTGTTTTGCCCCGGCGCCGAGTACGGTCCCGCGAAGCGCTGGCCGCCCGAGCACTTTGCCGCGCTCGCGCAGATGGTCGGCCAGTCGTTCCCGTACACGCAGATCATCGCGCTCGGCTCGCCGAAAGACGCGCCGCTCGCACAGGCGATCGCCGAGAAAGCGCCGAACGTGCGCAACCTGTGCGGCCAGACCGCGCTCGGCGAGGCTTGCGCGCTGATCTCGCGGGCCAACGCGGTCGTCACCAACGACTCCGGTCTGATGCACGTCTCCGCCGCGCTGCGGCGCCCGCTCGTGGCCGTCTACGGTTCGACCGATCCGCGCCACACCCCGCCCTTGTCCGAGCTCGCAAAGGTACAATGGCTCCATCTCGAATGCAGCCCCTGTTTTGAGCGCGAGTGCCCGCTCGGTCATCTGAACTGCCTGAAGCAGCTGAGCGCCGAGCAGGTTTTCGGCGATTTGCGCGGCATGCTGCTCGCGCAGCGCTGAGCCGACTGGTACTTGCACGCAACACCGCACGCCCCCGAGCGCGTCGCGTCATGTTCGCGCCTTGCGGCGCGGGCAAGCTGACGCCGGGGAGCGATGGTCCGGTGCTCTGGACCGTCCCGCTACCGCTGACCCGCAACCGCGCGCCGCGCACAAGAGACTGACGAGCCATGCCACGTTTTGCCCATATCTTCGAAGCCGCCGCCGATACCCTGAACGCCTACTATCAGGCCGTCGCCGAGGTCAATATCGACAGCTTGATGGGCTTGTGGATCGACGAGGAGTTCGTCAGCTGCATCTGCGCGGACGGCTCGCATCTGCACGGGCTCGAGAGCATCCGCAACGGCTTGCAGATCCAGCTCGAAGCGATGCCGGTGTCGATCGAGCCGCTCGACATCCGCGTGTACGACAGCCTCGGCACCGTCGTCTATGCGATTGCCGAAGCGCATCGCCCGGCCGACCCGACCGCCACGCCAACGATGGTTTTCACCACCTACGTGATGGTCCACGAACGCGGCGAATGGCGCATTGCGCATATTCACGCGAGCCCGATGCCGAATGAAACCGCCAGCCAGTTTGCGACGAAGATGCGGCATGGCCAGGGCCCGCTGCACTGACGCGCGGCGCCGCTACAGATTCAGATTCACGCTTTCTCGTTTTTTCCGCCGGTATGAGTTCGACGCCCGATAAAACCGCCTCCCCCAGTACGGCCCCCGCCAGAGTGGCGGCCGCCGTCGAGGCCAGCGTCGATTTGCTGTACCGCGCGCCCCTGTGGCTGCCGAACCGGCATGCGCAGACCATCGTCCCGTCGCTGTTCGCGCGCCGCCCCGCGGTTTCGTTTCGACGCGAGCGCTGGGACACGCCCGACGGCGATTTCATCGATCTCGACTGGGTTGCGCACGACAGCGCGCCCGCCGGCACCGCGCCGCTCTTCGTGCTGTTTCACGGACTCGAAGGCAGTTCGTCATCGCACTACGCGGCCGCGCTGATGGCCGCCGCGCGCGAATACGGCTGGCACGGCGTAGTGCCGCACTTTCGTAGCTGCAGCGGTTCGCTGAACCGGCTGCCGCGCTTCTATCATCTCGCCGACAGCAACGAGGTCGACTGGATCCTGCGCCGACTGGGCGCCGCGCATCGCGGTCCGGTGGTCGCGGCGGGCGTGTCGCTCGGCGGCAACGTGCTGCTGCGCTGGCTCGGCGAGAGGCAAGACGATGCGGCGCAAGTGGTATCGGCCGCCGCCGCGATTTCGACACCGATCGACGTCCATGCGGGCGGCCGCGCTCTGTCGCAGGGCTTTGGCCTCGTTTACACGCGCAGCTTCCTCAAGACGCTGAAGCAGAAAGCCAACCAGAAGCTCGAGCAGTACCCGGGTCTGTTCGACCGCGACGCCATGCTCGCGAGCCGCACGATGTACCAGTTCGACAACGTCGTGACCGCGCCGCTGCACGGCTTTCGCAATACCGACCACTACTGGAGCACCGCGACCACCCGCCCGTTGCTGCCGCACATTCAGGTGCCGACGCTCGTGCTCAACGCCCGCAACGACCCGTTCCTGCCCGCCGAGGCGCTGCCGTCGCGACGCGAGGTGTCGGCGGCGGTCGAGCTTTACCAGCCTGAGCACGGCGGCCACGCGGGCTTCATGACCGGGCCGTTCCCTGGCCGCATCGACTGGCTGTCGCGGCGCGTGTTTGGCTATCTGGAGCGGCACGTCGATCATGGATGACATCGTCAAACAGTCGTTGGCGAAATGGCCGAACGTGCCGAGCTGCACCGGCTGGCTGATGCTCGACCGGCGCGGCAACTGGCGCATGCGCGACGAAGCGGCCCAGGCGAGCGGCGCGCCCGGCGCGCCGATCCGGCACGAAGCGCTGCTCGGCTTCATCAACCGGAACTACGAGGCCGATGAGCGCGGGCAGTGGTTTTTCCAGAACGGGCCGCAGCGTGTCTATGTCGAGCTCGGTTATACGCCGTGGGTGGTCCGGTTATCGGCGCACGCGAATGGGACGCTCGCGTTGCACGACCAGGGCGGCGGCGCGTTCGAACCGACGGCCGTGTTCGTCGATGAAGACGGCGGCATTCTATTCGCCGACCACTCGCAGCCGGCGCGCATCGCCGTCCTGCACGATCACGACCTCGAGATCTTCTCCGACCACGCGACGCTCGCCGACGATGGTTCGTTGAGCGGTGCATTCCACTGGAGCACGCAGGTCACGTTGCCGCTGGAAAGCGTGCGACGCGATCAGGTGGCCGCGCGCTTTGGCTTCGTCGAGAGCCCGGCCGCGCAGGTCTGACACCCGCACCGGCGCGCTCACGTACACCCCTACCCCTTCTCGTCGAGCCGCTCCTCCTTGTAGCGGTTCTCCATCTCGTGCAGGCGCGCGTCGACGGTCGCGAGGTCGTAGTAGCCGATCGTCTTCAGGTCGCGCGCGTCCTTCAACTGCCGGATCGCCGACGGCCACGCCCCCTCCAGCGCGAATTTCTCCGCCATCGCGCGATGCTGCGTCAACGCATCGCCACTGCCAGCGCTCGCCTGCGCGAGATACAGCCACCACGCAGGTTGATCGGGATGCGCCTGGGTTTCCTGTTTGGCGAGCGCCTGGGCGTCGGTGAAACGGTGCAGCGTCAGCACCGTGCGGATATGCATGTCGATCGCGGCGTTCGATTGCGGCCAGCGCTTCTGCGCAAACTCGGCGAGACGTGCGGCTTCGTCAGCGTGACCGGCGGACCGCGCGATGTCAGCCGCGAGCACGTCGAGGCTCGGCGAATCGCGCTCCGGCTCGCCTTCCGCACGCGCGCCCGAGACGAACGTCGCGCGCGCGTTCGCGAGCGAGGCCGCCGCGTCGTCGTAGCGCTCGAGCAGCATTTGCCCGTACGCGATGCCGTACCAGTTTGCCGCGACGTTCAGCGCGGTGCGGTCGTCGATTTCCGAGCGCAGCCGCGAAATCTCATCCGCGTATTCGCTGCGCGAGTGGTCCTGCAACAGACGTGAACGCGCCCGCACGAAGCCGTACTCGGGGTCCTGATGCGGTTGCCGGTACGGCGCGCGACGCGCGCGGTCTTCCATGTATGCGATCCGCTCGCCGGTCAGCGGATGCGTGCGCGCGTAGGCCGGCATGCCGTTTTCGTTCATCGCTGCGCGATCGAGCCGGTGGAAGAACGTGGGCATCGCATACGGGTCGTAGCCGGCGCCGGCAAGCAGCAGAAAGCCGACGCGGTCCGCTTCGTGCTCGGCCGAGCGCGAGAAGCGCAGCTGGCTGTCGACCGCATAGGCTTCGCTGCCGAGCGCGATCGCGCTGCCGAGGTCGCCGCTATGCGCGAGCACGCCAGCCAGCACGCCGAACAGCACACCGGCGAGCGCCGCGTAGCCGGTGCGCTCGCTCGTCGAGATCATCCGCGAGATGTGCCGCTGCAGCACGTGGCCCATCTCGTGACCGAGCACCGACGCGAGCTCGGACTCGGTCTGCGTCGTCACGATCAGCCCCGTGTTCACGCCGATGAAACCGCCCGGCAGCGAAAACGCGTTGATCTGCGCGTCGCGCACAGCGAACAGTTCGAAGTCGGGACGATAGCCGCCGATATACAGCGCGCTGGCCGCCGCCGCGAGCTTGGCCGCGACCGAATTCAGGTAGTCACGCACGAGCCAGTCGTCGAGATAGTCGGGGTCGCGGCGCAACTCGCGCATCACGCGCTCGCCGAGCTTGCGCTCGGCCTGCGGGGTCAGCGAGCCGGCGCCGCCGCTGCCGAGATCGGGCAATTGCTGCGCGGCGATCGGCGCGCGCCAGTCGTTGCTGCCGCCATTGCCGCCACCGTTTGAGAAACGGCTCTGCGCGCCGCCATAGGTTCCGAACACGCCGCCCGCGATGTCGGACGGCAGGATCGGATCGGCGTAAGCGTCGCTCGGGCCGCTGACGAGCGGCGGCTCGGAAGACGACGTATCCGGGGCGCCGGCCGCCCCGCTGGTCGATTGGGCGAACGCGCCCGGCGGCATCGCGAGCGCGACGGAAAGCAACGCAACGAGGAACCGTTTTGGATGCATCGCGAAGCCCGTCAGACGGAGTCGAAAAGCGCCGCCCGCGGCCCGGACTAAGATAACGGGCAGAGGCGTCGCAGGACACGTACAAGGCGAAACGCAGAGCACAACAGCGCAAGTGTAACCAGTCGGCGCGACGATTCGAGGCCGCGCCGCACTGCTATGATAGGCGCCCTCTGAAGGAGTCAACCATGCCTGAACTCACTCATTTCGACGCGGCCGGCGACGCGCATATGGTGGACGTCGGTGGCAAGCAGGAGACGAAGCGCATCGCGATCGCGCGCGGCTCGATCCGCATGCTGCCCGACACGTTCGCACTGATCCGCGACGGCCACGCCAAAAAGGGCGACGTGATCGGCGTCGCCCGCATCGCGGCGATCCAGGCCTCGAAGCGCACCGCCGATCTGATCCCGCTGTGCCATCCGCTCGCGCTGACCCGCGTGAAGGCCGATTTCGAACTCGACGAGCAATTGCCGGGCGTGCATTGCACGGTTCAGGTGGAGACGTTCGGGCGCACGGGCGTCGAAATGGAAGCGCTGACCGCCGTGCAGGTCGGGCTGCTGACCGTGTACGACATGTGCAAAGCCGTCGATCGCGGCATGACCATCACCGATGTGAAGGTGATCGAGAAGCATGGCGGGAAGTCGGGGGATTGGGTGGCGCAGGGTTGAAGCGCGACTCGACAACTATCCGGATAGCAAGATGACCATCGACGAACTGCTCAAGCAGCTACTGGCGTTTCGCGACGCGCGCGACTGGCAGCAGTTTCACACGCTGCGCAACCTGATCGTCTCCACCGGCATCGAAGCCGGCGAGTTACTGGAGACGATTCAATGGAAGACGGATACTCAGATCGACGCACTGCTTCGCGATCCGGCGGAATCAACGAACCTCAGGCACGAGTGCGCCGACGTGTTCATGTACCTGCTGCTGGTCGCCCATACCGCGGGCTTCGATCTCGTGGACGCAGCGGCGGAAAAACTGAAGCTGAACGAAGCGCGCTACCCCGTCGACAAGGCGAGAGGCTCGGCCGCGAAGTATTCCGAGCTTTGAAACTTTGAAACACGGAAGCCCTGGCGCCAGCATGCCCGAGCTTCCGCGGTACGATCAATCGTCGTCGCCGTTGTCGTCGGGCGTCGCATCGGGCGCCGGCGTGCCGTAGCGCTTCACCAGTTGCTCCTTGAAGCCCGCGAGCGACTTCTGCTCGTCGACGAGCTCGTACACATAGCTGAGTTGCGCGGGCCAATCCTTCAACTCCTCGGCAAAGATCCGCAAACGTTCGACCGTATCGAGCGCCGCCGCGGTATCGCCGGTCAATGCCTGCAGCACCGCATAGCGACGCAGCACCGTCTCGCCTGGCAATAACGCGATCGCCTGCTTGTGCATCGCGAGGTTGCGTTGCAGGTTCAGCGGACTCATCGGCTGCAGCGTCGCGAGACCGTATTCACCCCAGGAGCCGAACAGGAACGACGGATCCGCGCTGTACTGCTCGGCCGGACGCGCGCCGTAGTACAGCACCTCGGCGCGCCCGTAGTCGCGATACACCGGATACAGCGCGGCAAGTCCGCCGAACAGCACGAGCGCGAACGCGCCGAACGAAACACCCGCGGGCACCACGCGCAACGGCCGCGTTTCGAGCAGGCCGAAGACGAACATCGCGGGCAACAGGAAGAACATGTACTGCTGCGGATACTCGACGAGCGCATGCATCGTCAGCACACCGATCAGCGCGATGCCGAACACGCGCGCGGCGCTTTGCGGCGCACGCACGACGCGCACGAGCCACGCGATCAGACCCACGAGCACGATCCCGAGACCGATCAGACCGGTTTTCGCGAGCAGGTCGACAAAGATGTCGTGCGAATTGTTGGCGATCTCCACCCCGCCCAGCTGCTTGACGAGCGCGAACTGATAGCCCGGGAATTCGCCCCAGCCGACGCCGAGCAGCGGATGCTGCTTGAACATCGTCCAGCCGTATTTCCACAGCGCGAGGCGCGGCGCGATCTGGCCGGCATCCTGGAAGCGCTCGGCGGCCGACTGCCCGAGTTCGAGGTGATAACGCACGTTGGCCCAGCGGATCAGCGCATTGACCACGAAAAACAGCACCGCGAGCGCGATCGGAACCAGCCATTCACGGTTGCTGCGGCGCAATTGCGGGTCGTTGCGCGTCTGCGCGAAGGCCATCCAGAAGCCGGCCACGACGATCACCCCCATTTGCAGCCACGGACCGCGCGACACGGTCAGCGCGAGGCCGACCGAGAAAATCGTCGACACGAGCAGCCAGACCGGCACCGCGATGCGGCGCGTCTGCACGAGGTACAGCGCGCCCGCCATCGCGAACGCAATATACGTGGCAAGGTGGTTCGCCTGCGCCATGTTGCCGAACGGCCGGCGGTCGACGGTCACGTGATACGCGACGACGAACGGCGCGACACGCGCCTCGAGGTGAAACAGCTGAATCACCTGGCTGAACACCGAAAACAGACCGCCGACGATCAACGCCCCCGCCGCCCAGCGCAAGGCAGTCTCATCGAGCTTCACGCGCTTGAAGCCATAGCCCACGTGGACGGCCATCCACGCGGCAAGCAGGAAGCCCGCGCCGAGCCAGTTCATCGACGGTTGCGCAACCGGCAGCACCAGCGTCTGCACGACCAGCACGAGGCCGAACAGCAATGGCACCAGCGCGACCGTGGGCGACGCGAAGCTCACGCGCGGCCGCGCGGTCGCGACCAGCAGCACGACGGCCACGCCGGTGAGCAGATACAGCGCGAGTGAGGTGAACTCTGCGTAGAAGGTTGGGATCGGATACGTATGGTTGGCAACCGCATAGGGCAGGATCAATGCAAGAGCCAGCAGTACGAGAGACAGGTAGCGCGCGAAAGGGGTGGGCATCGAATCAACGGTGGGCGTCAGGTAGGGTAGCCCCTCTTCCTTGCGGAAAAGGGGCCCCCTAAGAACCGTACGTGCGAGTTTCCCCGCATACGGCTCAAGCCTACATATTTCTTTACAAAGCCCCGTCAGTGCGACGACGGAGCCGGCTTAGTTACCGCAAGTTTACCAACGTGTACCTGCCGGTGGCAGTCGGGGTGCAGCAAAACCCTGTTCGACAGAGCATCGGTCCCACCATGCATCCGATATTCCAGATGATGGTCGTGCCAACTGGTCTCGTTCGTCAGAGCCCAACCACAGTGCGCACACAAGCCGCCCTGTGATTTGTACAGCGATACCCATTGCTTGCGATAACGCATCGAGTACTCCATGCGCTCCTGCCGCAATTGCTCGCTGTACTGCTCCCACATTGGATCAAACGGATTGAATTCCCCTTTGACCTTCCTGTGGCGCCTGATGTCCGTACCGCTGATCTGGTACAGCTCAAGCAAACCCTTGCTGCCGTCCTCTTGAACTACGGGAGCGGCGAACACCCAATGCCGATTGCCGAGCGAGTGAAAGTACTTCCGTCTCACCCATTCCGCGCTCTTGTTCGGATGCCTCCGCTTCGACCACCGCCAGAGCCTGTAAAACACCAGCGACTCCATGCGGCTATACGCCTGCTTGGCTACTACAGGGCTGTGATATTGCGCCCAGCCTCGTAGCATCGGATTCAGCAATCGGATCAACTCCTCCTGCTTTACCGCCTTGTGACCGCTGATGGTATCCGCCACCTTGCGATAGAACGTCTGCACGTTCTTCCCGCTCGGCTTGATGAGCAGCGTTCCCGAATACTTCCGGAAATTCCACCCAAGGAAATCAAAGCCTTCGTCAATGTGAACGATCCGGGTCTTCTCCTGCGATAGTTGCAATCCCCGTACCTCAAGGAAGGTTTCTATCCAAGGTCTGACTTCGTGTTCCAGCATCTCTTTCGAGTCGCCGGTGATGACAAAGTCGTCCGCGTATCGCACAACATTCACTTTCAGCTTGTTCGCCTTCCCGATCCCAAATTTCGCACCGAGGTGCGCAATCAGTTCGCGTTCCAGCCCGTTCAGCGTCACGTTTGCCAGCGTCGGGGAAATGATGCCTCCCTGCGGCGTACCGGCCTCCGTCGCCTGTAGCTGCCCTTTGTAAATCAGGCCAGCCTTCAACCATTTGCGAAGGATCACCCTGTCCATCGGGACATTGTTTTCCAGCCACTCATGGTTGATGTGGTCAAAGCATCCCTTGATGTCCGCCTCAAGTACCCATTGCGCCGAACGGCGACGGGCCATGACAACGAAAATCTGAGACATGGCATCAGCCGTCGAACGATTGAGCCTGAACCCATAAGAGTTCGGGTCACTCATCGACTCTGCTACCGGCTCCAAGGCCAGCAGATACAAGGCTTGCATCGCCCTGTCCTGCATGGTCGGAATGCCCAGAGGGCGTTCCTTCCCATTGGCCTTGGGGATAAAGACTCTCCGTAGAGGCAGAGGCTTATATCCGTGCCGCTTCAACCTGCCGACAGCAAGCCATCGGCTTTCAGGCGAATCCCATAGCTCGCGATCGACTCCAGCCGTTCGCGCACCTTGGTTCTGCGTAACACGTCGTACCGCATACAGCTTTGCGGACAACGTGCGAGTCAGCATCCGTTGCAAGGCTTTCACCCTGCGCCAGTCACTTTCTCGCGTCGCCTTCGCAATTCGAATCTGCATCCCTCTCACGTTCCGTTCAACCCGACGCCAATCTACGGCGTGCCAGTTGTCCGGCGCGTGGGAAAGCGCAGATCCGGTCTTTCGACCAGATACTTTCATGCTGCTCTCCTACCTGGAAAAGTCCCCAGACAGAAGGCGCATCTCCCCCAGCGGGGCAGATACACCCCGCTGGGGAACAACAAAACTCAATGCAGGCGCATGCACCTGCATCTGACCAAGTTACAGAGGGTAGTCAGCCGTCTTGCGACGGTAGACCAGACGGAAGTCTGCCCGCTTTCGCGTGGGGTGATGTCCCAACCCCTATCCGAACCATTACAGCCCGGCTTTCGCTTTTTCCGTCCTCCCATACCTGCACAATCAACAGCGTCCCTTGCGGTTCGCCTGCCAGCCTTACTGCGCTGGCAACCATACAGGCTTACCACGTTCCCGGCATGTCACACGACTGACGTAGGTTCTGCCTCTTCCCCGGTGGCTAAGTGACGACGTAATCCGACGGTTGAGCGGATTAACCAGCCACGTACCTTTTGGTTAGAGCCCAATGTTCAAGCAGCTTTGGCTCCTCAGTGCTTACGAGGTTTATCAGCAGTTCACTTACATTAACCCTATCAGCCAGCCTAGCTCCTCAACCCCCTTGCTGCTGGGAGTCTCCAGATCGTTCCTCACGGAACCAATCTGCCCGAAACGTCCGGGGGCTACATTGTCAGAAGAGCTTCACACCCCACCGTTGCCAGTGACGCATGTCTTCCTAGGCTACTGCTGGTCGCACAGCAGGTTCACTTCCTCGCTCGAACATCAAGCGGGGCAAAACAATGACACACCGAGCTTTCGCTCGTATCGGTTTGCGAATCCGTTGCCGTTGAAAGCGCAGGAATTGCACACGACATCCCGCCTGGTCGGCGGAGATGAAGCCGCTGACTGGGCGGGACCTGACGGTAATCAGGTCAATACAAGGCGATCCTCCGGCTGGACAAGCCCGGATCACGCTTCACAAAAATATGGGGCGTAGTCCCGAAGGACCACACACTCAGCTACTAGAAATCGCCCCCGAAGAGGCCTCAAGCACATCTTTACTGCAGTCGATGCTCGTAACGTGAGCGAACGGACACGAGCGTGCGTGTCGCACCAACCGGCGCACTATACAAAAAATTCGTTGCACTGTGCGCCGGCCCGGCCGAAATAGGCGAAAAGTCAGCCTTTTACGTTGCGGCTTCGAGTCATCCGCTCAGCGCTCGGCCGCTCTTTCGTTCACTCACTCATTCGCGTCGTGGCGCCCTTACGAACGGCATTCGGGCGGTGCCAGATTGGCGGCGAGTGTCGGCGCTTCGCCTGGCGTCGGCCCCGAGCCCGGCGCCGGCAACGACGACGCGTTCTTGCCGCTCGCAAAGCATTCCCACGTCAGCGCGCCGCCCCGCACCGCGTCCTTGCTTAACGCGACGCGCGCGCTCGGTGCATCCGCGTTGTCCGGCACCGAAGGCACCAGCGTCAGCGTGTTCGCACCGGCCTGTGCGACGCGCGTCGTGTAGGCGATCGAGATCTGGCCGGTGTCGTCGTCGATCCGGATCGACTCGACGTTGCGCGTGGCAGGCGGCGACGCATAACCGCCGCTGAACGCATTGCCGCTCGCGGCGTTTTCGGCCACCGCGAGCCGCGCCGACGCCGCGAGCGACAAGCCCTCGCCGACCCGGCTACGCGCCAGATAGTCCTGATACGCAGGAATGGCATAGGCTGCGATCACGCCGACGATCGCAAGCACGATCATCAGTTCGATCAGCGTGAAGCCGACGCCGCAGCGGCGCGGCGGTCGGTTGGATTGAAAGTAAGGAAAATACGGCACGGTAACGATCATCGGCGGACTCCTGGTACGAGAAACGCCTGGCCCGCGAATCGGGAACAGGCGCATTTATCGTAGCGATCGAGGCTCGCGCGTCACAGTCAGCCGGATGGCCAGGCTTGCGTTCGGACGGCACCACGGTTTAGGCAGCGGTTCGCGGCGGCCCCACGCCCGCCACGCTCACACCACCGCGCGTTTCGCGTGACGGCGCTTGCGCAGATAACCAACGAGCACGACGAACAGCGCGCCCGCAACGCTCATCCCATACTCGGCGACGGGCGTATCGAGGATCGGCCAGCGGTCGCCGGCCGGGTCGTTGATGATCAGGCCGCCCGCAATCCAGCCGAGCAGAGCCGCGCCGAACAGCACGATGGCCGGAAAGCGATCGAGCAGCTTCAGAATGAGCTGGCTGCCCCACACGATCAGCGGAATGCTCACCACAAGGCCAAAGATCACCAGGGCCAGTCGATGCTGGCGCTCAGCGGCTTCGGCCGCGCCCGCGATCGCGATCACGTTGTCGACGCTCATCACCGCATCCGCGACGATGATCGTCTTCACCGCCGACATCAGCCTGTCGGCCGGCTTCACGTTCTCGTGCCCTTCATGCGCCGGCGAGAGCAGACGCACACCGATCCACAGCAGCAGCACGCCGCCCGCAAACTTCAGAAACGGCACGTCGAGCAGCACGACCGCGAACGCGACCAGCACGACGCGCAACACGATCGCACCGACGGTCCCCCACACGATGCCGCGCATGCGCTGCGACGGCGGCAAGTTGCGGCAGGCGAGCGCGATCACGACCGCGTTGTCGCCGCCGAGCAGAACGTCGATGACGATGATCTGAAAGACGGCGCCCCAATGAAGGGTCGTGAAGAATTCGAGCATGGAAAAAGAATCTGAAAAGATCGGCCGGGGCAAACAGAAACTCGGCGCTCGCGCGGACGAAAAAAAAGCGGGGGAGTCTGCACTCCCCCGCTTTTCGGGATCGCCCGCTCACGAAAGGACTTCGTAAGCGTATCAAAAACGCGTGCCTAGGGCACGCGAATTCGATTTACAGCATCGCCTTCAGAAGACGCGCCATTTCCGACGGGTTCTTCGTGACCTTGATACCGCATGCGTCCATGATTTCCAGCTTCGCTTCAGCGGTGTCCGCACCGCCCGAGATCAGCGCGCCGGCGTGGCCCATGCGCTTGCCCGGAGGCGCCGTGACGCCAGCGATGAAGCCAACCACCGGCTTCTTCATGTTGCCCTTGATCCACTCGGCAGCGTTCGCTTCGTCCGGACCGCCGATTTCACCGATCATGATGACGGCGTCCGTATCCGGATCGTCGTTGAACATCTTCATCACGTCGATGTGCTTCAGACCATTGATCGGGTCGCCGCCGATACCGACTGCCGACGACTGGCCGAGGCCGATCGCGGTCAGCTGGCCGACTGCTTCATACGTCAGCGTGCCCGAACGCGACACGACGCCGATGCGGCCCTTGCGGTGGATGTGACCCGGCATGATGCCGATCTTCAGCTCGTCCGGCGTGATCGTGCCCGGGCAGTTCGGTCCGAGCAGCAGCGTCTTGCGGTTTTCGCGACGCATACGGTCCTTGATCTCGATCATGTCGCGGACGGGGATGCCTTCCGTGATACAGATTGCGAGATCGAGGTCGGCTTCGACGGCTTCCCAGATTGCCGCAGCAGCGCCTGCCGGCGGAACGTAAATCACCGACACGGTCGCGCCCGTTTCAGCCTTGGCTTCAGCGACGCTAGCGTAGATAGGAATGCCTTCGAAATCTTCGCCCGCACGCTTCGGGTTCACGCCTGCAACGTACGCTTCGCGGCCGTTTGCGTATTCACGGCAAGCACGCGTGTGGAACTGACCGGTCTTGCCGGTGATGCCCTGCGTGATGACCTTGGTGTCTTTGTTGATCAGAATCGACATGTATTGACCTCTGTTCGTTTGGCGTCGCGCGGGTGCGCCACGAGGCGCGGTGTTGCGCGCCTGCGTCGCTCGCGCGCCGCCATTCGTAATCCTGGTAAACGCGCTGGGGAGCTTACGCCTTGCCCGCAGCGGCCGCGACGACCTTCTGAGCCGCTTCTTCCATGCTGTCCGCCGAGATGATCGGCAGGCCGGATTCAGCGAGCATCTTCTTGCCCAGGTCTTCGTTCGTGCCCTTCATGCGGACCACGAGCGGCACCTTCAGCGACACGGCCTTCGACGCCGCGATCACGCCTTCCGCGATCACGTCGCAGCGCATGATGCCACCGAAGATGTTGACCAGAATCGCGGTCAGGTTCGGGTTCTTCAGCATGATCTTGAACGCTTCGGTGACCTTCTCGGTCGTCGCGCCACCGCCGACGTCGAGGAAGTTCGCCGGTTCGCCGCCGAACAGCTTGATGGTGTCCATCGTTGCCATTGCGAGCCCAGCGCCGTTCACGAGGCAGCCGATGTTGCCGTCGAGCGAGATGTACGCGAGGTCGAACTTCGACGCTTCGACTTCAGCCGGATCTTCTTCGTCCAGATCGCGGTAAGCGACGATTTCCGGGTGACGGAACAGCGCGTTCGAGTCGAAGTTGAACTTCGCGTCAAGCGCGATGACCTTGCCGTCGCCGGTCAGGATCAGCGGGTTGATTTCGGCGAGCGACGCGTCGGTTTCCCAGAATGCCTTGTACAGGCCTTGCAGGATCGCGCGAGCTTGCGGGATCGAAGCGTCGGGCACGCCGATCTTCTTCGCGAGGTCGTCCGCTTCCGAGTCCTTCAGGCCGGTCGACGGGTCGACAGCAACCTTGTGGATCAGCTCAGGCGTCTTTTCCGCGACTTCTTCGACGTCCATGCCGCCTTCGCTCGACGCCATCACGACGATCTTCTGCGAAACGCGATCGATCACGAGACCGACATACAGTTCCTTCTTGATGTCAGCGCCTTCTTCGATCAGCAGGCGGTTCACCTTCTGACCTTCCGGACCGGTCTGGTGCGTGACGAGCTGCATGCCGAGGATCTGGTTCGAGTATTCGCGAACCTGTTCCAGCGACTTGGCGACCTTCACGCCGCCGCCCTTGCCACGGCCACCCGCGTGGATCTGAGCCTTGACGACCCACACCGGGCCGCCCAGCTCTTCCGCGGCCTTGACCGCATCATCCACCGAGAAGACCGGCTTGCCGCGCGGTACCGCGACGCCGAATTTCCGCAGGATTTCCTTACCCTGGTACTCGTGAATCTTCATGCGTGATTCCCTTCAGTCTGAGAGTTGGATAGAACTTCGTTTCCGTTGCCGCCGTTCAGCCCGACGCGGTGCCGCGTGGGTCGCGGGGCGCAGCGTCGTCCGATGAGGCCGCGCGTTCCGCCGGACGCGGTGCGTGGCCATACCAGCGCGGATAAAACTGTTTCACCGCCTCGCCGTCGAAACGCAGCGCGTGGCAGCGTCCCAACTGGAATGGCGGTTTGTCGTTGGAATGCTCGCCTGTGCCGTTAGACGATGCGTCTCCCGAACCCGCGCTCGCGCCCGCCGCGCCGTCACCGGTGTCCCACACGTCGCCGGCGAACGCCTGGATTGCGGCGGTCGGCAAGATCGCGCACAACTCGGTGAGATGCGTGCAACCGGCCGTGCCGGCCAGCAAACGGGCAGCATCGCGACGGAAGTTGTGGAACAGATTGAGCCCGATGAGGGCACGGTAGGCGGGATTGCTGGCCTGGCACAACCCTGGATAGGGCACCCAGTCGGACGACGCCTCGGCGTCGACGACGTTGAGCTTGCGATCGATGGTGATGCGTAGCCAGAGTTCATGGATCGGCTGACCATTGGGCCGGATACCCGACGCAAGCACCACATCGCGAGGCTTTTCGTCGGTCAGGCACGCTTCCACATCCCACAGGCCATCGGCTCGCTCGTAAGCTTCCGCTCTGATTGCGCGACGATGGCGCAACTGACGGGACACTGGCGGGGAGAGCGACATGCGGGAAGGAAAGGCCGGATTGGAAAACCGTTGGATTTTAGCATAACGGGTATTTGGGACAGCCCCGATTGCGCACTGCCGCATGGCGGGTTACGGCGTGGCAATTGCGTGGCCGTTACGGCTGGCCCGCTAGTCGCCGTCTCCCATCTCGTCGATACCCTTGAGGATCTTGCCGATCGTCGCACCGGAAAATCCGCGCGACGCGAGAAAGCGCGCCTGCTTCGCGCGCTCGGCCGGCGTTTGCGGCAGTTCGCCGAATTTCTTGCGCCAGACCGCCTGGGCGCGCGCGAGTTCGGTTTCGCGCAATTGCGCACTCGCCTCTTCGACGAGCGCCGGGTTGAGCGCGTGCTGCTTCAGTTCGCCGAGAATGCGGCTCGTGCCGAGCCGCGAGGCGCGCCGATGAACGAGGCTTTCCGCGAAGCGCGAGTCGGATAGCCAGTTTTCGGCTTCCAACGAGTCGAGCACGACGTCGAGCGAATCGGTTTCCTCGACGTAGGGCTTCAGCTTGCGGGCGAGTTCGGCGCGACTATATTCGCGGCGCGACAGATAGCCGAGCGCACGCGCTTTGAGCGACCGGGTTGGGCGTTGGGATTTTCTGCTGTCGTCTTCGTCGGACTGGCCCGGCTTCGCTTCGCCGGCTTGGCGACGCGAGCGGGTGTAGGTGACTTCCGCGGAAACTTCGGCGGGGGCTTCGGAGGAACCCGACCGGGTACGCTGCGGGCCGCGGCCCGCAGCACGGTCGTGTGCGTCGAACGATTCGAACGGATCGAATGGGTCGCCGGCGAATGGGTCGCCGGCATTGGGCGATCCATTCGCCGGGTCGCGCGGGCCGTCCGGATGGCGTCCGGAGTTGGAACCAGACAGCGGCCGGCCTTTGCGCATCACGTGATGCTTACTCTTCTTCGTCCGCGACTTCAGCGTCCGCGCCGGTCACGGCGCCCGCCATCGCGGTGACGCCCAACGATTCGCGGATGCGGTTTTCGATTTCGCGAGCGATGTCCGGATTTTCGCGCAGGAACTCACGCGCGTTGTCCTTGCCCTGACCGATCCGCTCGCCGTTGTAGCTGTACCATGCGCCAGCCTTGTCGACGATCTTCGCCTGCACGCCGAGATCGATGATTTCGCCCTGACGCGAGATGCCCTCGCCGTACAGGATGTCGAAAATCGCTTCGCGGAACGGCGGTGACACCTTGTTCTTGACGACCTTCACGCGCGTTTCGTTGCCGATCACTTCGTCGTTCTTCTTGATCGAACCGATGCGGCGAATGTCCAGACGCACGGACGCGTAGAACTTCAGCGCATTGCCGCCCGTGGTGGTTTCCGGGTTACCGAACATCACGCCGATCTTCATGCGGATCTGGTTGATGAAGATCACGAGGCAGTTCGTGCGCTTGATCGTGCCGGTCAGCTTGCGCAGCGCCTGCGACATCAGACGCGCCTGCAGACCCGGCAGCGAGTCGCCCATTTCGCCTTCGATTTCCGCCTTCGGCACCAGCGCCGCGACCGAGTCGATCACGATCATGTCGATCGAGCCCGAGCGCACCAGCGCGTCGGCGATTTCGAGCGCCTGTTCGCCTGTGTCCGGCTGCGAGACCAGCAGGTCGGCGACGTTCACGCCGAGCTTGCCCGCGTATTGAATGTCCAGCGCGTGTTCCGCGTCGATGAACGCCGCGGTGCCGCCGAGCTTCTGCATTTCGGCGATGACCTGCAGCGTCAGCGTGGTTTTACCGGACGACTCCGGACCGTAGATTTCGACCACGCGGCCACGCGGCAAACCGCCGACGCCCAGTGCGATGTCGAGGCCGAGCGATCCGGTGGAGACCACCTGGATGTCTTCGACTGCCTCACCTGCGCCGAGCCGCATGACCGACCCTTTGCCGAACTGCTTTTCGATCTGCGCGAGCGCGGCGGCGAGAGCCTTGCTCTTTTCAGCAGTCAGTCCAGCCGAGCCTTTCTTGCTTTCTTCCATGAATCGTCCTTTGCTATGATGAACGGCGTCTGAGGCAGGTGTACGCCCGAGATACCGCCAGATTGGGCGGAGTCTTCAGGACATCACACGAAACGCAGACACTGTATAAAAAAACAGTAGTCTTGGCAAGCGTGATTGTGATGCGAACGCGCATATTTGCTGTCGCGTTGCCCCAACTACTCACAATAATGTTCGGAGACCGCTGCGCGCCGGGGTGACCCCACGGTGCCGGCAAAGCCAGGCTGGCGCACCATGCGAATTCTGATAGCCGAAGATGACAGCATACTCGCGGACGGTCTGGTTCGATCACTCCGCCAATCGGCCTATGCGGTCGATCACGTCAAAAGCGGCGTGGAAGCCGATACCGCATTGTCAATTCAGACGTTCGACCTATTGATCCTCGATCTGGGCCTGCCGCGCATGTCCGGGCTCGAGGTGCTGCGCCGCCTGCGCGCGCGCAATTCGAACCTGCCCGTGCTGATCCTGACCGCCGCCGACAGTGTCGACGAACGCGTCAAAGGCCTCGACCTCGGCGCCGACGACTACATGGCCAAGCCCTTCGCGCTGAACGAACTCGAAGCGCGCGTGCGCGCGCTGACGCGGCGCGGTGCGGGCGGCGGCCCGACGGTCGTGCGGCACGGCTCGCTTTCGTTCGATCAGGTGGGCCGCATCGCTTACGTGAACGACCAGGTGATCGATCTTTCCGCGCGCGAGCTCGGCCTGCTCGAGGTGCTGCTGCAACGGATCGGCCGGCTGGTCTCGAAGGAGCAACTCGTCGATCACCTGTGCGAATGGGGCGAGGAAGTCAGCAACAACGCGATCGAAGTCTACGTGCACCGGTTGCGCAAGAAGATCGAGCCGAGCGGCGTGCGCATCATCACCGTGCGCGGGCTGGGCTACTGCCTGGAAAAGGCCGCGCCGCCGGCGAGCGTACCCGCCGCCCCCACCGGCTCCGAGCCGCAAGCGGCGCAATCGTCCAGCGCGCCGCCGTCCGCCGCGATGCCGTCAAGCCACCACTACAAATAGAGGCCAGCGATGTCCGCACGCGCTGATCGGGCCACGGCGCACGCGGCGGACCTCGACGAGGCGCGCGACGCGCGCTACGCCAATCCGTTCGCCCCGCCCGACGAAACCGAAGCCGCCGCCGAAGCGCGTCCGCGCTCGCTGTTCGGCGAGATTCTCGACTGGATGCTCGCGCCGCTCCTGCTGCTGTGGCCGATGAGCCTCGCGGTCACGTATCTGGTCGCGAAGTCGATCGCGAATGGGCCGTTCGACCGCGCGCTCGAAACCGACGCCTACGTGCTCGCGCGCCAGATCCATCCGGTCAACGGCGTCGCGGAACTGTCGCTGCCCGAGTCGACGCGCGATTTCCTGCGCGCCGACAACGTCGACAGCGTGTTCTTCCAAGTGCTCGGCACGCGCGGCGAGCTCGTCGGGGGCGAGCGCGACATGCCGCTGCCGCACGAGGAGGACCGCCCACAACCGGGCATCGTCGAATTCCGCGACGACGTGCTGCGCGGCAACGACATCCGCGTCGCCTACACAACCGTCGAATTTCCGCAGACGCCGGGCGCGCAGCCAGTGCTCGTGCAGGTCGCCGAAACGCTCGACAAGCGCAGCCAGCTTGCCAACGACATCATCAAGGGCGTGATCCTGCCGCAGTTCGTGATCCTGCCGCTCGCGATCCTGCTCGTATGGTTCGGGCTGTCGCGAGGGCTCGAGCCGCTGCATGCGCTGCAGGCGCACATCCGCGCGCGCCGGCCGGACGATATGTCGCCGCTCGAGGCGCAGCGCGCGCCGCCGGAGATCGAGCCGCTCGTCACGTCGTTCAACGATCTGCTCACGCGTCTCGAACAGAACATGGAGCTGCAGAAGCGCTTCATCGCCGACGCCGCCCATCAGATGAAAACACCGCTCGCCGGCCTGCGCACGCAGGCCGAGCTCGCGCTGCGGCAAAACGTGTCGGCCGAGGTGCATCGCTCGCTCGAACAGATCGCGACGAGTTCCGAGCACGCCGCGCGGCTCGTCACGCAGTTGCTCGCGCTCGCGCGCGCGGAGAACCGTCGGTCGGGACATATCTTTGCGCCGGTCGAGCTGGGAGAACTCGCGCGCAGCGCGGTGCGCGAATCGGTGCAGGCCGCGCTCGCAAAGCAGATGGACATCGGCTACGAAGCGCCCGACGAACCGGTCGAAGTCGCGGGCAATCCGGTGATGCTGCGCGAGATGCTGTCGAACCTGATCGACAATGCGATCCGCTATACGCCGGCGGGCGGCCGCATCACCGTGCGCGTGCGGCACGATGCCGCCGCGCGGCTCGTGCATCTGGAAGTCGAGGACACCGGGCTCGGCATCCCGGCCAGCGAGCGCTCGCGCGTGGTCGAGCGGTTCTACCGGATTCTCGGCCGCGAGGGAGACGGCAGCGGCCTCGGTCTCGCGATCGTGCGCGAGATCGCAGCGATGCACGGAGGCGAGCTCGTCATCGACGACAACGTCTACCAGGAGTCTCCGCGGCTCGCCGGCACGCTCGTGCGTGTCAGCTTGCAGGTGCTCGAACGGAGGCGGGACTTACCCTAACGCGGCGAGGCCGCCAGCGGCGACGGCGGCACATCTTTGAGATATTTCGGCGCCATTTGCTCGAAGATGCCGGATCTTTACCTGAAATTGAACGCCGACTCATCGGTTTTGCGAACTACCTCAAGTTCTGCGGCCGAGTCAGAACGCCGTAAGTTTCCACTCCAATAATCGGTTGCACGGGAACGCCTGTGCCGGCGATCCGTGTGTATATCAATAATTGGAGACGACATATGGCTACCGTTGGCGGGCAAATCGCGCACGCGCCGATGACGCGCGATGAGAAGCGGGTGATCTTCGCATCGTCGCTAGGTACGGTTTTCGAGTGGTACGACTTTTATCTGGCCGGTTCGCTTGCGGCGTTCATCAGCAAGAGCTTCTTCTCCGGCATCAATCCAACCGCCGCGTTCATCTTCACGCTGCTCAGCTTCGCGGCGGGCTTCGCGGTGCGGCCGTTCGGCGCGATCGTGTTCGGGCGGCTCGGCGACATGGTCGGGCGCAAGTACACGTTCCTCATCACGATCATCATCATGGGCCTGTCGACGTTCCTCGTCGGCTTTCTGCCGGGCTATGCGGCGATCGGTATCGCTTCGCCGGTGATGTTCATCGCGATGCGCCTGCTGCAGGGTCTCGCACTCGGCGGTGAGTACGGCGGCGCCGCGACCTACGTGGCCGAACACGCGCCGGCGGGACGCCGTGGCTTCTACACCGCGTGGATCCAGACCACCGCCACGCTCGGCCTGTTCCTGTCGCTGCTCGTGATTCTCGGCGTGCGCACGATGATGGGCGAAGACGCGTTCGGCGCGTGGGGCTGGCGCATTCCGTTCATCGTGTCGATCCTGCTGCTCGCGGTGTCGGTGTGGATTCGTCTGCAACTGCACGAGTCGCCGGTGTTCGAGCGGATCAAGGCCGAGGGCAAGACCTCGAAAGCGCCGCTCACCGAAGCGTTCGGCCAATGGAAGAACCTGAAGGTCGTGATCCTCGCGCTGCTCGGCCTGACGGCCGGCCAGGCTGTGGTCTGGTACACGGGCCAGTTCTACACGCTGTTCTTCCTCACGCAGACGTTGAAGGTCGACGGTGCGAGCTCCAACATCATGATCGCGCTCGCACTGCTGATCGGCACGCCGTTCTTCCTGTTCTTCGGCTCGCTGTCGGATCGCATCGGCCGCAAACCGATCATCATGGCCGGCCTGCTGATCGCCGCGCTGACGTACTTCCCGCTGTTCAAAGCGCTTACGCACTACACGAACCCGGCGCTCGAAGCCGCGACGGCGAAGTCGCCGATCGTCGTGATCGCTGATCCGGCCGAGTGCTCGTTCCAGTTCAACCCGGTTGGCACGGCGAAGTTCACGAGCTCGTGCGACATCGCGAAGGGCGCGCTGTCGCGCGCCGGCCTGAACTACGACAACGTCGCGGCGCCGGCCGGCACGATCGCGCAGATCCGCGTGGGCGATACGGTCGTCAACACGTTCGACGGCCGCGCCCCGGACGCGAAGGAGCAAGCCAAGACGTTCGAGAAGACGCTCGCCGCGACGCTGAAGGCTGCCGGCTACCCGCCGAAGGCCGATCCAGCGCAGATCAACTGGCCGATGACCATCGTGATCCTGACGATCCTCGTGATCTACGTGACGATGGTGTACGGGCCGATCGCGGCGATGCTGGTCGAGATGTTCCCGACGCGCATCCGCTATACGTCGATGTCGCTGCCGTATCACATCGGCAATGGCTGGTTTGGCGGCTTCCTGCCGGCAACCGCTTTCGCGATCGTCGCGGCGAAGGGCAACATCTACTCGGGGCTCTGGTACCCGATCATCATCGCGTTGGTGACCTTCGTGATCGGCATGCTGTTCGTGCGCGAGACCAAGGGCTCGGATATCTACGCGAAGGATTGAGCGGCTCGAGAATCAGGGCTGTCTGAAAAAAGTTGTTTGGCGGGGTTGACAGCCCACGGTTGCGTCAGCATAATCTCGCTTCTTTCGGCGAATTAGCTCAGTCGGTTAGAGCGACGGAATCATAATCCGCAGGTCCGGGGTTCGAGTCCCTGATTCGCCACCAGCTTCAAGGAAAAGCCGCTGTCCCACAAGGACAGCGGCTTTTTTGCATTTGCGGTCAATCGACCGAGGACGGGCTGACCGCCGGATGAAATCCCGCTGCTTCGATGGCGGCGGCCAACTGCTGCTGCGGCAGCGCGGAATCGATTTTCACGATTTTGGTTGAGACATCGATGTCGAGCCTGGCCGCCGGGTCGACATCGGTGACCGCGCGTGTGATCGCGCTGGCGCAGCCTCCGCAGGACATATCTTTTACCTCGAACTCCATCTGAACCCCCACTGAGCGACAAGAAAGCAAAGCATGAAGCTTCCCACGGTGGGATGGTCAAGCGGACGACGGGATTTCGGTTGAACGCAGCCTGACGCGCGGCAGTCCTTGACTCTTCTACGGTCTGCCCTCGAGGACACTTTCGCTTTAACCCTCCGTAAAGCACTACAACTACTTACAAATCTCACAATGGCCCGGTGCACCGCTGTGTCGATTGCGGCGTTCTTGCTGACACACATCAACGGAGCGCGACATGAGCACCAACCTGACTTCCAGTTCATCGCAACGTAGTCGTATTCACCCTTTGGTTGCTGCTGCGGCCGTAGCGGTGATCCTCGCCAGCGCGACAGGTATCGCGGCGATGACAGGCGTTCTTCCGACGTCCCGAGCTGTCACGGTTCCGCCGACGCAAGCTACGGCGGTCGCTGCACCAATCGCCAGTACACCGGTCGCATCGTCACAACCGAACCTGGAGCAGCGCGTAACCCGGGAGGAAGCGCCCGCCCAACCGCCCGTCCATCATCACCATAATGTGTCGGCTGAGCAGTCCCCAAGATATGCGAACAACAACGCGTATCAAGCGTCGGCACAACCGGCTCCGAGGCCAGTCGCCGTTGACCCGAACGTCGGCGAAGTGGTCGCCGTCAATACAGTCCAGGAACCCGAACCGACAACGGGTCTCGGGGCCGTAGGCGGGGCAGTCGCCGGTGGGCTGTTGGGAAATCAGGTCGGCGGCGGACGCGGTCGCGTTCTGGCAACGATTGCCGGCGCCGTCGGCGGCGGCCTTGCAGGCAACGGCATTGAGCATGCCGTACGTAAGGCGACGAGCTACCAGGTGCAGGTGAGGATGCAGGACGGCAGCTACCGGAACTTCAACTATTCGACGCAGCCACCGGTCCAGGTCGGTGAGCGCGTTCACGTCTCGGGCGACTCCCTGAGCGCGTCGTAGTCAGTCTCCGAAAGAGGCGGGACCTATACGCTTACCGCCGGTTACAGAATTGACAATCCGACTGTATCTTCCGTGGCTTGGCAGCCCCAAAATCAGCGTCGTTCGATGTTGTCTGGCACCCGCCAGAACCGGGCAGGACAGGAGAATTCCATGAAGCGCACTACCCTTTTTCTCGCGGTGGGATTTTCCGCTGCCTGTGCTTCTAGCGCGGCTTTCGCTCACGCGGACATCGGCATTTATCTGGGCGTTCCTGGACCCGTGTATGTCCCACCAGCCCCGGTCGTGTACGAGGCGCCGCCTCCGGTGGTCTACGCCCCGGCGCCAGTTTATGGCTACGGATACGGCTATCACGACGGTTACGACGACGACGAGCACCGATGGCACGACAACGGTCGTCACCGTGGGTGGTACAAGCATCACCATGGGGATGACGACGAGCAGTAATCCAGCCCGTTCAGGCGGCTAACGATGCTCGTACGCCGACCAAGCTCGTGACCCGCGAGGTGTAGCGCAGGGGCCCGTCGCCATGTCCCTCGCTCACGCCCGCTGCATACCCGATCTGGTCCGTTCGACGAGTTCGAAGACGACCATACCCGCCACCATGGCTGCCACGAATCCAATGGCCTTCGGTAGCCCGCACCGAGGGCGACCAGCGCGGGCCCTGGACAGAAGCCCGCCAGGCCCCAGCCGATACCGAATGCAGCGCTGCCGAGGACAAGCCTCGGCGTAATCGCCGTGCTTGCCGGAAGCTGCACGGGCAAGCCTAGCAACGAGCGCTTGCGGCGTCTCGCGACGAAGAACGCGAGCGAAGCCACGACGATGGCGCCGACCATCACGAACGCGAGCGAGGGGTCCCAACGACCGGCGATATCAAGGAAGCCCTGCACCTTGGCCGGGTTGCTCATACCGGAGACCATCAGGCCAACGCCGAAAATCAGGCCCGAAAGCAGTGCTATGAGGATTGCCATGTCAGCCTCCAATCAGGTGCCGTTGCACGAAAACAGTCAAAAATCCCGCCGCCATGAAGGTCAGTGTGGCGACGAGCGAACGGACGGAGCCGCGCGAAAGGCCGCACACGCCATGGCCACTGGTGCAGCCGCTGGCAAAGCGGGTGCCGAGCCCCACCAGGAAGCCTGCAGCCACGACGACGCCCCAGCTCGCCTCGATATCCGCAATTGCCGGCTTGCCGAGCAGGCCCGCAATGACAGGAGCGATGATGAGCCCTGCGACGAAGGCGAAGCGCCAGCCGATGTCGTTGCGCGGCAGGCTCAACAGGCCGCCGAGGACTCCACTGATGCCGGCGATGCGACCATTGAACAGCACGAGTACGGCGGCCGCCAGGCCGATGATGAGCCCGCCGGTCAAGGAGAGACCGGGTGTGAAATGGGCAAGGTCGATCAGCATGATTCGTCCTCTGAAGGATTGGTACAGAACTGTTGATAAAGCACGGCCATGACTGCGAGCGCTTGTGGACTCGCCACCGAATAAGTGATGGTCCTCCCCTCGCGCCGTGTGGCCACCAGGCCGTTTTCGCGAAGCACGCCCAACTGCTGGGATAGGGTCGGTTGCCGGATCTCGAGCTCATCCTCAAGATCGCCCACGGACAGTTCTCCCTGGGAGAGGCGGCACATCAGCAGCAGGCGGTCCGGATTGGCGAGCACCTTGAGTAGCGCGCAAGCGTTCGTCGCGGCGGCCTGCATGGTGGCAAGGTCGATGATGGGATCAGATGAGTCCATGGAGCGGTCGCTCAATTCACACGCTTATAATATATCAAAACATATAATATATGTAAATAGAATGCCCCTTCCAATCAGGTCGCCATGAAACCGGTCGGTCAATGACCGGTGAGCCCAGCCTCGACTCAGAAGTATGACTGCAGTGCGCCGCGCCGCCGGATGTCGAGGGTCGCACAATGGAAGGCGCCACCGAACGGCCCGTAGCTAAGGAACGCGCACGGAATCGGCTCGAATCCCCAATTCCTGAACGCCTTGATCAGCGACACCTGGGACGCGTCGACGATCACGCGCTTTTCGTCGAGCATCAACGTGTTGATACTGGTCCAGGGACTGCACATCGAGACCTTCGACATGAACCCCTGGACCGGATCGGGGCGTGGGGCGACCAGGACATCCCAGCTTTTCAGAATCGGTGGAAGCCGGCCAACGTCGATAAAGTCCGGGTTGACCAGAAGTTTGCCCGGACACAACGGACTGAGACTGGAATCGATGTGCATCGGCTGACGGCAACGGGTTTCGATCTCGTGAATGCGAAAGCCGTCGCCAAGGTGGCGCCGCAGCCATTCGATGCCGGCCCGGTTCGTGACGTTGGAGCGGGTGACGAACAGGTCGCGGCCGCAGCGCGCGAAATCGGCGGCGTCGAACACCGGCTCGAACTCGGTGACGATGTAGCGCAACGGCTCCGCCGCCCCCGGGATGCGGTAGTCGTAATCGAATAGCTCGTCGGTCAACTGCGGCCGCGGCGCCGAGACCCAGCGGGCCCCGCTGCGAAAGTACTCCTTGAATAGTGCACGGTACGCGTCGCCCTCGAAGTAGCGGGAACGCCAGCACATCGGCGTTTCGATGATTTCGTCGCCGATCACCAGGTATCCGTCACGCGGACAGGACACGCAGAAACCACGGCTGGACCACGAAGTCGTGCGGAAGCGGGCGCGATGGTTGACGACGGCGGGCCGACGAACGGTCACACCTTCCCCTTCCAGGATGCGGACGAACTCGTCGAGTTCCTTCGTCGCCCGCTGGATCATCCACTTCGGATAGCGCCGGCCCCCAAAGAGCCGGTGCAGTCTGGCCGTGAAGCTCGGCACATTGAAGGTGACGGTGACGTGAAATGGAGGAATGACCGCTCCGTCGAGCCGTCCGACGATGACCTCTTCGAGCGGGTCCCACTCGTTCCACGAGTTGACTGGCTTACTGCTTTCGGAGGTCCGATCCGGTGACAGCGGAGCGGTCGAAGCTGGCTTAACCTGGATATCCATCGTAGATCCTGTCGGCCGTTGGTCGGCGAAACGAACTTGCGAATGAACATGTGACGCGGTTACGTCGACCGATCCGGCCCTTCCCGGCGGCGCAACAGCAGGCGTCGCGTCTCCGTGAGGTGCCAGGCCAGCAGCCCCGGCAGCCCCAGCGCGACGTCGGGTACCCGCTTGACCAGCGACAGCGCAAGCGCCATCTCCGCCGGCAGCCCGTAGATGTGGCCAAGGAGCAGGAAACCGCCCTCCTGAACGCCGATGGCGCCAGGCACGGGGAAGGCCGCATCGCGCACCGCCTGGCCGATGCTTTCCAGCACCAGCGCCTCGGCGAGGGTTGGCTCGGCGCCCATGCAGGTCAGCGCGATCCATACCTCCGCGACCCCGAGGATCCAGGCCGCCAGGTGCGCGAACAGGGCACCCAGCATGGCCATCCTGTTCGCGTGGATGCGCTGGAGGTTGTCGTGCAGCCGGATCTCGCTGCCGAATGATGCCTTCGACCAGCGCGCAGCCGCCAGCATGCCGCGCTCGACCAGATCGAACAGGCGGAAGCGCTGTGCGATGTAGAAGCCGACCAGCGCCGCCGCCGCGATCAGCAGACCTGTCGCCAGCCACTGTGCCATCGCGCCTGCGCGGCCGTCCGCAACGAGAAGCCCGAACCCCGCAACGGTAAACAGGAACTGGGCGAAAGCCTGAATCAGCAGGTCTACGAGAATTGATGCGCCAGCAAGACCGCCAGCCACACCCCAGAAGGTCAGCAAGCGTGCGCCGATCAGATCACCACCGAACGACGCTACCGGTAGCAGTACGTTGATCGCCTCTCGCACCCAGCGCAGGAACACGAACAGCCCGAAACCCCGCCGCGTCAGCGGGCGAACGAGACATCCCCAGGCTACCCCAGTCAACCCCATGATGCCGGCGCGGATCGCCACGATGGCGGCGAGGCCCCAGCCGACGCGGGCTATGGCATGCAGCACGAGCGTTGCATCGTTGGCGACGACCAGCGCAACGGCTGCGATGAGCCCGCAGGAAGTCACGACGACCGTACCGATCGCGATACTCCGGCTCCTGTTTTCGTAAAGAGTTGTCACGGATGCTCCTAAAACGGGAGCGGGGCTCTGGTGTCAGACGCGCAAACGGGGGCCGTGGATGAAAATCCGGCCCGGCGATGGCTCTTGCGGAACTGCGGATTGATCGAGCTTATTCATTTCGCGGCGCCGAACGGCGTTGGCCGGTCCGTCCTGCTAACGAGGCCAGCGACGCCCGCGGCAGCTCCTCAACGGCAAGCGCCCATAGCGAATACGCGACGCCGCGCTGGAACAACGAACTGACAGCTGCGCGAAACTCGCCCCTGCGCAGCGCGTACGCCGAGTCAGTCACTGCAATGGCACCGTGCATCAGGACACTGGCATGCCGGTAGCACCCCATCATGCAGTCATTGCAGGGCTCCCGATTGTCGGGCAGCCGGTCGAGATCGAAGACGGAGCCCATCGGCTCAGGCCAAGCCTCGCAACGCCAGATATCGAGGTTCCAGTCGATATAGAAATACTTGCTGCCGCCGATACAGGGAATCAGTTGCCGTTCGCCGCGCACGAACCGTGCGACCTCGGCGAGCGCAGCGCTCGGGTCCATCACACGAAAATGCTTTTTGAGGCGCCCGATTGCGCTCAACGCTTCGAGCAGTTCGTCAGGGCTTAGGTCGACGAGCGTCGACTTTTCGTCGTAGACAAGCGATGTGGAACCGAACGCCTCGCGTCTTGGATAGGAAAAAACGACGGTATCGAAGCCAAGCCGGTTGAGCGTCTCTGGAAGCAATTCGTAACGGACCAGACGGCTCACCGTAATCGATGCGCAGACCTCGATGCCGAATTGATGCGCCTGAGCGATACCCTCGCGGATGCGGGCCTCCAGACCGCGCAGGCCGCGGTTGTGCTCGTGCTCGCGCATGTCCGCGCTATCGATGGAAATCAGCAGGCGCTTGAGGCCGGCCGCCGCCAGTGACTCGATGTGGCGAGAGAGAAACCAGCCGTTCGTGATCACGCCGCACTGGATGCCGGCCTTGGTGGTTGACGCCACGAGCGATGCGATCTCGGGGTGAACCAGCGGTTCACCTCCCTGCAGCGTCATGTAACGAATCCGGCGTCTGCGCAGGATCGGCAGCGCACGCGCGAACTCATCAGGGTCGAGATAGCGACGCGGGCCGGCCAGCTTCTTCTCGCGCGAGAAGCCGCAGAAGTCGCATGCGGCGTTGCAAACGTTCGTCACGGATACGTCACAGACCGCAGGAAGTGGATTCCTTGGCTCGCTTCCGACACTGTCTACGTGCCGAAGATTGCGCCACTTAATGGTCCGCTCTGTCGTATCCATGGAACCCTCACCGTCTGCTGACGAATTCGGCACGAACCGTCGTAGGATACACTCAGCACTAGACAGTGAGTGCTTCAAGAGCGCCATGAGGTGAGATCTTTTTACTGGCCTCGGCGCACGAAATGCCTGCCCCCACGCATGAGCCGGCCTGGCCAGTTTTTTGCGGAGGTTCTAACGCGCATCCGGGATGCAGGACCTGGCAGGCTTCCTTGCAGAATCGCCAATCCGTCGCAACTTCGAGGAGGTTCCCCTGATGACGTTCCGCACCGTCGCGCTCGCCGCAACCACTGCTGCGCTCACGCTCGCCGGCACGACCGCCACCCTGACCGCTCAAGCCCAAACCCCGACCCCGTCCAACAGCCAATGGCGGGCCAGTTCAACCATGCTCGCGACGTTGCTGCAGGACGGCTACAAGATCGTCGCCGTCGTCAACACGGGCCCGACCGACACGATATTCGTACAGCGCGATCAGAGCGCGTTCAAATGCATCGATCCACAACAGCCGGATGCAAAAGCGAAAACGTCAACGGCGTCGGGCTGTTACGAGCTGGTACCGCCGAGCGGCCCCGCGGCCGCCTCGGAACCCAAATAACGTGATGTGAAGCGTCGCGCCAACACCGCGACGCTTCAGCGGTCCACCAGCCGGGTCAAATTGCCACGCACCCGCTGCAGCAACGCGATCAGCTGCGTGGCTTCTTCCTCGCTGAAGCCGTCCAGCGCTTCGAGCGCGACCTCGTCGCCGACCTTGCGCGCCTTGCCGAGCGTGCGTGCGGCCTTCGGCGTCATGCGCACCTGGCGCTCGCGACGATCCTGCGGATTCGCGGCCCGCTCGATCCAGCCGCCCTCCTCCATCCGGTCGAGCAGCCGGCCCGCCGAGATCGGGGCGACCTCGAGCAAATCCGCGAGCCGCGCCTGATTGATATCGCCGAAATGGCTGAGATAGGCCAGCACGCGACACTGCGCGCGCGTCAGATCGAGCGACGACTTCGCGAGATCGTCGAAACGCTTGCCGGAGAGGCGGCCGACGTCGGAAATCAGAAAGCCGAAGCGTTCTTCGAATTGGGTTTTCATGCGCGGATTATACGGAAGCACTCCGGCTTGCAGTGCGACTGCTCATGCGTTCGGACCGCAGCGCAACTCCCGATAGCGAAAACCCGCCCATCCGATATACTAAGCACGCTTACTATATCGACAATCCCGCCCTTCATGTCTTCCGTCTCAACGCCAGCGAGCACCTCCGCGCCGCTCAACCGGCCGATGATCACGATCTCGATCATGCTCGCGACGCTGATCCAGACGCTCGACAGCACGATCGCCAACGTCGCGCTGCCGCATATGCAAGGCACGCTGTCCGCGTCGCAGGACGAGATCACGTGGGTGCTGACCTCCTATATCGTCGCCGCCGCGATCGCCACGCCGCTTACTGGCTGGCTTGCGGATCGCCTTAGCGTGAAGCGGCTGCTGATCGTCGCGATCGGCGGCTTCACGGTGGCGTCCGCTTTGTGCGGACTCTCCGGGACGCTGCCCCAGATCGTCGTGTCGCGCCTGCTGCAAGGGATCTTCGGCGCATCGCTGGTGCCGCTGTCGCAATCGATCCTGCTCGACATCAACCCGCGCGAAAAGCAGGGCCAGGCAATGGCCGTGTGGGGCATGGGCGTGATGGTCGGGCCGATTCTCGGTCCGACGCTCGGCGGCTGGCTTACCGATAGCTACAACTGGCGCTGGGTGTTCTTTATCAACGTGCCGATCGGCGCGTTCGCGCTGTTCGGCGTCACAAACTTCCTGCCAAAGCGCGAGCCGAAACACGGGGTGAAATTCGACGCGTTCGGTTTCGTCACGCTCGGCCTCGCGATTGGCGCGTTGCAGGCGATGCTCGATCGCGGCGAGCAGCTCGACTGGTTTTCGTCGACCGAGATCGTGATCGAGGCGCTCGTCGCCGCGATCAGCTTCGCGTTCTTTCTGGTGCACACGGCGACGGTCGGCAAGAATTCGTTCTTCAAGTACCAGTTGCTGAAGGACCCGAACTTCGCGACCGGCACGTTCTTCATCTTCGTGATCGGCGCGGTGATGTACGCGACGCGCGCGCTGCTGCCGCCGATGCTGCAAAACCTGATGGGCTATCCGGTCGCCGCCACGGGCCTTGTCACCGCGCCGAGCGGCGCGGGCACGATGGTCGCGATGCTGATCGCCGGGCAGTTGATCAGACGCGTCGACGCGCGGCTGCTGCTGCTCTGCGGCTTCCTGATTTCCGCGTTCGCGCTGTGGCAGATGATGCATTACACGATCGTGCTGTCGGCGTCGAACATCGTGTGGCCCGGCGTGATCCAGGGCTTTGGGTTAGGCCTCGTGTTCGTGCCGCTGTCCGCGCTGACGTTTTCGACGCTGTCGCCGGAGTTGCGTGCGGACGGCACCGCGACCTACAGCCTGATGCGCAACATCGGCAGCAGTATCGGCATTTCGATCGTGCAGACGCTGATGACGCGCAACACGCAGATCTCGCACGCGGACCTCGCGGCAAACATCACCGCGTTCAATCCGGCGATCCAGCCGATGCTCGACGGCGGCTCGAACTACGACATCGCGGCGCTGAACGCGTCGATCACGCAGCAGGCATCGATGGTCGCGTATCTGAACGACTTCAAGCTGATGTTCATGGCGACGCTGCTGGTGATTCCGCTGCTGCTGCTGATCCGGCCATCGCGCCATGCACCTGATGCATCGGTTGCGCATGCGGCGATGGATTGAGAGCGGGCGCGGCCACGCGCTCCGGCCTGCCATGGCCTTAGCCTTCGATTCGCCCGCGTGTCACGCCGAGCAATGACGCCATTGCCGCGCGCGCTGCCGCGGCATCGCGCGCGCGGATCGCTTCGAACACCGCCGTGTGCTCTGCGAGCGAGGCGTTGAACACATCGGCGCGTTTCGCATTGAGCCGCAACTGCGCCTCGAGCGTGCGCTCGATTAGCGCGCCGAGCGGAATCAGCAATTCGTTGCTGCACGCGGTGAGCACGCTCAGGTGGAATTGCAGATCCGCCCGCACCCATTCGTCGACGTTGCGCGCCGCCACCATCGAGGCGTGCGCGGCCGCGAGCGCGCGCAACGTCTCGTCGGTGTACGCGTCGGCCGCGAGGCCGGCGGCATACGGCTCGATCATCTCGCGCATTTCCTGAAGCTTCAGAGCGAACGCCATCGGCTCGGCGATTCGCGAGTACCAGTCGAGCAGATCGGCATCGAGCAGATTCCAAGCGGACTTCTGACGCACGCGTGTGCCGACGCGAGGCCGCGATCCGATCAGCCCTTTTGACGTCAGCGTGCGCAACGCCTCGCGCAGCACCGTACGGCTCACGCCGAACGTCTCCATCAACTCGGCTTCGCGCGGCAGGATCGAGTCCGGCGCGTAGTCGCCGCGCAGAATCGCGGTCGCGAGCAGTTGGGCAACTCGCCCGTGCAGATCGTGCTGAATGGCTTTCTCCTCGCGGCTGGCGTGTCGTGGCGCAACGCGGCCGGAATTCTTCCTGTCTGACCACTATTTGGCAAATAGTACTATTAATAGTATTTTAGAACGCTTTTGTTGTAGCATGGAAGTCCCGAAATTTTTCGCACGCGCGCTGGCCGCCAGGAGACACGCACCATGAAAATCACCAAGCTCGAAACCTTCATCGTCCCGCCGCGCTGGTGCTTCCTGAAGATCGAGACCGACGAGGGCATCGTCGGTTGGGGCGAGCCGGTGGTGGAAGGCCGCGCGCACACGGTCGCCGCGGCCGTCGAGGAACTGTCCGATTATCTGATCGGCAAGGACCCACTGTTGATCGAGGATCACTGGCAGGTGATGTACCGCGCAGGCTTCTATCGCGGCGGCCCGATCACGATGAGCGCGATCGCCGGCGTCGATCAGGCGCTGTGGGACATCAAGGGCAAGCATCATGGCGTGCCGGTGCATGCGCTGCTCGGCGGCCAGGTGCGCGACAAAATCAAGGTCTACTCGTGGATCGGCGGCGATCGTCCGAGCGATGTCGCGAACAACGCGCGCGCGGTGGTCGAGCGCGGCTTCAAGGCCGTCAAGATGAATGGCTCGGAAGAGCTGCAGATCATCGACACTTTCGACAAGGTGCAAGGCGTCATCAACAACGTCGCGGCGGTGCGCGAGGCGGTCGGGCCGAACATCGGCATCGGCGTGGACTTCCACGGCCGCGTACACAAGCCGATGGCGAAGGTGCTGGCCAAGGAACTCGATCCGTACAAGTTGCTGTTCATCGAAGAACCGGTGCTCTCGGAGAACGCCGAGGCGCTGCGCGACATCGTCAATCAGACCAACACGCCGATCGCGCTCGGCGAGCGTCTGTATTCGCGCTGGGACTTCAAGCACATCCTGTCGGGCGGCTACGTCGACATCATCCAGCCGGACGCGTCGCACGCGGGCGGCATCACCGAGTGCCGCAAGATCGCCTCAATGGCCGAAGCCTACGACGTCGCGCTCGCGCTGCATTGCCCGCTCGGCCCGATCGCGCTCGCGACCTGCCTGCAGATCGACGCGGTCAGCTATAACGCGTTCATCCAGGAACAGAGCCTCGGCATCCATTACAACCAGGGCAACGACCTGCTCGACTACATCAAGAACCCGGAAGTCTTCAGATACGAAGACGGCTTCGTGTCGATTCCGCAGGGCCCGGGACTCGGCATCGAGGTCAACGAAGAGAAAGTGCGCGAGATGGCGAAGGTCGGTCATCGCTGGCGCAATCCGGTGTGGCGTCACGCGGACGGCAGCGTCGCCGAGTGGTGATCTGAGCAGCTGAGCGGCATTCGCGCCGTTTGTACGGTATCGGACATACCCATGGACCGCCCCTTGCTGAAATGCATGCAAACGACACATGCATCGGGGCACACCATGGGCGAATTCCTCCCTGACTATCTGATCCGCGAACAGGCGGCGGTCGGCGCGCTGGTCGCGTTCGGCGTGCTGCGCGTCATCGGCGCGATGCTCGCGTACGAGCGCGGATGGAGCATCGCGGTGGTCGGGAAAGGCTTTATCGCCGCGGCGGTGCTGTACTGTCTGCCCCAGGTTTTCGACCTGCTCACGGAGATGGTCGGCTCGCACGCGGCCGGCGCCGAACTCGAAGGCAAGGCCGCGGGCTGCGCAATCGCGCTATTCTGCGCGCCGATTCTCGGCCATCACCTCGGCCTCGAGTAGGCGGGCTTCGAGCTTCGAATCGCGGCGCTTCTTTATGCGCGCGTTCAACCGAGCGCCGCGAACGCCGGCACGCTATGCGACAGCAGAGCCGCGACGACGAACACGCCGATCATCACGAGCGCTTCCAGATAGATCACGTTGACGAAGGTGTGCGCATCCATGGTCGACGCGGTGCGCCGCAGACGCGGCAGCGCCGAGGTCCGGTTCAGCCCGCCGAGCACGAGTGCGAGCGCGACCAGCACGAGCTTCAACGTCAGCACATGACCCCACGTGCTCGCCTGGATCGCTTGCAACGAACCGCCCGATCCGCGCAGCGCATTGAAGACGCCCGACAGCAACACCAACCCGACCGCGACGATCGACACATTCGACACCTGGGTCGCCGTGCGGATCAGCATGCCGCGCGCCGTCGAGGCGCCGAGCGCCGGCAGCACCGCGAAGCCAGAGGCCATCGTGAGTCCGCCCCATACGCTCGTCGCGAGCACGTGCAGCGTCTGCATGCCGATCGCGGCCGACACGACGCCCGCATCGGCCGCATGACCGAGCGACGCCTTGCCCGCCGCAATCGCAAGCACCGCGAGCCACAGCAAGGTGTTACGCAGCATGCCCGTGCCGTGGCTCAGCGCGGTGCCGAGCAGCACCAGCGAGCCGCCGAACGCGATACTCCAGCCGTAGCCGACATGCGTTTGCGTCAGCACCGTCGGCAGCACGCCGAACGCCGCGGGCAACGCGACGCCGCTCATCGACGCGGCTTGATACAGCAGCCAGCCGAGATCCGCGAGCACCAGCACGATGGTGGCCGCGAGCATCGAGCGTTGCGCGCGCATCCAGCCGGGGCGCGCCGGCGACGTGCCTGGCTGTCCGTCCCTCGCGAGCCATGCGCCGAGCAGCGCCGAGCCCACGGCGAAGCCGAAGGCGACGTTCATGAGCGCGGCCATTGCGACCTGCCCGATCCACAGTCCGTTGAAGTTCATTTGACGTTGAACGCGAAGTCGCCCTGCGTACGATGGCCGTCGGTGGCCACCGCGACCCAGTGCACCGCATAGCGGCCGTTCGTCAGTTGAGGCAGCGCGAGGCGCATCACCCGCGCGTCCGCGCTATCGACCGTCGACGCGGTCGCCGTCGCCGGCTTGCCGCTCGTGTCGGCGAGCGTGATCCTGCTCAACGCCGGCTCAAGAGGCTCGGTGAAATGAATCGTCACGTCGGCGGGCGCGACGGCGTCGGCGTTCGCGACCGGCGCGCTCGAGATCAGATGCGCATGCGCGAACGCGGTGGACGACATGGCCAGCGCCACCGCGCCGGACATCAACGCACGCAGCGTCGACGAGGAAGAATCGAATAGCTTCATGTAAGGCCGATAGCGGATGAGAACGAATGGAACATAGCCGGACCGGCGAGGCGCGTCGTCTCCACGACGGCCGGCGAGCCCGGAAGTGTACGCTTCGATGGCGCGCGCGGGGATGGGTTCAACCAGGTTCGATCGAATGCGCCACGTCGCATCGATCTTGTGATCGCGACGCTGCGAAAATTTTTGGACACAGAAGGCGTTGACCACGACGCATGACTCAAGAAAAGTCCGAAACCGGCAGATCGCGACACACTGTCGCATGGAGGTCACATCTGGCGCCATCTCTCATGCGGCAAATAGGCACCATCACCCTTCGATGATAGAATGCTGCGTCGCCGCAGCGACGGCTGTCCTTCACACCGAGCCGCCCGAAGTTCGGTCAGGTCCATTCTGATGGAGTTACGCGTGTCTTCAAGACGCCTCTTCCGCCCGTTGCTCGCCCTTCTGTTGATCGGCACCACGGGTGTCTATAGCGCTGCGAAAGCGCAGACTCAACCGAAGGCCCCCGACACGATGGAAGCGCGCGTGCAGGGCTGCACGGCCTGCCATGGCTCACATGGGCAAGGCACCGACAATGACTACTTCCCGCGCCTCGCGGGCAAGCCGGCGGGATATCTGTTCAATCAGTTGCAGAACTTCCGTGAAGGGCGCCGCAAGTACCCGCCGATGAACTACCTCGTCACCTATCTCTCCGACGACTACCTGCATCAGATCGCCACCTTCTTCTCGCAGCAGCGCCCGCCGTATCCGACACCGGCCAAGCCGACGGTATCGCCCACCACGCTCGCGCGCGGTCAGCAGATCGTGCTGCAAGGTGATGCATCGAAGCAGGTGCCCGCTTGCGCGGCTTGCCATGGCAAGGCACTGACCGGTATGGAACCGGCGATCCCGGGTCTCGTCGGTCTGCACGCCGACTACATCAGCGCGCAGCTCGGCTCATGGCGCTCGGGCACGCGCCGCGCCATCGCGCCGGACTGCATGCACACGATCGCCACGCGCCTTAGCGACGAAGACGTGAACGCGGTCGCGGCCTGGCTTGCCACGCAGCAGGCTCCGCAAAACCCCGTGCCGGCTCCGGCCCGCTCCTTGAAGACTCCGCTTGCCTGCGGCAGCGAACCGCAATAAGGCGCCGGGAGAGACATTCAAATGAAACACAAGTCTTTGTTCGCCCTCTCGGCAGTCGTCGTGGTCGCGGCCGCCGCACTCGTTCCCGTCCTCTGGTCGGGCGGCGACAATCTGCATAGCAGCGGTGCGGCCGTGGCGGCAACGCCCGCGGACCAGGCCGACCTGATCAGGAAGGGCGAGTACCTCGCCCGTGCCGGCGACTGTATCGCCTGCCACACGGTGCGCGGCGGCCTGCCGTTCGCCGGCGGCCTGCCGATGGCCACGCCGTTCGGCACGATGTTCACGCCGAATATCACGCCGGACGACCAGTACGGCATCGGCAAGTGGACTCAGGACGACTTCTATCGCGCGATGCACACCGGTCGCTCGAAGGATGGCAGCCTGCTCTATCCGGGCTTCCCGTTCACGAGCTACACGAAGGTCACGCGCGCCGACTCCGACGCGATCTATGCGTACCTGCGCTCGGTCACGCCGGTCAACGTGCCGAGCCGTCCGCACGAACTGAAATTCCCGTTCAACCAGCGCAACATGCTGATCGGCTGGCGCACGCTGTTCTTCCGTGAAGGCGAGTTCAAGCCGGATCCGACCAAGTCGGTCGAATGGAATCGCGGTGCATATCTGGTCGAAGGCCTCGGCCACTGCGGCATGTGCCACACCTCGATCAACGCGATGGGCGGCCCGGTCAGCTCGGCGGCCTTCGCGGGCGGTCTGATTCCGCTGCAGAACTGGTATGCACCGTCGCTGACGTCGAACCGGGAAGCCGGCCTCGGCGACTGGGACCTGCAGGACATCGCCGATCTGCTGAAGACCGGCGTGTCGAGCCGCGGCGCGGTGTTCGGTCCGATGGCCGAAGTGGTTCACAACAGCCTGCAGTATCTGTCGACCGAAGACATCAACGCGATGGCGACGTACCTGAAGACGATTCCGCAGAAGAGCGAAGCACCGGAACCGCTGCAGCTCGAAACCTCGGAAAAGTTTGGCGGCGAACTGTTGAAGCAAGGTAAGAAGATCTACGCTGACAACTGCGCGAAGTGCCACGAGGAGAATGGTCTCGGCCGGCCTCCGGCGTTCCCGCCGCTCGCGAACAACCCGTCGATCCAGATGCCGTCGGCGGTCAACCCGATCCGCATGGTGCTGAACGGTGGTTATCCGCCGAGCACGGACGCGAACCCGCATCCGTATGGCATGCCGCCGTTCGCGCAGGCTCTGTCGAATCAGGAAGTCGCAGCGGTCGTGACGTACATCCGTATGACCTGGGGCAACCACGGCACGGCCGTGTCGCCGCAGCAAGTGGCCGAGCTGCGTTCGGCGCCGCTCGACTAAGCAGCGTTTGGAGCACCCCGGGCGCGGCCTGCGAGTTTCGAGGCCGCGCCCTTCGTTTTTTCTAGGACCGGTATCATATGGGTCCGTTTGTGTTGGTGGTCACCCTCGTGGGACCGCGCAGGAGGAAAGAGCCGTGCCCGTTGGTGAGCGTTTGAACAGCATTACCCACCTCGTCGGCGCCGTGCTGTCGGTGGTGGGGCTGGCGACGCTCGTCACGATGGGCGCGCTCGACGGCGACGCGTACAAGGTGGTGAGCTTCAGCGTGTATGGCGCGATGCTGTTCGTGCTGTATGCGATCTCGACGCTGTATCACAGCGTGAGCCATCCGCGTCTGAAGGCGATTCTGCAGAAATGCGATCATTCGGCGATCTACCTGCTGATCGCCGGCAGCTACACGCCGTTCACGCTCGTCACCTTGCGTGGACCGTGGGGCTGGTCGCTATTCGGCGTGAGCTGGGGGCTTGCCGCCCTCGGCATCGTGCAGGAACTCACGCTCGGGCGACGCACCCGCAGCGTGTCGATGGTGCTGTATGTGTTGATGGGATGGCTCGCGCTCGTAGCCGTCCGCCCGCTGGTGCAGGCGTTGCCTGCCGCGGGTACCGCGTGGCTCGTGGCCGGCGGCATCATCTATAGCGGCGGCATCTATTTCTTCATCAACGACGAGCGCATCCGCCACGGACATGGTATCTGGCACCTGTTCGTACTGGCGGGCAGTCTGTGTCAATTCGTCAGTGTCGCGCGCTATGTCGCGTGACATTCCACGGCGACGAAATGCAACTTAAGGCCAGTCGACGTGTCTGCATAGCGCGTTGAAACATCCGGCACATCTGTGAGCGTGCCGCCGATTTCTCCGTGAACGGAACCGGGCTTCGGCCTCGCACACGCCCTACGGGCGTGTCGATGCCGCGCTGGTAATTCCGCGTTGGGGTCCGTTGCCCCCGCGGGGCCGTTCGCGAAACTGCATTGCAAAGAGCTTTTATGTCTTTTGATTCCCTCGGCTTGTCCGAACCGCTGGTCCGCGCTGTCAATGAACTCGGCTACACCAGCCCGACCCCGATCCAGACCCAGGCGATCCCCGCCGTGCTCGACGGCGGCGACCTGCTCGCCGGCGCGCAGACCGGCACCGGCAAAACCGCCGGCTTCACGCTGCCGATCCTGCAGCGTCTGAATTCGATGCCGCCGGCCGCCGGCGGCAAGCGCGTGGTGCGCGCGCTGATCCTCACGCCGACGCGCGAACTCGCCGCACAGGTCGAAGAAAGTGTGCGTGCGTACGGCAAGTACCTGAAGCTGAAGTCGACCGTGATGTTCGGCGGCGTCGGCATCAATCCGCAAATCGATGCACTCAAGCGCGGCGTCGATATCGTCGTCGCGACGCCGGGCCGTCTGCTCGATCACATGCAGCAGAAGACCATCGACCTGTCGCATCTCGAGATCCTCGTGCTCGACGAAGCGGACCGCATGCTCGACATGGGCTTCATCCACGACATCAAGCGCGTGCTCGCGAAGCTGCCACCGAAGCGCCAGAACCTGCTGTTCTCGGCGACCTTCTCCGACGAGATCAAAGCGCTCGCCGACAGCCTGCTCGACTCGCCGGCGCTGATCGAAGTCGCGCGCCGCAATACGACGGCCGAAACGGTCGCGCAGAAAATTCATCCCGTCGATCGCGACCGCAAGCGCGAGCTGCTCACGCATCTGATCCGTCAGCACAACTGGTTCCAGGTGCTCGTGTTCACGCGCACCAAGCACGGCGCAAACCGCCTCGCCGAGCAGCTGACCAAGGACGGCATCAGCGCGCTTGCGATTCACGGCAACAAGAGCCAGTCGGCACGTACGCGTGCGCTCGCCGAGTTCAAGGACGGCACGCTGCAAGTGCTGGTCGCGACCGACATCGCGGCACGCGGCATCGATATCGATCAGCTGCCGCACGTGGTCAACTTCGATCTGCCGAACGTGCCGGAAGACTACGTGCACCGCATCGGCCGCACGGGTCGCGCGGGCGCGACGGGCGAGGCGGTGTCGCTCGTCTGCGTCGATGAACTGCAGTTGCTGAAGGACATCGAGAAGCTGATCAAGCGTCCGGTTCCGCAGGAAGTCATCGCCGGTTTCGAGCCGGACCCGACCGCGAAGCCGGAGCCGATCCAGCGACGCAGCCAGGGCGGCGGCGGACGTTCGCCGCGCCAGGGACAAGGCGCTGGGCGCCGTGACGGCGCGAGTGCGGGCGGTGCAGGTGGTGGCGCTTCGGCCAGGCCGGTTCAAGGCTCCGGCCAGCGTCCCGGACAAGGCACGGATCAGCGCTCAGGCCAGCG
>ABYL01000046.1 GCA_000173575.1 Burkholderia sp. H160 | reverse complement strand
GGTGCCCGCCGTGCGGTTAGGCGCGTTGCCAACCGTGGCAACGGCGCTGCTGCCGCAGGCAGTCCTGCGCTTCAAGCTCTTGCGCCCGCGTGTGGGCATAAAAATTTTGACCGATTCGAACTTCGAACTGTTGCGTGCCGTGAAAGCTGGCGATCTCGAGCTGATGGTCGGGCGCATGGCGGAACCGGCGATGATGCAGGGGGTGTCGTTCGAATATCTCTATACGGAGTCGCTTCGGGTCGTCGTGCGGGCGGGACATCCGCTTGCGACCGAACGCGTCGCGCCCACGCTCGATGCCGTGCTCGGGTTTCCGCTTGTGATTGCGGGCGAGCTCACCGCGCCGCGGCATCACACCGATGCGTTCTTCGAAACGCACGGCTTGTCCGTGCCCGAAGGTGCGATCGAAACGCAGTCGGCCTCCGTGGCACGGTTGATCGTCGCTGGCTCGGACGCTGTGTGGATCGTGCCGCAGCGTGTCGTGCAAAGCGATCTCGATGCGGGGCTGCTCATGCAGCTCGACATGCCGGCTCCGCAGGGCGTGGAGCCCATTGGCATTCTTCGGCGCAGTACAGTCGTGCTCAGCGAAACGATCAGCGCACTCGCGCAGCAATTGCGGGAGTGTGTCGAGGCCGAGTAGCGCTGGCTTACGAGTGCGGCGGCGTTCGATCTCGTCAGCCGTCGTCACCTCGTTGCCGCACCATCATTGCAGACAAGATTCAGCCAACGACAGACTCGATCAACCACTCACGTGCAATCTTCGTGCATCGCGACGGTCGTTCAAGCGTTGGGAAATGACCGCATTCCTCGAATGACTCAAAGCGGGCGTGCGGCATCAGCGCGGCGATGCGGCGGCCGATATCGACGGGAACGAAACGGTCTGCCGTTCCCCATACGAGCAGCGTGGGGATGGTGCTCGAGGCGAGCGTCGCCCAGTGATCCGAGCGCGTCAGTGTCGCGTCGGATTGCCGTGCAAACACATCGGCGCCTGTATCGCGCGCCATCTGAACAAACGCCGCTCTTGAGACGACATCGTGTGCAGGAATTGCGTTCTCGGCGAATTCCGCGACAACGCGTTCATGCTCGCCGGAGCGAATTCTGTGGCTTGTGACGCGAACCGCGCCCGGATCCGGGTGAGCGCCCGGCTGACAGTTCATCAGCCAGAGTCCGCGGACACGGTCCGGAGCCCTGGCCAGCACTTCCATCGCGAGGCAGCCGCCGTATGCCGTGCCCGCGAGGATAAAGTCTCCATCTGTCGAAGCCAGAAGGCTGTCGGCACTGTCGGCGAACGTCGCGTGCGCCAATACCCGTACAGATGGTGAAACGATATCCTTCAGCCCTTCTACCTGATTCGCGTACATGCGTCCGTCGCACGGCATAGCGGGCAAAAAGATAAGCGGGAGTGCCATTGGAATGGGAAAGTTTACTGGGAGCGGATAGTGGACCCGTGCCGAAGCGGCCGGTCAAACTCGCTCCATGGCCCGATGCGGCCCGGATGGCAGAGAAACATGGATCGGATCACCGGGCTGAACCGCGCCGCCGGTCAGTACGATGCTCATCACTCCGGCCTTGCGAATCAGTTTGCCATCGGGAGCGCGATCCAGCACGGCCGCCATCAGGCCTCGCTGATAACTATCCAACTGCCCGCACGGGTTACGCAACCCGGTCAACTGCAGGGAAACCTGCTCCCCGATATGCAGGACGGTGTCCACCGGCAGGGAAAGCAGATCGATACCGGCTGTCGCGATGTTCTCGCCGAGTTGACCGGATTCAATGTGAAAACCCTTTCCGGCCAGTTCGGCAAATTGCTCGCTATGGATGAGATGTACCTGCCGCAGGTTAGGCTGGTTGGGGTCTTGCGCCACCCGCGATCGATGCTTGATCGTGACTCCACAATGCGCATCGCCCTGCACGCCCAGGCCCGCGAGGAGCGTGATGGACGGTTCGATCCGTTTGGAGAAAACATGAGCGGGGCTAGCGCTGACAGAGACGACGCGGGCTGTCATGAAATCAGATCGGCTGTGAGAACGCGTTGCAGGTTATCACGCACTGCGTCTCGGAAGCGAATGGGGCAAGCGTAGCGGTGGGACATTTCATGCGAGAGGCATAAGACGACCCTTCTCTGCCATCCGCCAGGCCGCCCACCGCCTACATTCCGACAGTCAATCTCAATACGTTATGGCAGAGGCGGGAAGAAATCCGGCTCCCGCCGCTCTCCAGTAGTGATCACGCGAGCTCCACCGGACCGTGATCGTCGCAGTGATCACCGTGCGGGTGATGAAGGTGGCCGTCGACAAGGTAGTCGACGTGATCGCCGTGCGGCACCGGTTCGTGACCGCAGCCCGGTCCGTGCACATGGCCCGGTTCGTGGCCACCACAGTTGTGGTCCGGCGTGCAACGATCCGGATTTTTCGCGCTGACTTCGACCTTGTGTTCGTCTACATGGTCGCCATGCGGATGGTGCAAATGGCCATCATGAAGATAATCTACGTGGTCGCCGTGCTTGATTGCGGTGTGTCCGCAGCCCGGGCCATGTTGATGGTCATGGTGAGCATGATGAGGTTCATTGCATGTGGTCATGCGTGTCTCCTCTGACGATCTGACCGGCCAGGAAACTCTCCCGGCCATGGACATTTACGTGGAATGACAATGTGTCGCCTGCCAATGGTAAGAATACGCCAACTCACTTCGAAGAGCAGGAGAATTGCTCTTTGGTAGGCGTGAGATCTCTCAATGAGCAAAGCGCGTATTTTTGCGCGATGTTCGTGTGCAGTTCCTCTGTCTGCAATGTGACCACAACGCGGCCGTCGCCGATTTTCGTCGAATGCCTCAGTTTGGCCGAGGACCGTCCGACGCCTCCCGCCTCAGTTCGACCCGTTGCCGCCGGTCGAGCCGTCAGCGTTGCATCTACCGTCCGCAGAGCCGAGCAGTCGCCCGGTATGGCCACTCACAGACAAGAAGTCGGCATATATATAGGCGCCCCGCCGCTCACTCCCGTCCGACCATATCGCCGGATTGGCCGCCGTGCATCTTGAGCATCCCCTTGGGCAAATTCGAGAGCAAATAAAGCATGGCCTCCAATCCAAGCACGTAGCTATGAACGCCAAGACCGAAGATCACGCCATCCGCGATTTCGGCGATCACACACTTGATTCCCCGTGCTTCGACATTCGTCATGTGTACTTCCACGTAGGGTAGCGCCGCGCCCTTGATGCAATCGCGCAGCGCATATCCCGCGTAATTGAAGCCCGCGGGATTCATGACGAGGCCGTCGACACCATCTTCAACGGCTCGATAGATGCGATTGATCGCTTCTCCCTCGACGTTGGTGTAGAAGATCTCCAGCTCGTAACCCTTCGAGCGCGCGTGCTGGTGGAGCATGGCGTCAAGCTCGCTCGCCGTCGTCTTGCCGTATATGTCCGGTTCGCGCTTGCCCAGGTGAATCATATTCGCGCCCTGAATCAGCAGAATTCGCCACATGGTGACTGTTCCTTCTCTCGTTCGGTAGACGCGATGGCCCACCCAAGCCTGGTTAGACAATTCTAGGCGAGTCCGCACGAAAGCTGTCATGGCAGAACAACCGCGTTGGCGAGGCACGTGCGGCCGGAATGGCTGAGATGTTTCCAGCATCCGGCTGGTCTCGGATCCGGACCAGCCGGTCGAATAGGCAGGCGATTTAGCTTTTGTCGGCCACCCGTGTCACAACGGGCCGCCATAGGTCTAAGATTATTTATCAGCGTCTGTTCTGTTAGCCATCGCGGTTGGCCTTTGTCGCTTCAGACGTCGGTACGCTGGTATGACGACCGCATCGGAGGCGATGTGTTCCGCCAGACCTTGACTCGCAACTTGCTCCATGCCGCCGTGGTAGTTGGACTTCTGGGCGGCTGTCCGTGCCTCTCGCCAGCTGCGATCGCCGCCGGCGCCGTGGCACTCCAACCCGCCGGCGGGAAGTTGGTTGCGCCGGCCAATGCCACGACGCCAATTGACTTCTCCACCATGGTCGAGCGATACGGGCCCGCTGTCGTCCATATCCGCGCAATGGCTCCAGAGAAGCAAACATCGGCGCCGACCCCCGAGGACATCGGCCCCAACGATCCGATCGCCGCGTTTTTCAGCGGCGTTGAGCCGCAATCGCCGGAGTCGCAACGCAATACTTCGCGCGTGATAACGGGCACCGGCTCTGGTTTCATCATCAGCCCCGACGGCCTCATCCTGACCACGGCTCATGTGGTGGATCAAGCGGATGAAGTCACGGTCAGTTTGACCGACCGGCGGGAGTTCAAAGGAAAGGTGCTCGTCGTCGACACTGACAGCGACGTTGCGGTGCTTCACATCGATGCTGCGAAGCTGCCGACCGTCAAGCTTGGTGACTCGTCGCGCGTGCGCGTCGGTGAACAGATGCTGACGATCGGATCGCCCGACCGTTTTCAGAACACCGTTACGACTGGCATTGTTAGCGCCACTTCCCGAACGCTGCCCGACGGCAGCAATTTTCCCTTTTTCGAGACCGAGGTCGCCGTCAATCCCGACAATTCAGGCGGCCCTCTGTTCGACCGGACGGGCGAGGTGATCGGCATTGACGTGCAGGTTTATCCGGACGCGGGGAGGTACCCAAGCCTGAGCTTCGCGATTCCGATCAACCTGGCGAACAAGGTGCGAGCGCAGTTGCAAACCCGGAGCAAGGGCCCGGCGGGCATTCTTGGCGTGGACGTCCAGGACGTCGGACCTGGGATGGCGGTGGCCCTTGGCCTGCCGCGACCGTCTGGGGCCCTCGTCAACGCCGTCACGCGCGGTAGTCCGGCCGCCGAAAGTGGCGTGAAGCCCGGCGACGTGATCACGCAGATTGGCGACAAGACGATCGATCGCTCGGCCGAACTGGCCCAGTATGCCGCCGGCCTGCAGCCCGGAACGAAGACGATGCTCACGCTGATCCGCGGTCGAGTCCCGATGGCGACTGAGATCATCGTCGGCGCGTCCGGCAAAACCCAAAGCGCCGTGCCGAGCCCTGGCGCAGCGCCGAATCCCGCCCCGGCGCAAAGTGCCAGCACCGCGTCGGATCGCCTTGGCTTGACGATGCATCCGCTGAACGACGATGAGAAGCGGGCAAGCGATCTTCCGGGGGGAATGATGGTGGACGACGTGACCGGACCTGCGGCGAGCGCTGGCATTCGCACTGGCGATATCGTCCTATCGCTCAATGACGAGCTGATCGAATCCAGCGCGCAAGCGAGCGCAGCGGAAGCAAAGGCAAAGAAAGGGATTTCGGTGCTGATCCAGCGCCAGAATGTTCGCGGCTTTGTCTCCGTCCCGCTCAAGTGACCGGCCCGCGCCCATAGCTTCGAAGTCTCGGATTAACGATCCGCGAACCGAACTGCGACGGGTGTTCGCGCGGCAGCGCGGCAAGGAACGTCCGTTCGGCAGCCTATTACAGCCTCTCAGACGAAATCGTCGGGCGGCCGCCCTCGGGCTGATCTACGACGGCCGCGGCGAGCGACTCGACACGACTCGCCTACGAGCCCGTCCGGGTTTCGTCGACGAACCTTTCGGTCGCATCGTCGATGCGGCGGCCACGGCGGCCTGCTGGGCCATGTACGTAGATCGGTTTTTGGTTCGCCTGGCCTCCGATCCTCACCGGCGGCGACATTGAATATTTGATTTCTCGCGTATGGTCAGCAAGCTGCAGGCGTGGATCGAACACGGAATTGAATCGCCACAACATGCGCAAAAAATTTGTCTGACCGCGGAGCAGCAACCCGCCCGCCTTTACCGCCGCTTTGCGCAACGCTACCCAGCCCATATGCTTGCGGTTCAGCACCTGCTGCGTGCGTACCAACTCTGCATAGAACTCCGCCAATGGCAGCCGCGTCGGCAATACGGCGTGCTGTATGTCGTACAAACGGTAGTCGAGGCTCGTTAGCGGACGCTCCTCTTGCAGCCATATCTCTGTGCCGGGATAGGGTGTGTTCACGCTGATATTCACGATCTCCGGGATCTCCAGACACCACTGGCGAATCGTCTCGAATCGATCGCGATCCCAGTCGGGATCGGCAATCAGATTGATTGCCACCGTGATGCCCAGCGAACGCGCAAACTCCAACGCCTCGAAGTTTTTGTCCAGGCTGATGCGCTTGCGAAACGCCTTCAAACCTTTCTCATCGATCGCCTCCATACCGAGAAACATATACTCGAGTCCCAGTTCGCTCCAGAAACGGAATACGTCCTTATTGCGCAGCAGCACGTCGCCGCGCGTCTCCAGGTAATAGCGCTTGCGAATGCGGCGGCGCTTCACTTCCTCTCCAATCAGCATTCCATGCTCGGCATGGACGAAGGCCACGTCGTCAACGATGAACACGCCCGGCTCACGGATCGAGGCAAGCTCGTTCGCGATCATCTCCGGCCTGCGCGATCGATAGCTGCGCCCGTAAAAGGTCCACGCGCTGCAGAACGTGCAATCCCAGGGGCAACCGCGAGCAAATTCAATTGACGCGCACGGGTCCAGCGTGCCGATGAAATACTTGCGCCGATGGTGCAGCAGACTACGCGCTGGCCGTATGGCGTCGAGATCCTCGACGAAGCGCGGCGGCGGCCCTTCCCCTTTGCTCGTGACCGCACCTGGAACCTGCAATAGGTCCGCCCCACATGCCGCGGCCTGCAGCAAGGCGGCAACCGATGCCTCGCCTTCGCCCTTGAGCACACAATCGACAGCACCCTCCGCGTGCCGCAGCAGATCCGCCGCGATAAAGGATGCGCTGTGGCCGCCGACGAACACGAATGTGCGCGGCTCCATGGCCTTGACCGACTTCGCGAGATCGACAATTTCGGGAACGTTGGCGAGGTAGTTGCCGGAAAAGCAGACGGCATCGGGACGCCACGTTGCGATCAAACGATGTAGATCTCGATGGGACTCGACCTGAAGATCGATGAGGCGCACTTCATGGCCGGCCTCGCTAGCGGCGGCAGCCACCGTTTCCAGCCCCAGCGGCTCGAGACGAAGGAAGACGCGGGTGTACATCAGGCCAGTCGGATGAACGGCAAGCAGCTTCATGAATGCTCCTCACGCGCAAGGACGGAACGGGGCCGGTTACTGTGGGCTCGTCTCTTCGCACGTTTGACAAGCGAGCGAGCACACATTCCGCGCGTCTCCTACTCGGGTGCCGTGCTCGATGCATTACGGACTGTCGGCGTCTCGCGATGCATCTTGGCCCGTGGCCGCAGGTAGGCGCACCGCATGCAACCGACGTCATACGATGAAGGTTGATAACGGTCTGTAGCCGACTTCGCAGGGTAGCGGGTCGTCGTATGCAGCGAGGCCGGATAGGGGGATGGCCCGGATCGATGCACCTCATTGCTGACCTGACTGGCCCGGCTCAAAGGATTCTAGTCCGAATCGGTACAGTGGTTATGTCGCCTTCGTGAACACGCTGTGGTCGAAGTCGGCAACCGGGGGGGCCGGCAAACCCGGGCGTGCCCCTCGACCTTGCCGACGTACGTTGTGAACTGCAGGCCGCGTATGCGTTGACGAAAGTCGGCTGAACGTTTGATGGCATACTGGTTCTCTTCTTGATCTGCGCAAAATCTGCGTGACATGCGGAATAACTCCGCGCCTGATGGGTTGACTGCTATGAGACACCTGTTTGCCACAACGGGAGAATCATCGTGCGTACCCCAAGTCCTCATACCGAGCGGACGATCCTGAACGTCGTCATTGTCCTGACGATCTCGGCACTTTGCGGCGCGCCTGCCTTCGCTGAGCGTTTGCAGACTGCTGCTTCCGACGAAGCGCCCTTTCTGGCGGAGAACAATACCGCCATGACGAGGATGATGGACGGCATGTCCGTGAAGCCAACAGGCGATGTCGATCGCGATTTCGTCGCGATGATGGTGCCTCACCATCAAGGCGCGATCGACATGGCACAGGCTGAACTGCGGTACGGGCACAACGAACAGTTGCGCCGCATCGCGCAAGAGATCGTCGTCGAGCAACAACAGGAAATCGTCGCCATGCGCGTCGCTCTCGGCCTGCCGTTGCCGCCACCGACCCCCGCTCCGGACCAACAGAAGCCGGCTTCTGTCCCAGCCGCACCTGCCCACCCCACATCCGACCACGGCATGCAAATGAACGTGCCCAACCCTATTCGCGCGGAGCAGTGATGAAACGCCAATCGATTTTGACCATCGCGTTGTCGGCGACCGCGCTGGCCGCAGCGCAGTTCGCCTGGGCCGGACAGGCCCCGGGATCGCTGTCCGATCGTGACATTCCGGTAAGCCACCACGATCGCGTCTACGCTGCCGAGCAGTTTTCGAACACGGTGTCGGTGATCGACCCGGCCGACAACAGGCTGGTTGGCCTGATTCGTCTCGGCGATCCCTCGCCCGGCAATTTCAGTCCGTTGTACAAAGGCCAACTGCTCGTGCACGGCATGGGTTACTCGCCGGACCATCACACGATTGCGGTTGTCTCGATCGGATCGAACTCCGTTTCATTCATCGACACGCAGACTAACGCCGTCAAGCACGTTACCTACGTCGGCCGCTCGCCTCATGAGGCTTTCTTCACTCCGGACGGAAAGGAAGTCTGGGTAACTGTGCGAGGCGAAAACTACGTCGCGGTACTCGACGGCAAGACGTACGAGGAGACAACTCGCATTACCGTCCCGGCTGGCCCCGGCATGCAGATCTTCTCTCCGGACGGGAAGTATGGTTATGTCTGTTCGTCCTTCAATCCGGAGACTGAGGTGGTGTCCGTAGCCGATCACAAGATCGTCGGCACGGTCAGGCAGGCCAGCCCCTTCTGTCCCGACCTCGCGGCGACGCCCGACGGCAAGCAGGTCTGGTTCACGCTCAAGGACACCGGCAAGGTCCAGGTGTTCGATGCAATGCCGCCGTTCGCGCTCATCAAAACGCTCGACACCGGCCCGATCACGAATCACGTGAACATCGTGCATAACGCCAAGGGCACGTTCGCGTACGTCACCGTTGGCGGGCTGAACCAGGTCAAGGTGTTTCGAACCGACGACTTTTCGCAGGTCGCGACGATCCCCGTCGGCAACCTGCCTCATGGGCTGTGGCCGTCGGGGGACGGCAGCCGCATCTATGTCGGTCTCGAGAACGCCGATGCGATGACTGCGATCGACACACTGACCAACACGGTCATCGCGACCGTACCCATTGGCCAGGCGCCGCAGGCTGTCACCTATGTGCCGGATGCGGTGCCCGAAGGTGACGGTGCGCAGAACCTGCAGGCACTCGGTCTGGCTGGTCAGAGCGTCCATATTGCACTGGTGCCGGTGGGGTCGGGCAAGTCGGCGGATGCCGCAAATGCACCTACGACTGTCGCGCTGTTCGACCAGGGGCTCGTGCAGGTTCTCCAGGCCGCTGTCACCGGCCTGCAACCGAAGCAGCCCTACGTACTCGGTCTTGCCGATAACCCGGATGGCTCGGGCGACGTGCAAGTGCTTGCGAATTTCATGTCCAATCCGGCCGGCTCGGCGATCGTCAACGCTCTCGGCCAGATTCGCCAACTGATCACACCGGGAATGAGCACCGCTGGAGACAAGCGCCGCTACCTCGTGGTCGCCCCCCAGGTATCGGGTAAGCCCGGGGCTCCCGTGCAGGTGCAGTCGCTGTAATTGGATCTACCGCCGCCAGGCCAGTCTACTGGCGTCCTTACACGCGAAACGGCAATTCGAAACACGGATAACTTCTTTCATCCGACAAGTTCTCGTTGACAAGTGGCGCACCAGCAGAGACACTCGTATTCATGCTGACCTTCACGCCCATCGCAATCGCGATTAATCACCCAATGCACGCCACATTTGGCGGGCCTTGGGGAGCGTTTGTGCGTTAGCAATCTCGAACAGCAGATTCAGTCCCCAAGGCCCCGCCGGAAACGGAAGGGGCCTTTTGTTTAGCGGGATGTCAAGGCGCCTCCGTCTGACGGCACAAACGACGGAGAGCATGATGGAAGAGGCAAGCCCGCAGTTGTCTTACCCTACGCAGGACGATTTTGCTTCTGTGCACGGCGAAGCGCTACCCATAGTTGTCGTTCACTTCAACCTTCAACCCGGCATTACCTACTCCTGGCGCGTTGCCGCCGATGCCGATTTACGCGTGTACGGTGCTCAGGCGTGGCTCACTCGCATCCACTCCCAGTATGACCACTGGTTACCGCCAGGTACGCAAATGCGCCTGCAGTCCGGCGAACGGGTGTGGATCAGCACGGAGGGCCCCTGTGCCGCGCGCATTTCGATTACTAGCCTTCTGCCGGCGGCCCGCAATCCACTACGCCGCTGGCTGGGTCGGCTATTGCGCCTGAATCTTGATTTTGCCGCGCCGCGTCGGTACTGACGGCGTACGCGGGCGGCGAGGCACGGCCCTCAGACGCAATGGTTGTGAGGTGCTGAAACGCGTGTCAACTGACGTACGGCATCGCGGATGCACTCGCCCGCGGCATCATCACGCCAGATCAATCGCGGAACTGCTCTGGGGCGACGTGTCTGTCTCATGTGGGGCGGTGTCCATATAAGGCCGTGTGAAAACGCAGGCTAAACGCGAGGTTTGAGCAAGGCGACCCTTCCGATCGCGCTGTGTTGGCTTGGTCGTGCGTTGGGAAGGGTAAAGCGACACCTGAAAACCGAGTACTTTTGAGTTTTCACACGGCCTCGGCTATAAAGCGTCGTTCATCCGTAAGCGATCCATTACGGACGTCTATCAGTCAGCGGCATGAGAGAGGTTGGGAGATTTCAACTCATCCGCGGCGGGAGTATAGTTTGGGCTCCCGGGACCACGAACCGCCATCGGGCGAAGCTACGCCATGCACGTACTGTCGAAATTGTGGAAGGAGAACAAGAAGTTCTTCGCATTCCTGCTACTGATGACGATCTTCCGCAGTGCAGTGGCAGACTGGAACGTCGTGCCGAGTGGCTCGATGCTGCCGACCATCAGGATTGGCGACCGCATTTTGGTCGACAAGATGGCCTATGACCTGCGTGTGCCATTCACGCATATCGACGCGCTGCACCTGGGCGATCCGCTGCGCGGCGACATCGTCACGATCGATTCTTCCAGCGCGCACGAATTGCTGGTCAAGCGTGTGGTTGGCCTGCCTGGCGATGTCGTTGCGATGCGTGAAAACGTGCTGTACATCAACGGCGCACGAATCGATTACCAGCCGCTCGACATGACCCCACTGTCGAGCGACAGGAGTGAGCGCGGCGAGTATCTCGCCGAACGGTTTGCGCAAACGGCCCACGTCGTCCGACTGTCCCCCGACGCACCGAGCCCAGTAAGTTCGTTTGGCCCGATGACAGTACCTCAGGGCATGTATCTGATGCTCGGGGACAATCGAGACGACAGCGCCGACTCCCGCTACTTTGGCTTTTTTCCGCGCAATGAGATCATGGGCCGCACCGCCCGTGTCGCATTCTCGCTCGATCCCGCCCGCCTCTATCTGCCGCGCTTCGATCGCTTTGGCAGAAAGCTGGACGCGCCGCTCGGTTGAGCCGATATAGGGCATCATCCGGGGCTGTCGTCCCGCGACGTGAAGTTGTTTCATTCTCCCCCAAAGGATGCCCCGTGCTGCGGAGGTCCAACCAGCCGGTGCATTCAACTTTGCTTTCCGGAAACGGGAACTGAAGTTCGACCTTGTTGATGAAGGGACGTAAACCAGGAACTTCGTGGAGAGATCGCGGAGACGTCTTTCTGAGAGCGGTGTAGCTCAGGCGACGGGCCGGCGACTGCCAGACGTATAGGGCAGTAGTCGGGCAGGAGCGGTCATTTGACCTCGTGCCCAGGATCGTTGACGATTTCGTCGATCCTAGGCGAATGATCGAAGCAATTCGAGTCCTTCAGGCCAGTCGCCCAGGCCGCTATCCGCGTTGAGATGCCCCTTCTCACCAACTTCGATGAGTCTGCTACCCCACGCGTTGGCGCAGCGAGACGCATGATCCGAACTTCCATAGGGATCGTTGGAGCTGGATACGACGATAGTGGGAAACGATAGCCGCTCCGTTGGTAGCGGCGCAAATCCGGTTGCGGCCAACGCGGGAAATGCGGGTGCGATTGGGTCGGGCACAGCGACAAGTAGTGCACCGCGGATCCGGCGAGAATGGCGGGCCGCCCAATGCACGACCGCCAGGCATCCGAGGCTGTGCGCAACGATGACCGTGTTGACGTCTGCGCTTTGCGCGACCTGCCGCTCGATTGCAGATACCCAGTCATTACATGCGACCTGATCCCAGTCTTCGACAGCGAGTCGCCGCCACTCGGGATGCGCCCTTTCCCAGACACTTTGCCAGTGTAATGGCCCGGAATTGCCGATACCGGGAACAACAAAAACGGGGTGGTCCATCTGCAATCCTCCATGGTGAATGAGCATCCAGTGTAAAAGCGCGCAGACTCTGGCAACATCTCAATTCAAATGAATTAACGGCCACAACCGGTCAAAGCAACGAAAATCAGCGGATTGCACAAATGAAACCTAAGCAGGTAACGTTGGACCGGCTGGACTGGCGGATACTGGAGGTCCTCCAGAATAATGCGCGAACCAGCAACACCGAGCTTGGCAAGCAGATCGGACTTTCACAGCCAGCCGTCACCGCCCGTATCAAACGACTTGAGGCGCAAGGTGTTATTGAAGGCTACGCGGCCCGGATCAATCCCGGTCTCGTGGGCCGGGGCATTGGTGCCATTGTCCGGATTCGAACTACTCACGCTCAGATCAAGCACTGCTTGAGTGCCTTCGAAGCAATGCCGGAAATCGTTGAGGCGCATCGAATAACTGGCGAAGACTGCTTCATGGTGCGCATCGTGGTCGAGGACATGACGCAGCTCGAAGCTGCAATTGACTCGCTGGCCAGATTTGGACCGGTGACCACCGCTGTCGTGCTGGCGAGTTATCCACCGAAGGCGATCCACGGATCGTAGCTTTGACCGGCCGCAGTGCAGAGATGCGGCTGACTGCTCAGGGTCGGTTTGTGCATCTCGCATCATCCACCGCCCGACCAAGACTATCGAAGCGGCATGAGACTCAGTGCGGCCAGAAGCGGAAAGTCGACAACGCTACCGGAATGACCGTTGTCGAGTTGATCGCGGACCTGGTTCGCACGCCTGCAACCGTCGCACACCGCCACGTTTTCTCACGCTCGCGCGGGTAAATCCTGAAGCGCATCCAGGAATGCTCTGACCTTGACGCTCAGCAGCCGACGAGAATGGTAAAGCGCCCATATCTCCACCGGAGAACCCTCTTCTTTACCCCAGCAGACGAGTCGTCCGGCCATCACATCTTCTTCGACTAGCAATCTCGGCAACATCGCCGGTCCCACGCCGGCGAGAACGGCCTCGCGCACCATCAGTAGCGACGATAGCCGGAGGACCGGCATCGGCTCAAATGTCTTTGTACCTTTGGATTTCGTCCGTACGCTCCAGATCGCTCCCGATGGCGCAGCCGCCGACAAGACCGCCGGGACCGGAAACGGGCTCACATCCTGTTTGCGCATCGCAGGAACCGATACGGCCGGCGTTGCCACAAGCCATCGCTCATCATCAAGAATGCGCCTTCCCACGAGCAGATCGTCTCGCGGCGGATCGACACGAATCACCAGGTCATAGCCGTCTTCCACCGGATCCACGACACGATCTTCCGCGACAATCTCGACCTCGACCTGCGGGTAGGCCAACGCGAAGCGCGCAGCGATCCTGCACAGCACGACGTGCGCGAAAACGATGGGAGCACTGATGCGCAGCCGTCCACGCGCGACGGGCGCACGCGAGGCCACCGCGTCGCCCGCCTCCTCAAGCTCTGCGAGAAGGCCTCGAGTGCGCTCATGGAGTGCGATGCCATCTTCCGTCAGGCGCATTCGTCTCGAGCCGCGCTCAATCAACCTCACTCCGAGTTCGTCTTCCAACTCGGCTACATGCCGCGATAGCGTGGCCTTGGGCCGGTCCAGCGCGCGGCCAGCTGGGCCGAAGCCGCCGTGAGTGGCGACCGCATTGAAATCAGAAAGCGCCATTAAATTCATGAAAGTTCTATTTTTGAGACGAGGTGTTTCGATTCTATATCTATCGACTCAAATTCGGAACGAATAACCTGTCTTCATCGGGCCGCTTTGGGCCTTTCATTAGAGAGACAGTCATGACAATTCTTGTTACTGGAAGTACGGGCACAGTGGGTAAGCAAGTTCTTGAACACCTGCAAGGCCGTGGAGTTCAGGTGCACGCCCTGACGCGTTCGCCCCAGAAAGCCCAATTTGCTGACGGCATCAGGGCAATCAAAGGCGACTTGTCCGATGCGGATTCGGTACGGCAAGCCATGAAGGGCATCAGCACGTTGTTCCTGCTGGCGCCAAACGCCGCAGACGAACTGACTCAGGCGCTGCAGGCCTTGAGCATCGCGCGAGAGTCGCATGTGAATGGCGTGGTGTATCTGTCCGTATTCAAGGGCGCAGAGTTTGTCGACGTGCCACACTTCACGGGCAAGCACGCAGTCGAGCGCATGATCGAGCAGTGCGACATGCCGGCGACTGTGCTTCGTCCCGCGTACTTCATTCAGAACGATGTGCGGCAGAAAGATGCGTTGCTGAAGCACGGCATCTATGGGATGCCGATTGGCGAGAAGGGCATTTCCATGGTGGACGTTCGCGATATCGGAGAGGCAACAGCCAAAGAGTTGCTGCGGCGCGAGCTCGCTGCCAGCCCGCTACCGCGAGAAACGTACGAACTGGTCGGCCCGGACGCGCTGACGGCGGAATCCATTGTCCGTATCTGGGCGGATGCACTCGGACGCCCTGTTCGCCATGGCGGTGACGATCTCGATATTCTCGAGCAGCGTTTGAAGTCAGTCGCGCCGGCGTGGCTGGCGTATGACATGCGCTTGATGATGCAGCGATACCAGCAAGACGGTGCCGTGGCTTCGACCGAACAGATCGGGCGCTTGTCGACCCTACTGGGACGCCCGCCCAGGTCTTACCGCGATTTTGCGGTTGCCATGGCCGCTGCGTGGGCGAAGGATTGACCCACGCGCTGCAGGGCGGTTCATCAATCTGTGTTCATATTCTGAACGTCCGGTTGGGCGCTAAAGCCGGACGTCAGCGGTGCGACCTCGAACGACTCTTCAGGGTCGTGTTGTGCCTGTTGCATCGCGCGCCCGCCGGGACGATCGTCGCGCTCGGTCGTTGGGCGCTAGCCGGCCATGAACAGTCAATCGCCATTCGTTGCTTCTGGTCGTTGGAACGTCGGTTCGACGTTCAACAAGAGACTTCCCCAAGCGTTTGAGCGAAGGCTCGCGCCGGGGCTTGTGTTCAATTGCCATGTCCCAGTTGAATCGGTCAGGTACGACGCAGAGCGCGATCCATATCGCTGAGCAAGCGGTCGATCATGGGGCCATTTGGTTTGTAGTACACCCAGTTTTTGATCTTCTTCGAGGTAACTAGCTCGGCCTTCGCCAGCGCTTGCATATGAGTGGTTACCGTAGGCTGGCTCAGGCCGATCTTCTCGGTGATGAACCCGACGCAGACCCCGTCCTTCACGAGATCAGCGTCCCGCTGTGCCGGGAAATGTTTCTCTGGCTCGGTTAGCCAGATCAGTATCGTTAGCCGGTGGCGGTTTGAAAGCGCATGCAGCGCCTCCTGCAGCCGGCTCTCGTACAGGTTGTCCAATTTCCGCATGACTCAGAATGTCCTTGACGCGAGGCATCTATATTGTACTCTATCTATATAGATTTTTCTCGATATAGGTGTTGCCATGGCGACGACCGCAATCGGTTCCACAAGAGTTCAGTCCATCAGGCGCACGGTCAGTATTGCCGCCGTCTTCACTCTCTTCGTGGCGGTCGTGTTCGGCTTCGGGCTCTATCTTTTTGCCTTGGTCGTGCCGGTGATGCGCGAGCGTCTCGGGTTCGAATTTGCGGCGATTGGAATCGTGACAGGTGGTGCACAAACTGCGTACCTCGTCGCGGCCCTGCTTTGTCCGCTGCTTACAAGCCGCTTCGGCGGGGCTCAAGTGATCGTGGGTGCCGTCGCTGCAGCAAGCTTGCTGCTACTACTCTTTGCAGGGGTCCACAGTATCGGGCAGACCGGGCTCGTTCTCGCTGGTCTCGGTGCGACAGCGGCTTTCATGATAATACCGACTGTCGGCGTAATCTCGGAAAGTGTCCCGCTCTGCTACCGATCCCGCGTCAACGGCCTTATATCCAGCGGGACGGCCTATGGACAAGTCGCAAATGGCGTTCTGGTGTCGTGGCTTCTGTCGGGCCATGGCTGGCGCAAGATCTGGATTGCGGCGGGCGCGACATCGCTCGCAATCATGCTTTTCGGTTTTATCGCTCTCCGCTTGCTGGCATCACAGGTATTCGACCACGAGGTACCGAAGAGAGCGGAGAACAGCCGCGCGTCTGGCGGGCGGCGGCGGCTAGTGACGGGTCGCAATCTGACGGTCTGGACGTTGCTGGCATTGGCCGGAATGGCCTGCGGGCCGTGGCAGAATTTCCTATCAAGCTTTCTGGCTGCTGAACGGGGGCATTCGCTGGAAACAATCGGGCAGCTTTGGTCGACTATCGGTGTAGTAGGGCTTTTCAGCGGATTTGTGGCGGGCATGGCTGCGGACAAGGCCGGCGTGCGGATCGCCCTCGCGCTATCCTATGCGGTGCTAGCCTGTTCCGCGCTCCTGGTCGCTTTTCATTCCGAAATCTGGCAACTGCAAGCGGCCGCCATCTGTTTCGGCTTGTCTTTCTATGCAGTCTACGGCCTGATCCCCGCCTATATCAGCAAGACTGTCGACCCTCGCTCGGTGACTACGGTGTTTGCTGTTGCCAACGTCTTTCTGGGTCTCGGTACGACATTGGGTAACGTCATCGGAGGATATATCCCAAGCTGGTATGGATCGCTTAAGGATGTCTTTATCGTCGCGTCGACACTTGCATGCGTGGCAATGGTACTCACGATGACACTCCACGACGAACGAAGGCTTCACGCCTGAGACGCAAGAAGTCCACTTGTACCAACTACTTGCCACCCGCTCGACGGATGGGTGGCCGTTGCGCTTTGCAAGCGGCCGTACCGGTTGCGTGCGCCCGAACGGCAGGAACGCTCCGGTCGCTTAGCGACGCCGTCCTAAGGCTTGTCTTCTGCAGACGCCAAGCGCCTGCCGGTCAGTGAAGCTATGTGGCGTTCATCGCGTGGCCTACCCGTGATGTACTCACTTCATTTTCGCGAATCGCTGGCTACCGGCTGTTCCGCAAGGTCAACTGATTCGTCACCGATCTGACTCCACGCACCGATCTTGCCGTGTTGCCGGCGAGCGCGATCTGCCTGTGCTCAGGCACCCATCCCGTCAGCGTCACGACGCCGAGGCGCGCCCTGACCCGAATCCCTGAAGCATCCAGGCTCGGTGCCCGCCTAAGGGCGTTGCGGACGTCACGACTCACGGCACTATCCGGCCTATTCTGAAGCCGCGACGTCGAGTCCGCCACCCGATGCGCTGTCGCGCCAGCACCCGTGTTCTCACCCGTGTGCGCGCCAGCCTGGATCGAGCCACAACTCATGGGGACCATAATCAGGATCGCGCAGATTTTGACGCTTGCACCACTCACATTCATGCTCCCTTTCAGCAAAAGACGATAGACCCACAAGTCCGGTCTTCGTTTAGGTTCGTCGTTATCGGTGAATGACTCAAGGGGCTATTCCTTCTGCATGGAGCGAGACGCGCGAGGGGATCCGACGTCGCAGGCCGTGGGACTCAGTACGGTCACAAGCGGTCGTCCGATCGAACTCTCAGACGGACATTCGAGCGTCGATTCCGCCCAGACAACGGACCTTCGCCCCGACGGCGACGCTCGCGAAGTGATCGAACATTCATTGGCGAACGTGGATGGGCACGCGATACCCCTACAGACAGGGGTCCCTTGCTGAATCGGCCAATGGCGCCGAGGCCTGCGATCGACGTCTTCGTTCAGATCGCAACCACGATCAAAGTCGGCGGAATACCAGGCTGGCGTTGACGCCCCCAAAACCAAAGCCATTGGAGATCGCATATTCCGTCGAGATTTTGCGAGCCGATCCGCTGACGATGTCGACGCCTTCCGCTACCGGATCCGGCAGCGTCAGGTTGAGGGTGGGAGGCGCAATCTGGTCGCGCAGTGCAAGGATAGTGAAAATTGCTTCCACGCCACCGGCCGCCCCAAGCAAATGTCCTGTCGAGGACTTGGTGGCTGATAAAGCGGGACCGCGACCCATTCCAAATATGGCTTTAATGGCAGCCAGTTCGCTGATGTCACCTACCGGCGTGGATGTCGCATGGGCGTTCAAATGCCCAATCTCCTCAGGTGCGAGATTCGCCTGCTGGATTGCCAGCTCCATCGCTCGTCGTCCGCCTGCGCCGTCTTCGGGCGGGGACGTCATATGGTGCGCGTCGGCGCTCGTGCCATAACCGACCAGTTCCGCAATCGGTGTGGCGCCCCGTCGCAATGCGTGCTCCAGTTCTTCAATGACGAGCATACCGGCGCCTTCCCCCATGACAAAGCCATCTCGTTCAGTATCGAACGGGCGGGATGCGCACGCGGGACGGTCATTAAATCTCGTGGACATCGTTCTTGCGGCGGCGAAAGATCCCAAGCTGACGCGATCAATGCAGGCCTCGGCGCCGCCACACACGGCAATATCCGCTTCGCCTGCGCGAATCAGGCGTGCTGCATCGCCGATGGCCTGTGCACTGGCAGCGCATGCAGTAATCGGTGCGCCCAGGGGACCACGAAAGCCGTGGCGGATGGAGACGTGGCCAGCGGCCATATTGGCGAGGAAACTGGGAACGGTGAAAGGAGAAAGCCGCCGTGGCCCGCGGTTATCTGTGGTTCTAACGGCTTCCACGATTGCGCCGAAACCGCCTACGCCAGACGCCACAACGGTTGCGGTCCTTTGGCGAGCGGTTTCAGTTTCAGGCCGCCAGCAGGATTGATTCAAAGCCTCTTGCGCTGCGGCCAGCGCAAACAGGCTGAACCGGTCCATCTTCTTCTGGTCCTTGGGTTCTACTGCCAGGGCTGGGTCGAATCCCCAAGGGCAGTCCGACGTCAATGGTGGCACGACGCCACCGACCTTCGATGCAATCCCTTCCGTGACATCGTCTGGCAGACCCGTCAGGCCTGAATGACCATTCAAGAGTCGCTTCCATACCGATTCAACGTCACATCCTAACGGCGACACCAAGCCCATGCCGGTCACGACAATACGTCTCGTACTCAAACCGTGCTCCCCTTTTGATTGCTGAAGATATGCAGCAAGCGATTGGCACAATACGCCATGCTGTAGCTGCGCAAACTTCAAACGCCGCAGAAGTAAGCCGCAAGTATAGGCAGGCTGCGCGTGGGGAATTGACGCATCGCGCCAATCAATATGCAAAGTGCGCCATAATGAACGGACCATGGACCTGTCCCGGCAAAGCCCACTCACTCTTTCGGCGCACTTCTTGCACGGGATGCTGCGCTTCATTCGCACCCGTCACGGAGAAGTTGTGGCGGCACAAGTCCTCGCGAGTGCCGCTATTCCGCAGTCCCTACTCAATCAGCCTGACGCGCGAATGACACGCGAGCAATACGTCGCGCTGTACAGAACGGTCGCGGCAACACTTGATGATGAGATGCTGGGCCTATGGTCCAGGCCCATCCGAAGTGGCACGCTGAAATACCTTATGCTCAGCTTGCTGGACGCGCCTACCGTGTTGGTCGCGTTCAATCGTTTTGTTCGCTTCTGGAATTTGCTGCTGGACGACTACCGACTGCAGATTTCAACGAAGAATGATCTGGTGCGGATAGCACTAGTGGAAAGAACGTCTGGCACGCCGGTTACGCCACTTGGACACGAGTTGATGATGAAGCTGGTTCACGGCATTGCATCATGGCTGCTTGGGAGGGAGATCACCCTGAACCGGGTCGAGTTCAGCTTTGCAAGGCCCAGGCATGTAGAGGACTACGCGTTCTTGTACCCCGGCGCAGTCCACTTTGATTCACGGATGACGAGCATCCATTTCTTGTACCAGGATTGTGCGGAGGTGTTCAAACGCGAGAAGCACGAACTATGGGAATTTCTGAGGCGTGCGCCTGGAGACTGGACATTCACCGCATTTCATCATGGTTCCATTGTGGCTAAAACGCGCGAGTATCTTGAACAGAATATTGGGCAGCCGGTCACAATACAGGATCTAGCGCTGGCATTTCACACGTCTGTACGCACGCTCAACCGTAGATTTGCGGAAGAAGGAACGCATTTTCAGTTGGTGAAAGACGGACTGCGACGAGATATTGCGGTCCATCGGCTGACAAACTCGAATACGAGCGTGGCAGTGCTGGCGTTTGATCTCGGCTTTTCCGACGCCACCGGTTTCTGCCGCGCATTCAAGCATTGGACCGGCAGCAGTCCTTCTGACTATCGCAAGGGCAGCCGTCACGGTGAGTGACGACAAATTGCTTATCTGACCCATCGCATACCAGTCGACTTTCCCTATTGACTCGGCCCGTGAACGCATGGTCCGAGCGGTAAGCGGCTTTCATCCGATGCATGGGCAACCGCGAGATGGGTCGCGCTCCCGACCGACGGGGTAACAGACCATCAACGGACCATGATGCTAAGCGCGTCCAACGTGGCAAAGCTGGCGGTTGGTGGCGGTGTCTTTTAGCTCTGGTGTGACGTTTCTCTGAGTGTCTCTTACGACCCGAAGAACGAAACCGCTCGCGCGGTAAGGGGCTGCGGCCAGGAACGGTCCTTCCCGGTCAGGTCGCGAGCGTCCGCTTGCTCGCGGCGAGCGGACCTTCGAGGCGCGGCGACTGACGACCCGTCGCTGACTCACTCCCGGGCGCACAAGGCGTGGCGCGTCCTCGAACACTTGAGCCTCGGTTCGGAACCATGTTCATGATTGTGGACCACGTGGTACCGAATGTCGTTCAACGTGATTCAAAGGAAGGTTCGATTTCATCGAACAAGGTCGGGTACACGTGTACTTCCAAATCGCGTCGCCTAGAAACGGCGGGTGGCCCGACGCCAAGCGGATTCGGGGGTCAACTGTTTTGTGTACCGCAGTCTACGATAGATCAAGGCGATGAGTGCGTTCCCGTCTGACTAACTGGTTCCTGAAGAGAAACTCCGTGGCCGCAAAGCGGAAGCGTTGCGCGACACGGAGCGAACAAAGTCTTTGGGCTTTCTTGACCTCAAGAGGTATTCCATGCTTCAAGACAGCGACGTCGCAACTCGGATCCCAGCGCAAGACCTTGCTCGCGCAAGATCTTTCTACTCGAGCAAGCTCGGCCTTGAGCCGGTGGAAGAACGGGCTGGTGGCCTCCGCTACAAATGCGGCAGGGGCTACTTCACACTCTTTCAGTCGTCTGGGTCGGCCTCAGGTACTCACACACAAATGGCCTGGGAGGTCGATGACATCCAGGCAACCGTTAGTGAGCTGCGACAGCGTGGAGTCGCGTTCGAAGAATACGATCTTCCCGGCCTCAAAACGATAAACGGGATCGCTGATATAGAAGGGAATTACCCTTCCAAGGGTGGGGTCGGCGAAAAAGCTGCTTGGTTCCGGGATAGCGAGGGCAACCTCCTCGGCATTGGGCAACCGCTTAAGTGAGCAGGCCGACGCCATGCCTCAAAGCGCCGCTTAGGGTCAAAGCAGGCTATCGGTGCAAGGGAATCGACTATTGTCGATTTCTTGACTCCCCGCTCGTCGTGCGTATGGGCGGTCGTGTTGCGATGCGCTGCCCACCGCACCTATAGTCCGTATGGGAAAAAGGAGATTGCGAATGACTTACGTCGATGGATTTGTTGTCCCCGTGCCTACAGCCAACCGCGAAGTTTACAGACAGTTCGCCGAAAGAGCGGCGGCCGTCTTCAAGGAGCACGGCGCGTTGAAGGTGGTCGAATGCTGGGGAGATGACGTGCCGGAGGGCAAAGTGACGTCGTTTCCAATGGCGATCAAGCGCAAGGATGATGAGACGGTGGTGTTCTCCTGGGTTGTCTGGCCGTCGCATCAGTCGCGAGACGAAGGAATGAAAGCAGTAATGGCCGACCCGCGGCTGCAACCAGATAAAGATCCGATGCCTTTTGACGGCCAGCGGCTAATCTATGGCGGTTTCGAAGTGATTGTCGACGCGTGATGGCAGAAAAACATGGCGCCGGTTCGCGTTGAGACGCGAACCGACGCCGCGGCCTGGCATTGAACATCCGCGATGCAACGCGTGAATCTCCTGTCGGACTTACGCTACTCAGGGCAAGCTGTGAAGTCAGGTATCTGGTTAGCAGCGGACAGTCGCGCGTGACGTATAAGTAACTCCAACGGGTCGGTTTCGGCCGACCACAGCGGTCGGCCACGAACAGACACTCGACAGGTATGGCTAGATTGCTGACCTGTATTTGCTACAACCGGCGCCTCGCCAATTGCGCCCTGGACGCAGCGGACGATTTGTGATCCGGCATGCATGTCCGTCTCGCCGTAGGGGCATCAGTCGCAGCTTCAGATCAGCGCTATAAACTCGTGGCGAACTGACTCCCGAACGCCAGACTATGTCGCTACGCCAATCGATCGAGACTTATATCCATGCGAAAGACGGAAATCGTCCCCATTTGCTGCTCAGTGCGTTCGCGACTGACGCAGAACTGGTGATGGAAGTCAGAACCGACGAGATATCGTTTCCGACTGCCGTCAGGGGTTTGGACGACATTTCGGCGGTTTTGGTAAGTAAGTTCGCTCAGCGCTACGAAAATATCTATACGGTGTGCATGGGAGCACCCCCGGACGCTGCTACCGAATTTCGCTGCGATTGGCTCGTATGCATGACCGAAAAGGAATCAGGCGCCACCCGGGTAGGTTTCGGCGGATACACATGGCACTGCCAAGATGGATCTGGAAAGATCTCAAAGCTCAAGATCATCATCGAAGAGATGAGAAGCCTGCCGAGCGAATTGAGCCAATTGATTCTCGAATGGGTGCAAGCGTTGCCATACCCGTGGTGCCCGCGGGAAATGCCAGCGCACAGTGCCCCGGATATACCGTCAGTGCAGAAGATCGCACGACAGTTAGCCGGTTGATTGTCCCGGCGGGTTGCAGGTCCGCACCCCGTCCTTAGCAATCGCCCGGTCGGACGGCGGGGCGCGAAACGAGCAGTGGTTGGCCATTGCTAATGTCCGCTGTCGGATACGGTGACTGTCCGCTTAGGGTCGGCTACGGAAGTTCAGCCAGGCGAAAGGATGAGTATTTGCGGGCTCGCGGCGAGCTTCCAGGTTCGGCCAACTTGAGACGTTCGACACCGTGTGATAGATCGTCGGCAATCGGAGACAGCGCCCCCGACAGAAGACAACTCGAATCGTGTGCTAGTCTGATCGCGTAGCGAAACCTATCCGTTGCCGAACCAGTAACTTTCGAATTGACTCAACAGAATGTATTCCTCCACGTTTATCTTTGCGACAAAGCAGTTCGACGATGTGTTTCATCGGCTTGATCAAACAATCGCGGACGCTGCCAGGACAATTCCGGGCTACATAGGTGAAGAAGCGTGGGAAAACGCTTCTACCGGTTTGACGTCTAACGTGTACTACTGGGAGTCGCTTGATGCGCTTCAAATGCTAATCCAACATCCTGCGCATATCGAGGCGAAAGCCGCGCAGTCAAATTGGTTGGCCGGCTATCAGGTGATTATTTCTGAGGTCATTCGAACGTATGGAGACGGCGTTCTGTCCCACGTTCTCGGGTCGCCAGTACAAGACTGATACACACCGCACAGGTAGCGGACGTCACGAAGGATGGGCTGCGCTGTTGCCGCATGGGCATGTTCATTCCGCGAACGTCCGCTGCGGAGAAAATCGAAGGTCGGCAGTGGGTCGACTGATGCCGATTGCATCAAGCACACGTTCGAGACGACCGTCGCGCTCGGTCGTCGGACGCAGTGCGGCCAACAAGCGACGATCGCATCCTAGCGAGAGCGGTCGCTTGTGTGGCCGCTGTGCATTGGCGGATTCGAGACCGGTCACTGAACGTGCGGCGACCCGGGTGGCCGCGACGAGCCGGATCTGAACCTGTCGCGGTAGATGCGGGTCGTTCGCTTAAAGGGTCGATCTACATCGCATCGCCGTGGCGGCTGACGCCTTGAAGCGCTAGATCTGACCTCACGTAAAAACAAACCAAACAGATCGGACTGCAGACATGCAATGCGAATTAACCTCGCAGTAAGTTCCGTGACGTCACCGATAAGTTCGGCTGCCGACGTCTAGAGCTCGGTGTCATTTCGCGGACATACTCCCCGAATACGCTTGCCGCCGCTTCGCAATATTTCGTAATAGCTCGAAATAAATCGTTGTGCGTCGTTCGGGACGCAGTTCATTACGCTCGAGGCATGTGATTCTTACGTTCCGTAACAAACCAAACAGTTAGTTAGGAAAAGACTAAATGCATAGAAAGTATCTGCTAATTGCAATGACAGCATCAACGTTCCTTGCAGCGTGCGGCGGCGGCGGCGGGAGCACCATCACACCGACGGCCGGCGTCGTGCCGACCAACACCGCGACAGTCCCGAATACCGCTACGGCCTCGGGTTACTCTCTCTCGGTCTTCGCCCAGGCGCCCCAATCGACAGAAAAGCCAGATTCCATCGTTCAATACAATAAGACCGTTTTTATCGGCTATCAAAAGGCCGGCGACGTGAAGGATGGCTCGGTAGCTGGGCTAACCAACGATATCGTGCAATACGACCTGAATGGCAACGTCCTCAAGACATATACCGTGTCGGGCCACGTCGATGGATTGCTGGCCAGAACTGATACGAACACGCTGTGGGTCATGGCCAATGAGGACGCGAATCCCATCTTGACCATCGTCGACCTCACCAGCGGTACGCGAAAGACTTATACGGCTACGGTCAATCCTCCTGCGCATGGCGGCGGCTTCGACGACATGCAATTGATCAACGGCGTGGTGTATGTCAGCGCGTCCAATCCAACGACACCGGGAACGTCAGCACCCACGGTCGTATCTCTCACGCTCAATTCGAACGGTACAACGTTCGATGTCGCCCCCGTGCTCGCTGGCAATGCGCAGGCTACCGATATAACGCCGACGGTTGGCGGATCCGCAAATCCGACGTTCAATCAGCCTGTGACGCTCAGTCTGACGGACCCGGATTCTGAAGCAATTGACAGTGCTGGCAACTTGGTACTCGACAGCCAGGCTGACGGCAAGCTGGTATTCATCCACAATCCGGGGACGAGCCAGACTGTCAACGTTCTTACGCTGACGCTGTTCAACGACAAGGATGGCCCTGTTACTCCGGTTGACGACACGCGGTGGGTGCCGACTCCGGGGCCGCTCGGTAAGACCTTCATGCTGTTCACGGATGCGAGCAACACAACGTATCGTGTCGATGCGGCGTTCGCCCAGGGAGACGCATACAGCGCAGGACAAGGACAGGTTATGAAACTGGACGTGAAGACCGGCCATTTGACGCCCGTCGTAACGAGTATCGGCAACGCATCAGCCCTTCAGGACCCGCATGGAGTCCTGTTTGTCGCGCTGTAACCATCGTTGTGACGCGTTTTCGGCCAATATAGCCGAAAACGCGTGGCCCTCGGCGAGCGGCGGTAACACCCGAGGGTGGCGGGGGAAGCAACCGGTTTTGGCATCTGAAACGTCCGTTTCCGACCTGTGAGGTGTGCGTTCTACGTGGCCGTAGCGCTGACCTATCGCGCGATGCCGGCAGTCCCGATTTTAGTAGACCTTACGAAACGCGAGGCGAGCGTGTGGCGCAGGCTTGGAGTTTTCAACATTCCTCTCCGCTATCGCGTCGCCGCACGCCCTGCACTCGGCACGAAGATAAGAGCCACGCCGGCAAACAGGAGGCCGGACGTGCTGCCGATATGGTCGACCACTCGGCCGCGGGCATCGAGACTGAATGGCCGTTGTACATTCGAAGCTGCCTCCGGAGTCGCGCCGCGCCGAATGTCGGCAGCGGGTCGATCTTCGCCTGCCGGCAAGCCGACGAGCCCCCGTTCAGTAGCTGACAACACTGGTGCATATGATTGGTGTGCAGAACGGTCTCCAGGCATGTGGCGCTAAAATTCTCCGTAGCGTCGATCCGTTCCATGTAACGGATTGCCCCATCCCGATCTATCGACGGCAGGCAACCATGAACACTCACTACGCGTGTTTCGTCCGTCCTGCGCTGGCTGCAATTTGCGTGGCTTCCCTCGCAACGCTCGCCGCTTGCGGCGGAAACGCCTGCGTCAGCCTCGACAGCTGCGGTGGCGGAACCGTGACGCCAAACGTCGCCATATCCGGCACCGCCGCCACCGGTAGTGCGCTCGCCAGCGCGACAGTCAGCATCATTTGTGTGCAGGGCTCGGGCTCCACCCTGTCCGACGGCGGTGGACACTACACGATCACGTTCGATGCCACGCCTCCTTGCATCCTCACTGTGACCTCCGGTGGCACGAGCCTGCATTCGCTGGCATTTGCCGGCGGCACCTTCAATACGACGCCAGAGACCGAACTGATGCTTGTCTATATCGCTTCGCAACTCGGCACGAACGAGAGCGTTCTGATCGCGGGCTTCCCGACCAACTCACGGTTCCAACAGGTGCTGTCAAACCAGACCGACGTGGAGGCTGCGCAATCGGCAGTCTTTACGAATCTAAAACAGCACTATGCGGTCACGCTGACGGTGCCGGCTTTTCTAACGACATCCTTTACGGTTGGGCAAGCCGGTGTCGACAGCGATCTGGCCGCGCTGGCGGCAGCAGGGGCTATCGACGCCAACGGCATGCCCGATCAGGCCGCCGTCTCGCTGCTGTCCGCGGCGGGTCTCGCCCATCCGCTCACAGCGACGTCAGCACCTTCTTCGGGCACTGGCGGTAGTGGCAGCAACAGCGCAATGATGTGACGTGCGCCGAGCCTTGGGCCATGGCGTCAGCCCCGGTGCCACAAGAGGCTGCGCTCATCTGCCTGGAAGAACAACATGGGCTTTCTGCTGCGATTCCTGGGCCGTGCGGATTGTGGACTGGAGTCGGCCATCAGCGGCCGTTCAGGCGCAACGGTTGTCGGATACTCAAGCGTCTCCTCCACTTCCGGAAGCTGCCCTTTACCGGAGAAAGGACGACGCAGCGGGGATTAGTCGAACGCGGTCCCATGCGTGGAATTCACGCAGGCCATCACGCTCTTTGTCTCACGTCATCCCTGTGCCGGGACATCGCCATCGCCTGCCTGGCGGCTCTTCAGGTGATCAAGCGCGCCCTGCCTGACTGTGAAGTTCTGCTTCATAGCCCATCAACATTGTGAGGAATAGTCGCTCACGCAAATTGATGCTACACCTAACGTGTCAATCAGGAGTGACGAGTCTTGCAATGCCTCACGCATTTGATGGCGATGCGTGAACACGATCGCGCGACCGGCCTGATTGGCCACGAAGTCCTGAATTCACCAGGAGAACCGCTGATGACCGCCGCCTCTGTTTCCGCCGGCATCGTCCTGCCACGCCCCGCCTGGCGCAGCCTGCTTTGGCTCGCCCCGCTTACGGTCCTGTGGATTGTATTGATCTACTGGCAACCGATTATCCCGGACAGTGGCGCTCAAACCACGGCACACCAGTTGATTGCCCAGGCGTTCATCGCGGTCGGCTTGTGGCTCGGCCTCGAACGCACCGACCTGACGCCGGGTCAACGCCGCACGACCTGGCTTGCGATCATCATCCCGCACACACTATGGTTCGCGATCGTCTGGAGCGTCGCGATCCACGGCGTCTTTCACCTGAGCTCCTCACCCCCACCGGTGCCGTTGCTGCCGTTGGCGATCATCCTGCCGGTGGTCATCGGCGCGCCGCTGTTGCTGTTTTCGAAGCGGGTGGGCCAGGTGCTCGACGTGATGCCGGTGGCCTGGCTGGTCGCTCTTCAGCTTTACCGGGTGTTCGGCAGTTGGGCTCTCGCTGCCTGGCTGCATGGTGTGCTGCCAGGCCTCGTGGCATTGCCAGCGGGAACTGGCGATGTACTGACGGGCTTGTTCGCCGTGCCGGCGGCAATCGCGGTGGCGAGCGGTACAGATCAAGGGCGGAAGGCGGCGCTCGTCTGGAACATCTTCGGCCTCGCCGATTTCGCCGTCGCGGTTACCTTGGGGATAATAACCTCGCCCGGCCGCTTCCAGTTGATCGTTCCGAATGTGCAAAGCATTAACGCTGGCGCTTATCCGTATGTGCTGACCCCTGCTTTCGTGGTGCCGAGTTCGATCCTGCTGCACGCGCTGTCGCTACGCCAGTTGACCCGACGACGCTCAGGATGACCAGCAAGCGGCGAGGATCGAAGGGCGATTCTGCGGCCTCTTGATGCTTAGTCTCAACGGCCGGTATCCAATCGAAAGCCGTCGCCTTCGATCGATGCACTGAGCGGCCGAGGAGGGTCGACAGTACGCATTCGCTCGCAGCGAGTGCGACATTCGCGACCGCCGATATGCGAATGTCGGAAAAGCCTTATCAGTTTCGACAAGCCTGACTTCAACGAAGCCAGCGGCTGTCAATCGTTCGATCAACCCGCTTGGCTGTTGACCCGAATGGATGGTGAACCCGAGCGCGACCGCGCCCCCGACTTTCATAACGCGCCGTATCTCGGCCAGGCCAGTTTCGGAGTCCGGCCAAACTTGCATGGAGTTGATTGCCAGCGCCTTTTCGAAGGTGTTGTCTTCGAATGGCAAACGCTCCACTGAGCCAATTCGCAGGCCGACCTGGCCGCGAGCAATTGCCGCGGCATTCCGGGCTGTGGCTTGCTCCAACATTTCCTGTGATGGGTCGACACCGTCAACATGCCCGGAAGGCGCCGCTGCTGCGAGAAGCTGAATACCCGCGCCGGGCCCAAACCCAATTTCAAGCACCCGGTCGTTTTCCCGAATCTCGAGAAGGCCGATCGCCCAAGCCGCGCACGGTTGGTTCATCTTTGCCATGACCATGCCACCGAGCCGGCCGAGGATGCCTTCGGGTCGACCGAATGTTCGCATCAAAACACGCTCGAACGCGCCCATAACCGCTTCTCCCATGTCGCATGCAAGAAGTCTGTCAACGCCTCCTGGACCAGCATCGCAGCCATTTCGAGAGTGATCGACTGCAGACGATAATGATTCGACGACTGTGCGATCAATCCAGATCATCGGCTTCGGTCATGTCGTTTAGATTCGTTTGCAATTTCATCAAGACGTGGTGTGCGGCCTGAATCTCGTCGACGGCCAATCCATCTGAGAGGCGGTTGACCCAAGGAGCCTGAAGGCTCATGGCAGCATCAAGGGCGTGCCTTCCCTTGTCCGTCAGGACGACGAGCTGTGCACGGCGATGGTGAGGGTTCGCCTCGAAACGAACCAGGCCATCCTCTGCCAGGTCGTTCACTATGCGTTGTACATTTTGACGATTGGCCCCCAGGTCTCGAGCGAGCCAGGCCACTGGCTGCGGCCGTTCCGCCGCATTAATGGCGCCAAGGATCTGCCAGCGTGCGCTCGTGAGCCCCAGTGACGCGACCAGGCGATCCCCCGCGGTTAGAAGTCCGCTGTTGAGCCGGAATAAGTCAAGAATGATGCCCGTCAGGAATTCGCCGGCAGGCGTTCTCGATGTCTTGCGCATATGTCACCATAATTCGTAATTGACAACATCATGTCAATTTACTATAAATCGATCATGTCAGGTTGACATCATGCTTCCAAAACCAGGAGAGCGCCATGCATCAGTTCCAACCCCTTGATCCCTCCTTCCCGATCGCGCGACAACTTGCCACTGACGCGGCTCCCGTCGTGCTCGTGAATCTGTTCACAATGGATCCTGCCGACGAGCAGGTCTTTCTGAAGGCCTGGCAAGACGACGCGGCGTTTATGAAACGACAACCCGGCTTTATTTCGACGCAACTTCATCGCGCACTCGGAGAAAATCCGACGTACCTGAACTACGCTGTCTGGGAGTCCACCGCCCACTTTCGAGCGGCGTTCTCGCACCCGGAGTTCAAGGCGGGCCTGGCCGCCTATCCCTCGTCGGCGATTGCTTCGCCGCACCTCTTCCAGAAAGTCGCAGTGCCGGGCATTTGCGTCAGCTAAGGGCTGCCGCCCGGTCGGACGCGACGAAGCCGGCGAACGCAAGGCGCGCGGCTAGCTGCTCGCCGCTGCAAGCTCCATTCGCTTGCGCTGCAGGAACCGGCGCACGGCCGGATCGCGCTCGAGGCCGATCGCCAGATCGTACGCGCCGAGTGCTTGCGCCGTTGCGCCGGTTCGCGCAAGCAGATTGGCGCGTGCGGCCCAGTATGGCTGGTAGTCGGCCAGGCGCGGATCGTCCGCGTACGGTGCAAGCGCATCGAGCGCTGCCTGCGGGCCGTCACGCTCCGCCAACGCGAGCGCGCGGTTCACCGCGACCACCGGCGACGCCGCAATGGCGAGCAACCCATCGTAGAGTTGCACGATCTCGTCCCAGTTTGGGCGACCCGTCCGGCAACGATGTACATGCGCCGACTGCAGCGCGGCCTCGAGCTGAAAGCGCCCGATTGCGTTGAACGCGTTCGCGCGCCTCAGCAGTGCGTTCGCTGCGTCGATCATCGGCGCGTTCCAGGTTGCAGGGTCTTGAGCCGACAGCGGCACGTAGTCGCCAGCCGCATCGCGTCGTGCATCGCGCCGCGCCTGGGCAAACAGCATCAGCGCGAGCAGACCAAGCGTCTCAGGTTCCTCGGGAAGCAGCTCGACGAGCAGTTGCGCAAGATACAGCGCCTCGTCGGCGAGGTCGCGCCGCTCGGTATCGCCGCCGACGGGGTCCGTCCAACCTTCCGCATACGCCGCATAGACCGCTTCAAGCACCGCGTCGAGCCGGCCGGGCAGCTCCTCGCGCTCGGGCACGCTGAACGGAATGCCCGCTTCGCGGATTTTGGTCTTCGCACGCACGAGGCGTTTGCTCATCGCGGCGGGCGACATCAGGAACGCGGACGCAATCGTCTTCGCTTCCAGCCCCAGCACCACCTGCAGCATCAGCGGGGTGCGAATCGCCACCTCGAGCGCGGGGTGCGTGCAGGCGAACAGCAGCGCAAGCCGCCGGTCGGGCAACGCGCCTGCTTCACTCTCGTCGATCTCGTCGGCGAGGATCACAAGCTGGTTCGCAACTTCGTCGCCGGCCTGGCGATGGCGCGCGCCATCGATCGCCCGACGGCGCGCAACCGTCATCAGCCACGCTTCGGGACTCGCGGGGCAGCCGTGCTCGGGCCAGTCAGCGAGCGCCGCCGCGAACGCGTCGGCGAGCGCGTCCTCGGCCGCGGCGACGTCGCGCGTGCGCATCGCCAGCAGCGCAACGAGCTTGCCGTAGCTGCGGCGAGCGACCGCCTCGGCAATCGAGCGCGCGGCGCCGTCACCGGCGCCGCCGGGCGTACTCATGCAGATGGCGCTTCGGCAGAGGCGGTCCAGATTGGGCGCACCTCCATGATGCCGTGCGCCGCGCCTGGACAACGCGCCGCCCACGACATCGCCGCGTCCAGGTTGGGCACGTCGATCAGGTAGTAGCCGCCCAGTTGCTCCTTCGAATCGGAATACGGTCCGTCGAGCACCTGTGGCTTGCCGTCGACGAGACGCACCGTGGTCGCCGAGCTCGTGTGCTGCAGGCGGTTGGCGCCCACCAGAGCCCCTGCTTTTTTCAACGATTCGGTGTACGCCTGATAGGCGGCAACGCCTTGCTGCCGCTCGCTGGGGGTGAGCTTGTTCCAGCTGCTTTCTTCAGAGTAGATCATCAATAGGTATTCCATTTGAGCCTCCGTCATGGGGTTGAGGCGGATGAATTGAATCATGTGCCGCCATCACAATGACGCGCGGGCCGCATGCTGACGGACAGGTGGCGCCAAAAAAATTGCGGACGGCCGCCGGGACCCACGTTGCATTGGAAACAGAAGTTTCGATTCCAGCCCATTCGAGCGCGTTTCGCAAGGCATTCTCGGGCGGGGCGCCGCGCCTTGTCGACCTGTGATTAGCTGGCGGTGGAATACTCGCTAGATGCTGACCGGGACAAAGGCCGGACCGGGATCAGACGCCAGAACCTCCGAAACGAAATCGATGAAGACGCGGGTCTTGGTCGGCAATCGTCTGCCGGAAGGATGAACGGCATGGATGGGCAACGGCATCGGAGCGAACTCCTGCAACACGCTGACTACCGCACCGCTCGCGATCTCCGGTGCAAACAGCCACCCCGGCGCTTGAGTCAATCCCATATGGGCGAGCACGGCAGCGCGAATCTGTTCCGCGTCCCCGGTGTGAAAATTGCCTGACGGGACATGCAAGCGTGGGCCATCGACGTTGTCGAAGCGCCAGGCGCGCGGCTCGCGCATCGGCGCGAAAACGACGCAGGCATGCCGGTCGAGATCCTGTGGCCGTTCGGGGCGCCCGTATTTTTCCAGGTAGTCCGGGGTTGCGACGACAACGACTGGACTCGACGCCAGATGCCTTGCAATCATCGAAGAGTCGGCAAGCGGCCCGCTTTTGATCGAAAGGTCGAAGCCTTCTTCGACCAGATTGACGTTTCGCTCCGTCGCCGACAAGTCCACGGACACGTGCGGATACCTGGAGAAAAACGCCGGCAGGCGCGGCACGACATATAGCCGGCCAAATACCGGCGCCACGGTGACCCGTACCAGACCGGCCGGGGAGACCTGACCATGCCCGACAGACGACTCGAGCTCCGTGAAATCTCCAATGATGCGCAAACCCGCTTCATAGACCGATTGTCCCGTCTCGGTCAGGGTCATGCTGCGCGACGTGCGCCTGACCAGTTGGGCGCCAAGATAGCGTTCGAGCGACGCGATCTGCTTGCTGACCGCAGGCTGGCCCACGCCCATGTCGCGCGCTGCCGCTGCGAAACTCCCGCTCTCGACAATGCGGATGAAAAGTTTGAGCGCATCCAGCCGGCCCATCCCTTGCCCTCCGAAACTTCCAGAATGGAATCGATTGTATTCCGCTCAGCCTTCTTCTGAATGCGATTTGGAATAGATATCGTCTTGCTCATCGACAACGTGCCAATCCAACGAAGGAGCAATGATGAGCGACGTACAGCAGACGAACCTGATCGAAGTGCGGCACCGCTTGAGTGATGACGACCGTGAGGCAGCGCTATCGGTGCTCGACCGCACTCAGCGGCTGTTTGCGGAATTCAACGGAACCATGCGTGAGGCATACGACGCGATGACGGCGCAGACACCCGTGGCGGACGGCGTCGATCTTGAAAGAGTCGAGAACGCGGACGTGAAAGGTTGGTGGGTTCGGCCCGAATCCGCCCTCTCCGGCCGCGCGATCCTCTTTCTGCACGGAGGCGCGTTCGTACTCGGGTCTGCCACGGCATATCGCGGCTTTGCGAGCCAAATCGCGGTGCGCGCCGGCATGGATACCTTCGTTCTCGACTATCCGCTCGCGCCCGAGCACCCGTTTCCCGCGGCACACGATGCCGCGATTGAAGCGCTCCGGTGGATGGCGAAGTCAGGCATCCGTGACATCGCACTGGTTGGCGACTCGGCAGGCGCCGGCCTCGCACTTGGGGTCCTCGGTGCTGATGGGGGGCGGTCGTTGAACGTTGCGTGTGTCGCCGCATTCTCGCCGTGGCTCGATCTCGCGTTGACGGGGTCGTCTTCGCGCAGCGAAGCGACGCACGACCCGGTCTTGACGCTGCCGATACTCGCCAATGCCGCCGCCGCGTACCTTGGGTCCGCCGATCCCGCGGACCGGCGCGCATCGCCGCTGTATGACGTTCCCGAGCATCTGCCGCCGATCGCGCTTCAGGTCGGAACGGACGAACTGCTGTTCGACGACGCCCGGCGCTACGCGGCTACCGCCGCGCAGCGGGGCAACTCGGTGCAGTTGGAGATCTACGAGGGACTCCATCATGTGTTCCAGCGATCCACCCGTGAGCTTGCAAGCGCGCGGTATGCGTTGGATCAGATCGCGGGGTTCATATTGCGGTGCGGGTCGGCTATCGCGTAGGCGCATTTTCCGCCGGCTGCATGCGCAAATTCATCGGTCATCTGCCGGCGAAGCCGAACCGCCTACAATCGGCGAATTCCGACACAAACATAGGCCAGGTTGCAGGCAATCATGGATTTACTCGAAAACCTCCGGGCGCTCGTGCTGGTCGCGCAGTACGAAAGTTTTTCGTTGGCTGCGAGAAGAATCGGCACCTCCCCTTCCGTGATGATCAAACGGGTGAATGCAGCGGAATGGCGCCTCAAGGTTCAGGTATTCACGCGGACGACGCGCAGCGTGACCCTGACCGATGCGGGGCGCCGCATCGTGCCGGGCCTGCAGACGCTGGTGCAGGACTTCGACGCATTGCTCGCGTCCTTCAGGCAGGAAAGCCCGGGAGCCACGGGATCCATCCGGATCAAGGTCCCGTCTGATTTTTCGGCGACCTTGGGCACGATGCTCAGTACTTTCCTGAGGGAAAACAGCGGCTTGCGCATGGAAATCGTGCGACTGGATCGCGCCGTGAATCCGGAAGCGGAGGGCTTCGACATTTCCATCGATATCCAGTCGCTGACGTTTCCGCAAGTCACGGAAGTCCCATTGTTCATGCTTGATTTTGTGCTTTGCGCAGCACCGGCCTACCTGTCCCGGTACGAGCCCCCCGTGCATCCGCGAGAGCTTCAGAGGCACCAGACCCTCGCGCTCGAGTCGGTGGGTAAAAAATGGGCGTTTCGAGGACCCGACCGCATGCTGACTGTCGACGTCGATCCGCGACTCGTCACTGCGGATGCGCAAGGCGTTCTCGACGCGGCATTGAACGCTCAAGGGATCGCACTACTGCCCGCTTACCTCATTGAACAGGCGCTCAAGTCAAATGCGCTATTGCCACTGATGCACGAATACGTCCCGGTCGAGACGTGGGTGACCGCCTTGGTGCCCGATTCGAAAATGGGCTCGCCGCGGATTCAAAGCGTGATCGACTGGTTGAGCAGCCGTCGGCCGCAAGATGGCGCGAACGCATGAGTGCGCCCCGCAACTATCGGACAGTCGCGCGCGGTACTCATCGATCGATATCAGCCAGTTCGCCCTTCAGGATATTGAGCAACGATCGCAATGCAACGTCGGCAGCGCGATATTCAGGAATGACGGCCCGAATTTCGCCTGGCGGGACGGTCCAGTCCGGCAGGACATGCACAAGCTTGCCAGTCTTCAACGCGTCGCCGGCGACGTAGTCCGGCAACAGAGTCAGGCCGTTTCCCTGCAGCGCCGCAGTCAGTAGCAGGAACCAGTCATTCGAGGTGAACCTCGGACGAAGCGCCACACGGACCGACGCGCCATTTTTCTCGAACCGCCATTCAGCATGCGCGGGAAAGAACGTCATGCAGTCGTAGTCCGGCAATTCACGCGGATGAGCCGGTACGCCGTTGCGCGCAATGTAATCGGGCGAAGCGCACACCAACAGGTGAATGGGGCACAGCACCTCTTCGACAACTCCACCGGGGTGGAGAAGAACTACGCCAATCGCGAGATCGTAACCATCCTCTACCGGACTGATTTGCCGGTCGAGCAATGCGATCTCCAGGTTGACCTTGGGGAACATCGACTGAAATCGCGCGAACGCGGGCCTGAGCCTTGTAGTCGCAAGCGCCGTGGGCACCTTGACTCTCAGATGACCCTCGACATCTTCCGGCCGGGCCGAAGGACCACTGATCAGTTCATCCAGCTTGCGAAGCAGTTGGGTTGCCTGTTCAACGCGCGAGGCACCCAGCGATGTCGGGGTGACCGCGCGCGTGGTCCGCTCGAATAGCGATGCGCCGATCGTCGCTTCGAGTTCGTTGATCCGCTTCGTCACCACCGACGGGACGACGTTCAACTCGCGCGCCGCAGCGGAAAACGAACCGTTCCGGGCGGTCGCGACATAGGCTCGCAGACTGAGTATCTTATCCACGATTATTCTTGATTTTTCATAAGTGCTCGCTCGATTTAGCGCATTGTCGCCAATTCTCTACGGAATTAGTATGGCTCGCAAGACGCACCGATGTGCACACATCCGTCCGGATGGAATTCAACGCGAAGCCTGCAGATAAGGGAACATAAAGTGATTGCGATTACCGGAGCTAATGGAAACCTGGGTCAACTCGTTGTTAAGGGCCTTTTGCAAGTCATCCCGGCAACTCAGATCGTTGCGGGGGTTCGAAACCCCGAGAAAGCCGTCGATTTGCGCGCCCTGGGCGTCCAGGTGCGCGAGGCGGATTACGATCGCCCGGAAACACTGGTTGCAGCTTTTGAAGGTGTCGAGAAGCTGCTGCTGATCTCGGCGGTCGTGCCCGGCGAAAGACTACGGCAGCACAAGGCCGTCATCGATGCTGCCCGGCAGGCCGGCGTCAAGCTGATTGCCTATACGAGCATGTTGCGTGCTGACACCTCCAGTCTGAATCTCGCGGGCGAGCATAAGGCAACTGAAGAGTACCTGAGGAACTCTGGCTTGGAATTCGTGCTGTTGCGCAACGGCTGGTATCTGGAGAACGCCACGGCGGGTCTTGCTCCGGCGCTTGCCCACGGAGCGATTATCGGCAGTTCGGGACAAGGTCGATTTGCCTCCGCTGCGCGTGCCGATTACGCAGCCGCTGCGGTCACGGTTCTTACCCGGCCTGGTCACGCGAACAAGACCTACGAACTTGCAGGAGACCAATCCTTCTCGATGTTCGAATTTGCCGAGGAGGTCTCGAAGCAAGCGGGTCGGGCAATCGTCTATAACGATCTGCCGCCGGCCGAATATGAGGCGACGCTGCTGGGTTTGGGGCTGCCGAAAATGATCGTCGATGTGGTCATCGACGCGGATGTGAAAGCGTCGAAAGGGGAACTGGATAGCGCCTCGCGTGATCTGTCCCGGCTTCTCGGCAGAGACACGACGTCCGTTTCCGAGGTGATCAAGGTGGCACTGCAAACCTGATTGTGTCTTCAGGCAGAGTCGACGTGATCGCGCACTGCGCCGGGCTGCTCCGTCTGCCCTGGCGTCTCGCCGAACTGCAGCGCGGCAAGCTGCGCATAGAGCGGCGAGGCCTGAAGCAGATCGGCGTGGCGGCCCTGCGCGACGATGCGGCCTTGTTCCAGCACGACGATGCGGTCGGCTTGTTGCACGGTAGCGAGGCGGTGCGCGATGACCAGCGTGGTGCGATTCTGCGCGGCATTGTCTAGCGCCCGTTGCACCAGTCGCTCGCTGGCGGCATCGAGCGCACTGGTGGCCTCGTCGAGCAGCAGGATGGATGGATTTTTCAGGATCGCCCGCGCGATCGCGATCCGCTGACGCTGTCCGCCAGAAAGCCGCACTCCGCGCTCGCCGAGAAATGTGTCGTAGCCTTGCGGCAGTTCTTCAATAAAGCCGGCCGCGGCGGCCATTTCAGCGGCCTGCCGAACCTCGCCGAGTGTGGCTTCGGGTGCGCCGTAGCGGATGTTATCGAGCACGCTGCCGGAAAAGATCACCGACTCCTGCAGTACCACCCCGACTTCCCGGCGCAACTCCGCAAGCGGCACCTGCCGCGTCGGCACGCCGTTGATCAGAATGCTGCCGGCCTGCGGATCGTAAAAGCGCAGCAGCAGTTGGAACAAAGTGGTCTTGCCGGCGCCGGACGGTCCGACCAATGCGACATGCTCGCCCGGGCGGATATCGAGCGACAGGCCAGAGAGAGCGGCGATGCCCGGGCGCGACGGATACGAAAAGCTGACGTTGTCGAAGCGGATGCCGTCTCCGTGCGCCGGCAGCGGGACCGCGGTCTCGGCCTGCGCCACCGGCGAGCGCGCGGCAAGCAGTTGCAGCAGTCGCTCCGTGGCCCCCGCAGCCCGCTGCAGATCGCCCCACACCTCGGCCACCGCCCCCACTGCCCCGGCTGTAACGACTGCGTAGAGGATGAACTGGGACAATTGGCCGCCCGTCATGTGCCCGGCCAGCACCGCCTGCGCGCCGAGCCACAGCACGAAGACGATGGCCGCGAACACCAGCACGATCACCACGGCGGTCAACCAGGCGCGCGCCCGAATACGCGTAAGCGCCGTCTCGAATGCGCTTTCCACCCTGCCCGCAAACCGCTGCGCCTCGCGGGTCTCCTGCGAAAACGATTGCACGGTCGGCATGGCATTGAGCACCTCCCCCGCCAGGGCGCTAGCGTTCGCCACCTTGTCCTGGCTCGCGCGCGAGAGTCTCCGCACGCGTCGTCCGAAAATGACGATCGGTGCGACCACCACGACCAGCGTGGCCATGATGTAGCCCGACAGCACAGGGCTCGTCACCGCCAGCATCACCACGCCGCCGGTCAGCAGGAAGAAGTTGCGCAAACCCATCGACAGGCTGGTGCCCACCACCGTCTGGATCAGCGTGGTGTCGGTGGTGAGTCGCGAGAGCACCTCGCCGCTCTGCGTGGTCTCGAAGAATTGCGGACTCATCCCCAGCACGTGCTCGTAGACCGCCTTGCGCAAGTCCGCCGTGACCCGCTCGCCGAGCCACGACACCAGATAGAAGCGCAGCGCCGTGGCGCCGGCCAGCACCAGCGAAACGGCCAATAGCGCCAGGAAATAGCGATCGATGTGCGCCCGGCTGCCACCAGCGAAGCCCCGGTCGATCAGATATCTGAACGTTACCGGCAATGCCAGCGTCGCACCGGCCGACGTCACCAGCGCCATGAAGGCAAGCGCCCAGCGTCCGGCATAACGGCGCAGGAAAGGCAACAGGGCGAACAGAGGACTGATACGCGCAGTAGACGGGGCGACATCTGGCATGAGGGTTCCTGAGCGGCTTGAGAATCCCCTAAATTGTGCCAGTCCTGCTGACTCGAAGTCAGTCCGCCCGCAAGACTGCGCGCCGCTTAGCCATCCGTGTCCACATGCTTGCTGCGACAGCGCATCTGTATCAAGATCAAATCGCCTCACGAGGAACAGGTGACTCCCATGACAGACGATCCCGATCGCGATCCTGATTCCGATCCCGACAAGCTGAAAGGCCCCGGCGGCATGACGCTGCGGCAGATCCACGAACAGGTTAAGAAGAGCGCTGAGCGCGACCGCAAAGCGCAGGCTGCGCACGACTCATCCGCTCCGCCGCAGAGCCGGTGGCAACGGTGGGTGCGCTATGTATGGGGCCGCAGCGGACGTCGATAGAAGAGAACATCAAGGCTTCGGATGTCACTACCTGAATAGCGCAAAATCAGGAGACGCCTGAATCAAACGTCCATTCGTCAATCCGCATAATTTGTGTCCGCCAAAGAACATCGGCAGGGAAAAGAGCACGCCTACTCTTTGCCGTTCAATTTGACTTTATGCATAAACACTAGAAGATGCTGCACGATGTTTTCATAAAGGTTGCTGGAAACCAGCAACGAAGTCGGGGTATCCACCGTGTCAATAAACCGGCGGCTTGAGCTACGATCCATTCGTTGAAAAGCGCACCGACGACAGCGCCGCAGCTCGAGCATTTCCACCACTGACTGGAGATGGTCCCCGATGCAAAACCTCTTCCAAATCGCATGCGTGGCCTGCCTCGTCGTAGCGACCGCTGCATCGGCGCAAACCCCCGCCTCTCAACCCTCATCTGGCGCGGTGCCCGACAAGATGCCATTCGACATTCCCTATGGCACTCCAATCGGTGTAGACAGTGCGAAGAAGCTCATCGCAATTGCGGAAGCAGAAGCGAAGCGGCGCGATTGGAAAATGAACATAGCTGTTGTCGATCCGAATGGCGACCTTCTTGCGTTTGAACGAATGGACGGCGCGCAGTACGCATCGGTTGAGATATCGCAGAGAAAGGCCCGCACGGCAGCACGATATCGACGCGAAACCCGGGTCTTCTTCAACCAGTTCGAGGCCGGACATGCTTATCCGGGCACACTGGAACCGGGGCTAGTCGCGTCGCCGGGAGGATTTCCGCTTCTGCAGGGAGGAAAGGTGGTCGGGGCGATCGGATGCAGCGGTGGCCTCGGCGACCAGGACGCTGCGGTGTGCAAGGTTGCCGCCGACACGATGAAGTAGTGCCGCACATCTTCCAGACAACTTGCCATCGGGCTAACTAATTGCCGATATTGGATGAGACGCTGATCAGTGTGACCGGCAAGAAGGCGGCGCCGAGTTTCTATCTTATGTTCACGGCGATTGTTAGCCTTGTCGCATTGGCTGCGATCAGCAGGGAGCGGCTGGCGTCACATATAGCTGGCGTGTTGGCCTAAAAAGGTCTGCCAGAGTTGTGAAACTGCGACCTGGAATTGTAAGCGCGGCTGTGCTGGCTGGCGGCGCGTACAGCAACTGTCACGCATACGTACCGTCCGCTTCCTCCTTGCCGGTTCGGTCGCTGCTCACCCCCGAATTCCGGACACTCCAGCAACGCTTTTATTCCCCATTCCCGCGAAAATAAATCGCCGCTTCCGCGCGGAACAAACCCCCGCCCCCCGTTGTTTTGCAAGTATGGGTCGCAGCAACGTGCGGCGACCCGGAACGGCACGATTCGTCCAGCGAACCGGCCACGCAGGAGGAATCATGCACCGCGCAATCTATATCCAGGACCAGAGCTTCTTCGGCCTCGGCTGCTTCTATCGCGTGGACCTGCGCAGTCGAAGCGGCCGCCTGATAGAAACGCACTACGTCGAATTCAGCGACGTCGCGTGGTGCTAGGACGCGCGGCGCAGCCATCGATCACTTCAGGCCCGAGGAGACCCATCCATGACCTACGCTTACGCCAGCTTGCCGGACATCATCCCCTACGATGAATGGCTCAGAGGAACTTCGTCGCTGCTTCAGGTGCGCAGCTCAGCGCTGAAGAACCTGGACGAGCAGATCCTGCTGTACCACCGCGATCGCACCGTCTACCAGTTCCATCTTCTGGTGAGCGCGTTCGAGTTCTGGCAAGGCACGATCGGCCCCGGCGATGTCGGGAAGGACGCCTCGCGCAACGGCTCGAACTATTTCACGCTGCTCGATCATCAACTGCAAGGCAAGGGCGATACCGACGCCGCAGCCGGCGCACAGGACTTCATGACGCCCGATCTGATCAACTCACGGCTCGGGGTGCTGTATCTGTTCGGCAACCTGGAGATCGAGGACGACACGTTCAAGGTGCTGCTGGAAGGCGCTTTCGATATCACCAACGCCGGTCTCGGACTCGCACCGGACAGCAACGAAGCCGCATCGATTGCCAGCGACGTGCTCGACAATAGTCTCGTGCAGAAGTCGGCCTCGGTCGCGCTCGAACAGGTGCAGAAAAAGATCATCAAGCGCAAGGAGCCCACGCTCGAGAGTTCCGGCCAGCTCATGACGTCCAGCATCACGCTGCCTGCGTTGAGCAGCGCGGCGCAGCGTCTCTATGAAGCCATTCGCGCCAAGGTCGAGGAAGGCGCGAAAAGGCTCTGGGAAATGATTCGCGACAAAGTCGCGGATATCCGCAACGATCCCGGCGGATTCGCGCTCGACACCATGCCCGCGCTGCTGCGCAAGCTCGTCGACTTCCTGTGCCACAAGCTGCTCGCCACGCTTGCGCCGCTCATCGGCGCGAGCCTCGATCTCGCCAGGGGCATCGCCAATACCGTCGACAGCAGCATCACCAAGTATCGCGAGTGGGTGCAGGGCCGCGATGTCGAACTGCTCACCGGACACCCCGGCACCATCGTGGAAGCGATCAGGCGCTCGATGAAGCTGAGCATCGGCGCGGGCGTCTACGACATGGTCAAGGGCGGCGCGAGCCTCGGCCTGCAGTTCGCGAGCCAGGGCGCATCGACCATCGTGGATGCCGTTGTCTCCATCATGGAAACGCTCGCGAAGGTCATCTGGAAGATCGTCGAGATCAAGCGCATCAAGCGCTTTTGCGAGCAGGCGAAGGAGTACTGGGACGCGCGCATGCAGCGCGATGCGCTGCATACCCGGCCGATCGCCTTCAACGGCTGGTTCAAGCGTTACGCCGTGCCGATCCCGGCGCTCTCGGTGCTGGCCTTGAACACGGGCATCTGCGGCGACAAGATGCATTTCCTCACGATGTTCAAGGACAACGAAACGATCATCACTCAGGCGGAATTCACAGCCGGCTGCAAGTACATCGATAACCTCAAGGTCTGGGGATCGAGCTATCTGGGCGATGCGGGCTTCGCGTTCAAATCGGACGATGCGACGATCAAGGGGCTGCTTACCCTCGCCGAAAGTCACACGGAAGTGCAGACCTGGGACCTGAAGCTGCGCAAGGCCATTCTCGGCTTCCTGAACGGATAGCGGCTCTGCGCGCAACACATCCGGCGCCTTCGCATTGGCGAAGGCGTTTCTGTTTTCCGTTCTTCTCTTTCCGGCGCGTGACGACGCTCAGGGAAAACACCCCCGGAATAGAAGCGGGCGCCCAGCTGTTTTCGTCGCAATCCCTTTACGTTTTCGAGGCAACGACCGCGATGAACGCCCGAACCCTGCTGCAAGTTCTGCGCAACAGCATCGCTGTTGCGTGTCTGTGCGCATTTCAGAGCGCGCATGCGGGCCAGTTCGTCCTGCTGCCCGAAGGAGCAGTCACGCTGATTCGCGCGACGACGGTGTTCAACGTCGATGCGCCCATCGCGCTGGAGCCGGGCGATCTGCTCGCCACCTCGGCGCAGGGCAGCGCACAGATCGAAGGAGACGGCACGATCGTCGCGCTCGGCGCGGACACGCGCATCGCCGTCGATGCCGCGCTCGGCGGCGATGCCCTTGCGCTGCTCTCGGGCTGGATCAAGATCGCGCGCACGCAGGCCGCCCCGACGGAGCCCTTGTCGCTCGACACCGCCGCGCTCGATGCCGACATGCGCGGTGGCTCCGCCGTGCTGCGCGCGAGCCGCGACACAACCTCGCTCTTCGTCGAGACGGGCGGCATGACGCTCGCCCTGCCTGGTCATGCTGACGCTCACCAGCCGCTCGACGGCGAACATTACGCCGAGCGTGAAGCGGGCAAGCCGCTCGATGTGAGCACGCGCCCGGCGCCGTCGTTCATCGCCGCGATGCCGCGGCCGTTCCGCGATCCGCTCGCACCCGTCCCCGCGCCCGCGAAGCCGAAGCCCGTCGTTGCGTCGCAGGGCCGCCCGGCGACCTTTGCCGATCTCGCCGGCTGGCTGGTCGCGCCTCTCGGCATTCGCCGCAGCTTCGTCGCGCGCTTCCGGCCGCTCGCGCAAGGCGAGCCGTTCCGCTCACAAGTGAGGCAGAACCTGCGCAACCTTCCCGAATGGCGGCGCGTGCTGTGCCCGCCTCCTGCCGTGCAGCGCCAGCGCGCGGTCATGCCCTTGCAGGCTCAAACAACCGAGGTGGAGTCATGAGACTGTCGCTCGCCGTCAAATTCAATCTGGTGTTCCTCGCGGTCTTCGTCGTCGGCTTCGTGTCGGCCGGTTTCGCCGCGCGCGAGCTGCTGCGCCGCGCGGCTATGGAAGAGACGGTGGAGAATGCGCGCGTCCTGATGGAAGCGGCGAGTGCGGCGCAGAACTACACCGCGACGCAAGTCACGCCGCTGCTGCAGACGCAGCTCAAATACAGTTTCGTGCCGCAATCGGTGCCGGCGTTCTCGGCGGTCGAGACGCTCATGACGCTGGAGAAGCGTCTCGCCGGATACTCCTATCGTTCGACGATGCTGAATCCGACCAATCCGCGCGACCGTCCCTCGGACTGGGAAGCGGACGTGATCCGGCATCTGCACGACAAGCCCGAACTGAAGGAAGTCGTTGGCGTGCGCGATACGCCGTCCGGGCAGAACCTGTATATCGCGCGCCCGAACCGCATCAACGACGTCGCCTGCATGGAGTGCCACAGCGTCCCGTCACGCGCGCCGAAGACGCTCATCGACAAGTACGGTCCCGACAACGGCTTCAACTGGGCGCTGCACGAAGTCATCGGCGCCGATTTCGTGTCGGTGCCGATGGCGCTGCCGGTCGCGCGCAGCGACGCGGTGCTGCGCACCTTCCTCGGGTCGCTGCTCGCGGTGTTCGTACTGCTGCTGATCGCGCTGAACGTGATGGTGCATCTGCTCGTCACGCGTCGCATCCGTGCGCTCTCACGCGCCGCCGATCAGGCGAGTCTCGGCCAGCTCGAGAGCGCGACTTTCACTGACAACGGCCGCGACGAGATCGCTTCGCTCGCCGCGTCGTTCGCACGGATGAAGACGAGCCTCGTCGAAGCCTTCAAGATGATCGAGGCATGAGGTGGCAGCCGCTGCGATGGACCCGCCACGCCTCGTGCAACTCGGCAAGTACCGCATCGAGGCAATGCTGGGCGAGGGCGCGATGGGCATCGTCTATCGCGCGTTCGACCCGCACATCGAGCGGCATGTCGCGCTGAAGACGGTCCGCCACGAATTGTTCGAAGGCGGCGATCGAGCGAGCCTGATGGCGCGTTTGCGCAGTGAGGCACAGGCGGCCGGTAGGCTCGCGCATCCGAACATCGTCGGCGTGTACGACTATGGCGAGACTGCGGACACCGCCTATATCGCGATGGAACTCGTCATCGGACAGGGACTGAAGCAACTGCTCGCCGCGGGCCGTCCGCTCGAACTCGCCAGCGCGCTCGACTGGTTCGGACAACTGCTCGCCGCGCTCGGCTTCGCTCACGAGCACGGGGTCGTGCATCGCGACATCAAGCCCGCGAATCTGCTCGTCAGCGCGCAAGGGCGGCTGAAGGTCGCGGACTTCGGCGTCGCGCATGTCGAGTCGTCCACGCTGACGCTGGCGGGCGCGATGATCGGCACGCCAAGCTATATGTCGCCGGAGCAGTTCGCGGGCGAGCCCGTCGACGGGCGCTCCGACCTCTTTTCCGCCGCGATCGTGCTCTATCAGATGCTGACGGGTCTGCGGCCGTTCGCGGGGGCGTCGCACGTCGAGGTCATGCGGCAGGTCATGCACGAGACACCGCGAGCGCCTTCCGCCTGCAACCCTGCGCTGCCGCCCGCGCTCGACGACGTGCTGATGCACGCGTTATCCCGGCGCCCCGCCGCGCGTTTCCAGACGGCGGGCGCGCTGCGCCGGGCCCTTGCCGAGGCGTCGGGCGGCGCACAGCTTCTGCCGCCCGAACGCGCGGACGCAGTGGAAGACGACCGCACGATTCTGGAAGCGCAGGCGGCGAGACCAGCCGGGCCGCTCGCGTCGGGAACAGGCTCCTGGCGCGGCGAGTCGCTGCCCTCGTTGACACTGTGGCCCACCGCCATGCTCCTCTCGATCGAGACTCAGCTCGCCGCGCAGATCGGGCCGGTGGCGCGTCTGCTCGTGCGGCGCGCCGCGGCGCGCATCGCCAATGCGCCGGACCTGCCCGCGCTGATCGCGCTGCTCGCGCCGCATGTTCCTTCCGACAAGGGTCGTGCGAAGTTCATCGCCGCCTTCGCGGATGGGTCCAGTGCAGGCACGACGCATGGCACCGCGGCGTCGCGGCAGGGCGCAACCCAAGGTACATCCCCTTCTTCTTCGCTTGGCGTGGAAGAGGTGCAGGCCGCCGCGCTCAGGCTCGCCGTTTATCTCGGCCCGATCGCGACTATCGTCGCGAAACGCGAGGCAGCGCACGCGGCCAGCCTGCGTGCGTTGCACGAGCGGCTCGCGGCGGCGATCTCCAACGATGCCGACCGCGCGCGTTTCGAGCGCGACGTCGGACTGTAGCGACATGCCTCAGAAGGAGCACGACCGATGGATTCCGACACGCTCAGCCGCTGCGCACCGATCCGCCTTGCCACGTGCTCGGCGTTCGGCCTCACCGACGCGGGGCGCGTGCGCCGCGAGAATCAGGATCGCTTCCTGATCGATCCGAGGTCGAACCTCGTCGCGGTCGCGGATGGCATGGGCGGTCACGCATTCGGCGCACGCGCCAGCGCGACCGCGCTCGACTGCATCGCCGCGCGGCTCTCTGCTGGCGCCATGCCGCGCGCTCACGCCGACGCCACGCTCACCGATGATCCCGACGCCACCTTGTACGATGCATCGGCGTGCGCGATGCGCGCCGCCGCCGACGCGCTCGACCACGCCAACGCGATCCTCCACGCGATCAACCTGCGCGAGCGTCTCGCGCCTCGATCGATGGGCACCACGTTGACGGGCATCTGGCAGCCGTCCGGCTCAGGGCGGCTGATCTCGTTTCACATCGGCGACAGCCGGCTCTACCGCTATCGCGACAGCGCGCTGTCGCAGTTGTCGCGCGACCAGACGCTTTATCAGCAGGCGCTGGAGCATGGTGTCATCGAGCATCTGCCGCCGCGTAATGTGCTGCTCCAGGCGCTGGGGCCGATGCCGTCGATCGCGCCCGCCATACAAGCGCATGCGTGGCTGCCCGGCGACCGTTATCTGCTGTGCAGCGACGGCTTGCACGCCGAGGTATCGCATTGCGAGATCGAGGCGGTGCTCGCAGCGATAACGCCGCACGCCATCGACGACGCATGCAGGCGCCTCGTGGCGCTCGCGCTCGATGCGGGCGGCAAGGACAACATCACGGCGGTCATTGCGTGCTTCGACACCGTTTAGTCCGCGCGGCCAGCGGCACCGTCGGCAACATAGTTGAAAAGCCCGGCGACGAACGCGGCATCGGGCAGACCTGCGCTCGAGCGCGCCGCTTGCGCCTGCCACCAGACGCTCATTCCCCGCGCACCTGCCTGTAATGGCGTAGCAACCCCGCTCGCGTCATGCGCGTGCGAGAGCGCCAGCAATCCGGCATCGAAATCCGCGAGACGCGCGCGCTCATCGAGCGTCGCGAGCGCAAGCGCACCGCAACGCTCGAACCACGCGTCCGCACGCGCACGCCACAACGGCCACGCACGCGCGTCGACGGGCGCGGCGATCGTGAGTGGAAAGTATCGGCCCGCGCTGTCGACGCTCGGCATCAGCACCCCCACCCATCCGCTCTTTCCCAGCACGCCGCCGCCGAGCGCGAAGCGCCACAGCGGCGCGGTCAGATACGCATCGAGCCAGGCACGCCCGCGCGCCGCGCGGCTCGCGAGCAGGGCCGCCTGCAGCATCGCGTCCCAAGGTTCGACGAAGCACGCCGGCAGACGCCGCGTCACGAAGTCACCGTTGCCGCGCAGCTTGCCGAAGCATCCGGCGACGCCCGGCGACGCCATCACAGGTGCTCCGGACAGCGAAACTGCTCGAGCGGCGCGCGCCGGAAAGGATTGACGACGCTCGTCGCATCCAGCTCGAGCACGGCCTTGCGTCCGGCGGAATCGAGCGTGAGCCTGTAGCGGTCCGGCTGCGCAGTGCCTTCGAGCCTGCCGGTGTCGAGCAGATGCAGGAGCGCCCACGGGCCGCTCGCATCGAGCGGCGGGATCTGTGCGGCGGCGGGCGGATCGAATTGCGCGGCCGCGCGACCCGTATTCTTGCCGCTCGGCCATTGCAGCAGCATCGACTGGAGACCGTCCTGCCTGAGCGCAAGCTGCTGACCGTCGATGTCGAGATTCACCTGCGTCACGGCCGGATCGAGGGAAAGTGCCTTCACGCGAAAACGGATCGACAGGTCGCGGCTGCCGTCGTGGAAGAACGCGTCGCGGATCTGCGCCGCGCGCTGAAACTGCGCCAGCGCGTCACGCGACATGCCCGCCGGCGGAGTCCCGGCGCGCCATTGCCAGACAGGTCCGCTCGTGTCGACGAGCGCGGCGAGGTTTTTCTGGAAGAAGTCGTCGATGAGACCGCCCGGTGCGAACAGCTTGCCGAAGTCATCGGCGGCGACATCGCGGGTCGAGCCATGCACGAATGGATAACGGCCATCGAGCGCGCGGCGGCACAACGGCCCCGCACTCGCGTTCCACTGTGCGTCGAGGCGGGCGCGTTCGCCGCCTTCCACGAGCGCCGTGCCTGCCGTGGCGAGTGATGCCGCGACCGGCGTGAGCGG
>ABYL01000047.1 GCA_000173575.1 Burkholderia sp. H160 | reverse complement strand
GGCGGCCATGACCGCGTCGAAGCGCGCCTGTGCGGGCGAATTCGCGTCCGCATCGAGCGGGGCAACGTTGCCGGGGATATCGAGGGATTGCGTGTACATCGGCACCATCCAGAAAGAGTGGCAATGTGACGCAGTATAAATTAACCGACCGGTCGGTCAATTGAATTTAGCTGTCGATGGGCGATCGGAATAGCATCGGGGATACCCTTGGCATTTCGCGTGCGTGCGCGAACGCTTACGTGAGGCTATGCATTGCGCCGAGCCAAAACAAAGCCCGAGGCCAAACGAGCGATGGACTGCATCGGTGCCAGGAAGGTATTCGTCGGCACGCTTGAGGCGGGCATTGGCGTGGAGTCGCGCATCTGGTGGATTCGACGCGCGTCGCCATTTCGGTTGGGGAGGCTAGAGAATTGTGATCGCGTCGCCCAATCGCGGGCGAATCTGCTGTCACGTGCTGCAGTTGTTCAAAGCGCGCCGCTTCGAGGTCGATCGGTCGCGATGTCAACGGCTTTCGGCACTCTACGGGCCGACTGGAGTCTGATCACTCTACAGCTGCGCCCTGATTTGCGCAGCATCATCACGGGTTGACGTGGACGCCTGCGATAGCTGTGCTTCGAGTGAAGTCAACGGCGTGCTCGTCTGATTGAGTTCCTTCAAGACAGAACTCGCCGATGAAGACTGAACACGCAGCGCAATGAGTTAAACGCCTCATGCATGTGGCCGAAAAGAAATGAGGATCGCATAATGTGAAGGTAAACCCGTTGCGCGCACATACCTCTTGGTGGCTATCATACTGATGTCCTATTTCTATGATGTTGACACTATGGCCGCGTCCGAAATTCGGGTCATACTTGCTGATGACCACCCCGTCATGCTTAGCGGTATCGAACATGAGATTTCAGAGGTGAGGACCATCCAGCTGGTAGGCACAGCCAGGAATTCGACTGAACTGATCGCGCTTCTCTCGAGCAAACAGTGCGACGTTCTCGTATCCGATTACGCGATGCCTGCAGGCGAATACGGTGATGGAATTGCCCTGTTTTCGCTGATCAAGCGCAGGTATCCTGACATCAAAATCGTTGTCCTAACGATGCTGGACAACCCCGCAGTAATACGTGCGCTCGTGACGCAAGGTGTAACTTGCATCGTGAGCAAATCCGATGCTGTCACCCACCTTATCCCCGCCATTCATGCTGTCCATCACGGCGGCAAATACTATTCGCCGACGATCAACGAGATCGTCCAGTCGATAGACTGGAACCGCCGTGGCAGGGGATCATCGGACGTCCTGAGTCAGCGCGAATCCGAAGTTGTGCGTCTTTTTGCGTCGGGCCTCACAGTGAACGAGATTGCCGAGCGGTTGAGTCGCAGCAAGAAAACCATCAGTACCCAGAAATCGAAAGCAATGGAAAAACTTGGCATCGAACGAGAAATTGATTTGTACCGATATGCGTTGGAAAATGGAATGGTGACTTCGTCGCAGAAAACATCGGACAGTCCTCCTTCCACAGAATAAGCACGGGAAGCGGTCCTATGCTTTTCAAAAGACATATATATCCAATAGCGCTCGTGGGATGCCTGCGTTCCCGTGGAACGGCCGCCGTTGTTGAAGGGAACGGTCGCTCTGACGGACACATGCCTGACAGGTGCAGGCCCGGGATCTTGACTTTCACGGCCGCATAGGCGCGGCTGTCGGGCGATGACGGTCCGGAAGGGCCGCTCTGGCATTGGCATATTTTGCCGAGCCATCGTGACTATCGATTAGCCCTCGACTCCATATATGGTTGCGTCAAGTGTCGGACGCTGTATTCGTCCCGCGTTGCTCCGCACTCTGTAAACCAGGTGAATCCAACTGGTTGGCGACACGCGTTGGGCCAGCGTTTCGCGCGCCACTGGTTTGAAAAACATGTCCTGACCGATTCCCTACCCATTCGCTGTCAAACATGAAGATCTAGATTGAGCCAACTGGACTGCCGGGAACATGATAGCGATAGCAAGTTCCCGGCTGATGGGCACGAAGGTAGGCATGGTCCCATTTTCTGATGTTCTCTCATATATAGGACTGCGCCTATTGCTGATGGCAGGGCGCAGAAATAAAGTCTGCCCCTTGCCATCGTCCCATAAGACATGGCATTAGAAGCACTAAGGAGAAATTCTATTTGAATTCCATCATGACCTGCTTTGCTCTGCGATCAGCAACGCTTTATACGCGTGACGATGGTGGTTTCGGAATTAAGGCGGGCACGGCAGCAGAAACTAGTGGCAGAGACTCGTCGCAAGGATGTTTGAGCGGACCGCGCAAGGTAGTGGAGAGGTGAGTGCGAGCCGATGAATCGACGCTTTGCGGCTCACTATGATCATCTGCCTGCTTTAGACGAAGCGAGTGTTGCCGAGGCCGTTCGATAAGGTGATTCGGGTGCGGTTGCTGGCGCTAGCGTGGCCCGCAAAGTCCCAACCCGCCAGCGCTGGTTATTCCCGACGATTTTTTACCTCCATACCCGTCGCTCTTCTCGAAGCCTGTCTTGATAGCGAGGGCCGCCCCCCATTTTCAAGGCGGCCTGAATGCCGCTAGTTACCATTTCTACGGAAGTCGACTATGACCTCATCCACAATCCGCGTAATACTCGCGGACGATCATCCCGTGATACTCGAAGGCGTGCGATACGAACTCGAAAGAAGCAGTACGATATCCGTAGTTGGCACTGCAAAAAATTCGACCGAACTCATGGCCGCGCTGACCAACTCGCCTTGCGACGTGCTGGTCTCGGACTACGTGATGCCCGGCGGAAGTTATGGCGACGGACTGGCGCTTTTCTCTGCCATTCACCAGCGCTATCCGAACGTCAGGCTGGTTGTTCTGAGCATGATGGAAAATCCGGTGGTTTTGCGCCTGCTGATGCAGGCAGGGAACTGCTGTATTTTCAGCAAGGCGGATCCGATTAGTAATCTGACGATCGCGGTTCATGCCGCGTACGCGAACGGCCGCTACCTGTCGCCGCGAATGGCGACAATTGCTAACGCGATCAAATCGGGCACTCGGGGTAGCACGGCTGGCTCCCCATTGACCCGACGGGAATTGGAAGTCGTGCGCTTCTTTGTGTCTGGGATGTCGGTGACTGAAATTGCTGAGCTTTTGCGTCGCAGTAAAAAAACGATCAGTACGCAAAAGAGCTCAGCAATGCTCAAATTGAGTATCGAACGGGACGCGGACTTGGTGCGTTACGGAATAGAGAGCGGCTTGGTGTCGTCCGCGGAGCCAGTAAATCCGTAGCAGAAGTAACCTCGGAAGATATCGGCATAGGGAAAGCGACCTGAATCTGGCTCGTCGAATGTGAGGCTGTGCTGTGACAGGTCTCTCGATTACCCGGCCGAGCTCAAATCTCACTATCGTCGCGGGGGACTGGGCGATAGCGCGGTCAAGCGAGTGGTCGCTGACCGATCATCTTGAGCCGTTCGTTCTCGCCCCCGGCGCAGTTTCCAATCGTCAAGTTTTCCTCAGGTAGCGGTCGCTCGTGACCTTCGTGGGCAAGCGCGACATAGTCGAAAATAGCCTCGCAGCTCTGGAAGTAGGTCAAACCCAGCGCGCGTTTGACCTCTGACAGCGTCTCTCCTGCCACTTCCCCCGCACGCATCGTACCGCGACGCAAGATCCCCAGCACTTCGCCCCCGTCTTCCTCTAGCTCGCGCCGGCGTGCCCGAATCGGCTCGATAACTGACCGGAATACGGTGCTCGGCGAGGCGACCCGCGAGCGTGTGAGTGGTGTCGTGTTCCGCGAAATCGATCGCGTCCGGGTGGCGGGGCGCAATACGCCGGTCGCGCTGTTCGAGCCGCTGATGTCCAGCGAAGCATGGGCGCAGGTCGGCGACGCGCGACGCGACGAACTCGTGCGTTGGATGCGGCGTTGGAACTCTACCGGTCGCATGACTGGGACGCGGCGGCAGCGCTGCTGGATGCGCTGATCGCACACCATCCGCAATGCGCTCTTTACAGGTTCTACCAGGAGCGCATCATGGAGTTACGGGAGAGTCGGCTGGCCACGGATTGGGATGGCATCACGACTTTCGACACCAAATAGGACGTAGCATGAAAGTGCGCATTCTCGGCTGTAGCGGCGCCATTTGCGGCGCGGGCGGCGGCACCACGTCCCTGCTGGTGGACGACGACATTCTTATCGACGCGGGCACCGGCGTCGGCAATTTGAGCGAGGCCGAGCTGGCGCACATCGATCATGTGTTCATCACGCATTCGCATCTGGATCACACCGCGTTCCTGCCGCTCATGATCGATGCGGTCGCCGAACACCGTACGCAGCCGTTGACGGTGCACGCGCCGCAAGTCACGCTCGACATCCTTCACGCGCATCTGTTCAACAATCTGATCTGGCCGGACTTTACGGTCATCCCGTCGCCCGCGGCACCGGGCGTGCGGTTTGCCACGCTCGAAGTCGGCCACAGCACGACCCTGCGCGGGCGAACGCTGACCGCACTGCCTGCGCAGCATGTCGTGCCCGCGGTGGGATATGCGGTGGATAGCGGTGCGGGCAGCCTTGTGTTCAGTGGAGATACGACAACGAATCCGGCGTTCTGGGCCATTGTCAGCGCGATGCCGCGACTGCGTCATGTGATTGTCGAGACGGCATACCCGGACGCGCATCACGCGACGGCGGTCGCGGCGCATCACTACTGTCCGAGCCTGCTCGCCGCGGATTTACGTGATGTCTCGTTCGATGCCGAACTGCTGATTTCGCATCTCAAGCCGGTGCACGCGGCGCAGATCATGCAGGAACTCGACGCCACGCTGCACCGTTTCGATCCGCATCCCCTCGACGAGGGAAGGGTGTTCGTGTTGTGAGGTCTGTACCCGGTGTTGACGTTCATCAAGATTTGACCCATCGGTGAACTTCAACATCGCGGTGGTAATCTCGCTGCTACCGCCTCACGACGAATTTCCGATCCACCGCCTGGCCACCAATCTTTTCGCTGATGGACTCCGCGACCCGCCGTACCAACGGAATCAGAGTGCGTAGTTGCGCTTTGTCGGTGTAGTCGGTCGTGCCCGTGACACTGATTGCGGCGACGGTCTGACCGCTGGCATCCCGGATGGGCGCCGCCACGCAGCAAATGCTCGGGGCGTCTTCTTCGAGGTCAAAGGCATAGCCGCCCACCGCATACTTGCGCATGGCGGCGAGCCAGGTATCAAGCGGTACGTGCACGTTGCCCCGCTTCGCATCGTAGTCGTAGCGCACTCTCCACTGGTTCTCGTCCTCGTCGAGGATCAGTGCCTTGCCCACGCCGGTCGAGCAGACCGGCTTGCGGCCGCCGATGCGCGAATTGACGCTGATCGGGCGCTGCCCACCGATCTTGTCGAGGTAAATGATCTCGTGGCCGTCGAGTTGGGCGAGGTGGATGGTGTCCCTGGTCTGCTCGGCCAGTTGTTCCATCCCAGCCCGCGCACTGCGAGTGATATCGGAATCGCGGTAGGCGGCGAAACCGAGCTCCAGGAGCCGGGGGCCCAGCCGGTAGCCTCGCCGGGGCTCGAATTGAAGGTAGCGGGCCTGCACCAGGGCAGACGCCAGCCGGTGCGTCGTGCTGAACGGCAGGCCGGTGCGGTCCGCAATGTCCTGCACGGTCTGGAAGCCGGCCTCGACGGCATCGACCACGTCCAGTCCGCGGAAAAGCGTCTGGCTGGAGAGGGTGGGGGTGGGACGGGTGGTGTTGGTCATGCCGGCAAGTGTAACGCCGCCGAGGTGTGCGGCGGCGCTTTCGGGAAGGTACTACCGGACGCCGGATCAGTCGTCCAGGCGGTCTGCGCTGCAGTCCGACGTCCCGCCCACGGCGATCATCGAGATCACACCGCAGCCGATGACGAACAGTCCCACCGGCAGATAGCTGCCGCCATAGTACGCCAGCGGCGCGGTGGCAATCAATGCATCAGGCCACCGACGATAGCCGCGCCGACCTGGTAGCCGAGCGACACGCCGGTATAGCGCACGTGGGGCGGGAAGCTCTCTGCGAAGAACGTGCCGAGCACCGAGCCGTAGATCGATCTGCGTGGCGCCCCACCGGTTATCCCGTTAGGGCTCCAACGGTATCTGGCAAGTTATGCCTTGTTCAGCAGGTCCAGCGCGACGTCGACGATCATGTCTTCCTGGCCGCCGACCATGCGGCGCTTGCCAAGCTCCACCAGAATGTCGAACGTCTTGATGCCATACTTCTTCGCGGCGACTTCGGAGTGGCGCAGGAAGCTCGAATACACACCGGCGTAGCCCAGCGCCAAGGTCTCGCGGTCTACACGCACCGGGCGATCCTGCAGAGGACGGACGAGGTCATCTGCGGCGTCCATCAGCGCGTAGAGGTCGGTGCCGTGGTCCCAGCCCATGCGCTCGGCAGCGGCGATGAAGACTTCCAGCGGCGCGTTGCCGGCGCCGGCGCCCATGCCAGCGAGGCTGGCGTCGATGCGGTCGCAGCCTTCCTCGACGGCGACGATGGAGTTGGCCACGCCCAGCGACAGGTTATGGTGCGCATGCATGCCGGTTGTGGTCGACGGGTCGAGCACGGCCTTCAGGGCGCGGAAGCGGGCGCGGACGTCGTCCATGTTCAGCGCGCCGCCGGAGTCGACCACGTAGATGGTGGTCGCGCCGTAGCTTTCCATCTTCTTCGCCTCGACCGCCAGGTTCTCCGGCGTGGTCATGTGGCTCATCATCAGGAAGCCGACCGTGTCCATGCCGAGTTCGCGGGCGCGCTCGATGTGTTGACGCGACACGTCAGCCTCGGTGCAGTGCGTGGCCACGCGGACGATGCGCGCACCAGCCTTGTAGGCGTTGTCCAGGTCGTGGATGGTGCCGATGCCGGGCAGCAGCAGCGTGGCGATTTGGGCGTGCGAGATCTCGCCGGCCACCGCTTCGATCCACTCCAGGTCGGTGTGGGCGCCAAAGCCGTAGTTGAAGCTGGAGCCCTGCAGGCCGTCGCCGTGGGCCACCTCGATGGAGTCGACGCGGGCCTTGTCGAGCGCGCGAGCGATGTCTTTGACATTCTGGATCGAGTACTGGTGGCGGATGGCGTGGCTGCCGTCACGCAGCGTCACGTCGGAAATGTAGAGTTTCTTGCTGGGGTTGAAAGGCATAGCGGGGTGTCTCCTCAAGCGGTCAGTGCGGCCTGCGCCATGCGCTCGGCGGTGGCCAGGGCGGCGGAGGTCATGATGTCGAGATTGCCGGCGTAGGCGGGCAGGTAGTGCGCGGCGCCCTCCACCTCCAGGAACACGGAGGTCTTCAGACCGCTGAACTTGCCGAGGCCGGGGATGTTCAACGGGGCGCTGGCCGGGATCTCATCGAACTGCACCTTCTGCTTGAGGCGGTAGCCGGGCACATACTGCTGCACGGCGGCCGCCATTTCCTCGATGGAGGCTTCCACCTCGGTCCGGTTGGCGGCGGCGCTCAGCACATAGACGGTGTCGCGCATGATCAGTGGCGGCTCGGCCGGGTTGAGCACGATGATGGCCTTGCCCTTCGCCGCGCCGCCGATTACCTCAATCGCCTTCGAGGTCGTCTCGGTGAATTCGTCGATGTTGGCGCGCGTGCCCGGGCCGGCCGACTTGCTCGAAATCGACGCCACGATCTCGGCGTAGTGGACCTTCGCCACGCGCGATACCGCCGCAACCATGGGGATCGTCGCCTGGCCGCCGCAGGTGACCATATTGACGTTCAGGGCGTCGAGGCGGTCATCCAGGTTGACCACCGGGACGCAGTACGGGCCGATGGCCGCCGGGGTCAGGTCGATCATCCGAATGCCCGGCTTGACCTCTCGCAGGCGGGCGTCGTTTTTCACGTGGGCGCCAGCGCTGGTGGCGTCGAAAACGACGTCGATCTCGGCGAAGTTCGCCAGGTTGATCAGACCTTCCACGCCTTCATGCGTGGTCGGCACACCCGTGCGGGCGGCGCGCGCCAGCCCGTCCGAGGCCGGGTCGATGCCAACCATCGCGCCCATTTCGAGGTGCTTGCCATGGCGCAGGATCTTGATCATCAGGTCCGTGCCGATATTGCCCGATCCGATGATCGCGGCCTTGAGTTTCCTTGTCATGAATTGAGCCTCCTTGAGGGACGCGTTGCTGCCGGCCCTTGTGTTTTTTCCGGGGAATGAGTGGTCTTGCGGGGTTCGATGCTGCGCGACCGTCGCCGAAGATTACTCCGCGGCGTTAGATTTATCAACATATGAGAATAATTCTCGCATGTTGAGAATTTATGGCTCGTGGAGAATGAACAGAATGGGGCTTTATCGACGCGTGAGCCGTTCCCGACTCGCTATGTCGATACCGAGCGTTCCACGGGCGCGCGCACGATCCTCATGATCGGTCGGTTGTCGGTCCGGCAAAACGGCTTCTATATCGGCTCGCGCGACGTTAGCCCTCAGCGCTGCGTTTGCAATTCAACCTGCTCGACAGGCAGACGGAGTCCGAACTTACGCACCCGGTCCAAACGGCGGAATTGCTGTCGCAGAGTACGGGTGTGCGGCTCGATGTCTGGCCGAGAGCACTGCCGTGACATGTCGACGCGCGCGATGCGATCGTCGACATCCGCTAACTTCCTCAGTTAACGCGTCACGCCCATCCGGACACGGAGTCAAAGGAAGTCAGCATTGCTTCCGTTTCCCTGCTGGACAGCAGCAGTCAGGCGATGCCGCGCAAGCCGGGCTGACTCGCGGGCATCGGCATCGCCAGATGGCTTGCTTCAGAATTGCTTGCCGAGGGAAGCGCCGACCACGTCTTCGGCAAGATGCACATTCGCATCACCGCCTCCGAAGGCAGCTGGAATCGAGTTGTTGTCGCTTATCGTCGTCTTGAACGCGTGTCCGTAAAAGAGGCCGAACGATGTCTTCGCATCGGTCTTCCCGGTGGCGCCGAGCGTCGCCTGATCCTGCACGACACCCGGTGCGAGGATGTTCAGGAATGTTTCCGTACTGGCCACCGGCTGGCTCGAACGACTATAGCGTGCGCGGGCCGTCAGATGGCTGGTCACATCGTAGCTGGTGCCGATCTTGATCACGTTCGTATTGCGCCAGCCAAAACCCAGGCCGTTGGACGATCCCAACGCATTGCCTGCGAACAGGTTGGCGAGCGGATTCGCGATCGAATCCGCGTCTGTGAGCCTTCGAACCTGACTGCTTTCGAGAGCGGAACGGCGGCCAACCAGACCGCGCTTGGCATTCTTGCTCCACCGGCCCCTTCGATCTCGACACGCTGCATGCCAACCCGGGCGAAAACGCAAAAGTGCGATTTTCCCTGATCGGTGATGATGGCAATCCGATAGGCGATGAACGAAATGTGGCGGTTGGCCCATAACAACTGCCGGCCGATCACATCAGCTTGATGGCGGTCGATTCAGCAATCGGCAAGAACGCGTAGCCACGCCAGCCCACGACGAAGTGTTGATGCGTCGAACCCTTACGTCCGGTAGTGATATGGCGCTACGCCGACGACGCGCTTGAACATGGTCGAAAATGCGGTCGGGCTGCTATAGCCCAAGTCATAGGCAACGCGCGTGATCGATTCGCCTCGCGCAAACCGGGCGATGGCGCTCAGCAGACATGCCTGTTCGCGCCAGGCGACGAAGCTAACCCCCAACTGTTCGCGGAACAGTCGAGTGAAACTTCTGCGACTTAGTCCAATGCGGCTCGCCGCCTCATCGAGGCCGAGCGTCGCGCTAGGGGCGTCGAGTACTTCCCTGCAGAGTGCCGCCAGGCGAGGGTCGTTCGGTAAGGGTGCGTTGAGCGCCAATGGCTGCATGGCGGCGATCTCGTCTACGAGCAGAGCCATGATCCGTCCCGCGCGTGTCGTTGGGTTGTACAGCGCCGGTTGCTGCACGGCCTCTGAGATGAGGTCTCTCAGCAACGAGGACGTGCTCACGACACAGCAATGACGTGGCAACTGACTTGCCTGTTTCGCCCGGACGTGCACAAAGGCGTTGAGCATTCGCACCTGACCGCTCATCTGCATTTCGTGTGGAACGTCGGCAGGGAGCCAGACCGCACACTGCGGTGGCACGACCCAGTTTCCCGCCGTCGTCAGTACGGTCATCACACCTTCGGCTGCGTATGCGAATTGGCCGCGCGTATGCGTGTGGTCGGGATGGACAAAACCCGAAAGATAGAGGCGTTCTGTCGCTATGACGTCCCGGGGGACTTCCTCATAGCTAAAAGGCATTGTGACTGGCATGGCCCGAACTATTGTCTGATTGACCTGATCTTGAGAGCGGAACAACGCATGGAAATCTACCATGCTGGTAGTCCGCAATACGATTTTCCATATCCTTTTCAGATCACTCTCGTGGAGAGACATCGATGGCACTGCACACCGAGACGATGTTGGCCCAATACAATCTATGGGCGAATGAGGTGATTTATGCCGTCGTCGCAGGTCTGCCCGGGCCCGCAGTCGCGGCGCCGCAGGACACGACCTTCGGCAGCGTTCTACGCACGTTGGGACACAACTATGCGGTGGGTGCGATTTTTCAGGCCCATCTGGAACGGCGTGCTCACGGGTTCACCGTCCGCCACGTTCCCGACACGACGACGTTCGATGAATTGCGCACGATGCAACGCGACCTCGATGCCTGGTATGTGACGTGGATCGATGGCATGAACGACAGCGAGCTGGATCAGCCGATTCGCTTTCAGTTCGTGGATGGCGGTGAGGGCATGATGACGGGGAGGGAAATGTTTTTCCACGTCGTCAATCATTACACCTTTCACCGCGGGTTTGTCGTCGACACCCTGCGCAGAATGTCAACGTGTGTGCCGGCGACGGACCTCACGGTTTATTTGTGCAGTCACGCCCGGAAATAACTCCCGCAATAGGACGTCGGAAAACGCCGCCAGGCTCTCGAACCGCGCGCTGTACAACCTGCGTTGTTGCGTGCATCCACCGGTTGAATCCGCCTCAGTTTCCGGCCGTTCGGAGGCCGAGGATACATGTCTCATCCTGGGCGGAGGCGGTCCCTCGCCCTGCACCACTTTGGTCGAAGGATTCGGTGGAAAGCCGCCATCACTTGTGGAATGTGACGCTGCTAGAGATCGGATCCCGTCCCATTCTCACGCGGTTGCCGGGTGCAGTCTCGTCTGGATAGCCGAATGAGATGCCGAAGAGCATCTTGAACTCGTTCGAGATCCCCAGGACCTCGCGGATCGCACCGGCAAAGAAACCGAGGGAAGTCTGCGGAATACCGCCGACCCCTCGCGCTGTCAGTGAGAGCAGGAACGTTTGGCCGTACATGCCGATGTCTCCAGCAACCCGTACGTTGTCTCCGAACGATGGCATGAACAGAAGTGCGACGTGCGGCCCGTTGAAGAAGGAGAAGTTATAGCCGACCGCTTTATCCCGTGCCGCCCGATCGTCCCGGGAAGCGTTCAGCGCCGCGTAGTAGGCTGCGGCTTGTGCACGTTGACGTTCGGCATAGCATCCGTAGTATTCGTTCATGTCGAAAGTAAAATCCGGCGTGAAGACTCCAGCATCATAGTTCTTGTGCAGGACCGCTGACAGTTCCTTCAGTTTATCTCCGGAGGCAATGTGGGTACTCCATGGCTGAGTATTGCAGTTAGACGGAGCGCGCTGTGCGTCCTCAAGCACCTCACGGATAGTGTCGTCAGGCACCGGATCGGGTAGAAAGCCGCGGAAAGATCGGCGATTTCGAACGGTCTCTTCGAAAGAAAGCATGATCGGGAAATTGGAGCGATTTTCAACTGACGGAGTACACATAAAAAAACCTCTATGCTTGCTATTTAAGGTGAAAGCATATGCCGCCGTCGCTAGACCGCATTTCGCAATAGTGATCTGAATGTACGCCGCGAGGGACGAGCGCAATGGCGCTCATCCGTGCGCGGCATTTTATCGCGCTGTTTTCGACTAGTTTCACGGCGAACACGGATCGCGCGGTACGGGAAACGCGAAACATATCCCGGGGACAGCCGGTCGTGGAGGGCATACCGGATATTCGCCGGGGCGCGGCAAATGGGGGGCGCTTAATGCGTACCTGCGGGCTGAATTTTTTCGATCAAGCCGGTCGCGGTCGCAACGAGCACGTAGTCGCCGGCGACACCGACCCAGTGGTAGCCGCGCGGCGGTGTCTGCAGACCATGCTGATGCAAGTTCCCGACCACGAAGATATGGTCACGGTATTCAGGCGGCAGGCGGTCGCCACGATGCCAGTCGCGATGCGGAATCTGGCCAACAGGTCGATTTGCCCGCTCAATGGCGGGGTTCAGTTGAGTGGCGGCAGAGTGCTCAGGCGGCGCTGCGAATGCAGGGGCTGTCGTCGCGAGCAGGGAAACAATAACGAGTAATGCGGTGGCTTTCGATTTCATTGAGGATGCTCCGATAATGAGTAAAGAAATAAGGTGAATCTAACGATATGGGGACATCCGCGGAACGCGATATCAAACCTTGTTCCACAGAATTAGCAAAGTACGGTTTGCAATTCGAAAGAAATGAAATTCAGCGAGTAGCCGTGAGATTTCCAGGATGCACGGCATCGGCTACGTGCGTGGAGCGCTGCAAAGGCCTAGGCACGAAACGCCCTGGCCGACTGGTCGTGCTCTGACTCCGGGAGCCGGAACGCTTACCGGTCGATTTCGCCAGCTTCAGATTTGTCGGCGCGAAGCCCATGTTTCGCAGCGCCGGTCGCCATATGATTCTGGACGTTTCGGCCGCTATGCGGGTCGACTGAAGGCACTGGCATTCGGGCCATGGCCATAAGTGGAGTCAGGACGAGGAGACCAGCGACGGCGAATGCCGCACTGAGTCGATCGAAGTATGTCTTCACGCTTTTCTCCCTGTAAAGAAAATGGAGGATAGCTAAGTTATCAGTGAATCTACTCAAGCTTCAAAGGAACCCGAGGAAGGCGGGCCTGTTCTGCACTCAAAGCTTACACATAGTTTACATTTCGTAAGGTTCGATATCAAGCAATAGGTGCGGCGAAGTCGTGCGGCCTAACGTCTCACGGAGCAGCACTGGCTGGCTCTATCACGTCGAGGTCTCCATTTGCGGCAGGCCCGCGGCCGAACAGTTGCGAATACCGCAGGAGAAAGCCGGGCCACTGCTTCAAATCTACGAAGCATGGTGCGGAGCAAAGCTCGAAACGCTGTCATCGAAGCGCGCGGCAGGTAGCGCCCGACCGCGTGACGAACGGGCACCCCGTGTACCACGCGCGCGGGACGGCGAGTTCGTCGGCGTTGGGCAGGCTCGCGAGCGTGGGGGCGGGTAGTGAAAGTGCAGAGGTGTCGCACGATTTCATGAGCGCGAGTTAAACGAGGAGATAGTGACCTTGCGATTAGAAATCTTTTATCCTGATACCCAGATTATTTTGCGCATGTTTCGGCCAAGTGATGCCCTCGACGAACCGTTCAAGCACAGCGATTCGGTCGCAGAAACCCGTTCATCTCTTTGCGCGCCAGACCACACAGCAGGGTTGTCGTCGATTTGCCGTCGCCTGAAATTTCCTATCTTTAATCATTCAGTGCAGTCCATCCCCCACCATCAACCGATACAGGCAAAGATGATGCCAAAGCACAATGCACCGCAGATTGGGCTCGCGCTTCAAGGTGGCGGCGCGCATGCAGCGTTTACGTGGGGCGTGCTCGATCGCCTGCTCGATGAAGTCGAGCAGGACAGGCTCGTCATCACCTCCATCAGCGGCACGAGCGGTGGCGCATTGAATGGCGCCGCGTGTGCATATGGACTGCACAGAAGTGTCGATGACGCAAGGAAAGCGCTCGAGCAGCTTTGGACACTCGTCGGTCGCCGCTCTTACTGGCACCCGTTCTACAACTTCCCCACTGACTTCCTTGGGGCGCCGTTTCGCTGGAACGTAGACCTGAATCCGTTTGTGTTTGGACAAGGCATGTTGCAGCAGATCAGCTCACCATACGTGACACCGTGGCTGACAAGTCCTCTCACGTCCATCATGGAGCAGGTCATTCCCGACTTCGCCGTGATCAACCGGCACGAACACGGCACGCCGGAGCTCTATGTCGCGGCGACAAACGTCAACCTCACGGCGCTGCGGATCTTCGAGCCCGCGGAAATCGACGCGCGAGTTCTGACTGCGTCAACCTGTCTGCCGACGCTTTTCGAGGCGGTTGAAATCGACGGCGAGTTTTACTGGGACGGGGGCTACATGGCGAATCCCGCGCTCGACCCGCTCGTCGATTCGACGAGCGATATCCTGAGCGTGCTCATTGATCCATTGTTTCGCGAGCAGGAGCCGCCGCAATTTCCCCGGCAGATCGTCAACCGCATCAATGAGGTGAGCTTTGGCGCATCCTGGGTATCGGAGGTGCGTCAGATTGAATTGATCAACACGCTCAGCGACGAAAACCCTGGCTTGCTCCATCGCGGCAAGCCCTATACACGCAAGCGCTTTCACGCAATCCGCTCCGACAGATTCATGAGCCAGATTGGTGCTGCTTCGAAGGGCACTCCTTCCATTGAATTTTTCCGCGCCTTGCGGGACACGGGGCGCGACGCGGCAGATTCGTGGGTGCGGGACTGCCTTCCCCAGGTCGGCAAGCACTCGACATTCAATCTCGACGAACTCGTCAATGCCCGCATGAAAGGGACGTCCTCGGCAATGCGGACAGTGCGCCGGCATGGCGCGCAGTGAGAGAAGCTGGGTACGGGAAGCGGAAAACCGGTCGAATCACCACGTGCCCGCATGCGGTGCGGTGCACCAACAGCAGGCGCGACTGGCACGTGAAATGGGCCAGCGCTTGCCGTAGCCGCACTGTTTATTCGCCGGCGCCGCGTGAAGTACCGTGGAGCGCCCGATGGCACATGTATTGATCTGTGGAAAGCATCGGGCCAACGGCGGCCCAATCAATCGAAGACCGCGCGCAAGGCGGCGGATAGTTGATCATGCGGGGCAACGGCGTCCCGAAGCGACACTGTGTGCATGGTTTGCATGCCCGGTGCGCTTCGGGACGCTTTTTTGTTTGCCTGAAAGGGGGCACCACGCTTCGCCTCGCATATCGGACCATTCTCGGGATCGGGTGTCTTACTTATGACGAACAAGCGTGAACTTACAGATGCGGTATCCGGGGAAATCGTTGGCGAACTCATCAACCTCGCGGGCCGGCAGCGCATGCTCTCGCAGCGCATCGTGCTGCATGTTCTTTTGAGCGTTCGCGGAGAAGCGGCGGCGCTTGCGGTCGCACGGACGTGCCTCGCGACGTTCGCACAGGCGCACGCCCAGTTGATCGACGGCAACGACCATTTGCCCGGCGCATTCTCGGAGGCGCTACGTGGCCTCTATTTTGGCTCGCAGAGGGCGGACGAGCGCATTCGTGGCTTTATGAAAGTCGCAGCGGACGCCATCGAAGCTCTCGAACGGAATTCGGAGCCGGTTTGCATACACCGCGACGCAGCCATTGGCCGGCTGACGGCCGAAGCCTCTCCATTGCTGGATCTTCTACAGGCCATTACGCAGGCGTATCAGGACGAAATGCAGAGTGTCGAGGAGGCGGCGCGCCGGCGGCAGATGGGCGTCGTCCATAAACTGTCAGCGATCTCGATGCGTGCCAACATCGTCGCGCTGAACGCGCGTGTTGCCGCAGCGCGTGCTGGACAGTTCGGACGCGAATTCGCCGTGATTACGGCCGAACTGGCCCACGTGATCGGTGAAATGGACGGCCTGGTTCAGAGCGTCGTCGGCGCGGGCAGAGGTGTCGATGGCAGCGAACGTGCGGTAGCGCTTCGCTCCGGGCAAATCAACCGAGCCGCGAGTCAACGGATGCAAGGCCATTACACGGGTTGAAATCCATTTGCCCTGGAGCGCCTTGTTCTTGTCGATGGATTCAACTATTGACGTCGACAAGCAGGCGAGGATAGAGCTGCTGTCAGCCGGGCCGAATGGTCGTAAGAAGTGATTAAGCGAATGCAATGCGCATGATGGTCGCAACGAAGCAGTACAAGGCAGGTGCTTGACGTAACCCGCGGCGAATCGAGCTCAGATTCGCCCGTGAAACTTCTCCACGGAGCTTTACGATAAGACTCCTTTGTCTGGATATCCCCCTTCCAGGCGCCACGCCTTAAAAGTATCAGCCTCATCTCCCGGGCGAGGTGCGCCACGACCGGCAGCTTCACAAGAGCGGAGTTGTGCGTGAGCGCGACGTGAAGGCGGCCAAAGCCTTCTTCAGAATCGGTCAGTACCTTCCCATAGCTTGATAGCGCGGTCCGCACCTCGTCGTCGTATCGGCGCTGCGGTCGTGCGGCCCGCATCCCCGGCGCGATACGAGCCGCCTCTATTCACCGCACCGCCAATCGGCGCCCGAAATGCAAACATTCACTCTTGCATGTAAGGGGAATGTTCCATATTATTTCGACGTTTTCTGCATACGCTGATATGCCGTAAGAAGTTAGCGACGTTTCGCGCTAAAGACTTCGACAATTGACTGGCGGGCTGTGAACCTTGTTGCGGCCCAGCATCCAATAAATTCGGGGATTCAGGCTTGGCGACGTCGTTATCGGGCAAACCGGCGATTACACGCTACGAAGGTCTTACTCAAAGTACAACGTATTACGGTGCGGTGAGCATTGGCAGCAGTTCCTGGAGCGTTTCTGTTTTTGCAATGTGCTTTTCGGGGCAGCTGCCGGCAACTTCTTTCATTTTTCCTGGAGGCGTACGTGACTATCAGTTCCGTAGCGAGCACCCTGGCGAGCGCAGCGAGGTATCAGCAATCAGCGGCGGCGTCCTCGAAGTCCAATCCTCTGCGATCACTCCAGGACGTCGTAAGCGATATTGCCACCACCGCAGCGAAGGTTTCCAGCGTCGCAGCGAAGGTGGCACCGGTAATCGGTGCGCTGGGCACCATCGTCGACATCTTCGTCTGACCGAGGCACGCGTCCAGGCCGGCGTTCCCGCTCGACCCGCCGGGCTGAGCGGGCTACGGCCTGTCTCAGCATGGGCGCGGCCGGGCCAGACGATCCTCTGCAAGCTTCAAGGGCAACACGCCCGGCCTTCCAACGGCTGAGGAACTTTTCATGCGCAAGGCCGTTTGCAGATGAGGACGGCCGTCTTGAACGAGCAGTTCCTAGCCCTGTGGCTGGTGCCATCCGAGCCCAAGGCTCTTTTGAAGCGAGACGAAATCCTTCAGCAATTCCGCCTGTCCGGCAACCACATCCTGTTGCGCGGCGAATTCGGTGCGCTGCGTGTCGAGAAGATCGATCAGACTCGTCGTGCCCGCGCGGTACCTCTGGCGCGTGAGATCCGCCGAGTGGACTGCCGATGCCTGGACTTTCTGCAACGTCGCCAGATGCTCGCGTTGATAACCGAAACGCGACAGACCGTCGTTCGCATCCTGAAGGGCAGCGAGGACCGTCTTCTCGTAGTTGGCGATCGCCTCGTCGCGTGAAGCTTCCGCGCCGCGCACCGCGCCTTGCGTGCGTCCGAAGTCGAACACGTTCCACGAGAGATACGGCGCGCCGAGCCAGCTCGCATTCGCCTTGCGGAAGAGATGGCCGGGATCCCCGGCGGTGAAGCTCAGATCGCCGTACAGCGTAAGCTTCGGGAAGAAGTCGGCGATGTGTTCTCCGATTTGAGCGTTGCTCGACGCAAGGCGGCGCTCGGCAGCGCGAATATCCGGGCGTTGCGCGAGCATCGTCGCCGGGTCAACCACTGACAGGCTCGTGGGCATCGTAGGCAGAGCGCCCATTTCGGCGAGCTCGGCGTCGAGCGCACCGGGGGCCCTTCCGGTCAGTACCGCGAGCTGATCGAGCGAGATCTCCACCTGCGCGGCCAGCGGCGTGAGCGTCGAGCGCGTGCTTTCCACCTGCGTCACCAGTCGCTCCACATCGACATCGGCCGCCGTGCCACCCGCGCGGCGCTGCTCGGTAAGCGTTAGCATCTGCTGCTGCAAATCGGCAGTACGTTGCGCGATCGCGAGCCGTTGCTGCTGATCACGCAGGCCGATGTACGCCTGTGCGACTTCGGCGGCGAGAGAAACCTGCGCATCGGCGAGATCCGCGTCGACTGCTTCGGATTGCGCGCTAGCGGCTTCGATCGCGCGGCGCGTGCCGCCGAAAAGATCGATCTCCCACGACGCGTCGAAGCCTGCCGTATAGAGTTGCAGCGGCCCACGACCGGACGAACTCGACTGCGAACTCGACGAGGACAGGCCGCTCAGACTAGGCTGGCGCAAGCGCACCGCAGCAGCGTCAGCGGAAAGCTTCGGCAGCTCTGCCGCGCGTTGCTGCTGCAATTGCGCACGTGATGCACGCAAGCGTGCCTGCGCGGCTTGCAGGTCGGGGTTATGGGTGAACGCGGCCGTGATGAGCGCATTCAACTGCGGGTCGCCGAGCGCGAGCCACCATTGGCTTGGCGCCGGGCCGGACGTCACGATCCCTTTCGCCGGCGTGCGCACGAATGTCGCCGCGCTCGCCGCTTCGGGCGCCACAGCGGGTGCCCCGCGATAGTCGGGACCCACCGTGCAGGCGGATAGCAGACTTATTGCAGAGGCGACAGCGAGCGTGCAGAGGGTGGGGCGGAAAGAGCGGATAGCCGTCATGTTCAAACCGTAAAAACTTCAGTGACCCGCGACCGGCGCACGTGCGCCCGGTTGCGGCTTTTTGAGCAGGAAAGCGAGCGGAATACACGCGAGCAGCGCGACGCCCAGCGCCCAGAACGTTTCGGAATACGTGATGACCATCGACTCGATCTGGATCTGCGCGGCGAGCTGGCCGAGCGCCTGAATCTTTGCGTGAGCCATGTCGCCGGTTTGCGCGAAGAAGCCCGCGGCGCTTTCCGTGATGCGTTCTTCGCCCCTGAGCGAATTGTTCGTGATCGATTCGCGTAGCACCGCCGTGTGAAAGCTCCCGCGACGGTCGATAAGGGTGCCAATGATCGCTAGGCCCACCGAACCGCCCAGGTTCCGGGCCATGTTGTAGAGACCTGCCGCATCGGCCGATTCCTCGCGCGAGACCGCTGCCATTGCCGCCTGATTGAGAGGCATCATCGCGAGAATCTGGCCGGCGCCCCGCAGCAGCTGCGACCACGTGAAGTCAGTGCCGACGCTTTGCGCAGTGAGCGTCGTGTCGAGCATGCAGCTCCACGCGAAAACGATCAGACCGAGAATGACAAGCGCCCGGGAGTCGACCTTGCCGAGCAGGCGCGGCAATAACGGCATGGTCATAATGGCGGGAAGACCGGAGAGCAGCATGACCATGCCGGACTGTTGCGAGTTGTAGCCGGCCACCAGGCTGAGGAATTGCGGCAACAGATACGATATGCCGTACAGTCCCGCCCCTACGATGAACACGATGATGTTGACGCTCGCAAAGCTGCTATTGCGCATCAGCGACAGACGCAGAATGGGCTTTTTGGCGATCCGCTGCGAAACGGCGACCAACGCCATGCCGAATAGAGAGACGCAGGTCAGTGAGATGATCATCTGAGATTCGAACCAGCGTTCGCGCTGGCCTTCCTCGAGCACTACCGTAAGAGAGCTCAGGCCTATGGCGAGCCCGATGATTCCCAACCAGTCCGCCTTGAGAAACGCTTCCCAGTGCGGCCTATCGGGTTCAAGACCGGCAAGCAACAGTGTGATCAGCGCAAGGCAGACGGGCAGATTGACGAAGAAGCACCAGTTCCAGGTGAGGTTCTCCGCGAGCCAGCCGCCGACCACGGGTCCAAACAGCGGGCCGAGTAGGGCGGTGAGGCCGAACACCGTCATGCCCAGGGGCAATTGGGAAGGAGGCAACCGGGTACGGATGATGGTCTGCGCTGTAGGGATCATCGCGCCACCGGTAAAGCCTTGACCGATGCGTCCGGCGATCATGATGCCGAGCGAACTCGACCAGCCGCACATCATCGAGAAGCCGATGAATAACGTCGAATTCGCGAGCAGGAAATTGCGCAGTCCGAACACGCGCGTGAGCCATGCAGCAAGCGGAATCATCACGATCTCGGACATCAGATAGCCCGTGGAAATCCACGTGCCCTCCGTGCCTGTTGCGCCGATCTCGCCTGTTATTTTCGGGAGCGCCGAGTTCGTGATGGAGATGTCGAGCGTGGCAATCAGCGCGCCGAGCGCGCCCGCGGCCACCGCGATCCAGTCGGACGCGCTGGCGCGCTCGCCATGCGGATGCGATGGCGCCAGGCTCGCGGCAGATGCAGCCGTGGAATCACTCACGATGGTTCTCGGCGTCGATGCGACGTTCGTCGTCACGTGAGGAGCGTGTATCCACCTCGGCGGTCACCGACATGCCGGGCAGCAGCACCTTGCGGGTTTCCGGCCCGGTTTCGAGGTGAATGCGCACGGGCACGCGCTGAACGATCTTGGTGAAGTTGCCCGTGGCGTTTTCTGGCGGCAACAGCGCGAATTGCGACCCCGTGCCCGGGGAGAAGCTGTCGACGACGCCTCGCAGTTTGTGGCCGGACAGCGCATCGACGGAAATCTCGACGGGCTGACCGACGCGCATGCGGCCGATCTGTGTTTCCTTGAAATTGGCGGTGAGGTAGGTGTCCTGCACGGGCACGACCGAAAGCATGCGTGTGCCGGGCTGCACCAGCTGGCCCACGCGCACTGAGCGGTCGCCCACACGGCCGGCGATCGAGCTCTTGATGACCGTGTGCTCGAGATCGAGCTGCGACTGGGCAGCGCTTGCGCGGGCCGCTTCGAGTTGCGCGCGCGCCTGGCCGAGCTGCGCCGTGAGCGCGGCAATCTGCGAGCGCGCGGATTCCGCGGCGGCGTGGTCCGCCGCAACGGTGGCCTGCGCCTTGTCGCGATTGCTCTTGAGCTCGGAAAGGCGATCGACTGTCTCGGCGCCCGAGGCAGCAAGTGGCGTGTAGCGCGCGACTTCGTCCTGCGCATGGCGAAGGTCCACACGGGCTACCTCCTCCTGGGCCACGGCTTGTGCGATGTTGGCCCGCTGCTGGGTGAGCTGCGCTTCGGCGTGCTGGATGTCGGCATTGCGCGCATCGATGGTGGCACTGGCCTGATCGAGCGCTGCCTGATACTGGCGGGTGTCGAGGCGTACGAGCGGGTCACCAACTTTTACAGCCTGATTGTCGGCAACAAAGACGTCGGTCACGTAGCCGCTCACCTTCGGCGCGACCGTCACGCTGTCCGCCTGGAGATAAGCGTCATCCGTGCTTTCAATGAAGCGTCCGACGAGCCACCAGTGGCCTGCCCAGAGTGCACCTCCGATGAGTGCCACGAGCGCAAGCCCCACCAGGATAAACCGCTTCGCGTTGCGTGTTTGGGCGGATTGCGCTTCGCCGTGGGCCTCACGCCCGGGCGTCCCTACTGTCGTCGACATGGTTTGGAAAATCCCAATTTATTCCGATTGGACGAATTATTTCATTCGGAAAAATTCTGTCAAGTGATATATTTTGAAATTATCGACATCCCATACCCCCATGAGCGAACCCCGACGACCCCGCCGCTCCACCGAAAGCGGTTATGCACGTGGCGACGAGACACGCCGCAAGATCATCGACGCCGCGGTCTATCTCTTCGGGCAGCATGGGTTTGCCGGAGCCTCCACGCGTGACATCGCGGCGCGCGCAGGCGTGAACGCGCCAGCGTTGCAGTACTACTTCGAAAATAAGGAAGGGGTGTATCGCGCCTGTGCGGAAGCACTCGTCGATGACGCCTGGCAGGTTCTCGAGCCGGCGGTACGGCAAGCGCAGGAAATGCTTGAACGCGAAGTGCCCGTGCGCGCGTTAATTGATGCCTTTGTAGACCTGCAGTGCGCTATTGCCGACCTGATGTTCATGAAGAGCAGAGAGAAGGACAGGCGGCTTTTCTTTGCCCGGGAGCAAGGTGGCGGTGAACCGGAAGTCGGCACGCAGATTCTGCAGGAGCGTTTGCGTGCGCCATTGAACAAGGTCACCGTGGCGCTCCTGGCACGCATTTCGGGAAGGCCGGAAACGGACCCAGTGACTGTCGTCAGGATGTTCAGCCTCGTTGGACAATTTCTCGCTTTCCATTTCGCTCATGAATCGATGTTGTCGATGCTCGGTTGGAGCGCCATCGACGGTGAAAACGCTGAGTTTGTGAAAGCGAACGTGAGTGCGCAAACGCGCCTTCTACTCAATACCTGGCAGCGTGAAGGCAAGACACTGCGCCGCTAGATGGCGTGCGCCTCACGGATCGCCGTGCGGCTGACCGACCTAGCGCATCTGGAACAGCTCCTGATGAAAGTCGGCCACATCGAGACCGTGCGCGACGAGATCGTTGCGCACTGCTTCGCCGAATGCCGGCGGCCCGCAAAACCACACGCTTGCACTTGCCCAGTCGGGAACCGCCGTGCGAATGCGCGCACCGTTCAGTCTGCCATGCTTCGCATCCACCAGCAGATGAAGCTGCACTTTTGCCGCGTTCGCATCGGCAACGAGCTGATCGATCGCCTTCTGCGAGAAGTCCGTGGTCGTATGGAACAGATCGATCCGGTGACGCCGGTCCGGATGTTGCGCAAGCTCCTTCATCCGCGCGATGAAAGGCGTGATGCCGATGCCGGCGCCGATCCAGATCTGATGCGTGCGCTGGTCCGCGAAAGTGAAACAGCCATAGGGCCCTTCCACGGTCACTGGCATGCCCCGGTTCAGGCGGTCCTTTAGCCTGCTCGTGTGGTCGCCGAGCTCCTTCGTGAAGAACATCACCTGCGGTGCGCTTGGGTCCCACGCGGACGCAATCGTATAAGGATGTGCGCCTTCGTCGCGGTCCGATGTGACGAACGCGAACTGCCCGGACGCATGCCCCGGCCAGCCGTACTGCAGATCGATTGCCGTCTGGAGCACGCGCAGCTCCGGATACCAGGTGAGCGACGCGATGCGTCCTTCGACCTTACGTTGCGCACCGACGTGACCCGCTAGCACGCGTGCGACCGACACCATACCGGCCGCGAGCAGTACCGCGACCAGGACGCCGGCCGGCGCGCGCCAGTAGCCGAAGCGCAGCAGCACGACCGTGTGGAACGCAAGGGGTAGGTACAACACGGCGAGCCAGTTGTGGGTCTTCGCGAACCATCGATACGGGAACTGCCGGATCAGTGCGAGCACGATCAGCACGACCGCTGCATAGAATGCATATTCGCCGACAGTTTGCGCGAGCCCGCGATAGTCGCCCAGGAACTGCCGCACGGCCGAAGTGACCGGAGGCCGCGGCCCGCGAGGCGGGCGCGCGAGCCAACCCCAGCCGACCGCCCACTCGACGCCCTTGACGAGCAGCCAGTGCAGCACCGCGAACGTCAGCCCGGCGATGCCGAGCCACTTGTGCAGTCGGTACATCTTGTCGAGGCCCCCGAGCGGCTTTTCCAGCCAGCGCGGACGGTTCGCCAGCACCAGCGCGACGCTCATTGCCGCGATCGCCATCAGCCCGGTGTATTGCGTCCAGACCTGTCGCAGCGAGAACACCGTTAGCGGACGCGGAAACGGATTGTCCGACGCGAGCCATGCCAGGGTGACGACGGCCAGCGTCAACCACAGAGTCCACTTGATCTTTCGCATAGCCGGTTGCTCCGTTATCGGAAATGCGCCCCACCCGTTGCTCCGTGCTGCCACATTCGCACCCAGCCCGGCACCGCAAGTGACGCAAGGCTGGGGATGCATTCCGATTAAAACAGGTCGAAACCTTCGCTGATTCTACGTGGGTCTCGTTCGCGTAGATCGTTATTCGAAGGTTTCGCGCACAATCGCCAGTTAGACTGGCACATTGCGAACGACCTATGAGTAGAGTTTTACCAGTGGATAAATCTCGAAGGCTGCCCTCATGAAACCCCGCATTCCGCCACCCATCGTGATGCTAGCCGCGGCTGCCCTCATGTGGGCTCTGCATCGCTGGATACCGCTTAGCCGCTGGATCGCCCCGCCGTGGAACCGCTTCGGCAGCCTCCCGGCTGCGCTTGGACTCGCCATCGCGGTGGCAGCCATCGTGCGATTCCGTCAGGCGCAAACGACCACCAATCCCCTGGACCCGGGCAAGGCCTCATGTCTTGTGACAGACGGGGTGTTTCGCATTAGCCGAAACCCGATGTACCTGGGATTGGAGCTGCTCCTGATCGGCTGGGCGGTCTGGCTCGGCAGCGCGAGTCCATGGATCATTCCTCCGCTGTTTGCGATTGTCATTACAGTCGTCCAGATCATTCCCGAGGAACGCGCGCTGGAGGGACGCTTCGGAGATCAGTACCGCTCTTACCAACGACACGTAGCACGGTGGATCGGCCGCCGCGGGTGACGCCCTCAGTCACCACTTCGTGTCGTCAAGCAGCCGATCGAAGAGGCGGTCCCGCAGCGCATCCGGTACAGCGGACAACCCGAGCAACGTGCTGAACGCGATGCCGCTTGCTGCGAAGTACCGTAGCAACGAAAGTTCGAGATCGCGTGCCTCGGCCCGCAGATTCTCCATTTTGGCGGCGTCCTGAGCCTTGAGGTCCTCGAGGAGGGCGGGGCTTTCGACCAGGGCGGCGAGAACCGCACGCGCGACGGAATCCGGCTGGTTGATGGACTCCCTGAAGATCGCGATCTGTGCCGAAAGAACGGGCTCTACACGCGCCTGGCCGCCGCCCAGGTGCTGCTGCGCGATCTGTTCAAATTGCTCGCGCTGACGATCAAGAAGCGCGCGCAGCACCCCGAGCTTGTTACGAAACTGATGGAGGAGTCCGCCTTTGCTAATGCCGCTCTCGCGCGCAAGGGCGTCGAACGTCAGTCCGCCCACCCCGTCGCGGGTCAGTATCGCAAGCGCCGCGTCAATCGCCTTTCTGCGGGAAATCACGGAACGTGTCTGGTTGTCCATTGTCGCTGGTCTCGGCGGCGCTTCCTCTGGCGGTCACATGCCATCGCGTTCATGCCTGAACGCGATGGGAAAACACCCTGATAGCGGGGCAGTCAACCGGCCCCTGGCGAGCGTCGGGTAGATTACTAAACGGTAATTATATCCTTCAACCTTTAAAAACAAACCGGGTAGACGGTTTACATGCCGAACAGTGGGTGCTACTCTTCGTCTCGTCGTGGACTCTGCCGAATGCCAGGATGCATTCGGCACCTTTTCAAAGGATGCCTTCGTGCTCAATCATCGATTTCTTCTCGCCTCGTCAGCTTGCGCAGTATTCCTAATGTTGTCTGCGTGTGCGGGCGTACAGCCTGTTGCGTATTCCAGCCTTGCCTCGTCTTCGCAGCTGAAGGAGAACCGGGACCACGACGCGGCCCAGACACCGTTCAGGTACACGGCGCCAGTGGTCTGGTCGCGCTATTCGCAGGTCATCGTCGATCCGGTCGCGGTGTATCGCGGTAACGACAACCAGTTCGGTGACTTGTCGGACGAAGACAAGGATGCGCTCGCCGCCTACATGAAAAAGTCGTTCTCCGAGACGCTGTCGAAGCATTTCGATCTGGCAACGCAGCCGTCGCCCGCAACGCTGCGCCTGAAGCTCACCTTGACCGGCGCAGAGAAAACGACGGCCGTGATCGGCCAGGCAATGCACTTTGACATCGCGGGAAATCTCTATAACGGCGTTCAGGCCGTTCGCGGCGGCAAGGGCGCCTTCAGCGGCTCGGTGTCGTATGCCGTGGAGGTGTACGACAGTTCGACGGGGCGCCTGCTTCGCGCCTACGTGACGAAGCAATACCCGAATGCGATGAACCTGCCTGCTGCGTTCGGCTCCCTGAGCGCGGCCAGGACCGGCATCGATAAGGGCGCCACTGCGCTCGTCGAGCAGTTGCGCTGATTACCAGGCTGTTTGCGGTTGGGGGAGTCGTCGCGCTTTTTCGCGTCGGGCGTTTGCCGATCAACGCGTTCGTTTGATGATGGACTTTCATGAGTTGACCATGCATGCACTCGCCGAACTCGTCATGTCGATTTCCCCGCCGCTTATGGTGTCGATCGTTTTCGCCGTTGCCTATTTGCTTGTCGGAATTCCATTTCAACTGACTCGTGGTCCTGGTTCGCGAGACGGCTACGGGACGATGGCAGGCGTGCTTGCTGCCCTGGTCTATATCGTGTTCGCGGTCGGCTACCAGTCCGAAATTCACCACATCTCTCGCTAGATGGTCGGCGTACCTTGAATCACCGAGCAAAGAGATACGAAAGAGGACGACGACATCGCACTCGCGCGCGATGCGCCGTCGGCCGGATCGAGGAAATTGCCTCGGGCTTCTTTGCAGGCGCGCTCGGCCACGCGCGCGACTTTGCATGCCGATGCGCGAGGATCGTATGGGATGTCGTGCTGGGGAAGTTGTGAATGGCCGGCGGCTGTGGCTCCCAATGGTTTGGGCCACATTGCTCATTGCGATCCTGATTGGCGCGCTGATGCTTGCCCCTACGCTCACACAACGCGGCCCGCGCGTAACGGTTAGCTTTCTGTCTGGCGCCGGTCTTGTCGCCGGGAAAACGCAGGTGCGTTATCGAGGCGTGGCAATTGGCCGGCTCGAACATCTGCGTTGGTCCGTCAACGGTCAGCGCGTCTACGCCGAGTTGCGGCTCGATGCCGCCGGTCAACGCATTGCGAAGTGCGGCACTAAATTCTGGGTCGTGCGTCCGCGCATCGACGAGAAGAACATCTCGGGGCTCTCGACCGTCATATCGGGAACCATGATCGATGTCGACATCGATGTTCATTCGCTTCGAGCATGTTACGCGTTCACCGGTTTCGACACGCCGCCGGGAGTCACCAGCGACGAGGAGGGCGCGCGTTTCGTCCTTCGCGCACCAATGCTCGGCTCCTTGAGCGCTGGCTCACCCGTTTATTTCCACGGTGTGCAGGTCGGGCAGGTGCTCGGCTATTCGTTGGCGCGCGGTGGCGACAACGTTCGTATCGGCGTCTTCGTAAGGAGACCGTTTGATCGTCTTGTCACGCCCGACACGCGATGGTGGCAGGCGAGCGGCGTCGAACTCAAGCTCGATTCCAGCGGCTTGAGGCTGGACGCCCCACCGGCCGCGGCGCTGCTCGCGGGCGGGTTGGCGTTCGACATGCCGCGAGGAAACGTCCGTGCCGTGTCTGCCGTGAACGTCGAGGATTTTGAGCTCGCGGATAGCCGTACAGATGCCATGCGTGCGAACGACGGGCCGCCTGCCGTGGTCCGCATGCGCTTCGCGCAATCGGCGCGGGGATTGTCGGTGGGGGCGCCAGTCGAGTTCCGTGGCGTCGGGGTGGGCACGGTCACGGCCGTCGATATCGACCTCAGACCCGAGCGCGACCGTTTTGACATGCTGGTCACGCTGAGCCTTTATCCCTCCCGGCTCGGCCGGAACTATCACGACGCGCTCGGCGACGGTGCGGGAACGGCAAGCAAAGCTTTGTTGCGCCGACTCGTTGCCGAGGGGCTGCGCGGACAGCTGCGCACGGGAAGTCTTTTGACAGGGCAAAAGTACGTCGCACTTGACATCTTCCCGCATGCGCCCGCGGACCGCGTCGACACGGATCGCTCTCCGGTCGAGTTGCCGACGGTACCCAACTCGCTCGAAGAACTTCAGGACCAGCTGTCGAACATCGTGCGCCGACTCGATCGCGTGCCGCTTGAGGAGATCGGGCGTAATCTCGACGCTACGCTGCGGCAGTCGAATGTCTTGTTTGCACAGCTTGATGAGCAACTCGTGCCAGCTGCGCGTTCGACGCTTGAATCAGCACAGCGTGCGTTTCGCTCAGCGAACGAGATTCTTGACCAGGGTTCGCCGGTTCAGAGTGACGTTCACCAGGCGTTGACCGAGCTTCGACGCACGCTGGCCGGCCTGCATGCGCTCTCCGATTATCTCGAACGTCACCCGGAGGCCTTGATCTGGGGGAAAGGCAGCGGTCAATGAGCATGCGGTACGTCGGCGAGCAACGTCTGACTTCGTCACATCTTTCGACCCGGCACTATGCCCGGATGATACGTCGATGGGCGGTCGCTGCCGGACTTGAACCGACACACTACAGCACCCATTCGATGCGCGGTACCCAGGCAACGTTGATTTACAAACGCACGAAAAACCTCCGAGCCGTACAGTTGCTGTTCGGCCATCGCCGACCGCACGAAACGATGCTACGGTTGGACTCGCGCGGCTGCGCTCTGTTGTAGCTCTTCTCGCGCGGAGCCGGCCGGCTATTGACGTTCACCCATCCTGCGAAGCCGTCAGCCGAGCGGTTTAACCAGACTATCGCATCGACCGGTTGAATCCGCCTAACCATAGCGGCCGTTGCCGGATGGTCGCACCAGCGACCGCTTTGGCCGACAAGCGCGCGTCGCGCATCCGGCGGGTTTCGAAGCGGACCAGCCGTTCGAGTGACCACTGCATGGCTCAGGCGAGCGTCAGAAAGTTGCCGACGGGGGTCATGTTTGCCGGAAAACGGAGAAAGCCAAATAGCCTATGGAGCCATATAAGGTAGCTCGCACAACCACATACAGCATACAAGCCGAAAACCACAGGGACGCGCCCGCTGACACGATGGGCTCAGTGAGGTGGGCAGTCGACTGGCTCATGGTAGTTATAACTTTCCCACGCATATAGATATCCGATGCGCCACTCGCACTACGGAAGACACAGTCAGACGGTGAAAGTCACGCTTTGCACGCCGTTTCAGGCGGCTGCACGGACCGGCGTCGATGAACGGCAGCCAGCAGCTAGAGATCCGCACCCTGGCAGTCGGCACGCAGCGCTTGCAGCTCCTCGCGCGCATCGCGGAGCCGCGCGACCAGCTCCGCCGATGCGGGAGCGATCGGCATGCGCGTCTCGGCGCCAATCGGATGGTCGAGAGCGATCATCGCCTTGATCGCGGCCGGGTTTGGCGCGGAAAACAAGAGCCGTGTAATCGGGCCCACGTGTGCGAACAGCGCGCGGGCATCCGCCTCGCGGTCGGCATTCATCAGTGCGAGAACTTCGGTGAGCACGTCCGCGCAGACGTGAGCACTCGCGAGGATGCCACCCGCGCCGCCCATGCTCAGGCAGTCGACGAATGCCTCGTCGTTGCCGCACAACAGGCTCACAGACAAGCCGCTGAGTTCGCTAAAGTGGCTTGCCACACATTCCTTGATGGCAACGACGTTGTCGTGCTCGATCAGGTCCGCGACCGTGTCGGGCGCAATCGTCACGCCCGTCCGATGGGGCACGTTGTACAGCACGATCGGGCGACTAGTTGCCCGCGCAATCTGATCGAAATGCCATCGCACGCCTGTCTGATCGGGGCAGACGTAAGACGGCGCCGACACGAGGTAGCCCGCGCAGTCCCAGCGGTCGTAGGTATCGATTTCGCGCAGCACTTCGCGCGTGTCCGGGCCGCCGGCGCCCACAAGCACCGGCAGCCTATTGCCGACAACACCGAAGAGCGCATCCAGCACCGAGGCACGCTCGGTCTGCGACAGCAAGGCGGCCTCGCCCGTCGTGCCGAGCGCGACGAAGCCGCTGATTTCCGTGCGCAGATACATGTCGGCGAGGTATTGCAATGCATCGATGTCAACTCTGCCGCGGCGAAACGGCGTGACGATCGGCAACCAAACTCCCGAGTACACGATCAGCGTGCCCCCTCGTTGCCGAAATGGCGCGAAATGCGTCCGATCCTCGCTTCCGGCAGCGTCGAAATCAACGTGTGCAATGTGAAGTCGAGGTCGTCGGGAGCGATGTCGAGCCGCACGGTCACTTCGTTGCGAACCCGCTCGATCGAGGTCACGTAGACGCCGAGCGGCGAATGCAGAAGCGCCCACAGTTGCGTGCTTGTCCTTTCGTCCGACCCGCGCATGAAGGACACGGGCAGCAGCACGCGCGAAGGAAACGGGATAACGTTATTGCGTTTAACAGCCGCTGCGGCGCGACGGGCGCCTGCATCGGCGATATTGAGTGACAGGGCGGGTGCCATGATATGCGCTTGGAAAGATCCGGGTGGATTCGACACGGTTTCAGCGTAAGGGATAACAAGTAAAGATCGTGAAAAAATCAGGCCATCGCGTGGAAAAAAGTCCGATGGCTTCGACATCGGCAGGCGTCAATACCTGAACGTCGCCGACGCTTCCGACGCGGGACTGTCCGGTCGGACGCTGAATACCGCCCTCATCATGCTGACGCGACCGACCATCGCGCCGCGGCAAGCGCAATTGGTTCCCGATACCTGGCTACGTTTGTACTTTTACTTTGGGTGATTGTGCAGTGATGGCGATTTTCGCGTCACTCAGCGTGACCACTTTTTTGGTTCAAGCGTATGTTGCTGCTGAAAGTGAATGGTCGAAGAGCCAGAAGGGCACGGGGCATTCGCTTGAACGGTTCGCCCGCACTGGATCGGATGCGGTCTACCTGGACTCGACCAGCCACCTGGGGGTGCCGCCCAATCGTGTAGTCGAGATAGGCGCGAGGCTCGACCTCCTTTGAGCAAAGCGCGGCGGCAATGAGCAGCCGCGCGTGCGTTCATCAGTGCCTTCATGCCGCCTCCCCGGTCTGTCGGGCACTGACGAACAGCTACTTGCAACGCGCCATCTTCAGTACGCGAGACACCTGGCCCGGTGTGAACCCGCTGTTGCGCACATATGGCGCGCAGTCGAGGGGTGCAATCAGGGATTCACTTACTGTGAACAGACCGACGAAGCGGAACGAGTCCACTTCGATCTTGATGAATACCGGAATCGCATCCCGCTGAGCCGCGAGCGTCCAGCCAGCAGCACGCGCCGAAGCGCTGCCGTCGCAGATGATGACGTCCGGCGCCTGCGGATTCAGATCCGTCCGCAGGCAGGCAGCCACGACCCTTCCATTCTTCGCAGGAAGGAAGGCCTGCTTGCTGCCCCCACAAGCCGAGTGAATCGCTTCGCGGGTATATTCCTTGTTCAGTTCAAACATGGCAGACTCCTTTTTTTCATTTTCCAGTACAAAACAAATTACTTACTAATCGAGAATTAAACGCAGCAGCTGATATCTGCTGACGATCCGGAGTGCCAGATTCCGCAAGGGCACTATGTTCATAACGTGCCGGATGCGGCGAGCCATTCGGTGACGTCTTCAGGAGCGGTCAATGCACCAAGCACCCGCAATACATCCCTGCCCTCGTTCGTGATCGAAAACTCCTGCCAGCCCGGTTCGCGCTCAATCCGTTGCGCAAGTCCCGCATCGTGAAGCGCAGTCATGTCGAGATCCTCCACTTCCACCTCGACCTTGACCGGCGCATGGCCGAGCAGCATCAATGCCGCCATCTCGTGCGCGCTCAGACGCGGCGAACCTGATTCCAGATTCTCTACACCTGAATTGTTCATAAGCATTCCTTTTTAAATGGAGCCATGTCAGCCCGTTTACGGCAAGCCCATACGCTGTGATGACTACGCCTGAAGCACGACACAAGTCGGACACGCGGCCAGATTCAGCGTGCTGTCGCCCGAAACCCGCGCGGAGTTCGACGGGGCCGCACTTTGCCCGCGGAGAGCAGCAATACCGCTATCCACGTGGCGCGATGAGGTGCCTGGAAATCAATTGCGATGCGCACCGCTTGCTGATTGCAAGACGGTGGCTCAAAGGAAAGAGACGCAGACGTCCTGCCTGTCAGGCAGCGAAACGACTCGGGGGACGGGAACTTCGGATGGCGCTCATATGAACGGCTTTATCTTTTGGATACTCGAATATTCTATTACGCAGTGGCAGACCGGCAAGTAAAAAGATCGTAAAGGCCCCAAACTACTCTGTCGTGGCAAATCCGCCCTTCCATTCCACATGCAGCACGACGAGCCAGCGGCGCGGGCATTTCGGCCGGATCACGACCGCCCTGCCGCGGGCTATCGCGACGGGTCTGACGAAGCCAGATTCGACCGCGTCCTCCCACGCGCGCTTCGCATCCGTGCGAATCCAGACAATCAGGAGGGCGCATAACGCGACGCTGAACAGCGTCGTGAGGCCGAACGCGACGTCGGGGTAATTGCGGCGCGCAAGAAAGGCAAACGCCGTAGTGAGGATCTGGTTGGCGAGTACAACAAGGGCCGCGATCTTGACAAGAGCACGCCTGTGCGGCGAGCCTTGACCTCGGGACACCGTTGCGGCACGCGTGCCCCGCGTGTCGGGCTTTTCATTTCTTGCTCTCATTCCAGCATCTCTCTGCGAAAGCACCTACTGGGGGCAACGGTACGTGGAGATTCTTGCTCATCGCGAGCGATAGCGGGCGCGCGGCATTCGGAAACACGGCCAGCCGGGCAGGCTCGGCCGGCTAAGGACGGCACTTTCGTAGACACAGCCAGGAAATCGGACTGTATCAACTAGACTGAAGCCTTGGCTGCGGTAGAAATCCAGTAGGCCCTGCGCGTTCATCGGCGCTTCCAGGGCCAATTGCATATATCCGTGCGCGGCGGCCCAGCGGTTGGCAAACGAAAGCAGCGCGCGACCGATGCCCCGCCGCTGCCTCGACGGTTCGACACCATACCGATGTACCGTGGCGACATCTGGCCGCCGAAAGTGTCGACAGGCCGAAACCGGGTCCGCGCCGCGCAGGGTTAGCGTTCCCGCGAGGCGACCCTTGCACACGGCGACAAAGCACGCTTCGTCCGCGCTGCCCCGATGCACCGTACGCTTCCCCCTCCAAAAGCTTGACTGAGTCACTCAGGGCGTGAAGCGGCTGGTTCAGACAATAGCCGCCGATGTCCGCGAGCGGTCATGGGCGGCATTCCATGCGCAGTGAACTCAGCGTGATCCGCGCAACTGCTCTTCGATCGTTCTCGTCAATGGCGATTCGACGTTGCCCGTGTGCCTCGTCTGCACGGGCTCGATCAGCACGACCCAGCATTCTTCGTCGGCGACCGGATTGTGCAGCGTGCCGCGCGGCACGATGTGCATCGAGCCCGCGGGCAAATCGACGACGCGCCCGCCCTCATATTCGATCTTCAGATGTCCGCGCACGATGAAGAACAGTTCGTCCTCGTGCGCGTGGTCGTGCCACACGAGCTGCCCGCGCACCTTCGCGACCTTCACGTACTGGTCGTTCACCTGAGCTACGACTTTCGGCGACCAGTAATTCGACACATCGGCGAACGCGGCTTCGAGGTCGAACGATTCGGCAAACGGATGGGAAGACATGCTTATCTCCAGGTCGGAATGAGGGACGCGGCGAGCAGCACGCCCATCGCGAGATTGAGCATGCGCCAATGGCGCGCCGTCCGGAAGAGCCGCGCGAGTAGCACACCCAGCGCGCACCACAGCGCGAGCGACGCGCATGCGGCCACACCGAACGCCGCACCGAGCAGCATCGCGAGACGGTGCGGAGAGCTTGCGAGCAGCGCGAATGATGCCGCTGCGCCAACTGTCATCGCCCAGCCTTTCGGGTTGAGCCAGAGCAGCAGGAAACCGTTGACGAGCGTAACCGGGCGCGTGGGGCCGTTGCCCGCGTTGGGCGGCCCGCTGCGCGCGATGCGCCACGCGAGCCACAGCAGGTACGCGGAGCCGAGCGCCTTCACCACTGTTTGCAGCGACGGCAGCGCGAGCAGCAGACCGCCGAGTCCGAGCGCCGCGACCGCGGCGAGCAGGCCGAGGCCCAGAGCGATGCCGAGCATCAGCGGTATCGAGCGTACGAAGCCGAAGCGCGCGCCCGAGGCGGTGGCGAGCGTCGTCGCGCCGCCGGGTGTCACGGTCGCGACGGCGACGAAGAGCAGAAGCGGCAGAATCGAGGTCATTGGTGCAGATCCGGATGAGAAAATTTGCACTCTACGGATCGTCAAGACATCGTGAAAGCTAATAATATTGATGCCGTACATTACGCGCCATAATGCATCGATGAGCCGAAACCTCGACCTCGATCTGGTCCGCACCTTCGTTGCCGTCGCCGATAGCGGCAGCATGACGGTCGCCGCGAATCTGCTGCACATGACGCAGGGCGCCGTGAGCCAGCAGGTGAAGCGCCTCGAAGACGTGCTGGACTGCCTGTTATTCGTCCGCAAGACGCGCCGGCTGGAACTGTCGCGCCAGGGCGAACTGTTTCTCGTGAAGGCGCGCCAGCTGCTGCGGCTGAACGACGAAATCTGGGCCGACATGAACGTCCAACCGTTGCGCGGTGCCCTGCGCGTGGGCGTACCTTACGATCTCGTGACGCGGCTCGCGCCCGCGATGAAGACATTCGCCGAGGCAAATCCGCACGTCGACATTTCACTGGTGTGCGGGACGTCGCCGGAGCTGAGCGACGCGGTGAATAGTGGCCGCCTGGATGTGTCGCTGGTCGAATATGTCGCGAGCGAAGCCCAAGGAGAGGTGGTCTGCATCGAGCCGTTGGTGTGGGTCAAGGGGCGCGGCAGTGATGCGTGGCAGAAGCGGCCATTGCCGCTTTCGATGGTGGACGAGCGTTGTGCTTTCCGTCCGGTGGTGCTCGGTGTGCTCGCGGATGAGGGCATTGCGTGGCGCACGGTGTTCGAGAGCGGAAACATCGAGGCGACTGCCGCAACCGTGCGCGCGGGCCTTGCGATCACGGCCTGGCTCGTCTCCACGGTGCCGGCTGATCTGGAGACGCTCACGCCTCGCGTAGCCGGCCTGCCTGCACTGCCTCCGTTCGCAATCTGCCTGCGTTTGCCCGCGACGGTTCAGCCGGCGGCACAGGAATTCGCGCGCCATGTCCGCGATTCGATGTCGGGCGACGCAGACACTCGACACGCGCAGCTAGCGAACATGGCGTGACCGTCTGCGCACTATCCTTTGGTTCTCCTCGCGGATGCTGCGCTTCTACAGGCGCTGCGGCAGCGCGGCCGCAAAAAACTCGGTGACCCGGCGCACGCGCGCAGGCACGAAACGACGCCTCGGCCAGATGATGCTGACATCACGGGCGTCCTGAATGAAGTCGTCCAGTACCGTCACGATGTCGGGATGCTCGAGTTCGTCGGCTAGTGAGAGCTTCGCGAAGAGGCCGATTCCCACGCCCGCGAGTACGGCCGATCGTATCGTCTCGACGCTATTCGACGACAGGTTGCCTCGCACCGGTACGCTGAACCGGCCTCGTGGTCCATGAAACGGCCAGTTCGCCGATTCCAGCAGACCGCCGTACAGCAGGCAATTGTGGTTGGCGAGTTCCGAGGGTTCCTTCGGCGTACCGTGTCGCTCGAAATAGCGGCGCGATCCGACGCAGACGAGCGGGGTGCTGGCAATTCGCTTCACGACCGAATCCGGATTGTTGACCGGACCCACTCGAATCGCAAGATCGATTCGATCCTCGACCATATCGCGTACGTAATCCGACAACACGAGATCGACCCGAAGACCGGGGTGGAGCGACAGCAGTTCGGGAACTAGCGGAAGAACATGCAGGCGGCCGAACGTCGAGGCGCACGCTATCCGGACGAGGCCCGAGACGTCGAGCGTACTGCTGGTCAGTTCGCTGTCGGCGACGTCGATCTCGTCCAGCAACGGCTTGGTCCGCTCGTAGTATTTCTGCCCCTGATCCGTCAGCGTCACGCTGCGTGTGCTGCGATTGAAGAGCGGCACGCCCAGGCGCTTTTCGAGCGCGCCGATCGCCTTGCTGATGGCCGACTGTGACTCGCCGGTTCGACGCGCCGCGGCGGAAAAGCCACCCGCTTCGACGACGGCGAAGAAGGCGTTCAATTCGTGAAACCGGTCCATTGCATTTCTCTCGGGAGACCTATTCTCCAGGTGAATGGATCTCATGATAAAGCCGCTGATTATCATCCGTTGGGGCCGCGATTACGATGTCATTTCCATTCCCCAACAGGCAGAAGATTCAATGTCCACTCTCGAAGGCAAGGTCGCCGTCATTAGCGGCGCGACGACGGGTATCGGTTTGGCGATCGCCCAGCGATTCGTCGCAGAAGGTGCTTACGTTTTTATCTTCGGCCGTCGTCAAGCTCAGCTCGACGAGGCCGCTCAACTGATCGGACGCAACGTCACGGCGATTCAGGCCGACGCCGCGAATCTCGATGACCTCGACCGTGTCGCTGCGACAGTCAGGGAGGTAAAGGGTGTCGTCGACATCATCGTGTCGAACGCGGGCTTTACCGAGCAGGCTTCGATCGACACCATCACGCCCGAGCATTTCGACAAGGCGTTCAACCTGATGGCGCGCGGCCCCGTATTTATCGTGCAGAAGCTGTTGCCGATGATGACAGGCGGCGGCTCGATCATCCTCGTTTCCTCGGCCATGCATCTCATGGGCATCCCAGGGCACACGGCCTATGCGGCGACTAAGGCCGCGTTGCGTTCCTATGCGCGCACCTGGGCTGCCGAATTCAAGGATCGCGGTATTCGCGTGAACATGCTGAGCCCCGGTGTCACCGATACGCCGATTCTCGACGCCCAGTCGGCGACACGCGAGGATCTGGTGAGCATGTACAAGAGCATGGTCCCGATCGGCCGACTCGCGCGCGCCGAGGAGATGGCCAACGCGGCGCTCTTTCTCGCCTCCGAGCAGAGTTCCTATATGACGGGCGCGGATTTGATGAATGACGGCGGCATCGGTCAGGTTTGAAGATGAGCTATTCAACTATCAACATCGAAAAAGTCGCGTCAACGGTTGCCGGTCAGTTCGGCGGCAGCCGCATCGCGATGGGTGTTGCCAACGCGCATAGCCCCGAGTCGATCGTGGCAATGGCGAAGCGACTCGGTGCGCAGGTTGCGGCCATGAGTCTGCAGGATGCGCCTGGCACGGAGGTCATGATCCTCGCCATGCCGGTTCACGTACATGCTGCCATTCGCGAGCAGTTATCCGATGGGGACCACGATGACCGCATCTCGCCGGATGAGCTTATGGGGATTCTGAACGCCGCGAGGTGACGATATCCGCCTCTTTTCCTATTTCGCTGCGAAATACTTCGCCGAACACATCGCGGAACTCCGCGCCAATTTCGTTGCGTCGGGTTTGCGTCCGGTGATCGGGGCATACCACGCACCGGCTTTATCCGACACCAGCCGTACCGGCGTGGCGATTTACTGCAGCAAAGCGGTGGTCGGCGACACGATGCTCACGTTCTCCATCATGCCGCGATCCTCGTGAGTTAGGCGGGTTCGCTAGCCTTGAGAAGCTCGATTGCCCATTCGACGAAGACGCGCACCTTGGAGGCGAGATGCCGATTGGCCGGATAGGCAACGTGCACGGCGATGTCATCTCCGCGCCAATCGGGAAAGAGGCGCACGAGTGCACCGGCGCGAAGGTGCGGGGCGACGAGGAACGCGTAGGTAGTGAGTACGCCGAGCCCTGCGAGTCCAGCCGCTAGCGCGGCGCTCGAGTCGTTGACGCTCAACCGATGATTGCCGTGGATTTCGAAGAGCTGTTCGTCCCGGCGGAGCTGGAAGGCGAAGTCTCGCCCCGAGCGCGGCGAATTCATGCGGACGATCGTATGGCCTTGCATGAGGTCCGCGGGCTCGCGGGGCAGGCCGTGGCGCTCAATGTAGGCAGGCGACGCGCACGTCACGAGCGGCAGCGTACCGGCCGAGCGCGCGATCAGCGAGTCGCTGAGCAATGGCCCGAGACGCAGAACACAGTCAAGGTTCTCCGCGATGAGATCAACCGACCGGTTACCGACGCTCAGCTCGACCTGGACATCGGGATAGCGCGCAAAGAAGTCCGGCATGGCCGGGAGGACCAACTGATACGCCAACGAGCCGGGCAGTTCCACCCTGATTTTTCCCTTCGGCGAACGGGTTGCGCTCAGGACGCTGCCATCGAGCGAGCCAACCTCGTCAAGCACGCGAATCGAGCCCTCGTAATAGATCTGGCCTTCCTGCGTCAGCGTGAGTTGACGACTTGTACGGTGCAGTAGCCGCACCCCCAGTTCTTTTTCGAGTTCCTGTATGAGGCGGGTGACGGACGATTTGGGCACATTCATGAGGTCCGCGGCACGCGTAAAAGTGCCTGAATCGACGACACGAACGAAGGTCTGCATCGCGGCCAGCTTATCCATGCATCAGTCCTGTCAGATTGGAATGCATGCGGGTCGCGGGTCGATACAGGTATTTGCGTCGTGCGAGGATGCATGCGATGTGTTGCGGCATTCTCGCACGGCGCCGCCGTCAAGCCTCGCTCAGGAAGCTGACCAATGCATGATATGCGTGGCCCCGGTTCTTTTCGAGCATGAGCATGTGGGTTGCTTCGCCCAGTTCGAGCCAGCGCTTGTCCGGCGACCCGCTCAGATGTGTGAAGTAGTCCTGCGCAAGCGCGAGCGGCACGTCGACATCCCATTCTCCATGAATCAGCAGGACCGGCACTTCGATCTGGCCCGGGTCATAAAACGCCTTACCTGCACCCCAGTACTCGCGAATGTCCTGAATCGGCCCGTTCGCGACACGGATCGACTGGTTCTTGCGCAACGCCTCGTCGGGCTCCGTGCGAACCGTATTGTCGAGCCATGCTTCGAAGCCGCCGTCCGGTATCAGCGTGTTGCGCTTCCACTCGGGGGCGGCATTGATCCAGCGCTCGCGCGCATCAGCCGCACGCACGACCCGGTAACCACCCAGCGGGCCGCCTGCGTCCAGTGGGATTGGCTTGTCGCTGATCCACTGTGGTGCAACGAGCCCGAGCTTGCGAACCTTGTGACCATTGCGGGCCGTGAAGGCGCCAGTCACGCTGCCGCCCCAGGACATGCCGATCACATTGATACGCGCGATTCCTGAAGTGCGCAGCACGAAGTTCACGGCGCTCGTGAAGTCGCGCACGCCGGATTCGGTCCGCCCGATCGGCGCGCTCTGCGCCGCGGCGACACTCATTTGCGGTGGTCGTGTCGACTCGCCATAGCCGCGCACATCCACGGCGTAAACATCGAATCCAGCGCGAGCGAGGTAGTCCATAAACGAATAGCCGCCGATCGGCGTGTCGTAAAGGCTGCCGGATCCGTAGGTGGCGCCGTGCATCAACAGCACGGTGCGCGCTTCGCCAAAGTCGGTGCGGCCTGCCGGCCGCTTGTTGCGGATGTGAAGCTCGATCTCGGGCGTATCGCTCGGGATCATGAAGTCGCGGGATTCAATCTGTGCTTGCGTTGCCATGATGTTTGCTCTCCTCGTGGAGAGGTTCAAGAGGTTCAAGAGGTTCAGCGGGGCAGCCAGGCGAAACCGCCGGCTTGCCTTTCGACGACGCCCACGGACGTTCCAGGAAAATGACTGCTGAAGAACAGCGCGTGACGGTCTGCGGCGTGGTTCAGCGCCCAGAGCCGCGAGCGCTCGGCATCGTCGGGAAACTCGCAGAAGGTCGAGTTCCACTCGGGCTTGGCTATCTGAATCGGGTGATGCATGACGTCGCCGGAAAACAGCGCATGCTGCCCTTCAGAAGTGAAGCCGATCGACAGATGGTCGAAGCTGTGGCCTTTGGTTCGATAGAACGTGAACCCCTCCAGGCCTTCGAGCGTGGGCTGGCTTTGCGCGTCGATCAACAGGGCCTGGCCTGCATCGACAATCGGCTGCACGCTGTCCTCGAATACGCCGGCGCTCGGTGTCTGCACGTTCGCTTCGTCGGCATAGAAACGGTACTCGGCATCCGAGAACACGTAGGTCGCATTGGCGAATGTTGGGTGCCACGCGTCACCTTTGCGCACCGTGTTCCAGCCGACGTGATCGACGTGCAGATGCGTGATCAGCACGAAGTCGACGTCGGCCGGCTGAACGCCGGCTGCGGCAAGGCGCTGGAGGTACGACGTATCGAGTTGATTGAACACGGGGTTCAGCGGCCGATGCTTGCCGTTGCCGGCACCCGTGTCGATCAGGATGGTTTTGCCCGCCGTCTGCACGAGCCAGGTGTGCACGCTCAACGCGAGCGTTTCACCGTCTTGCGAGACGTTCTCGCGGCCGATCCACGGCGGCGGATCGTTGGCAAGGATCGTGCGATCCCGGTCGGGAAACAGATAGGCCGAAGGAATCTCGGGAAGAGCGAGTTCGGCGACCCGTGTCACGGTCGCACTGCCGATCCGATATCGATGAATGGTGTCCACTTTGATTGCTCGTCCTTTTGGAAGAGGCCGCGACGATGTGTCGAGGCGTGGACGTATAGTCGGGCTTCCCGGCGTCTGAAAGAAGCCGGGCAGGGCGAAAGCAAGATTGCGGAAACGCGAACGTTGTGACGCCCTGGCCGATGGACTGCAGCGACAGTTTTTCCGGCTTTCAGGGGACGGCTGCGCGGGACGTCATGAATGACGCGGACCCGCTGGCGCTGTTTTTTTGTTGATGTCAGGTGGGGCGTTGTCGATGTGTAGTGGTCATTCAGATTAGAGCGGCCGTCGAGCAGCACCGGGCCAATTGCCTCCACATCGGCCGGTCGACGTGCTCCATTGTTAATGACCGTCGCCGGGGACACAACGGCCGCTCACGTCGTGGTATTGCGCTTTACCGGTTCGTTTTGCGGAAATTGGTCTAAAGGTGGAACTGCCCCATCAGCCAGTGTCTTAAGCAGACGCGCGCGACGGCGTTCAAGGTCCGCTATCTGGCGCTCGATCGAGGCCAGTCGCTTGCGCTGGGCATCGGTGGTCTCTGGGCATGAACCCGCGCCTTCGATCATGCGCATGCAGTCAGGAAACGAGCGGATATCAGCCAGACTGAAACCTGTCGCGATCATCCGCTGAATCTGCTTGACCTGCGTAGCAGCTGCAATTGGAAACGCCCGGTAGCCATTACTCGAGCGAACGGAAGTTAGCAGACCATGCTCATCGTAATGACGGATCGAGCGCACGCTCGCGCCCGTCTCGCGCGCAAGCTCGCCAATGGTCAGCAGGTTTTGCCCGATAGATTGAATCATGGAAAAAGCATAGCACTTTTCGCTTGACCCTCACATCAGTGTAAGGGTTGAGACTTGTGGGCGTCTCAACGATCCTGGAGCACAGATCATGTCCCACAACATCTTTCGTCACGGGCTTCTAGCGCTGGCGGCAACGGCCGCCACGCTTGCGGTGTCGTCAGCCGCAATCGCGACCACAAAAAACTATACAGTCACCGCGCCTGACGGCGTCACAATCGCCGTCCAGGAATCCGGAAACTCGGCTGGGCCGACTGTCGTGTTGATTCACGGATTACTTGGCAGCCGCCTGAACTGGGACGCGCAAGTCAACAGCACGGTACTTCGGCGGTATCGCATCATCACTTACGACCTGCGCGGCCATGGTGTGTCCGGCAAGCCAGCAGAGGCCGAAGCGTACCGCGACGGGCGGCGTTGGGCAGATGATCTCGCCACCGTCATCGAATTGACGCATGCGAGCAATCCTGTACTTGTCGGGTGGTCGTTGGGCGGCGCAGTCATATCGAACTATCTGGCAGCATCTGGCGATAGCCAGATTGCCGGAGCGGTCTATGTCGACGGCGTGATTGAACTGAAAGAGGACCAGATTGTGAGCCATCCGGAGGTATATCGCGACATGATCTCCCCCGATTTGAAGACGCATCTGGATGGCGAACGCACATTCCTCAGCCTGTGCTTCCATACGCAGCCCGACAGGTCCACAATCGAGCGTCTGCTCGCCAATGCGGCGATGGCGTCGTGGGAGATGCAAGGAGCAGTTCAGTCGATGACTATTGCCGCGTCCGAAGGCTTAAGCAAGACCAGAGTGCCTGTCCTGTTGCTGTATGGTGAACACGACGCGCTTGTGAACACTGGTGGTGCGATCGCCCGTGCGAAGGAAATCGATCCGCACATTCAAAGCAAGCTGTATGCGAATTCAGGTCACGCACCTTTCATGGAAGAGCCGGATCGCTTCAATCACGATCTGGCCGCTTTCATCGATACCGCCGTGGCGCACTGAGTCGACAACCGACACGGGAGGGACAAATGTCATCTGAAAGCTTCCGTCATGATTCGCATGACCATTTTCCGAGTTTCTCCGGTCTCCAGGTCGACGCAGGAGATGTCTCGTTTAGCGGCGTCATTGGCGGCTCGGGACCGGCAGTACTCTTGCTGCACGGCTATCCGCAGACGCATCTGGCATGGCGTTATATTGCTCCTCGGCTGGCACATTCATTCACGGTGGTCGCGCCTGACCTGCCAGGGTATGGAAAAAGCAAAACCGGCGCCGACTGTCCGCGCTGGACCAAACGCCGTGTTGGCGATTCGTTGGTCGCGATGATGACGCAACTCGGGCATGAAGAATTTGCCGTCGTCGGGCACGACAGGGGCGCGCGTGTTGGATACCGCCTCGCGCTGGATCATCCGAGCCGGAGTACACATTATGCCGCACTGGCTGTAGTTCCGACTCTGGATGCGTGGAATGGCGTGGACATGCGATTTGGGCTGGCAAATTTTCACTGGTTTCTGCTTGCCCAACCGTTCGACCTTCCTGAGCGGCTACTATCGGCCGATCCCGATGCATTTATCGACGCCGCCTTGGGCAATATGGCAGGCGGACTTGATGACATCGATGCAGATGCTCTGACCGCCTACAGACAGGCTTTTCGCGATCCGTCGGTGCGCCATGCGATGTGCGAAGACTACCGTGCCGCGGCGCATGAGGACCTCGAGAACGACGCAGCTGACCGTGCTGCGGGAACGATGCTGCAATGTCCTGTCCTCGCCTTGTGGCCCGATTCTTTTCGGGGAAAGACCTCGCCACTCGACATCTGGCGGTGCTGGGCAAGCAATGTCAGGGGGAAAGCACTTAACGGCGGCCATCTTCTTCCAGAAGAGCGCCCGCAAGAGGTCACTGCGGAGCTTCTGCCGTTCCTGGCGCGTCGGTAGCCAGTACTGCGAACGGCGGTTGGTGGCGGTAAAGCCGACACTGAAATGTTCGTGTGAAAGTGGGGGCGAAGGACCGTAGATGGCCGAGAGCACCAGTTCAGCGAACTTCCTGCCGGAGCTGGCGTGGGAGTCTTCAATGGCAGCTTTCGGCGAGGGAGCCGAATGCGTACTGCCGGCCGGAGCGGTCCGTCGCAATTGACTGGCGAACGTCGGCTCAGGCCGAAGACGAGTCCAAATATGAAGGCTCGCTATGGCCGTTCCGCTTTGATACCTGCCGTTGGATCCGCGACGACCCGACCTTCGGCGATGGGTCGACTGCGGAAATTGGCCCAGGTGTCGTTTCGATTCGATGCCGGTTGTTAGCTAACTTCCGGGACCGTACCCAGCTTCGGTCATTCGATCTCCATGGATGAATCGTCGACAATCCAGACATGGGGCCCGTCCAAGGGAGCGCAGTGCGATGCAGTCGGACCACGCTGGGAACGGAGCAGCCTTCGGGCAAGAATATTGAACGCCATCGGCCTGACGCTCCGTTCGCGGTTTTCAATTCGTCGTCAGGGCAGCAGCACGGTGTCGACGACATGAATAACGCCGTTGGACTGCATGACGTCGCCGATCGTCACGTGTGCGACGTCGCCCTTGTCGTCGGTGATGCTCCACCCTCTGGCGTCCTTGCTGACGATGAGTGAATCTCCCTCGACCGTCTTCAGGCTCGCCTTGCCGCCGCCCTGTTCGACTGCCATGGCGAGATCGTGTGCGGTGAGGCGGCCGGGCACGACGTGATACGTAAGCACTTTCACGAGCATTGCCTTGTTCTCGGGTTTGAGCAGCGTCTGGACCGTGCCGGCTGGCAATGCGGAGAATGCCTCGTTGGTCGGCGCGAAGACCGTGAAGGGCCCCTTGCCCGACAATGTATCGACGAGTCCACCAGCCTTCACCGCAGCCACCAAGGTTGTGTGGTCGTTCGAATTCACCGCATTCTGGATGATGTTTTTTGACGGATACATCGCGGCGCCACCGACCTCCACGGCGTTGTCCGTAGCCATCGAACCGGCCGTCGCGACTGGCGTCGTCGTTCCCAGCACCAGAGCAAATGCAAGCATCGCCCCGACCGTTTTAATCGTGTTGCAGGATTCCATCTGGGTTCTCCCGAAAGATCGATGCTTCCGGACTGGAAGCAATCGAAGATACGGATAGAACGAGATTACGGATGCACGCGCTATCGCATGGTTGTCGAGCTGTCACTGGTGAACGTAAGTGGAATGCGCTCATGCGCCGCCTACAACACCTTTGGCTAGTACCGGCCCGGTAGGTTGCCCGGTCGGTGATCCACCGTGCGGCTCCAGAGACACGGCCAGGACCGTTCGCGCATTCAGCGAGGCGAGCCGGGCCTGCGGTAGCGACACGACGGTTGGCCGATCCGCGTCAATCACGCCGAGGGAGACGGGTCGCGCGCCCGGCGGAATTAACCACAGTTCGGTGGAACGGTCCGCCGCGACCGGCGTGCCGCGTGCCGGGACGATCACCATGCGGGCACGTTCGACGTCGACGACCGCGATCCATCCGGCGATATCGCCTTCCCGAACGATCCTTGCCACCTTGTAGCCTTCGTGGCCCGGTACTGCGACGGGTTCCTCGCGGACCGGCAGAATGGACAGGCCAACGAGCGCCATGGCCACGACGCTCGAACCGATGCCAATCCAGCGCCACAAGCGAACGTCGTCCCACCATTTGACGCGGGCTCGCCGTGACTCCGCCGGCGCGAAGCCCAGTTCCGACTGGATGCGAGCCCACACGTACGGCGCCGGCGCGATCTCATCGATATCTTCATTGAGCGGCATCAGGTAGTTCTGCCAGCGCGCTATGCTCGCGGCCAGTTGGGGATCGCGCAGCATCGCCTGTTCGATCTGCGTGCGCCCGCGCGCGTCGAGTACGCCCAGGACGTATTCGGCGCACCGCAGATCGTCAGGGCCGGAGAGTGGCGTATTCATCGCTCGAGACACACTTTGAGCTGGAGCAGACTGCGGCGGATCCAGCTTTTCATGGTACCCAGTGGCACGCTCAGGCGCTCCGCCAGTTCCGCGTATGTAGCGCCTGAGAAAAACGCCTCCCGCACGAGGCTACCCTGCCGGGCCGGCAGTGCTTCCAGGCAGTGCTCCAGACGGCGTCGATCTTCGCTTTGCTCAGCGATCGTGGCGGGCGACGGCCGATCGTCGACAATCTCTTCCTCTGTCGACTCGTCCAGCGGTTCCTCGCGGTGCCGCCGCAGGCGGTCGATGGCCCGATTGCGCGCGATAGCAACGAGCCACGTGACTGCACTCGCCAGTGTCGGGTCGAAGGTCACGGCCCGGCGCCATACCGTGACATAGACGTCTTGCAGTACCTCCTCGGCCTCGCTGCGATCGCGCAGCATCTTCAGGCACACGCCGAACAGCTTCGCGGCAGTGTGCCGGTAAAGCGTGGCGAAGGCGGTCTGATCACCTGTACCGACATCGAGCAGGAGCTGGTTCAGTTCGTCGCCGCGACGGGCGAGGTTGCCCGTTGGGCGACCGCCATCGGTTGCCGGATTGCCTCTCATGTAAGCCCTGTTCTCCGGGGACCAGCCGTGCGGGATCTGGAGACCCGGCGTAGCCGCCATGCGTTCGCCGTTCAAAACGAGCGCCATTTGCGGCAGTTGCCATCGCATTTCGAGACCCTCCCTGAGTGAATCGGGGCATGCTGTGCCGACTACGCCGGAGCCTGCCAAACCAGGAGTTACGGGACAGACCAGTGTCTGGATGCACCTGCCGCAAAAAAATTCTAAAGCGTTACGGCGCACTGCGGGCGTATGTGAGATCCGGGGCCGGTCAATACGACTTTCTGAAGAACACTGCCTGAAAGCTGTCGCTCAAGCCGCCATCACTTGCAGATTCAACCGCTCGATGCAACACACAGCATTGCTGTCTCGCGCCAGGACCTGGTCAATTGTGAGACAGCCCCGCTATGGCGCGCTCTCCTGTGTTACTCGCTCGTAATCTGTTTTCCGGCGAAGGCGCGTCATTGCGACCTGAGGTGCAGATCGTTGCTCACGGATTGCACCCCCGGTACGCCACGCGTCACGGCAAGCGCTTGCTGAATTTGTACCTCTGTATCCACGTTTCCTGACAACTGCACGACGCCTCGATACGTTGCGACGCTGATCGGCAACGATCTCAGCCTCGGGTCCGCGACGAGCGCCTGCTTCACCCGGGAGGCGAGCGCAGCGTCGTCAGTGGCGATCGCTCCCGGCGCGGTCACGGCTGGCGTCGCCGGCGACCTACAGCCGTTGATGAACACGAACGCGGGCAACGCAAATACCGCGACGATCATCAATCGGCTTTTGATGTATGGCGCGTTTCGCATGTCGGTTATGACGTCCTTATTCGTGCACCACGAGCTGCGTTCGGGCTGGCTTCTCAGGTACACATGCGCGCCCTCCTGGACTCCACCATGATAGTGCAGGGTGGCGGACTTTGGATCGAGCCAGCTGGGCCAAGTCTGTTCATGGGGGCAGGCGAGTGATTGGCTCAGATCAGCCATCTACGGACGTTGGACGGTCCCAGCCAGATCGTCGACAATGGCAGGAACTCCAGCTTACGCAAAGTTCATCGGTATGCGCGCTCCTGAAGCCATGCATCGAGTCTCCCGCAGATGACGGCTTCGCAACCGGCGCTGCGGAACTCGCCCCCATTGACCAACGAATTGCGAGGCTTGCATGTCCCGTATTGCCGTTATCGTTATCGACGTACAGCATGTTCTTTAGCGGCCCTGCGGCCGCATATCGCGCCGGCGATGTGATCGATGGCATCAATCGAGTCAC
>ABYL01000048.1 GCA_000173575.1 Burkholderia sp. H160 | reverse complement strand
CCCGGTGGCGCCGCTGGCGCGCTCGGCAGTGTCGAGAAACGGCCGCCGTAGGGCGCGGGCGGTGGCGTGGTGCGCGGCGCCGGCGGCAGTTGGCCGAACGAACTGGTCGGCGGCACTGTGCCGGAACCCTGCGGAGCGGCGTGGGAATCGCCTGACGCCCCTGTTGTGCCGCCGCCGACATTTCCAGGCGTACGCACCGCGGGAACCGGCATCTGTTCAGTCGCCTCGGCGCCCACCGGATCGAGCCGCAACTGGTCCGCATGGACATTCACGTCGGTCCCCGACCACAGCTCTTGCGTATCGGCGTCGGCGGATGTTTGCGGCCGCACGATGTGCGGTGTGATCTCCAGCACGATTTCCGTCTTCTTGTGGTCGCCGTTGTGATTCGAGAACAGGCGCCCGAGCACGGGCAACTGTCCAAGCCCTGGCACTTTGTCGGCAGTCAAGCGGTCCTCATCCTGAATCAGGCCGCCAAGAATCTGGCTTTCGCCGTCGTGCACCCGCAGACTCGTCGACGCACTGCGCGTGCCGATCTCATAGGCCAGCGAAGTGAGCCCCGTTGTCGAGTTACTGCTCGAAATCGTATTGGTGATGTTGCTGACTTCGAGGTTCAGCTTCATGCCCACGTCGGCGTCACGGTAGACCTGCGGCTCGACCTCGAGCTTGATACCGACATCTAGGTACTGAATCGTTTGTGCGTAAGACGGCCCGCTCGTGCTCGGCGTGCTCGAACTCGAAATGACCGGTACCTTGTCGCCGATCAGGATCCGCGCCTTTTCCTTGTTGCGCGCGCGGATGCTCGGGCTCGCCAGCAGGTTGGCATCGGTGTCGGTGAGCTTGAAGTTCGCTGTGGCCGACAAACCGCTGACGTTCAATGCATTGATCGGCAGATGATGCAACTCGCCCCACGTGTCCACGGTGGACGGCGTCGACACCGTAAATGAGTTAGGCCACGCGATACCGAGGTCGGTCAGCCGGTCGTGGGACACCTCCAGGACCTTCACTTCCAGGATCACCTCGGGATCCGGCAGATCCTGTGCCGCGATCATTTGTTCGGCGACGCGAATCGTGTCCGGCGTGCCCCGGATCGTGACGGTGTTGGCGCGCTCGTCGACGACGACCTCCTTGATCTTCAACAGGCTTTTCAATAGCGACTGAATCTGCTTGGCTTCGACGTTCGATAGCTGGAATGTGCGCACTTTCAGCTCCTGGTATTCGAGCTGCTTCGCAGGGGTAGCCGGGTAGATGAAAAGTGTGTTCGCGTTGAGTTGTTTCTTGTCGAGCTGGTTCTGCATCAGGATCATGTTGACCGTATCCTGCAGCGTCGCGTTGGTCACGAAGATCGTGGTCTTCAGATCCGCACGCACGTCCCGATCGAAGATCACGTTCAGGCCAGAGGTTCGCGACAACGCCTCGAACACCATTCGTACATTCGCGTCGCGAAACTGCAGCGTCACCGGCGTGCGCATGATCGACGAAGCGGCAAGGTCCTCATCTTTCGCCGCACGTTGCTGTTGACGCTTGTCGTCGATTTCCTTCTCCATCTGCAGCGCCATCGTATTGGTCGGATTCTGGGCCAGCACGCGGTGAATGCGTTCGGCAGCCAGCATATATGAACCGCGTTTCATCATCCGGTCGGCTTCCTGCAGCGAGACCAGATCGCGGCGATCCCGATCGATCGCGGCGCCGATATTGCGCCCGCGTTCGCTGTTCGGATCGAGCTGGCTGGCCGCGTAGAGCTTCTGGATGGCCAGATCGAATTGATAGCTCTTACGGAACTGGTCGGCTTCGTCGAGCAGCGCATTGACCTTCTGATCGCGATCGCGTAGATAGTTGACCTCCAATTCGGCGTTGGTCGGCTCGCTCGCGCGCGTCGGCGGATGCGCGCAGCCGCTGAACACAAGCATGGCCGCGATGCTCAGCAGCGCGAGCCGGCCCGTGGCCCAATCGACGGTGGGACGTTGGCAGCCAGGCGATCCCGAACGCGACAGATGATTCAACGGGCCGCCGTCACCGTGGCCGCTTCCACCCCGATTGCATGCGGTTTTCATTTATTGTCCTTCGCTTGCGTGGATAGCACCTGTCTCTCATTGAGAGGCAGATAGGTCAGCACGACGTCGCTCTCCGAAACCGACTCGACGCGATACTGCGCGTCGATGACTTCGCCCGGCGAAACGATCAACAGGCGATCGCCATTGCTGAGGAAAACCTGGGGTTTCGCCGCTTTGGCATCGAGTTCGCCGAGATAGGTAAAGGGCACGGGCGGCGCGGTGGGCGGCGCAACGGGCGCCGGTGGCGCGGGGGCCACGACCACGGGCGGCGGTGGCGGCAGCCACGACGATGCAGCGAACGGATTGTTGGCCGATTCAAGCGAGAGCGGCGTGCGCAGCGCGCGAAGTTTGTCGCGCGCTGTCAGTGCTGATTTCGCTGTCCCGGCCGTTTTGACAGGAGTCGGTGAGCTTGCTGAAATCGCCGAGCTAGCGGCCCTTGTTGCACTAGCCACATCCGGCGCACTCGCCACGGCCGGCGCAGCAGCCGGCACCGTACCATCCGCACGCGCCGCTTCGTCGCGATGCAAGGCAACCGTGCGCAGCTCAACCCGGCTGCGATGCACGCCATTCATCGCGGCCGCGACCGCCGACGTGCGCAGCACGGGTTTCAGCTCACGCAAACCCAGTCCCACGGCGGCGATGGCGCAGACCAGCAGCAACGCGCGCTTGACGAGATCGGATTTCATGGCTGCGCTGCCCGATAGATGAGTTCGAAGCGCACCCGCGCATCGAGCACGTTGCCATCCACGGCGGGGCGCTCGACATGGATCTCGCGCAACGCCGCGTTCGGCACGCTATTGAGCACCGACGCCAGAAAACGCCGGATCACACCGTACTGATCCTTCACCGGCAGCACCATCTGATAGCGCACGAAACGCGCGCTCGAATCGTTGGTCACGAGATACTCCGCGGAGCCGAGCGTCAGGTTGCTGTCGCGCGCTTGAGCGAGGATCGTCGCAATATCGTCGGCGCTTTGCGCGAAACCCGGGAACAGGTCGGGTAGCGCATGAAGTGAAACCGCATCGACGACAGCCGCCCGCTCGGCGTCGGCATGACGCGCGCTGGGAGTCCGCGCAAGCCGCTCGGAGTCGCGCAGCTCGTGCGAGTCGACGTCCGCGTCGACTCGCGGAATCGCTACGGCGATCAACATCGCGGCCCCCAGCAGCACGGCACCGAACAAGCCCGGCAGCCCGAGCGTGCGCCGCAGTTCGAAACGCCACGTGAGCAACCTGTCCTCCACCTGAGCGCGGTTCATGACTTTCTCCAGACGGCGGTAACCTGAAAGCGCACCGGCGTGCCAGGCACATTGGATTCGATAACGTGATCGTTGAGCACGGCTTCGCGCAGCAGCACACTGGCCTGCAAATACCGGAGGTACGCAATCATCGCGTCGAAGTTCTTTGCTTCCGCCGTGATACGGATCTGGCTTTGCGCAGGACTCTGATCGATGCCGATCAGTGCGACGTCGTGGTCCCGATAGTCCTCGACGATCGACAGCAGGTCCTGCCACGGCACGGTCAACTCGCGCAACACCGCGAGGCTCTGGCTCTCCGCGAGCCGCGACGCCGGCGTCTGCGGCACCTTCACGGGGTGCGATTTTGCAAACAGCAGGTGCCGCTGTGCATCCTGTTCCGCTTGCAAGCGGTCGTTCTCGTCATAGGCGTGCCAGAGCCGTTCGCTACTCACCAGCAACAACAGGCTGGCGACACACAGCAGCACGATCCCCGTCGGCGCGCCCTGCAAGCGGCGACGGCCGAAATCGATGTGAACGCGGGGCATCATCGCGCGGCCTCCATCAAGCGATACGCGACCGGCTTATCCATCGCCGGTTGCGCGAGACTCTGCGTCGACGAGAAGCGTTCCTCGAATGGCGCGGGATCCAAATCGGCGCCGCAGAGATAGACTCTGCAGTCCTCGCGTTTTCCGCTGGTCCGGCCGGCGAGGCGTTCGAACGACTGTTCGGCCCGCGCGGCGATCCGTTCGGCGTCGCTGGCGTCGCCGGGAAAGAGACGCTGCGAGTCACAAGCGACCCAGCGGTTTTCCTCGAACAGCACGGCCTGCATCAGCGTGTCCGCGACGAACAACAGCAGCGCCGTGCCCGCACCGGCGGCGGCGTCCTGCACGCGATTGAGCAGGTCCGGCAGGCATAGCTTGAGTGACCGGACCTCGACGCCCGCCGCCATGCCCGCCTCGTGGATGCCGTCATGCAGCGTGCGAGCGATGGCGCTCGCGAAGACGGCACGGCCGCCGCGCTGCACCGAAAAGCGCACCTGCACGGACTCGGCCTCGATGCCATACAGATCGAAGAAGTGAGCGAGCAGGATCTGATCGATTTCGCTTGCGCGCAGTGTGCGGAAGTCGCCTCGCAAGATCGCGTGGCTCGCCCAGAAATCGTCGAGCATGATGCGCACCTGGCGCTTGCCCAACACCGTGCGCACCGTCTGCCCGGGGTCGGCGGCCAACGCCATGTTCAACGCGTCGAGCACGCCTTTTGCGGTGAAGCACTGCTCGTCAGGAATGGCAATGCTCGTGGGTTCCGCAAGCGCGGCAACATGACGGCGCGCAATCGTCCAGCGGGACGCCGTCGCCGCCACGACCAGTTCGCGTGTGCCGACGCCGATGGCGAGCGGACTATTCAACCATGGTGACACGGTTGATCTCCTCGAGGGTCGTTTCGCCCTGCATCACGAGCGAGAGAGCGGCCGTACGCATGGTCTGCATCCCATAGCGCTGTGCGGCTGCCTTGATGTGCCCAAGCGGCGCGCGCTCCGACAACAATTGCCGCAACTCGTCGTTCATGCGCAGCGTTTCCGCGATCGCGCGCCGCCCGCGATAGCCGCTGCCACGGCAAGCCGCGCAACCGGCCCCGCGGCGAAAGCCGTAGCTGCCCACGGTGTCCGGATCGATGCCGGAACTGGCCAAGGTGTCCCGATCGACCGTGTCGTCCACCACGCAGTCGGCACAGCACTGGCGCAACAGCCGCTGCGCAATCACGCCATTCAGGGCCGACACGAAGCTGTACGGGTCGACGTCCATGTTCGTGAAGCGGCCTATTACGTCGAACACGTTGTTCGCGTGCACCGTCGTGAACACCTGGTGCCCAGTCAACGCGGCCTGCACGGCGATTTGCGCGGTTTCAGGATCGCGGATTTCGCCGACCATGATCTTGTCCGGGTCGTGCCGCAGGATCGATCGCAATCCGCGGGCGAACGTCAGTCCCTTCGCTTCGTTCACCGGTATCTGCAGGATGTCGCCCAGTTGATATTCGACCGGATCCTCGATCGTGACGATCTTGTCGAGGCCGTCGTTGATCTCGGTGAGAATCGCGTACAACGTCGTCGTTTTGCCGCTGCCCGTTGGCCCCGTCACCAGCAGCATTCCGTAGGGCATGGCAGCCACCGAGCGCATGAAGCGCGTATCGCCGCCCTGAAATCCCAGGGTCTCGAGCGTCAATCCGCCGGGGGCCTGCGAAAGCTGATAGCGGTCGAGAATCCGCAGCACCGCATCTTCGCCGAACTGGTTCGGCATGATCGACACGCGAAAGTCGATTTCGCGGCCCGCGTACACCGCCTTGAAGCGGCCGTCCTGCGGCACGCGGCGCTCCGCGATGTCGAGTTCGGAAATGACCTTCACGCGCGACAGCACCTGGTCCGCGACATCGCGCCCTTCGGCACGGCCGACCACGGTCAGCACGCCATCCACCCGGCACTTGATCTTCAGCCCGTTCGCGCGGCATTCGAGGTGGATGTCGCTCGCCATCATCTTCAACGCGTCGTAGATGGTCGAGTTGAGCAGGCGCACCACGGCGCTGTCGTCGCTGCTGATGCCCTGCAACGTCAGCGCGAGCGAAGCGGGATCGGCGGTGTGCTGCACCTGATCGTCGAGGGCGAGCGAATCCATCGCGCGCACGTCTTTTTCACGTACGGCGAGCCACGCGGTGAGGTCGCCGACGCTCGCCAGTGCCCAGCTATACCGCAACGTGGGCCGCGCACGCATCCGGTGCTCCACCACGCCGCGCGTGCGGACGTCGAGCGGATCGGCGATCACGAACAGCAGCGCGCCGTCCTGATCCGGCTCGCGAAAGCACACGCACAAACGGGTGGTGGCTTCGACGAACGGCAGTACCTCGAAATCCGCTTCGAGCCGGTTCAATTCATGCATGCCGATCGATTTCATGCGGAACTGCCCGGCGAGCCGAACCACCATTTCGTCGGCGCTGAGCGAGGCCTGCACCATCAACTCTTCCAGCGCGCGAATGCCCGAGCCGTGCCGCTCGCTGAGTGCGCGCAACTCGTCACGCAATTCGACGCCCTGAGTTTGCGGTGCCGCGCTGATCGTATCCATGCGTCCCCCCCTCCCCCGCGGCCTACTGGATGCTCGACGCGATTTCAAAAATCGGCATGTACATCAACACGACAATCCCCCCGATCACCACGCCGATGAAAATCATCATCGCTGGCTCGATCAGCCGCGAGATCAGATCGATCGTGCGCGACACTTGCGCTTCCTGGAAGGCGGCGATTCTGTCGAGAACAGGACCCAGGCCACCGGTCTTCTCGGCGACGGTCAGCAAGCGATAGGTAATGGCGTTGGCGAGACCTGCCTGCTGGAACGCGTCGGACATCCGCGCGCCATTGCGTACCTGCTGCATGGCACTTTCCACGGCCGTCTGATCGGCCCGGCTCACCAGTCCGCTGGCGAGTGTGAAGGCACGCGTGGCTGGAATGCCGCCTTCGACCAGCATCGCGGTAGTGCGAAAAAACTGCGACTGGCGAAACACGCGGAAGTGCAGACCAATACCGGGCAACGCGAGCAGGCGATCCGCGATCCAGTTGCGCGCGGCGGCCCGGCGCAGCGCGACGACGACCGTCACCGCCAGCACGGCGAGGCCCACACTGAGCGCCATTCCGTGGGCATGCACCATGCCGCCCCAGGCCATCAACAATTGCGAGAGCAGCGGCAGCTCGCGTCCGCTTTGCTCGAGCAGGGTCGCAAAGCGCGGCACGACGAAACCGAGCAGAAACAGCACGACGGCCCCGCCCACGAGCAGTAGCACGGATGGATAGATCGCGGCCGACACCACGCGGCCGCGCAGTTCGTGAAGCAGTGCACTGTTGCGTGAATAGCGCGTCAGACTGCCGGCAAGACCGCCTGTCTGTTCACTCGCTTTCACGCACGCCACGAGGATGGGGGGGAACACGCGGCTTGCGTGCTCGAGCGCCGCCGACAGCGAGTGCCCTTCTTCGAGTTGCCGCAGCAGATCGCCATAGACCTCGGCCGACGCCTCGCGACGCTCATTGCCGCTGAGCGTGCGCAATGCGTCGATCACGCCGACGCCGGCATCGAGCAAGGCCGCGAGTTCGCGCGCGAACAGCTCGACGTTGAATTTCGCGCCCGGCATCGCCCGCCAGCCAGGCCGACGCTGACCTCTCGCATCCGCACGTACTGACACCACGCGCAACCCCCTTGCGCGCGCAAGCGCTATCGCGCTCGCGGACGAATCGCAGTCGACGCGAAGCGTCTGCACTGAACCGCTGGTATCGAAGACGCGCAGCAGGTACTTCACGTCGATTCTCCTCGCTGAGAGCCGCACTACCAGGACGTGACGTTCGTGTTCTCACCGGTGCCGCCGACCTTGCCGTCCTTGCCAAGCGTGTACAGGTCGTAGTCGCCATGCTCGCCGGGCGAGGTGTAGTGGTATGGGCGACCCCACGGATCCGGCGGCACCGCTTTCTGCAGATACGGGCCATCCCAGTTCGTTGCGTCCTGAGGTTTGGTCATCAGCGCCTGAAGGCCTTCCTCGGTCGTCGGATAGACGCCCGTGTCGAGCCGGTATTGATCGAGCGCCTTGCTCAACGAGTCGATCTGGGCTCGCGCGATCTTGGTGTTCGACTTGCCAACCTGCTCGAAATAGCGCGGCGCCACCAGCCCCGCGAGCAAGCCGATGATGACCATGACCACGAGCAGTTCGAGCAACGTGAAACCACCGTTGCGCCGGCGCGCATCGCCAATGCGTGGAGGGACCGTCACGCTGCTGTGTATGGCGGCCCTGATCGAGAAAGATTCGTTGCGCACGGTGCCCCCTTTCTGTCGCCCCGCCGGCCCGATAAAACCAGAGCCGTTTTACCCATTCTTGTTCAGGCGGACACCGGCAAGAAGTAGGGAGACCCGACCAAAGGGATGGGTAAAGCCCCCCCAGTTCCCGCGTCGTTCACAGGAAGCGATCGAGCGCGCGCACCGGGTTCGACAACGGCAGCACACCCATGTCGAGCGCGATCAGCACGAGGCCGGTGACGTTCGTCACGTCGAGCTTGCGCATCAGGCTCGCGCGGTGCTTTTCGATGGTTTTCGGGCTCAGTTGCAGATATTCGCCGACCTGCCGATTGGTGCAGCCTTCCGCGACCAGCCTCAGCACCGCGCGTTCGCGAGTGGTCAAGGTGTGCCATAGCTGCGCATGGCGCGAAACGCCCGGCAGCGGATCGCACGATACGCCGTTCCCGGCACGCTGTTCGAATGCGGGGTTGCGTTTGCCCTGCATCACAAGGCGCATTTCGCCGACGAGTTCTTCGAACGAGGCGTCCTTGATCACGTAACCGTCGGCGCCCGCCGCGAACGCCTCCTGCACGTGCTCGTCGCTGCTGTGGATCGTCAGCGCGATGATCCGCACCTGCGGTGTCCGATACTTGATCACGGTAATGGCATCGATGCCGCTCATGCCAGGCATCGAGAGATCCATCAGGATCAGATCGGGCTTGAGGGCCCACGCGAGACTGCACGCCTCGATACCGTCGGTCGCCTCACCAGCGACGGTGTAGTCAGGCAGGGAGGACACCATCGTACGGAGACCGCCGCGCAGAAGATGCTGATCCTCGGCGATCAGTACGTGACAGGGCGTCGCCACTTTGCTCGCTCCCGGCGCAACCCCCACGACTAGTTCGAGGCGACGACGTCGTGGTAAGCGCTCAGCAGTTCGGCCGGCGTCGCGAGACCGTCCAGACGCAGCCACGGCTTGCCGGGCGCCGCGCGGAAAAAGACCACGGCGGTGTGATTCATCTTGTCGCCGCGATAGACGTTGAACGCGCGTTGAGCCGCGATGCTGGCCTCGACGGTGCCGGTGTAGTGCTGCCACTCGGGGCCGGCGTCGAAGCGCCTGGCGTAGGCCCTCAGGCGGGCTGCCGTGTCCTCTTCGGGATCGATCGAGATCGACACGAGATGTACCTTGTCACGGTCGGGGCCAAGCCTCGCCTGCAATTCCTCGAAGGTTTGACTGACCATGGGGCATATCGTCGTGCAGCTCGTGTAGATGAACGTGAGGATGACCGGACGGCCGTCGTTCAGCTCGTCGGGGAGCGAAACAACTTTGCCGTCGTCGCGAACCAGCGTCACCGCGGGCAGGGTGTACTCCACCGTCGAGCGCACTGTGCGCGTGGTCATGTCATGGTGGTGATGCATCTGCATCGCGGTGTCGTGGGTCATCCCATCGGCCATCGTTGCGGCAGTCGCGGCCATGGCGCCGAGGCCCGTCAGCCCCGCGCCGGTCAGCGCGAGCGCGCCGATCATCCATTTGCGGTTCGTCTTCATCGCGGTCTCCCGAGACAGTGGAATGGCAAAGGCGCGATGCAAGAAGCACACGGACGCGCCCAGCCGATCGCTTCAGTCTCATGAAATCGCTCACGCACGTCATTGGATAAAGTCCCCCAAAGCGCGGTAGGGTACGTCTACCAGAGGAAACATCCACCCCGCGAAAAGCGGAGCATCCCCCGCTTGACGTCCGTAGTTGTCCCGTTGGCAGCGTGAGGTGCGCGGGCCTACAATTCTTAACGAATGCTTAAGGCTTCCTTAAGCAAACTCGCTGGGGAGATCCCATGCAAGCAGGTCCGCCCGCTCCGCGGCAACTCAGGTTGCGCGACCTTGTCGACGCAATGCGCAAGCTTGGGATCGCGGCCCGTCTCGACGAAACGCGACTGGGCAACATCACTGACGCGCGCGGCGCCGCGCTTGCGATCCTGTCGCCCGATGGCGTGTTCCTGTCGGTGAACCGCAGCGCCGCGGCGTTGCTCGGGTACACGAACGGCGAACTTGTCGGCCGCCCGCTGCTGGACATGGCGCCCGACGGCGAACGTGCATCGCTCGCCGCTCAGCTATCGGCCGATGTCGCTCACGAGTTTGCCCCGATCACCACGAGGCTGACCATGCGCAACGGCCGTCCCGCCTTGCTGTTACTGCGCCGCCAACCGATCGCGCCCAACCAGGCGCAACAGAAGCCGCCCGATCGGCAAGCCGCGCAACTGATGCTCTTCGAGGAACCCCTTGCAGCCGATGCCTCGCCTGCGACTGGCGCCCATCTCCCCAAAGCGGCGGCCCGCGATCGGCTGAAGTATCTGATGATCGGTCAGCAACGCGAGCGTCAACGCCTCGCCGCCGATCTGCACGACGGTCTCGGCCAGGCGCTCACGCTGATCAAGCTGATGATCGAGGACTCGCGCATACGCCTGCGTCGCGGGCAAGCCGAAGACGCCGCGCAAAAGCTCGACGCCACCGTCCTGCAAGTGCGCGAGGCGATCGGCGAGATGCGACAGATATGCGGCGAACTTCGTCCGCTAGCACTCGACCGGCTGGGTCTCGCCGTCGCGTTGAGCACGCTGTGCCGGCGCGTCGAGCGCGGTGCCGACGGCACGGCGGTGAGCTTCCGCTGCGACGTCGACGACCGCGATGTGCCCGACTACCTGAAGGCGGACATTTTCCGCCTCGCTCAGGAAGCGCTCAACAACATCGTGAAGCATGCATCGGCAACCGAGATCCGGCTCACCCTGCAACGGATCGACACCGGTCTGCTGCTCACCGTTCAGGACAACGGCACCGGCTACGACACGCGCCCCCTGTCGCCTGAAGACATGGGTTCAACGGGCCTCGGCCTCGCCGGCATGCAACATCGTGTCGAATCGCAGGGCGGCTTTCTCTCGGTCCACTCTTCCGACGCCATCGGCACACTCGTATCGGCGAGTTGGACGCTTTGACGGACACCGCCGGCTCGCCCGCGAGCGCTGCCCTCATCCGGCTGCCGACCCACTGAGCCTCGACGCTGGCAGCGCCTCGACAGCGCCGGGCGCCGCTGGCAGCTCCGGATGCGCAACCGGCGGATGGACTGGCGTGTCGGGATCGCGTTCCGCGCATTTGGTCGCGAGCGACGTCAACAGCCCCATGCTGATCGCGACCAGCACGAGTTCCGTCAGATTCTCGATGGCGAGCTTGTGCATCACGCTCGCGCGATACTTCTCGATCGTCTTCGGGCTGAGGTTCAGATACTCGCCTACCTGCCGGTTGGTACGCCCTTCGGCAATCAGCTTCAGGACGCTGCGCTCGCGCGCCGTGAGAACGTCCCACGCGTTCTTCGGCGCCACTGCTTCGCGGCCGGTAATGAAAGAGTCGACCATGTAGCCGTACACATCGGCGCTCAGATGCTTTTTTCCCTGCATCACCGCGCGCATCGCAACAATCAGTTCGTCAAACGAAACATCTTTCAGCACATAACCGTCGACGCCCGCACGCAGCGCTTCACGCACGTACTCTTCGTTTTGATGCACGGTGAGCGCCAGGACACGCACGTGCGGCGAGCGGCGCTTGATCGCCGCGGTCGCGTCGATGCCGTTCATGCCGCGCATCGACAGATCCATCAGGATCAGATCAGGGTTGAGCGTCATGGCGAGCTGGCAGGCTTGCTTGCCGTCCGCCGCCTCTCCGACAACCGGGAATTCACCTTGTGCTGACAGCATCGAACACAATCCTTTGCGCAGCAAATCATGATCCTCGATGACCAGGACGCGATAATTGGTATTCACGATCCCCACTCCTCGTTAGAGCATGGACAGTTGATTGATCAACCGTAAGCGCCTTTGGCAGGACGATTTTCTTCTTTCAAAGTCTCCTTTCCAATTCCTTGGCGATTTCTTTCTAAATAATTAACATATCCTTTCCTTCTATTTACACATTTTCGACCGTCAGCCGGTCGCCCGCGCGGCCTTGCTGTGCAAGGTTCGCGCCATCAGGCTCAGGACCTTTTCCAGATTCGGGGAGCACGTCGAAAGGATTAGTTAGATTAATTAAGTTGGCGAAAAACGTTTCAAAAACGATAAATTCGACGGGAAAACTGATGTTGGTAATAGTACGGAAGAAAGTACGCTTCTCCTGTGTTTCGCGCATGCGAAGCAGTACAAACTACACCATCCGCCCCAATCAGAACTATTTTCCCTCTTTGAAGCGCATTACGAATATCGGCTAAACCTTACTTTGTGACAAAGCATTACCAGACGTAACATTTTTGCAAACCAGTAAAAGCCCTACTCGGCGCACCTCCAAAAGTAGGAGGGTGCCCCATTGCTCAGGTCCTTTTGCGCGACTCAAAATGACGACGCGGAGGGATGTCGAACATGCGCAGGCGCTCTTCTTTGCTGTCGGCGAGTACGCTTCGGGCGGTCATGATGACGCTCGGAATGACATCAACTGGGCTCGCGCACGCGGACATCTTTGGCGCGGTCGACAACCAGGGTGCGATCGTCCTGACCAACACACCGGGCACGGCGGGACTGCGCGTGATCGTCGCGGGAGACCCGCCGCCCGAGCGAAGGACGAAACGTACAAGCAGCACATTCAACGCCGTGATCGAAGAAGCAAGCCGCACTTTTCGCGTGGCGCCCGAACTGCTGCGCGCGGTGATCGACGTCGAGTCGCGCTACGACCCGAACGCCGTATCGGAGAAAGGCGCCCAGGGTCTCATGCAGTTGATGCCCGACACCGCGCGGCGCTTTTCGGATGGCAACATGTTCAATCCGCGCGACAACGTGCTGGCAGGCGCGCGCTATCTACGCTTCCTGCTCGATCTCTTCCAGGACGACATGGAGCTTGCGCTGGCCGCGTACAACGCGGGCGAGAACGCCGTGATTCGGGCTGGCTATCGCATCCCTTCTATCCCCGAGACACGTCAGTACGTGCCGCGCGTGCTGGACCGCTACCGGCGTCTGCTGACGGCCAGCCGTTAGTGCGCGCCGGCGCGCTGTCATGCCGCCCTGCCCGGCTGCTACGGCACGATCCACCCGCTATCGGCAACGACACGCGTGTCCTCGGGTTGCGCAAAGCGAACGAGATAGCCGCCCTTCGAGGCAAAGCGCTGACCCGGCGCGAGCGTCAGGCGCGGATAGTAGCCCGTCAGGATCCGATGGTCGAGCATGTCATCGATTCGCTCCACCAGGTAGTCTCTGACGAACGCATCGACCATGTGACTGAGCGTCTCGGCGAGCAGCCCGCACGCGAGATAGGTATCCGCCTGAACGCGCTCGTCGACGATCGGAATATGCCTGATGGCGAACCAGCCTAACGCGTAGTCGACACGCACACGTCGTCCCTCGGGCAGGTCGACCGGATAGGCAATACGCGCGACGTCGCGCCACCTTTGCGGCAGGGGTATGCGGTCCAGACCACCCATCAGACCCGACACGAAGACCTGAGTCGAGTCGGGCGGCTTGCCGGCCACCGCCGCGATATCAGATGGCCGCAGCCACAGCACCAGCGCATCTGTTCCACCCACGCTGCGAAGCGCTTCGGCGACGCTATCGCCCGGCGCGAGCCTTTGGCTCGATACGCTCACGCCATGGTCCTTCAGTGCGCTCGCGAGCGCAAGCGCCGCCGCCTCGCCGCTGTCGCCCGCGCGATACACCTGACGTACGGTCTTCACCCTGCCAGCCGGTGAGCCGCTATTCGCGTCGAGGATACGTTTCGCGATCAACCCGGCCTCGAGCAGGACCCCCTTCGAGAAATACAGCGAGTAAAAGTCGTGGTCTGTTTCGACCGGCACGTCGACATTGGGAAAGAGGCACGGCACCGCTTCCTGCTCGCAGAAGTCGTGAACCGGCGCCCAGTTCTTGCCGCCGAGTCCCGACAACACCGCAAATACGGGTTGCTGCGCCAGATCCGCCTTCAACTGCTCGTGCCAGGTCTCGGGCGGGCCGTGCAGTTCCCACACGTGCAATTCCCAGCGCCGGTTGACCATGAACATCATCTTGCGCGAGGTGCGCAGCGGCGGCGTTGCGCCGAGCGGCGAAGCGTTCTTGTCGGCGAAATAGTGTTGCAGCACGTCGAGCATGCCGCGCCGTTTCACCGGGTCCGCGTCCGGTGTGATGATCGTCGCGAAGTGCAGCACGGTATCCGTGACGCCCGGCGCGCGGCGCCGGTCGAGCCGCTTCAGATAACCGATCAACGCCGCCATGTCCGCGTCGTTCAGCGCGAACTGCGGCATCAGATTGCTGAGTGGCTTGCCCTCGGAGTCGACGCCTTCGCGGATCGCGCGGGCGATCGTCGCGTCCGTGTACGGCTCGCGATTGGACCGCATGCCGTCTACGTACGGTATCTCCAGCTCCTCGGGGTTCTCGACCCGCGGGTGGAACAGATACTGCCCGCTGATCGGTGGAATGATGCTGTTGCCTTCGCGCGCGCCGAGCCCGCTGCGCCGGTGGCAATTCATGCATGCGACGGCGGCGCCTTGCATGCGCACGCCGCCATCGTGGGTCGCTTGAACCGCTTCCCCGGAGCCGGCAATGCCGCGCTGGTAGATCGACTCGCCGGCATCGATGGGAGGCACGCCGCTCGCTTGCTGCACTCCGGTCAGCAGTAGCGCGGCAAGCGCGCACGCCACGCCAAGGAACCCGGCGCCGCGCATGACTAGGGAACCGGTCGGACCGGCGAGCCGCTCGCCGGCGAAGTATCGGCGCCGATCGTGACGGAAGCGTGCCGCCCCTGCCAAGCCGGTTTGGCGAACGCGAATCGGTCGAGGGGAGGATTGAGCGTGACCTTGTCGATCACCAGGCGGTCTTTCCTGCCTGTCCCGACCGGGCCGCTTTCGATGACGAACGGGATCTTCACGCCATCCACGTCCTTGAAGTCGCGATACATCACCTCGACTGTCGCGGGCTGCCCCGAAGGACTGCGCCCCTCGTGGTCGGACTTCACGTCGAGGAAATTCTGCGTGTCGACCCACACGTGGCGCGTCGCACCGGAGGGCAAGCGCACCGACAAACGATAGGCATCGCGTCCTTCGACCGTGTCGGTGCCTTCGAGTGCGACGTCGATGCCCTTCGCGGCGTGATCGAGCAACGGGCCGTCGATGACCTGCGCGTCGCGCGCGAACTTCACTTCATCGCTCGTATAGGGGCGCACATCCGGGCCGCCGTTTCCCGACGGGCGCACTTTCCAGCCCTCCCTGCCGTCGAATACGTGCACGATCATCTGATTGGCCGCCGTGACCTCGAAGCGAGTCAGGTCGGGACGTTTCAACGTGAGCATGAACGGCAGATTCGACGTGGGCGCATTCGGACTGTCCACGTGCCCGACCCACTCCATCGACATGACCTTGCGCCAGGCATCCGCGCCGCCGCGAGCCTCGGCGTTCTTCGCGACGATCTCCTCAGCGCCAAGGCTGGCGTCCGGCTTTGCGGCCGGCGTTTGCGCCAGCGCGAACGCGCCGGCGCTCGCCACGAGCACCCACCACCAAGAAATCCGTTTCATGACCTTCTCCCGGTGTGCTGCCGTCGCTAACGAGCCGGCACCTTGACCATGGCGAGTTGCGGCCTGGAGAACTGCGAATCGTCGACGGACTGATTCACCGTCACGTGCTGAATCGTCATCTGATGGGTCTGCTTCTCGCCCGCGACGACCGTTTCGAGCGTATGCGGCACGACCAGGCCGCTTTCCGCGTGGTAGTCGCGGAAGTAGACGGCGACGTTGTGCATGCGCCCGTCGAGCTTGCGCGGGTCGCCATCCATTTTCAGCTCGAGAAAGTTCGCCGCGTCGATCCACACATGCCGCTCGGTGTGGTCTTTCATCGTCAGCACGAGCCTGTAGGCGCGGTGGCCCTCCACGGTGTCCATGCCCTGCACCGCGACCTGGCTGCCCTTGCTCGCGTAGTCGATCAGCGGGCCGTCGAGATCGGCGGTGTTCGCGGCCGATTTCGCCTCGGCGGACGTATACGGCTCGGCCTCGTTGCGTCCGAGGAACGGCCGGACTTTCCAGCCTTGCGAACCGTCGTAGACCTGATACGCGGTCTGATTGTCGAAACGAAGTTCAAAGCGGCTCTTGTGCGGCCGCTTCATCGTCATCGTGAACGGCAGCTTGACGGGTTTGGTGCCGCCCACGTCGATCTGTCCTGTCATCGTTATCGTGTTGACGGCGCGCCACGCCTTCAGACCGCCGCGCGCCGCGACGTTGCGCTCAACGATCTGCGCCGCGCTCAGGTCGGCCGCCGACGCCACGGCCGGCATCAGGGCCGCGGCCAGCAAGGCCGCCATCGGGACCGTCATCGAATACAACCGCTTCATGGTTCACCCCTCCTTTTTTTTCGCGGATCGCTGGCGCGATCATTCGACCACCAGTCCATCGATATGAAACGCGCCGATCAGCACGTTGACACGATCCCCTGCCCTGATCAGGTGGTCTTTGTTGGAGAACACCACCCAGTATTCCTGGCCGACCTCCTGCGGACCGGTCTGCCGAAGCTGGCCGATCGTGTCCATCATCGGCACTTCAAGCAAGGCATGACTTCTCTCGCCGTACAGATACGGCATCGAGTTCTTGTCTCCAAGCAACTGCGCGACCGCCGGGTCGGTCACGCGATAGCTGAAGCGCAGCAGATTGCCGGAGGCGGTGCGCCGCACGCTCAGGTTGTCGACGCCATGCATCATTTGATACAGCTGCTGCGCGTGCTGCGGCACTTTCACCGGCATATACGGCGACGTCTTCGGCGAAGTCGCAGCCGCCGCCGGGTTCTGCTGCGCCGCGGCTGCATCGAGCATGGCCGCGGCCAGACAGACACCCGATAGAACCAACGCGGCTCGCCACGCCGGAGACGATGGGTGTTTCATGGCAAGAGTCCCCCGGGACCGAACGGCAGCAAGCTTCCTGTCACCAGCCCGGCGAGCCCGGCAACCGCACCGGTGGCCGGCAACTCGACCGCGCCGACATCGTATCCCCCGTTTTGCGGGCGCGGCGTGCCGAAGAAGTCGTGGTTCGGCGCACCGACCGGCGTGGCTGCGTTGACGGCCGGCGAATTCGACTGGATCGAATAGTTGCCGAGCAGCACGCCGTAGCCGGCAGCGCCTGACGGGATCGTGGCGTTGGACAGCGACAGCGGCCCGTACGACATGTTGATCCAGTTGTTGCCTTCATCCGGCGTGGCCGACGGCAGCAGGCTGAAGAGCGGATTCGGCAGCACCGTGTCGGCAATCCCCGGAGGCACCGCGAAGCCGATCCCGCCAGCTTCAGGCGGCACACGCGAGCCGTTGCAGTACTGGCTGACGACGTCCGGATTCGCGCCGCTGTTATGCGCGTTCGGGTAGTCGCCGGCATCGGTCAGGATCGAATACTGCGGGGCCAGCGTCACCCCCGACTCGTGAGTCGCGGGCGTCACATCGCCATACCCGCCGATGTCCCAATACTTCGCATTCGGATCGCAAAAGCCGGTCTTCTGGCCCGCCTGGTTCAGCGTCGGGTTCAGCGTGACCATGTTCTGCCGGCCCTGAATGTTCGGATCGAGTCCGGCCACGGTGATATAGAAGGAGCGGTTTTGCCAGAACACGTTGTTCGTCAGCACCGGGTCGGAGAACGTCTGGCAGTCCGACACGTTGCCAGGACACTTCAGGTTTTTCGAGCTCGCGAACGCACCGATGAAGTTCGCCGTATGCCGCGCGACCTCGAGACCCGCCGGTTGGAACGTGGACGTCGTGATCGGGCTGCAGGTCGTTTCGGCGCCCACCGTCGTGCAGTTCGGCGGCCCGACGTTCGCCTGCGCAGCCAGCGCCGTGTTGAACAGCACACCGGCCGTGGACGTCGAATCGTTCGAGATCACCGTGTTATTGACGAAGCTCACCGCCACCGCGTCCTGCAGCGACACGCCGCCACCCGACCAGCCGGCCACGTTGTTCGCGATGATGTTGTTGATGACGGTAACGTCGTTCCACCGCTCGCTGTGGTTCGGACTGCGCTGCACGTCCGTGCCGTTGATGTTCTGCAAGCGCAGACCGCCGCCTTTACCGCTTTCCGCGGTATTGCCGACAATCAGGTTGCCGTCGATCACGAGGCCCGGGCCGACGCCATCGGAAAGCTGCGGCGCGCAGTCGACGTCGACCGCCGAGTTTTCGCAGAAGGTGCCGTCCGGCGGCACGCCCTGGGCGATGATGCCGCCGCCGTACGTGGGCAACGTCGGGTTGTTGCTCTGGTTGAAAAGCACCCAGTTGTGTGAGATGTCTCCGTTGTAGCTAAACCCGAAGTGAGCGATGCCGCCGCCGTCGCCGCTGCTGATATTGCCGCACACAAAGTTGTAGTTGAAGTGATAGTTGTCGGCGCCCGAGCAGAACGTCACTCCAGCCGCGGACGAAGGCGTCGTCGAGTTGATTTCATCGCCATACGCCGCGTTCGAGGTCACCGCGTTGTGGTGCACGTTCACATGCGTGTTGTACGCGAACGGCAACTGCGTGAAGCCGTTCGCCGCGATCGTGCCGTCCGGCACCTCGACCTGGCCGACCGTGATGCCGCCCGTGAGCGTACCGGCGTTGCTCGACACGCGGTTGTTCGACACCTCCGTGTAGTGGTTCCAGCCGTGCAGGAAGATCCCGCCGCCGCCTTGCGAACTATTCGTGAAGGTCATGCCATCCACCCGCGACGGATTGCACAGGAAGTTGCTGGGGTACTGGGCGCAATCCTTTTTACTGCTGGTCAGCGGCGTGCAGATGCCGTTCGCCGTGCAGTTCGCGTCTGCCTGCCCGTTCACGTCGGCCACGCCCTTGGCGAGCACCGTGATGGCGGCGCCTTCGTAGGCACCCATCAGCGTGGGTTCGATCAGCAGTTCACCGAGATTGCCGTTGAGCGTGTTGTCCCAGCCTATCGTCGGTTCCAGCGGAATCGCATCCACTTTTCGTTGCATCGCGGTGCTGCACGAGTACGTGCCGGTCCGGTCGTACGGGTTGCTGGAACTGATCAGGCCACCGTTGAGCGCCACGCCGAACAGGCAGTCGACCTGTCTGCGCCACGGGTCCATCTTGCCGGACGGGTGGGTATTCGCGTTGACCGTCACCGAGGTCGCGCCAACGCCTTGCAAACGAACCGGCTTCCACATCAACAGCATCTCCTTGTAGACGCCGGGGCCGACGATGATCATGTCGCCCGGGGTTGCTTTGTCGATGGCAGTCTGGATGGCGTTGCTCGTGCCGTTCTCGCCAGCCACATACGTAGGCGCCTTACCGCCGATCGTGACTGTGACCGTATCGATCGACTTCTTGCCGTTGCCGGCCGTGATCACCAGTTCACCGCAGCTCGTCGCCGTGGTTACGCCCATCTGCTGGATCGTGCAGCTCGACTGCGTCTTGCTCAGCGTAGGCACCGTCACCGTGATCTGCGTGTCACTCCACGAGGTCACCGGCGCGGCGACGCCGCCGATCGTGACCGTGCCAGTACCCTGCGCGGCCCCGAAACCATAGTGGCGCGTGACGAACTTCTGGTTAAACGGCGCCGTGGTCGCAGCCGGTCCGGTATAAGCATGGTTGACTACGGTCTGATCGCCGAGCGCTTTGATCGTCAGCGTATGGCCGGCCGCACTGACCCACGGACCTGCCCCGCCGCCGCTCGAGTCGCCAGTCACCGTCGAGACGGCCGGGGTTCCGTCGGGATAAGCACAGTCAGGCTGGTTGTAGCCATCCGCGAAGGCCTGGACCGGCACGACCGGGGTATCCATATACTGCGTCTGACCGGGCATAAACGGAATCTCGTAGCAGAACTGGCTGTATGCCGGGTTAAAGAGCGGGTCGCGTATCGTCTGGCCGGGGTGCGCCGGATCCGGCTTGTCGGGATCGTTCATGCAGGCCACCATCATGTTCGGCGAGTAACCCGTCGGGTTCGGCGGATTCACTTCCCACGTCGAATATTGCAGCCCGTTGAAGATGCCCCACTGATCCGCATACACACGCGACACTTCATTGCCGGCGAAGTCCTTCAGCGAAACCGGCACGTTCGGCACCGCGAACTTCTCACCGAACTGCGGCGAGTACGGGTCGAACTCCGACGAGAAGTCATCCAGCATGAAGCCCGTGAAGTGAGCGGCGACGTGCGTGGAGCTGAACACCCAGAACTTCGCGACCGCCGACATCTGGTTCGTCAGCGTGACTTCCTTGCGGTCGCACAGGTGCCGGGACGCGCCCGCGAACGGTGCGACTTCCTGCGAACCCGGGAACAGGCTGATGAAGTCGGGCACGATCCGCAGCGCACCGACGCACGGCCAGGACGGTTGAATGACGCCCGTAACCTCTTCGTTGCGAGTCTGCATGCCGAGATCCGTGGTCGGGTTCTGCGCGTTGTTCGCGTTGTAGCTCGAATTCACCGCCGCCTGGTCGGGCAGGATGAAGATGTTGCCGAGACTGCCGAACTGTTGCGTCACAGGTGCGATGAAGTTGTCGCCGATCAGGATGTTCTTGTCCTCCTCCTTCACGAGTTCATAACCCGGCGGCACGATGATTTCGACCACGTACTTGCCCGCGGGCAGCATCATCGTGCCGTCGCCGGACGGATTCGCCACGCAGATCGAGCAGCCCGTGCCAGTCGGCTTGCCAGTGGTCGGGTTGCGGCCTGTCACGCTCGGGAACTGGTACATCCCGTCATACGGCGCGGGCTGCAATTGGTTGAACGCATGCATGCCGTCATAGCACTTGAATTGCGAGTTGTTCGGCAACGTGCGCTGCTGGGGATCGAGCCATTGCTTCGAGTTTTGCAGCGTGAAAAAGAACGGGTCCGTGGTGGTTTCCTGGCCAGGACAGTTCATGTTCGGCACACCGTCTGAACGGAAGCCCTGCGCCCAGTCGTCCCAACTGCTGGTTTTGGTCGTATCCACGAGCGCGAGGCTCTCGGTGCCGTCCGCGGCAACGCTCTCCTGATAGAGGTTCACCGTGACGTTCGGCACATCCGGCGTCCAGCTATTGTGAGAGAGTTGGGCCGGGTCGTCGAACGGCCGTGTCGACGCATAGACCACTTCGCCACGAATGCCGCCGTTCTCGGTCGGGCCGAACGGCGTCTTGCCGAATTCGAGGAACGAGCTCTGACCGGAGAAACCTTGCCAGCCCATGGTCGTCACCCATGGCGGATCGATCCGTCCCGTCGATGGATTGGTCCCTGAGCGATCGTTGCAGTCCGCGTCGTTGCAATACACCGAGCCGGGGAAGCGCAGGTTGGTTGGCAGGTGCGCCGTCGCGGATTCCTTCGTATTGGCGTAGTGAGCCGCAATGGTCGAGGTGCCGCCGCCGGGAGTGCCATCCGGCGGGCCGCCCGCGTCGTAGACCGCATGGACGCCGGTCTGCTTATAGCGCGTCGTATCGGCCTCGGCGATGTACCAGTTGAACAGCGGGAATACTTCGTTGAACGACGCGTAGCCGTTCATGTCGGTGGTCAGGAAGTTCGAAAAGCTGCCGTCGCGGAACCGGATGGTGGTTGGCACGAGCGCGAGACCGGGCTTGCTGGCATCCGACACGCCATTGCCATTGGTATCGAGGAAGGTCCGCGTGTACAGATTGGTGTGCCATTGAAGCACTGACAGCTCGCCGACGTTCGCCGTCTGTCCGCCCTTCACCGCGACGGCCGTCGCCAGCCCGTCGACGATCTGATCGTTCCACTGATCGAACACCGTGATTCTGTACGTGCCATCGGGCAAGCCGCTGATGCTGAACGAGCCGTCGGCCGCGCACTTGGTGAAGGCGACATCCTCGCCGTCCGGATCGCCGACGCTCACGTAACACTGCGTGAAGCTGAGCGAGTTGCGCGAGCCGGCGCCGTAGAGGTTTTCGTTAGGCGGCCGGCTGTAGTGCAGGTTGGTGATCTGGCCTTTGATGCCGTTGTTGCAAGTCACGCCCTTGCAAAGAACAGGCAGTCGCGCATTGATGATCTTCGGATTGGCAAAGCCGATCGTCACGTGAAAACCCGCCGGCCCGAATTCCTGGAAGTACGCCGGGCCGCCGACCTTGATGAACGCATCGTGCGCTTTCTGGCCGTCGAGCGTGTTGGTCTGCAGCCACTCTTCGCCGCGCGCGATGCGGTCGGCCGCAGGGTACGCGGCCACACCGAAGCGCCCCGGCATCAGATTGGCGATGATCGCCTGGCCCACCAGCGGTGACGGCGTCTTGCCGTCGGACTCGAATTTCGGGCAAGTCGGGATCATGCCGACGATGCCGTCATGCGTCTTTATCGAAATCGGGCAAGCGTCGAGACCGGTGGCCGGATCCTTCATTCCCGCCAGCGAGTTGGACAGCGGATTGTTGAACATGTCGTAGCTCATCTGCCCGGTCGGGTCACCCGTGCCGCCCGCGTCGTCGAAGAGCTTGATTTCGAAGCCGCCGAGGCCCGGTTCACGCGCCGTGCCGAATGCATCCGTACCGCCGCTCACGTCCACTTCACCGTTCAGCGGCGCGTCATCTTCAAACACGAACACGGAAATTTTCGCGGTCTGCAGCGGGGTCTGTTGCAACAACACGTTCACCGCCGTTTGCGCCGGTGCGATCGGCGCGCCGCCCATCGCGTGACCACATTTTCCGGTACCGGGCGCGAAGTCCGCGCCGCCCGGGCCGGACGGGCAGTCCTTCGAGATGTCGAATTGCCGTAGCGCGCCGTTCGTCCCCGCTACCGGCGCGCCGGAGCCTTGCGCGAACGTGTTGCCCGCGTCGCCCGGCAGGATCGAAATGTAGTAGTGCCTGGTTGGATCGAGCGCGACTTGCGACGGATCGACCGGCGTCTGTTGCGCGGCGGTCGTGCGGCATGCTCCATCGCCGACGTCGCACACGGCCGGCAAATGCGAGTTGGTCGCCGGATCGAACACCGTCTGCCCCGACTCGCACGCTATGGTTCCCACGCAGCCCGCTGCGATAACCGGCATGTAGCTGGTATGGAAACTGGTGCCGAGACTCGGCACCGGCAGCGGCGGGCAGGTACTCGGGCGCCCGGCGCCGTTCACCTGGCAGGCGGGGTCGATCTGGAACGTGCGGTCCTCCTCGATGATCCAGCGATAGTCCGTGATCGCAGTGCCGGTCGGCGCGTCCTTCACCGCCACGGCGAGTCCGCTGCCGCCGTTGAACGTCACGGTGACCGTTGCGGGTGAGCTAGCCGTGTTCTGCGAATTGACCGCCTTGTACTGGAACGTGACCGTGGCCGTCTTCCCGCTGCCCACCGGCGGCGCCGACGGTACGGCGTTGAACGAACCATCGGCGTTCAGCGTGACGGTGCCGCCCGTTACCGCACCCGACAAGGTCGCGGTGAGCGGCAGGCCCGACGGGTCCGTGCCGTTGGCGAGCACGCCCGGTGCGCCGACGTGCAGGTACGAAGCGATATTGCTGGTGTAGGTGGCGGCGTTGGCAACGGGTGCGCCGGACAGGCAATGAGAACTTGCCGTGCATGGCGCCAGCGTCACGAGCGCTGTCAGCGCGGGATTGCCGTTCGCCTGATAGACGAAGCTGTCCGACGTCGTGCCGCTGTTCGGCACATACGTGAAGGTGCCGTCCGAATTCAGCGTGAGCGTGCCGCCTGTCGGCGGGGTCTTGACCTGCACGCCGTAGACGCCCACATCGTTGGCGATCACGCCGCGCGCGGGATCCGTCACGCTCAGGGTATTGCCGGGCACGAGGAAATACTGGTCGGGGTTGGCCACGGCGCCGGTGTTGGCCGCCGCCGACAGCGACGTTGCGCCGCCGTTCACGCTGATATACCCCTGCATGCCGCCATCGCGTTGATTATTGGTGGACAGGCTCAGTTGGCGATCGAACACAGGCAACGCGAGTGCGCCCGTCGCAGGTGCATTCATCAGCACGTCATAGGTTTTGCCGGCAGCGAGGAACACCTCCGACTGGACCCGCAGGTTGCCCGGCAAAACGTTGCCGTCTTCCGCCAGCAGCGAGAAGCCGGACACCGCCGGGTTGCCGGTTTGCGCGCCCACGACGGACGGCACGTGCATGCGCAGCCCGGCATTGACGAAGCGAAGCAGTACGAGCCCCGTGGAGGCCGGCGCCGTAGCGGCGAAGGTCGAACCGGCCGCGTTGTTGCGGTCGAACGCGATACCGTTGATCAGGTAATAGCGCGGGTCGTAGTTCACCGCCGGCGGATAGCAGGTGCCGTACGTAGACGACGACGGATTGCCGCAACCGCCCGGCTGACCGGACCAGACTTTGGTTTCGCTGAAGCCGGCCGTCGTCACCGCCGAGGCCACCGCGGCATTCTGCACCGGATCGATTTCGCCCAGCACGAGCGGCACGTCCGCGTCATAGCTGACACCGGGATAGGCCAGCGCGCGCGTGGTGCCGTTGGCCGGCGTTCTGACCACCAGTACCCCATACAGGCCCATCGGCCCCTGAATGGACGGATGCGTGCCCGACTCGATCAGGTACGTGCCGGGATTGAGATTGTTCCAGGTAAGGGAGGTCGTCTGGCCATTCGTCACTTCGTTCGCGAACGACTGCACACGCGGCGGCTGGGCGGGCGGCGTGAAAGTCGCGCCGGTCGAGCTGCTGGCGATCGGCCAGGTGGTGGCGGTTTGCGTTGCATGCACCGGGCTTGGCGTGCTCGTCGCCGTCGTGCCTTGGCCGACACCGAGTTGGCCGACCACGACAAGCGAAGTCGGTAGCGAGGCCGGCAGACTGTTCGTGAGATTGATGGTCAGCGGACCGGGCGGCACCGTGATCACGACAGGCGACCAGTTTGCGCCCGCGCCCGCATTCGACGCCGCGCATGTAGCGGGCGCCGTCGCGGCCGCTGAACAGGTATAGCCCCACATCGGTACGACCTGTCCGTCGGGCAGCGCTGTCGTCGTGGCCTTTGCCGTCAGACTGACGCTTTGGGCGAAGGCCATGCCGCTCGCCGTGAGCAGGATCGTTGCGGCGACGCCCGCCTTGATCAAACCGAGGAGCGTCCCTTTGAACTGGGTGGATCTCATCGCGTTTCTCCCCGCCTCTAATTACCTTCGTTGATCGTGAAAGCCTGTGGATCCACGAGCATCATCATCATCATTCCGCCAGGGAAGATATTGTTCGTGGTGATCTCGCGTTCATTGTGTGAGTGCCACATAAAGGCGAAGCCGGCTTCGCTCGTCGGTGGGTTCGCCACCGTGCCCGTGGGCGGCGTCGACCCGGTGAAAGAAGTCGCGCGAATGGTGGCATCGGGCCCGAGGTAGGGACTGCCACCGTACCAGGCACCGTTGGTCAGCACACGCGCATCTGGCAAGGTGATCGGACCGCCGCTGCCTACGTTGCCAAACGGATGAGCTTCCAGCGGCTTGTCGTGATCGGCGCACCACTCGTAGTAGTTCGGCGCTTTCGGGTCGGCCGTGTAGTAGCCGTTCGCATCCGGAATACAGACGCTGCCGTCGCCCGGCGTGTGCCCGTACACGTCCCAATTCAGGCCCTTGCCGGTCCAGTAGAAGATGCCATCCATCGCGAGGCCCGGCGTGGTCGTGGTCGTGAACAGCAAGGGGCCGGCGAGCTTGGTCGCATCCGTCTTGCTGAGCAGCAAGTTGCCGTCACGCGCCAGCACCCGCACGTGATTGCCGTGTTCGTGGAACGGATGCTGCCAGCGCCCCGTCCCGATCACCCGCAGCAGCACCAGTTCGCCGGGATGCATGTGCGGATTGCCGTTGTACGGCTGATTCGGATATTGCGGCGCGTAGTTCGAGTCCATGTCGTCGGGCATGGAACGCCCGTTGATCATGAAATAGGCCGGGTGATAGGGCTCGGTTTCGACGGTCATGCAACCAGTGGACTGGGTGCACGCTTTGGCCGCTTGCTGTTCCGCCTGCGAGTGGATGCGCGGATCCATCTCGGCAAACTGGAACAGATACTCGCGGTCGTAGCAGGTCGCGCTATGGTTGTAGGCCGCCGCGGCATTCCGGTAGTCGGGCTGGCCGTCGGGCAGCGTCGAGGATACGGCGCGGCAACCCGTCGGCACCGCGAGCGTCCCGGGCGAGCTGGTCGGCAACACGATCAGCGCGCCGGACAAGCCCATTTCGATCTGCAGATCGCCCTGCGTGCCGCTGTAGTAGCTATGCGTTCCCGGCGTCGCTGCCACGAAGCTGTAGGTGACCGAGTTGCCGTGGGTCGCCTCGCGTGTCAACACACCCGGCACGCCGGTCAGCGTCGCCGGACAGGTGCCATCCGAATTCAGCACCGCTGCGCATACCTGGAAGCCCGGAAACAGGATCGAGGTATTGCCCGCGGCGGCCGGCAGGTTGTTGGTGAGCGTGACCGTCACGACGTCGCCCTGTTTGACGATCAGCGTCGGCCCCGGAACCTGCATGCTGGGACAGTTCGCGCCCGTGATGCCCGCTGGCGAAAATCCCGCGGGCGCCGTGCGGCAACCGTAACCCCACGCATAAATGCTCGCGCCGTCCGGTTGATTGATACGGTTCGCCTCGGCGCTCAGATCGAACGCCGTTCCGGTGATGCCCGGCGCTGCAGCTTGTACATGCAGGCAAAACAGTGCCGCCAGCAACGCGGCGCCGATTCGCGCGAAGCGTGCCAATCGCGCCAGGCATGCGGGGTACGCACGCATGGCGATCCACCTTGCGTTGATGAAGTTACCCACGGTTGTTCTCCTAGGAGCAGGACTTCGTGGTCGGGTTCACCGAGTGGCAGATGTGGACCTCGGTCATCAACCCGCCAAAGTTCTCGGCGTCGTTCGACAGGTGATCGAGGTTCGGCGTGTACAGGTAATAGACCGAGCCCGGCGCGTATTTGGTCGTGTCGCTCGCGTCGAGAATCACGTCGATCGACTCGCCGCCGCCCAGGGTGACCGAGTTCGTGTTGTAGGTCATGTCATTGCCGGACAGGTCGCGCAGCAGCCGCGCATTCACGCCGATCACGTGCATCGGAATGCCAAGCGAAGCGAGCGTCTGAAACTCCGTGACATCGAGGTCAGAGATTCTGAGCAGCGCGCGGCCGCCAGCCGGAATGTTGATCAGCGCGGGCAGCGGTTGCGAATAGTGCTCCGTTCCGTCCGCCACCTGCGTATCCATCGGCCCTGGCGTCACCGTGTCCGGATAGCTGCGGCCGTTCAACATGAAGTGCTTGTCCTTCATGTCGACGAATGGCTCCGGATTGAACGTCATACCGATAAAGTGGAAGTTCGGATCGAAGCCGTGGATCTGGATTGGATACTCGACGTCGTAAGCAGTCGAACCGTCGCCGTCGTTGTAGGCGTAAAGCGTCGGCGTGCCGCTCTTGTTGTTCACATGCCTCACGCTGTTTTGCGGCGGCAGCGGCGTCGAGCACAGAATGTCGCTGCCGCATGCGGTGCGCGGATCGTTCTGCTGCAACTGCAGCGAGGCGTAGAGCGTCGTCCCCGCCTTGACGCGGTTCTGCCTGGGCCGCACATAGATCTGCCCGACCATCCCCATCTGCAAATGCTCAGGCGGCGTGATGTGGCAGTGCCAGAAGTAGGTGCCGGCATCCGGTGCGAGATAGTAGTACGTGAAGCTCGCACCGATGTTGATCGCCACCGACGCATCCGGCACACCGTCGTAGAACGAGGACGCGTTCGGATAGCCGTGAAAGTGCACCGTGTGCTGCTCGAACAGGTCGGGACGCATGATCATCCCGACGTTGGTGAGCGTCAGGAAGAACTCGTCGTCCTCGTCGATGGCCATCATCGGCGCGGGAATGTTGCCGTTCATCACGCCGATGTCCATGATCTGCCGCGGGTCGACGTGACCGTCCAACTGACCGGCCGGCACCGAATCCGGGTCGGGCGCGAGACCGACCGCGCCGTTGTAGTTCGGATTGGTTTTCGCATTGCCCACGACGTTGAACGCCGAGGCGAACTCGGTGCCCGGCAGTCCGTTGCGAATGTTGGCGAGACCGGACAGCGGGCCGAACGAGAACATATAGGTTTGCGTGCCGTCGGCCATCGTCGCGTAACCATCGCCGCCTGAAATCTGCTGGCACTTGATCGCGCCGTTGACGTTCTTCGTCGGCGTCGAATTCGATCCGGTGACGGACGGGCCGACGTAGGCCGGTTCGCCCGCACCAGCCGGCAGTGCGTTCGGATGAAGCGTCGTTGTCGTTGGACATTGCACCCGGAACGACTGGGCGAATGCAGGCAACGAGAATAGCAACAGCAGCAGCGCTGCAAGGCCGTTGCGGCAGATTGGAATGCTGAACATATGACCTCCGTCCAGGGGTCAGCCAGCGCGAACCGCGCTGGAGGTCATGCTCTACGGTGGGGCACTCAGCGGGTACCGTGGACCTGAACCCGTGGATTGATTCTGCGATTGCGTGCAGGCGTCCGGGATGGGTCAACTCCCTACACTTGCGGTAGGGGCGAACCCGGGGGAGGTGGCGGGGTTTAGCCGCGAACGGGGCTCATCTTGCCGTCATTAACCGCGAACCCATGAAGGGAAGTGGCGCTCGCGATGCCGAGTGGATTTCTTCGTGCGGGATCACACACCCGGCATACGATGAGGTTGACGCTTGGGCGCGCTGCTCGCCAGATCTGAAGGTTCAAGCGCGGCCCTTGGGAAATTACTTGCACAGAGGTTCGCGACACAAGTTCGAGCGACCTCGGTTCCCGCTGTGAAATCCTTCACGGATTTGTGGGGTAACGCACCTCGATGGGGGTGAGTCGTAAGGTCGGCTGTCTAGAGTGGCATCTGCAGGCGTGGCCGAGCGCTCGAAGGCACTGGTTCGCAACACCAGCGACGACCAACCGCGTCCACGCGGGTTGAAATCCCGCCGCCTGCTCCATTTTCAACTTCGTCATGGCTTCGCCGTGATGTAGCTGTCCGCTCCGGCATCGCTTTGGTCTCAGTCAAGGCCACGGGCCTGATTCGCCGTCCGCTTAGGTGCTGGCAGTCGGGCCTTGGTGCGCATCGCGATTGCCAGCAGGCTGCGGAGGATCTCTCGCCGAATCCGGCCCTGCGGGAACACCGAGACACCGTTTACCAGTTCCTGGACGCGATGAACGACTTCACCTGCTGCGCGACGACTGTATAGCCGGTGTCGTTGAGATGCACCGTGTCGGAACGCAGCGAAGTCGGCGGGATGTTGTTGTTGTGATCCGCGATGTCCTGAGGAAGGCTCGGATTGTACGAATTGACAAGCGTAGTCTCGACGTCGATGAAATTGTCCGGATACGCCGCTTTCAAGGCCGCGTTGATACCGTCGATGTTCTGCGCGCCCTGAGCGCCGGCATATTCATAGCTGTACTCGCCCTTGATCACCGAAAGCACCGCGAAGTGCGCACCGGTTGGCTTGAGCCATTGCACGATGGATTTGACGTCCGCGATGACAGTCGACGGGTCAGTGTAATTGTTACGACCGACCCAAATGAGCGCGGTCCAACTGTCATAACCTAGCGAGTCGGCGAGGAACGTCGATCCAGCGGCACACGGCACCGCCGTCCCGGAGCTGTCACGCGCGAAGGTATAGGTTTCGGTCGTCGACGGCGGGCCGCCAACTGCTGTCCGCTCGAGCGTGCCATGAATCGAGCAGAGCGTTCCCGTCTCGCTGCGAGTGGTGTCATCGGCTGGCGTCGACAGGGGTTCGATCGACAAACTCAATAAACTGACTGCAGTAGCGCTTGCCGGCACCGCGTTGCCATCGAGTGACACTGTGGATGGCAGCGCTCCGACCCGGGCGGCGATTTGCGTGGATGTCTGACCGCCGACGCCGAGATTCACGTACGGTCGGTTATTGAGCATGCCAGACAATATCTGCGGATAACCGCCGCTAGACGATCCGACTCCAAACGTCAGACTATCGCCGATGGCAGCGAAATTCGGCGACGAACTCGCGACCGCTGGAGTCGAAGCGGCCCCGGGCGCGGAAGCGGTAGCAGGCGCGGAAGCCGCCGCGGCACTGTCGCCGTTTGAAGAAGTGCCGCCGCCGCTGCAAGCCGTCAGCAACGAGCCGACGGCCATTACCGCCGAAAATGCTTTATTCCGATTCATGGCTTCTCCCTGTTTCAGCGACGAAACGCAGCCAGCGTTCTCTTTATGCGAATTGCACTTTGCCAAGGTTCACCGCATGGATTCGCAAGATCGGATCGGGCTTTCCGCTCGAACAATGAGATCGCGCCATTGAACGAAGTCAATCGAACGTGGTAGACGATCTCGGGAAGGCTGCAGCCCGGGGAAGGTATCACCAATACGGCAATACTTCTGCGGTCAAACACACAATACTGCTGCGACCATTACTCTCCCCGGACCGATTATTGGCCGCAGGTTAATTTGAATAAGCTTGGTAGGAAGCTCCGATTTTCCAATTTGCACTGGAGGCATTAAGATCCGCAGCCGACGCTGCGGTAGATCGGTGCCGTGGGGATTGAAATCGGGGATGGAGGATCACTGTGTTTACGTACAGCACCACAGGCCGAATGAGAGAGATTTTCTTTTGCTGAATAACCCACAGGGTAATTTATAACCCAAAACAAAAAGGCTCCCGGTCTGGGGGCCTTGTCTGTCGGGTGGCGGAGAGAGGGGCATTCGCCTCCCGATGCTCTCCTGCACCCCATGCGCCCACGGAATGAGCGCGCAAACGACGTGGGCGTCAGGATTGGGCTTATTCGCTTCCATCGTCCTGTACAAAATGAACGCAAGAATTAACGCCGACAGCGGGCGGCTATGATGAAGTTGTTAGAAGTGCTCGTCTGCATGTAATGCGAACGCCGTGCCTGCCCGAGTGCAACTCCCGTTGGTCGCGGCACCAATTTTTTGCGCGCGTCAATCTCCGCCGGGTTGCGGTTCGCCTGCCGACCCGTTGAACACCGACGTTGGCGGGCCCGGTAGATCGGGCCACGCTTCTGTCTACCGAGCGGCAACGGCGCTGCCGACGGTCGCGCCGCCACACGCGTGGTCGGTCGATTCGGCGGTGGCCGCTTCAATTGACACGTGGTATCGCTGCCAGTGGGTCTCGAGTGGTAGCAGCACTTGCTCCTTCCCGACCACCGGGTCCAATGCCCGCGTTCCCGCCAAACCATCCGCCGGCCCCCTGAAAGCGCCGCACTTTGTCCGCCATCCCGGATGTCGAACCGATACTACATCATCGACCGCACCGCCGACGCGTGGCGCACGCGCGACCTCATCGTGGCGTGCAAGTCAAGGGACTCTGGTCTAGCGTAGCTACGTTGGCGCTACGCTGCCCCTTGAAGCCGACGTATAGCGGTTGAACATGCATGTCACGTCCGGCAGATCAGTTGCGCTGCCTCAGGGATATGCAAGCGCAACTTTCTGATTCCGAACCTCGGGGGTGGCGTGATGGTTCCAGCGCCAAGCAGCCGAGGTCTGATGCGCCTCACTGACTCAACGCTGCGACGGTCGCTGAATCAGGTTCCCCGGTTTGCGGAAGACCTTGCGATTTTTGGAAATACTTCAATGCCCGGCGTGTGCGATTGCCCATATGCCCATCAGGGGTGCCAACCGGAAAGCCCAACGCATTGAGCTTCGCCTGCATTTGCGCCACAGTCATGGCCGATGCCTCGGGAGGAACCGGTCGTGTAGCGTTGGCCTGCGGTGCTGGCGCGCCGGGTACCTGGTTACCCTTGGCGTACATGCATTGCATGTACGCATTGTTGTACTGGTCTTGAATCGACGCCTGCGCGTCTTGCGAGCCGGTCGCACCGGCACCCGTGCCGGCCACCGCGCCTGCAGCTGCGCCGATCCCTGCCCCCTGGCTGTCGCCCGTTGCCGCTCCAAGCGCTGTACCTAAAGCAACCCCGAGGAGCGAGGAGCCCACTGCAGCCCTATTCGCTGACTCCGCTTGGCCGGCGACCTGGGATTGCGCGTACTGTTTGCATTCCTCCTGGTTCTGCTGGAACACCTGGAACGGTATGGTGGAACCAGGCATGACTTGAACCGTCGGTCCCAGTGGCGTGCTTGCGCAAGCACTAAGTACGAACAGAGTGAGCGCCACCGCGGAGATCGAGTAGCTTCTGGTTGCTCTGCGCGCGCCTTTGCGCGCTTCTGCGCCTACAGTATCCCCGACGGCGGGCGCGACTGCATGCGTAATCCGGCTCATCGCATCGTAGAACGGTACCTCGACCGTGGTGGACCACGTGAAATCTTTCTGCGCCTGGCGCGCGACGGACAGCGCCTCGATATCGGGCCTTGAGATGGGCTTTCCGGTAAGTCCCGCATGCGACACGATATGCGCCATCGCGTTATAGAACGCCAATTCCATTCCCGGTCTAACCTTGGCGGCTTCCAGTTCTGCACGCGCGGTCTTGACGGCACGGAGCATGAATTCAGGAATCCGCACGCCAGTGCGCGCTGCGAGCGAGATGCACATTTCGCAGCGGGCGACGTCATTGTTCAGATTCAAGCCCGGCGTCTCGCCGGCTGGCGCGCCGCCGTTCTTTCCTTCCACTGAAGACGCAGACCTCATAGGAACCTCCCCTGCCAGGATTCAATTGCCTCAAACCCGTGTGACCGTGGCATTTTTCGCGAATTGCAGCGTCTTCACCGGTTCGCGACCGGCAAATAATCACGATCACCCTCGTGAGAAAGGGGATGCACACGTGGAGCGTACAGCCATAAAAACGAAATAGAGGCCTGTCTTTTTAAGTTCAGTCGTCTCTTTTACCGGATCGGTGCATCAGCGTCTCTCTCCGGATTGTCGTTCATGCACGCCGGGAAGCACGGCAGGCGCAAAGAATACATCACGGGTGCGATGTTCAGCCACGCGGGCACAGGCTCGCTTGTGCGCGCCATCGAACGTGCACCGGTTAGACTGTCCAGCCGCCCGCATACCGGTTCGGCCAACAACGTTGGAACCAGTCCCGGACGGACAACGGAATTTTTGCCCGCGCGCTTCAGGGGGCGCCGTTCCGCAGTCATGCATGAGTGGCTTAGGCCGCACGGTGCAATTCCATCGGCCAATTTGCGTTCAATGGGATCGGGCGCCCCCCTTCTCCACCACGGTCAACCCTCTACGACGTCGGATGTAGCTCGTTTGGCCGATTGGCGTGCGTTTTCCGGACTTCTACTCTGTGAGCGTCTCGAACGGTGCGCGGACTCTATCGAGCGTCCGTGTCGGAACATGTGGCTTGCCATGGGTCCGCAATGGATAGGCAGGCTGAACACAAACGGATCGACTCGAACAGGGCAACGTCATGACCTTCGTTACACAGTTCCATATCACCCAGTTGTTTGCCGACAGACGTTGCACCCGTCTGGCCCTGGTCGTTTCATACGGTGTAAGCGCGGGCGACGCGGCACAAGCGCAATCGCGGACACACTACTTCGCTGATATTTGCCGGAGAACGTCATGGCCGCGTTGAGCTACCCGGACGGCGCCGGGATCGACGATGACGCCGCGACACTAACCGATCTCTGGCACCGGCGCACCAGTCTTTCCGGCATGGAGATGGGCTGCATCTACACTCTCGTACGGCGTGCGTTGCGTGGATACCATCCGTCCGAATTGCGGTCGCTTTCCGAAGACAAAGACGAACTCATCGCCCAGTTCATCTTTTCGCGCGTGCTGAGACTGGATGCCGATCACGACGCGCCGCACGAGCCTACTATGAACGCCCCCTTCAACGCCTACGTGATTTGCAGTTATTTCCGGCATTACCTGATTGACTGCCTACGCAGTGCGAGGCACCGGCGCAACATCTCGATCGAGATCGATGGCATTTCCGCCGAACTCGATACCCATGCGCTATCGCTCGCCGATCCTGTCGAATCAGTTCTCGCAGAGTACGGTCTCAATGAATCGCGAACGCGGCAGGCCGCGCGTGCATTCGTGCGCTCACTAGATGAAGCAGACCGAATCATTCTTGTGGGCAGCCTCGGGGCGTATTGCGGCATCAAAGGGGGACTCAAGGGCATTGCGGATCAGCATCGCCTGCCGTCCTATCATTATCACGCACGAAAGCTCGGCGTCACCGTGAAGAAGTCGGCGAATCCCGATGACTTCGCCAATACGAAAATCGGCAGCTGGATGAGAGATACGCTAGGCATTGAGATCATCGCCGAGAACCGGCCCGTCATTCTGATCATCCTGAATCTGCTTGCTCTCGATGCGCACGAGTGACACGCAACGTCGCCGCAACTGGAAGCGCAAGACATTGGGGAGCGCGTAACGGGCCGCTCGCGGCCAACAATACCGAGGCTTCAGATGAAAACCGTTGAAGAGCAGTCCCTGCGTTATCAGGTCGACAAATGGCTCGCGCCGACGACGACGCGAAGCGTGCACGTCATCCGCTTCAGCCGGACGTGTTCGGACAGAAGGCGCTTTGTGTGCATCGAATCCAGTCATCCAGTGAACTCGCATGCGCTCTTCTTCTTTCGACATGACGACGGCTGCTGGAGAGTTTTTCCCGCGCTACCGGACAGGCCGCAGTTCAATGTGGAGCGTCGTGCGGCATGAGTAATCACGAAAGCCGCTGGGGTCGACTGGTTTCGCCCGTCGCGCAGCGGACAAGTCAGGCACCCCGACTCAATCTGGGGGTGATGCCAAGCTGACTCATCGCGACCACAACCTGCGTTTTATTCGCGAGATGAAATGCGCGGACGGCAGGAAAAGCTGGCGCTACAACGTGTTCGTCGAGCGCGTGTAGTATCAAGTACGAGGAGGTCTACCGGAAAGCGTACGAGTCGGTCAGCCATGCCCGGCGTTCCCTTGGCGAATACATTGGGCTGTACAACCGGAAACGGCCCCATTCCAGTCTGGCGGACCGGACGCCGGATGAGGCATGCTGCGCGACGCTGCGCGCGATCAAATCGGCAGCGTGACCCCGCCGAACGTTGATCTGCTATGGAAATTTTGGAGAGAAATGAGCGTTGGTGGAGTCGCAAATCGCAGAGACGGTGATTGACATTGCCTGTAGACGGGTGCAGATTCCGGCGCTCAGCATCAGGGATTCCGAACGACATCTTGAATGTGAGGATGACGAAGACCTCGTCCACCATGTCTGGGAGGGATATCTAAATGGACTTGTTGTAGTGCCATCATTTACGACAAGGTATGCGATGCCGATGTCCTTGTGCTGGCAATTGCTCCACTGGCGCCAGTGGTCGTCATTGCGACGTGCTCGAACCGCAAGTCGCAATGCCGCTACGCTGATAACTAACTCGTGTTCGCGTCACTTGTCTGCACGTTTGGACCATTCGTGGAATTGTGAACAGACCTAGATCAAGAGGCAGTAGGTCACCGGAGTACCGTCGTTGAGTTGCCCGCGGATGAAGATTTCGCGTGTCAGGTTTGACGGTGTTAGCAGCGAAACCAACTGCCCAATGAGAAACACCCCGATAGCAATCGGTGCCGATACTACGGCTGCTCCGAACGCAGCCCCCGCTAGTTCCTCGATCGATTTCAGACCTACCTCCGTGGCAAGCTCGCCGAACAGATGCGATGCTTCATCGTTGGAAGGGTCAGCGTTGTTTACCACCACATAAAATCCGTTACCAGACTTCGACGACACCTGCACGTCAGCATCGTCGCGGATCGTCACGGTCTCGCCCGTACCCAGACCAACCGCCCCGCTTGGCACCGGCACATCGAACCCATCTGGAGACTGAACCGTACGAACACCACAGACGTTAGAAGATGAATCGGACATCGCATCCATATGAACGCCTCCCGCTCGCAATCGTTTCCCGTGTGTCGACTAAAAGATTCGGCTGCAGGTCGGAACTTCATTTCACCTTCCCAGCCGCACCACGAAAAAATCAGCTGATTCCCACCGCATTCGCGAACGTCGTAGTCTCGCATCCAGCATGTGAATCAGTGCTTCGTTGCCGTCACACTTCAAATATTGTTGCGACCTTTCAGCGTGTCACTCCGTGTAAAAATAATCTTCTACGCAACGTGATCCCATTCAGATTGGGATCACGCCGACGTAGTTCTTTCCGGGAACCCGCGAGCCAGCACCGCTTCTATCCACTGTGCAAGAGTTGACTTCCGGTTTGAAAAATCCCTTTGGCACTCACCCAAGCGTGCACTCATCGCCATCGTGAATACCGCTCTGCTGCTTGTTGCTGTTGACGCTGCCGTCGCTGCTGGCGAACACCCAGTGTGACGAGCCGGTAGCGTCCGAATCTGCCGCGATATCAATACCGATGCTCTCGTCTATATTAATTGGCACATTACTGGCCACTTGCTGGCCTGTGCGATCGTCCCACGCGTTCACGGTAACATCGGTCATCTGGTTGTTACGCAGACTAAAGTGAATTGTGCTGGCCATGACTGATCCTTGAAACAATGTCTGGATGGAGCCCGTCCGATCGGCGACATGCGGAATGTGGCGGTTCGCACGCGCTACGAACGTTGTATCGGCATTAGTGAAGCACTCGTTGAACCTGACTGCAGCTTTAATTTCCGGCGAGTGCTTCAGCGCATGATCAACTGCTTCTTAAAACAGCCACTTAAGCGGTGACCGTCCCTCCGAGATCGACGCCTTGACTGTTTAGTTGAGCTACCACGAAATCAGGAACCGCATTGCTCGCAAAAAGTCCCTTTAGATCGTCGAATGCTACCGAACCCAAGCAGGCAACACACGCGCCGATGTAAACCCCAACCGCGACCGTCGCTACCTCGCCGAGCGTTGCCAGAATCGCTTCATCGACCCCGGTGACTGCACCCGCAGCCAATAACGCGCCGATGGTCACATCCGCACCGCCAGAATTTTCCAAGGCATTGTGAAGTTTGTCCAAAAAATCAAGTGCCTCGTTTGCGTCCTCGACGGTGGGAACGGGGAATCCACTGCCTTGCATGCACTGGGTCCAACGATCAGAAAATGCACTCATCTCTACCTCCAATTTTCCTATGTTGCAATGAGTCACGCTGCGCATGGCAGATTGACTGGATGAAACTGCAAAAGCACTTACCGTCCGCAATTTCCTTCTATTTAGGAATGCGATTATTTTCGACGATAGAGAAACCATCTAATCGTCATTACGTTAACGATTTACGAATCAACATTTTTCACGGTGCGGACTCAATCTTGTTTCCAAACTTCACGGTGAGCTTTCCGCGCACGCAGCGTTATTTCGAAATACGACGCTATCGAGTACTTTGTGGCTGCGCAACGCACGGCACATACAACGATAGATGCAATCAAAGCGATGGATCCAGTGGCGTGATGCGCGCGAGCATCAGCGTATATTCCTCCGCGGCAATCTGCCGGAACTTCATGTCGATCACGGCCATGCGCTGTTCGTCGGCGATATCCGGAAAGAGCCGCTGCGCGGCATCCTTCAGCACAACGTCTGGACGCGCGACGCACGGCAGATTGCTCGATGCCGTCGAATCCAGCGCCTTCACCAGCAGATAGACGGGCACGACATCCGCGAGTCCGATGGGAATCAGCTTCATTGCCGCATCGCCGAAATGGCGCCGCACGATCGCCTGGGAGCCGAGGCGCAGCATGTAGCGGAAAGGCATTCCTGTCCGGATCGAGAGCAACACGGGATCAACAGCGGCCACCTGTTCGACCGAGTTCAGTCCTTCGGCCTCAAATATCGCTACGATCGGCAAGGTCACGCCTTCGAGTGTGAGCAGCTTGTCGGGCGCGTTCTCCTTCTTCTCCGTTTCGGTGATCTGTGGAAAGCCAAAGCGACGTATCAGCTTGAGCAAGGCATCGACGGGAAAGGTACCCAGCGCGAAGGCCATCGCAGCGCGCGCGCCGTCTGATTGCGTAGCGTTGTTGATGACCAGCGCGAGCGGGATCGCGAGGAAAATGCGCAGCGCGTACCAGTAGACGTCGGCGACGTTGAGCGACTTGCGGCGAATGGAGAGCACGGAATCGCTCACGACGAACATGAACGAACCCGCGAACGACGCCATCAACACGCGCTGGCTGATGCCGTAGATGCAGCCGGCGGTTTCGCTCGCGGCACACGGCCGCACATCGAAAAAGCTCGTGCCGACGAGCCCCGCCGCGGCATACACAACTACGTGCAGGATGAACACGGCAGGCACGAACGGCACCAACCCATATTGCTCGTGATAGATGCGAGCGAAAAGGCGTTCGCAGATGTCGAGGCGCTCGTCGGCCATGCGCTGCCATTGCGCCGCTGCCGGCCGCGGCGCAGGCGGCGACGGCTGCAGCGCGCCGCCGTCCTCCAGTGCATAGATGAGACGCTGCGACCAGAAGCGTTGCAGATACGCCGAAAGCGCGCTGCCTTTCAGGCTGTTCTGGAACTCCCGATAGCGCGTGAACCAGACCAGGCTCAGAAAGACGATGAGCGGCGTGCCGGCCATCACGGTCGTAAGCGCCCCGAGCGAGACGACGAGCCTGAGGGACGCGCCTGTGGCATTCACGACGTAATGCATGAATGCCGCGCCGCTAACGTTGATGCCGATGAGGCTCGAACTCAACAAGACCGCGCGGCTCAGGCCAGTGAGATGGCGTTCGATGATCGGGCTGGGTTTGCGCGAGGTCGATGAAGTCGGCAATGAGAGTGTTGCGGTGGACATGGTACGGCTCCTGATACTGCGAATTCGAGGCTGTTGAAACTGAACTCTCGCTCTACTTCGGATCGCGCGCGGACGAAAGCGGCGGAAGGGAGCAGATGCGGGTGCGCCGCTCACCCGCCCGGCTCGCTTTCTTGCGCGCCCGCAAGCGTCTGTGAGTCGAACTTTGCTAGTAGCCTCTTCTTTGCCTCCTCGTCCTGCGCTCCCGGCGGCTCAGGATGGCGCATCAAAGTGCCATTACCGGCTTTCATCGGCAGATGCCCGTCACTGCCTATTTCTTCCTCCGCGCGAGCGGCGATCTGCCTGTCCAACTCGCCCGACTGATCCTGCTTCATCACCGCGTGCGCCATTTGATCCGCTTCCACCTCATGCGGATCGCTCGGCTGGCTGACGGTCATCTTGCGCTGGACGCCGCCGGTCTGCTGCACGACATGCGTGAGCTCGTGCGCGAGCAGCTCGCGCCCCCCCGACGTCCCCGGGTTATATTCGCCTTGCCGGAAGTAGACGTCCCGCCCGGTCGCGAACGCACGTGCCGAGAGCGACTGGCTCAACTCGTCCGAATCCGAATCGTGATGGATGCGCACGCCCGAGAAGTCCGCGCCGAAGGCCGTTTCCATGCGAGTACGTGTCGAATGATCCATACCGCTGCCGCCGCCGCGCGACGATTCTATCGAACGCTCGATCGCACTCATGTCGCCTGACTGGTCGTCGCCGTTCGATGCACGATTGATCACGCGCCCGACAAACTGATTGCCGTAGCGCATTTGCAGTTTGAGCATCGAGCGCTGCAGGGATGCCGTGTCGATCTTCATCGAGTGACTGATCGCGCCCGCGCACGACGCATTTGCGATGCGGCAGGACAGACCATCCATCGCGTCGCGGGCGATGGCCACAGTCGGCGACAACGAGTTGCCGCCACTCATCGAGCATGCCTCATTGCGCCGCGCGATGATTGTGGAAAGCGTCTTATTGATCGATTCTCGGTCCATCATTTTTAACTCCTATGCAATCATTTTTCGTCATTCATCAAGCCAATGTGTCAAATATCACATTTGACGCTGCGCTCGTTTGCGTACTGGAAAATACCTGCTAAAACTCTATACGAGAGCTGCCTCTCGCGCGGACTTATCAGTAGTGCAAACCATCTACGCATTACACCAACGCCTCGCCCGATCTCGCTCTTCAGCGGCCTCACAAAAAAGCCTTCTCAATCTAACCGGCCTGTCGCGTTCACTCGCATGCGCGTTGTTCGTGCAGTGAAATACGATCTCATCCTTAACGATATGGAGTCCTCTATGGACAAAATCACATTCATGGCTGCGACGAGCAGCTCCGAAGCGGGCGCTGACCTTTGGCTCGACGCGGTGCAAGCCGCGATGGAGCGTTTCCAGATCAACACGCCCACGCGCCAGGCCGCTTTTCTCGCGCAAGTCGCGTACGAAAGTGGCCGGTTCCCGCCGCTGCCCGTATCCGAGAATTTCAATTACTCGGTCGAAGGCCTGCAGGGAACTTTCCGCGCTCTCACGCCCGAGCAATGTGGGAGCCTCGGACGTCAGGAGGGCGAGACGCACGTGCCGCCCGAGCGCCAGCAGCAGATCGCCAACCTCGTGTACGGCGGGCGCTATGGCAACGGCCCCACCGCGACGGACGACGGCTGGAACTATCGCGGCTCGGGACTCATCCAGTTGACGTTCAAGGAGAACTTCGCGAGGGCGGGTGAGGCGATCGGCGTCGATCTCGTCGGCAATCCCGACCTGGTGCGCAATGACGCCGCCACTGCCGCGCTGGTGTCCGCGTGGTACTGGCAATCGCACGGCTGCAACGAACTCGCCGACGCGAACAACTTCTCCGCCATCACAGCGCAAATCAATCCGGCGCATGCGGGCGAGACCGGCCGTCAGGAAGCGTTCCAGCTCGCGAGCAACGCCCTCAACGCGATGCCCGGCACCGAGCAGAGCGGCATGGCCGTCGTGTGACTCCCTGGAGGCGGCGACGGGCTTCATGATCATGCCGATGTCAACGCATCAGTGAATGCGCCGTCGCCAACGAGCTTACCCATCTTCTGATACTCGCGCTGCGTCGCGAAAATAAGATGGCTCATGCGGATCATGTCGCCGTCGTCCGCGGCGAGAAATGCGGCGGCGAGCGCGACGTTGCGGATGTTGCCGCCGCTGAGGTTGTAGCGGCGCGCCATAAGCGTGAGATCGAGGTTCGGATCGCGCGGCGTGTGCTCCGGCAATATCGCAATCCACATGCGATGCCGATCGCTCTCAGTCGGCAGCGGAAAGTCCACGGTGAATTGCAGGCGGCGCACGAACGCCTCGTCCATGTTGCGTCGGAAATTTGTCGCGAGAATCGCGATGCCCTGGTATTCTTCGATCCGCTGCAGAAGGTAGCCGACTTCAATGTTCGCGTAACGGTCGTGCGAGTCCTTCACGTCGCTGCGCTTGCCGAACAGCGAATCGGCTTCGTCAAAAAAAAGGATCGCGTTGGCGGTCTCGGCTTCGTCGAAGATACGGGCCAGATTTTTCTCCGTCTCGCCGATGAACTTGCTGATGACGAGCGACAAATCGATCTTGTAGAGATCGAGCCCCAGCTCATTCGCAATGATGCCGGCCGCCATCGTCTTGCCCGTTCCCGACGGCCCCGCGAACAGGAAGGTCAGCCCCTTGCTCGATGCAATCTTCTGCTCGAAGCCCCATTCATTGAACACGCGATTGCGGTACTTGACGTGATTGCAGATTTCGCGCAACTGCTCGATTCGATCAGCGGGCAGCACGATGTCCTTCCACGTGAAGCGCGGCGTGATTTTTTGCGCAAGCGCCGTGAGCGCGCGATTCGAATTGAGTCGGCACGCGTCGTAGAGATCCTGCGACGTGATGTTTCCGCTCCCGTCTTCTGAGTCCTTTGTGTCTTTCGCGCGCCATGTCGCGAGACTCATCGCCGAGCGCCATGAATCGTCGATCTGTCCAGGTGTGAAGCGGAACTTGGTGGCGACTCCCTCGAGATCGAGCGCATCAGGTGCGGCGCCGTGCGCTTGCGCAGTCTTGCGCCACAGATGCTCGCGCTCCGGAATGTCGGGCCGCGCTAGCGAGACAGCGAAGAAACGCACGCGGCGCAAGGCACTGCCCGGTAGCCACGAGACCTCTCCCGCGAGGAACGACAACGCGACTTCTTCGACCGCATCGAGGCACGCGCGCAAGGCGGCGTGCCGTTCATGCGCGAGTAGCGCATCGAAGCCGTCGATGTAGAGCGCCGCATCCGCGAGGCGTGCTTCACGTGCGATCAGCGCGAATTGCGTATTGAGGTTGATGTCCGCATCGGCGAGCAGCAGGCTTGCATCGACGCAAAGGAACCGCGCGCCGCGTTCGCGGCAAACCGCGCGAGCGACCGTGAGCTTGCCCGCGCCGGCAGGGCCTTGCAGATGCACAGCGATGGCCAGGTCACGGGCCTTCTGATGCGCCAGCGTCTTGAGGCCGTGTAGCGTCGATGCCGGAAGCACGAGTTCGTCCAGCCCGTGACGCGGCGCTTCGTCCCGCAGATAAGGCGCAATGCGCGCATCCGGTGCATTCGACCCCAGCAAATACGACACGATCCGCTCATCAATGCGCAGCAGCTTGCCGATGAACGGAGGCGACGGCCGTGACGCATCTTCGAACACTTCGATGAGCCGTGCGCGGCGCAACGGCGCGTCGGCGATGAAGTGTTCGCGCGCGGCAATGCGCTGCATTGGGTCAGGAACAAGAAGCGCAAGCACCAGATCGATGCTTGGGCGCGTGCGTGTCACGTCATCCTGCAGATATGCGTAGAGCTTTTCGTATCGCGTGTCGAGCTCCGCCGCGAGGCAGACCAGCAAGATATCGATATCGAGCGGATCGAGCGAGAACATCGTCGCAAGCCTGGCGAGGCGCAGTTCGGTGCCCGCTTCGATCGTCGCGCTTTCGTGCTCGGCGATGCGGCGCGCGATGGCTGTGTGATGCTCAGCATTGGGCGACTGTTCCAGCAGCCACGCGGGCATTGCGAGCGGCGCGGCAAGCAGCGCGTCAACCTGCTGTTCCGAAACATAGAGGCCGCGGAATTGCTCGTCTTCCCGCTGCATGGACCGAAAACGCGCCACTTGCGCGCGGATCTTGAGGTCGATCTGCTCAAGCCGCGCAAGCAAATGCTCTAGCGAAGACTCGTAGCAAGACACAGCCATCACCCCTCGACAGCAGCCACATGCGACAGCGACGGATCACATGTCACTTCGATTGCCACGAGCGAGACTCTCACATACGCTTCGCTGCGAATCTCGATCGACAACGTCGACGTTTCCAGGTGCAAGTCGCCTTCCTTGACGTGCCAGGTCTCGTCATAAGGGCCGCCCTTGATCTCCTCTTTGAGGAGGCTCTTCGCAACGTGCTTGCGCGCATTCGCATCCCATCCGCCGAGAAACAGTTCGACCGACAGGCGCGCATCGTTGATTTCGCCAGCAACGCGCAAGCGAAGCACGCGCGTGACGCCTGGCGCCAGCGATATCGCCATCGTGCCGGCCGCACCTTTGTTGTTGGGCTTCTCATCAATCTCGCGATGCGCCCGCGCCTCGGTCGGACCAACGCGAAATGGCGGCGGTGCACCTTCCTGGTCGGCCGGCAGAGGCGTCGGGCGAAACGGCATCCGCAGCCAGCCGCGCTTCAGATGCGTATCGAGGGACTCGGCGGTGACGGAGCCCGGCGCGAGCAGCGTCTTCATGTGCCGACGATTGGTTGGCTTGATCGCGTGCGCGCTCACATGGCTCTTTTCGTCGAGCTCGATGGTCGCGAGGATCACCGCCGCCTCCACCGCGCCTGGCTCTACCGTCACCACGCCATAGCACTTGCGCGTGTTGCGTTCACCGTCGACATCACCGGCTGAAGCAACGTCGTCTTCCTCATAGTGAAGGCTCACGACGAGAACCGCGTTCGCTTCATTCGACGGCAACTGAAGCTTCTCCTCGTGCCTCAGGTCAATTTCATGCCCGAGTCCGTCCACGGCGAAGCCCGGTGACACGACGATCTCATTGCCGCCCGCGTGCCTCACTTCCAGCCCGTGCACTATGCCCCAGCCGTGCAAATTGAGGTTGTGGCGATAGCGCGCGTTCGCGTGATAGCGCTGCTCGTCGCGAAAGTCTTCCTCGTTCAGTAGTTGCCCCCGGTAGTACGCCGGTTTCTTGTGGATGAACTGTTTCTTGTGCATTTGATGTACCTCTCAGCCTTCCATCGGTTCCCGCCGACTGCGGGTCAGCACCAACTCGTATTCCGTATGCGCGGGTCGCGCGAATTCGACCACCGCGCGCACGCGCTCTTCCAGATCATGCAGCGCGCCATGTGCCCGGGCAAAAGCGCTCTCGTGTAGGCGGAACTCGACGCGAAACCGGTACGGCTCACTCACCGCGAGCTCCGTATCCACGCCGAGATACGAACGCCCGATGACGAAACCATGCACCGGGTTCTCGTCGATCGACGACTCGCCGATCTCGCCGAAGCACAGAGCAAGGAGCTTTTCCATGTAATCGCGCGTGCCACGTCTGCCGTAGAGCGGCACAATGCCGGCCACGATATGCCGCAACTCATCTGCCGAGAAATAGCGATACGGCGTGAACGCGACCCACTGCGCGAGCCACGGCATGAAGCGATCGGGCGCGGGCGGGCGCGCTTCACTCTGGATGCTGGCGGGCCCGTTGATGGTTTGCCGGGACGCGCTCGGCTTCACGCCGAGCGGTGCGAAAAGACTCGGAATCGCGTCGATCTCGTCGGCGATGGCGGGCGCGGCCGGGTTGCCGCTCGCGAGCAGCATGCGCTCAAGCGCGGTGAGCAGCGCGCGCAACTGGTCGCCGCCGGTGGCGCGATAGATCGCGGGGAGCGCGGCCAGCAAGCGCCCAGCGGTGTCATTCATGGCCGCCTCCCCGATGACGCATCCGGCGCGCGTGATCGTTCACGCCGGCATCGATGAGCGTAACGTGTGCGCGCGACACCGTCAGTCGCAGTTGCTCCCAAGGCTTGAGCAGCACCGAAGCGAGCATGCCGCCGCTATCGCGTACGAAGCGCGCGAACGCGTCATCGGACAGATGCGCGGGCCCGCCGAGCACCGTGTCGACGCCGATCGTCGCCACTGCGCCTATCTGCACGCCGACGCCTCGCGCCTGCAGTTGAGGGTCGCTCGTCGCATCGAGCACGGTGACGTCCTCGACATAGTCGATCCCGGGCGCGGCATCGATTGTCCTCGCGATCGACGCGAGCGGGAGCGTCCCGCCCAGGCTCACAGCCTTTGCGTTGCCAAACCGGCCCCCGAGTACGTCGTCGATGCTCGCAAGCGCCTCGTCGAGCGATACGCCTGGCAACGGCGCCACCGCGAAGGCGATCGACACATGCAGCACCGCGGGCGCGACGACCGAAAGTCGCGTCGTCAACAGGCAGCGCGACGCGAGATCGCGGCTCACTTGTTCACGCACGTGCCTGGCGTCGTCGTCGGGCACATCGGCGGGCAACGCCAGCACGACGCTCACATGTCCGCGTGCCTGCCTGCTGGCTTCGGTTCCATGCACGCGCGCACCGCCCAGATTGACGTTCGCTATGCAGCGCGCGCCGATCGCACGATCAGGCAACTCAAGCGCCGCCGCCGCGCGGGCGAAGCGCTCGAAGTCTGCGGGTGTGATCGCACATTCCATCTGCGAGAGCGCGCTCACCGTATCGCCGATGGCGCGCGAAAGTTCGGCGGCGAGATCGACCACACCGTCGGGCTGTGTGACGAGCGGCACGATATCGTGAGACGGCGCGCCCTTCAGCAGCCGCAGGAATTGCAGCTTCGCGGCGGGCGTGACGCGGCCGACGCGATACAACAGCGCATCGGTGAAATAAGCGAGCAGTTCGATCAGCGTGACGCCCGGATCGGACGGATTGTGGTCGGTCCACTCGGGCGCATGCACCGGCACGAGCGCCATGCCTTCACGCACGAGCGTGTCGTAGTCGCGCTCGACGACAATAGGCGATTTCGGCGCGCTGAAACAGGAATCGACTGCGGGCGTGGACATGATCAGCGGCTCGCCTGGATGATATGACTACCCGCGTAGATGAGGAAATCACCGCGCGCTCGCACGCCCGATGCGGGCTCGATGAAGCGCAGGCGCAGCGCGCGCACTGCCGAGATGCCCTCGATCGCATCGAGACAGGCGAGCAGATCGGAGGCATGCGGCTCGACGCCGAATCGCCAGCCGTGACCCGCGTCGCCGCCCGTCAACGGATGCAGATAGGCATCGAAGCTCGCGGCGCAAGCCATGCTCACGCGCTCCGGCGATGCGTCGTTGGCGACGGCCAGCTCGGCGTCGACGCAGACTTGCACGTAAAGCGGCCCCGCCAGAACCAGTTCGACGCCCGCCGGCGCGCGCGCCTCCAGATAGCGCTTCACGGCCGCGAGCAGCGCGAGCGTCGGCTGTGGCGCGCGATCCGCGCCGTGCGGCACGACGATGACGCTTACGACGCCGAGCGCCGGCTGTCCGGGCGCGTCATCCGCCGACAAGTCGCGCCCGCCGATGCACGCCGCGCGCGCAACTTCGG
>ABYL01000049.1 GCA_000173575.1 Burkholderia sp. H160 | reverse complement strand
CCGCCGCGGCATCGCTGGCGCCGGCGGTGTGCTCGCGCGCGTTCACGAGCCGGTCGATGCCCTTGATCTCCTTGTGAGCCGACGGCGGTGCGCTGACGATGCTAGGACGACGCTTGTGCTCGCTCGCGGCAAGCCGCTCCTTGGTTTCTTCGGGCAACTGCTGGTACGCCTTCCACGCGTTCTGACGCGCTTCGCGCGGCAACTCTTTCGAAACCTGATAGTTCTCGCGCGCGACGCGGCGCTGGTCGGGCGTCATGCGCACCCATTCGTTCATGCGATCATGCAGGCGTTTTTGCGCATCCGGCGACATCTTCGCGTATCTCGACGCGATCTTGATCCATTTACGCTTGCGTTCGTCGCTAAAGGAATCCCATTGCGATTCGAATGGCGCCAGCGCGACATGCTCGGCGGCACTCAGGCGCGACCACGCGAGCGGGCTGTTGCTGCCCGGCAGGCCGGGCAATTCGACGGAGAGTGCGGGTGCGGGTGCGGGCGCGACGACGTTGGCGCCAGGCGACGGATTGCCCGCGACCGACGGACTCGGGTGAAAGCGCGGATACGTCGCTGCAAACGACACCAAGGCCGCGATCGCGCATCCGAAAACAACGGCCAGGCCGCGCTTGTAACTCACCCGAGGAATCTCCCGCTCAGTGGGCGCGTGAAAGATACGCGTTGAAGCCGTGGTCGAGATAGGCGTTGAGCGGCAGGTCGTCGCTCAGCATGGCGGCATCGATATCGGCGAGCTCGGCGGTGCGCTGGTGGTCTTCCCAGTACGCAATGCCGATCAGGCTCACGACCAGCGCGGCAAGCGGCCACGCGAGCGCGAAGCGGCGCAGCGGCCAGCGGCGGCGCGGCTCGGAGCCGCCCTGCGGCAGGCCCGCCATGCCGGCCGGCATGCCGGCGAATGCGGGCACGAACACCGGCGCACTGACGGTTTCGGGCTTCTTGCGTGCCAGCGCGGCGCGACGCGCGGCGGCAAGCCGGTCGACGGTGGCGGGGGAAAGGCTGGCGGTGTTTTCGTCGAGCGCGCGGCGCAGTTGACGCGCAAACTCGAGTTCTGTGTTTTCGAGGGAGCTCATAGCGTGATTCCTTTCGCCTTGAGCGCTTGTGCCAGCGTGTGGGTGGCCCGCGAGCAGTGCGTTTTCACGCTGCCTTCGGAGCAGCCCATTGCGGCGGCAGTCTCGGCGACATCCATATCCTCCCAATAACGCATGAGAAACGCCTCCCGTTGACGCGCCGGCAATTTCTGGATTTCGTCGTCGATCAGCTGTAGGACCTGCTCGCGCTCGAGCTTCTGTTCGTTGCTCTCGGCGCCGGCCGAGCCCGCCTCGGCCTCGAAGGTCTCTAGAGGGTCGAATTCGTCGTCGTCGGCGTTGCCGAGCGACGAGAATAGACTAACCCAAGTGTTGCGTACTTTGGCACGACGAAAGTAGTCATGCGTCGCATTCTGCAGAATACGCTGAAACAGCAGCGGCAGCTCGGCCGCCGGGCGGTCGCCGTATTTTTCGGCGAGCTTGATCATCGCGTCCTGCACGATGTCGAGGGACGCATCATCGTCCCGCACGGCGTAGACCGTCTGCTTGAACGCGCGCCTTTCGACGCCCGCCAGAAAATCGGCGAGTTCCTTGTCTGATGCCATCCGTGTGGGGGTCGGCGCAGCAAGCGTGCGCGTAATCGGTCGAAAAATGTCGTAAAACTCGCGGATGCTAACAAACTTTTGCTCCGCCAGGGGCGAAACCTGCTCGAACTTGCATTTGCATGACAATCGAAGATTCGCCCGATCGCGCGTCCCGGCGCTCGATCCAATGGCAATATTTGCTTGACCGCGAGCGCCGCAGCCGCTATTGTTGCTGGTTCGCAACATAAGTGACTTGTCTCAATTGAGGTGCAGCCCAAGAAGCTCACCTGTCAACTGGACGCGCCGCTTGAACCCGAGCCACAAGCCCGGCAGAGAGCACCCGATCAATTTTTTGCCGAAAATTCGAAAGGTGAATCAATGAATATGCCCAGCGCGGAATTCTCCACGTCGGATACGACACCCCCTCACGAAGCTGACTCTATCGGCGCCACCGTGCTCATGAAGGCACTGGCCGACGAAGACGTCGAGTTCATCTGGGGCTATCCCGGCGGCTCGGTACTCTACATTTACGACGAGCTGTACAAGCAGGACAAATTCCAGCACGTTCTCGTGCGCCACGAGCAGGCCGCGGTCCACGCCGCCGACGCGTATGCGCGTTCCACCGGCAAGGTCGGTGTGTGCCTCGTCACTTCCGGCCCCGGCGTCACCAATGCGGTGACCGGCATCGCCACCGCGTACATGGATTCCATCCCGATGGTGGTGATCAGCGGCCAGGTGCCGACTGCCGCGATCGGCCAGGATGCGTTCCAGGAATGCGACACGGTCGGTATCACGCGTCCCTGCGTGAAGCACAACTTCCTCGTGAAGGACGTGCGCGATCTCGCCGCCACCGTCAAGAAAGCTTTCTATATCGCCCGTACCGGCCGTCCCGGCCCGGTGCTGATCGACATTCCAGGACGTGTCGAAGGCGCCCTGCCAATACGAGCCGATCAAGAGCGTGTCGCTACGCTCGTACAACCCGGTCACGAAGGGCCATTCCGGTCAGATCCGCAAGGCGGTGTCGCTGCTCCTGTCGGCGAAGCGCCCGTATATCTACACGGGCGGCGGCATCGTGCTCGCGGATGCGTCGCGTGAGCTGAACCAGTTCGCCGATCTGCTCGGCTACCCTGTCACCAATACGCTGATGGGTCTCGGCGGCTATCGCGCGAGCGACAAGAAGTTCCTCGGCATGCTCGGCATGCACGGCACGTACGAGGCCAACATGGCGATGCAGCACTGCGACGTGCTGATCGCGATCGGCGCGCGCTTCGACGACCGCGTGATCGGCGACCCGAACCACTTCGCGTCGCGGCCGCGCAAGATCATCCATATCGACATCGATCCTTCGTCCATTTCCAAGCGCGTCAAAGTCGACATTCCGATCGTCGGCGACGTGAAGGAAGTGCTGAAGGAGCTGATCGAGCAGTTGCAGACGGCCGAACATGGCCCGGATACCGCGGCGCTCGCCGACTGGTGGAAGGACATCGAGGGCTGGCGCGCGAAAGACTGCCTCAAGTTCGACCGTAAGAGCGACATCATCAAGCCGCAGTACGTGGTCGAAAAGGCGTGGGAGCTGACCGACGGCAACGCGTTCGTGTGCTCCGACGTCGGCCAGCACCAGATGTGGGCCGCGCAGTTCTACAAGTTCAACAAGCCGCGTCGCTGGATCAACTCCGGCGGCCTCGGCACGATGGGCTTTGGCTTGCCGGCCGCGATGGGCGTGAAGATGGCCCACCCGGACGACGACGTGCTGTGTATCACCGGCGAAGGCTCGATCCAGATGTGCATCCAGGAGCTGTCGACCTGCAAGCAGTACGACCTGCCGATCAAGATCATTTCGCTGAATAATCGCTATCTGGGCATGGTTCGCCAGTGGCAGCAGATCGAATACAGCAAGCGCTATTCGCATTCGTACATGGATGCGCTGCCGGACTTCGTGAAGCTCGCCGAAGCGTACGGTCACGTTGGCATGCGCATCGAGCGCACCGCCGATGTCGAACCGGCGCTGAAGGAAGCGCTGCGCCTGAAGGATCGCACGGTGTTTCTCGACTTCCAGACCGATCCGACCGAAAACGTCTGGCCGATGGTTCAGGCCGGCAAGGGCATCACCGAGATGCTCATGGGTTCGGAAGATCTTTAACGACGGGGCGCCTGGATAAATCCAGCGCCGGCTTCGTGATGCGCGCTTTCACAAAAGGCGAGGGCAAACGAAGCGGCGCCGCTCCGCTCGCAGACATCGACACTACATCTGGAAGAAGCGAAACATGAGACACATCATTTCCGTCCTGCTGGAAAATGAACCGGGCGCGCTGTCGCGCGTGGTGGGTCTGTTCTCGGCACGCGGCTACAACATTGAAACCTTGACGGTGGCTCCGACCGAAGACCGTTCGCTGTCGCGCATGACCATCGTCTCCGTTGGCTCGGACGACGTGATCGAACAGATCACGAAGCATCTGAACCGCCTGATCGAGGTGGTGAAAGTGGTCGACCTTACCGAGGGCGCCCACATCGAACGCGAGCTGATGCTGATCAAGGTGAGGGCGGTCGGCAAGGAACGTGAGGAAATGAAGCGGATGTCGGACATTTTCCGCGGCCGCATCATCGACGTCACCGAAAAGACCTACACGATTGAACTGACGGGGGCGAGCGACAAGCTCGACGCCTTCATCGAGGGGCTCGATTCCACGGCGATTCTCGAGACGGTCCGCACGGGCAGCTCGGGCATCGGTCGCGGCGAGCGCATTCTGAAGGTCTGACGTCACGATCGCAAGGCCGGGCAACGCAGCATCGCCCGGCTGGCAATAACAACATTCGCAGTACCTGAATTTCTCTGAATCATCGAATCTAGCCAAGGAACCGACATGAAAGTTTTCTACGACAAGGACGCCGATCTCTCCCTCATCAAGGGCAAGCAGGTCACCATCATCGGCTATGGCTCGCAAGGCCATGCGCACGCGCTGAACCTCAAGGAAAGCGGCGTGAACATCACGGTCGGTCTGCGCAAGGGCGGCGCATCGTGGAGCAAGGCTGAAAACGCCGGCCTGCAAGTCAAGGAAGTCGCGGAAGCCGTGAAGGGCGCGGACGTCGTCATGATGCTGCTGCCGGACGAGCAGATCGCCGACGTGTACGCGAAGGAAGTCCACGCGAACATCAAGCAGGGCGCAGCGCTCGCGTTCGCACACGGCTTCAACGTTCACTACGGCCAGGTGATCCCGCGCGCCGACCTCGACGTGATCATGATCGCGCCGAAGGCGCCGGGCCACACGGTTCGCGGCACGTACTCGCAAGGTGGCGGCGTGCCGCACCTGATCGCGGTTGCACAGGACAAGTCGGGCGCAGCGCGCGACATCGCTTTGTCCTACGCGGCGGCTAACGGCGGTGGCCGTGCCGGCATCATCGAAACGAACTTCCGCGAAGAAACCGAAACGGACCTGTTCGGCGAGCAGGCTGTGCTGTGCGGCGGTACCGTCGACCTGATCAAGGCCGGCTTCGAAACGCTGGTCGAAGCGGGTTACGCGCCGGAAATGGCGTACTTCGAGTGCCTGCACGAACTGAAGCTGATCGTCGACCTGATCTACGAAGGCGGCATCGCAAACATGAACTACTCGATCTCGAACAACGCCGAGTACGGCGAGTACGTGACGGGTCCGCGCATCGTGACCGCTGAAACGAAGAAGGCGATGAAGGCCGTGCTGACCGACATCCAGACCGGCGAGTACGCGAAGAGCTTCATCATCGAGAACAAGGCGGGCGCACCGACGCTGCAATCGCGTCGCCGTCTGACGGCCGAGCACCAGATCGAACAGGTCGGTTCAAAGCTGCGCGCGATGATGCCGTGGATCGCGAAGAACAAGCTCGTCGACCAGTCGAAGAACTAATCGTCTCGACGCAACGAGGTCCGGCGCGGCGCTTCGGCGCGGCGGCCGGATCAGTCAAAAAGCCGTCCAAGGGTGCTGAACCCTGGGCGGCTTTTGCTATCCTACGGTTTTACAAAAACACAGAAGCCATTCATGAATTACCCTCATCCGATCATCGCGCGAGAAGGCTGGCCGTTCATCGCCATCGCGGCCGTCGTTGCATTACTGGTTCACGCCTTCGCGGGGTTCGGCATTGCGTGGCTCTTCTGGCTCATCCTGATCTTCGTCGTGCAGTTCTTCCGCGACCCGGCGCGTCCGATTCCGACGCAGGCCAACGCGGTGCTGTGTCCCGCCGACGGCCGTATCGTCGCGGTCGAAACGGCGCATGATCCTTATGCGAATCGCGAAGCGCTTAAGATCAGCGTCTTCATGAACGTGTTCAACGTGCACTCGCAGCGCTCGCCGGTCGATGGCGCGATCTCGAAGGTCGAATATTTCCCCGGCGCGTATCTGAACGCGGCGGTCGATAAAGCCTCGCTCGAAAACGAGCGCAATGCGATCGTGATCGAAATGGCCGGTGGCCAGACGGTCACGTCGGTGCAGATCGCGGGGTTGATCGCGCGGCGCATTCTTTGCTACGTCCGCGCAGGCGAGCCGCTGACGCGCGGCCAGCGTTACGGCTTCATCCGCTTCGGTTCACGCGTCGACGTGTATCTGCCGGTGGGCAGCCGTCCGCGTGTATCGATCGGCGAGAAGGTATCGGCGTCGTCCACGATCCTCGCCGAGCTGTAAAGCGGCATACAGGAGGTTCTCCGAATGGCCGCATTCAAACCGCGTCGACCTCGCAGCAGCGGACCGCTGCCGCGTCCGTTTCGCCGCAACAAGCCGGTGGTAACGGAGTCGCCGGCCGCCGACAGCCGGCGCGCGCAACGTCAGCAGTTCCTCAAAAAACGCGGCATCTATCTGCTGCCGAATGCGTTCACCACGGCCGCGCTGTTCTGCGGCTTCTTCGCCGTCGTGCAGGCGATGAACGTGCGCTTCGAGATCGCGGCGATCGCGATCTTCGTCGCGATGGTGCTCGATGGCATGGACGGCCGCGTCGCGCGCATGACGCATACGCAAAGTGCGTTCGGCGAGCAGTTCGATAGTTTGTCGGACATGGTGTCGTTCGGTGTTGCGCCCGCGCTCGTGATGTACGAGTGGATACTGAAGGATCTCGGCCGTTGGGGCTGGCTCGCGGCATTCGTCTATTGCTCAGGCGCGGCGCTGCGGCTCGCGCGTTTCAATACGAACATCGGCGTGGTCGACAAGCGTTTCTTCCAGGGCATGCCGAGCCCGGCCGCGGCGGCCCTGATCGCCGGTTTCGTGTGGCTCGCCACCGACAACCGCGTGCCGCTGAAGCTCGTCTGGCTGCCGTGGGTCGCGTTCGTGCTGACCATCTATGCGGGCGTCACGATGGTGTCGAACGCGCCGTTCTATAGCGGCAAGGCGCTCGACGTGCGCCATCGCGTACCGTTCGGCGTGACCCTGCTGGTGGTGGTCGCGTTCGTGCTGGTGTCGTCCGATCCGCCGCTGATGCTGTTCGGCCTCTTCGTGCTGTACGGTCTGTCCGGCTACGTGTTCTGGGCTTATCAGGCGGTGCGCGGAAAGGCCAATCCGGCGCGTTCGATGTCGCACGACCGGTAATGCGTAAAGCCGTACTACATTGCGGCGACATACATAAACGGCAGCCTACGGGCTGCCGTTTTTCGTTGGTTGGTCCCGTTACCACGTCGCTTCGGACCGCGCTGCGGCCCGCCCGGGCGCGCATTGCGCGGTAACTGGAATGCCGCTATAGTCGCCGGATAAGTGCGTTGGCGCGGCCGATCATGGCTGGTCGGCGAGACCGTTCGCTGTGCCGCACCATCATGCTTCGTTCACACCTGTATGCGTTTTTGCGTTCCGTCAGCTCCGGCCGCGATCATCGCGATCGCCCTACCTCGCCAGCGGCGGCGCCCATCGTCCCATTCAAAAACCAATTCCCACATCTGAACGACTCCCGAGGAGGCCCGACATGTCCGACAAACTGATCATTTTCGACACCACGCTGCGAGACGGCGAGCAATCGCCCGGCGCGTCGATGACGAAGGAAGAGAAGATCCGCATCGCGAAGCAGCTTGAGCGGATGAAAGTCGATGTGATCGAAGCGGGCTTCGCGGCTAGCTCGAACGGCGACTTCGACGCGATCCATACGATTGCGGGTCTCGTGAAGGACAGCACGATCTGCTCGCTTGCGCGCGCGAATGACAAGGACATCCAGCGTGCCGCCGACGCGCTGAAGCCGGCCGATCACTTCCGCATCCACACGTTCATCGCGACCTCGCCGCTACACATGGAGAAGAAGCTGCGCATGACGCCCGAGCAGGTGTTCGAGCAGGCGAAGCTGGCGGTGCGTTTCGCGCGCAAGTTCACCGACGACGTCGAATTTTCGCCGGAAGACGGCAGCCGCTCGGATATGGACTTTCTGTGCCGTGTGCTCGAAGCGGTGATCGCCGAAGGCGCCACCACCATCAACATCGCTGACACGGTCGGCTACGGCGTGCCAGAACTCTACGGTCAGCTCGTGAAGACGCTGCGCGAGCGCATTCCGAACTCGCACAAGGCAGTGTTCTCCGTGCATTGCCATAACGACCTCGGCATGGCGGTCGCGAATTCGCTGTCCGGCGTGAAGCTTGGCGGCGCGCGTCAGGTCGAATGCACGATCAACGGTCTCGGCGAGCGCGCGGGCAATACGTCGCTCGAAGAAATCGTGATGGCGGTGAAGACCCGCAAGGATTACTTCGGGCTCGACGTCGGCCTCGACACGACCCAGATCGTGCCGGCCTCGAAGCTCGTGTCGCAGATCACCGGCTTCGTCGTGCAGCCGAATAAGGCGGTGGTCGGGGCGAACGCGTTTGCGCACGCGTCGGGCATCCACCAGGACGGCGTGCTGAAGGCGCGCGACACGTACGAAATCATGCGCGCCGAAGACGTGGGTTGGGCCGCGAACAAGATCGTGCTCGGCAAGCTGTCGGGCCGCAACGCGTTCAAGCAGCGTCTGCAGGAACTCGGCATCGCGCTCGATAGCGAAGCCGAACTGAACACCGCGTTCGCGCGTTTCAAGGAGCTTGCCGATCGCAAGGCCGAGATTTTCGACGAAGACATCATTGCGATCGTCAACGAGGAATCGGCGGAGGCGCACGAGAAGGAGCACTACAAGTTTCTGTCGATGTCGCAGCATTCGGAAACCGGCGAGCAGCCGCACGCGAAGGTCGTGTTCGCGGTCGAGGGTAAGGAGATCACCGGCGAAGCGCACGGCAACGGCCCGGTCGACGCGACCCTCAACGCGATCGAAACGGAAGTGGGCAGCGGCTCCGAGCTGCTGCTGTACTCGGTCAACGCGATCACGACCGGCACCCAGGCGCAGGGCGAAGTGACCGTTCGGCTTTCGAAAAGCGGGCGCATCGTCAACGGCACCGGCACCGATCCGGATATCGTCGCGGCATCCGCGAAGGCGTATTTCTCGGCGCTCAACAAGCTGTATTCGAATGCGGACAAGTTGAATCCGCAGCGTTCGGAGTAGCGCGCAATCTCGACTGTGGATTGAAGAAGAAGCCCCGTGATGCTCAGCACACGGGGCTTTTTTCCGCCGCCATCGAGTAGGTGCGGCGACGCGATCCTCCCGAACTACTCCGTCGCCGTGCGCCGTAGCGACCAGCCGCGCGTTGCGCGCGCCTGCTCACGGACCTGATATCTGACGTCGACGGTGATCCCGCGGCGGGGCGCGTCCGCGACGAACGCGTCCAGCAGTTCGCGCACGTCGTGATCGACGAAATCGGCGCGCGTCGCGTCGACGATGATGGTGGCGCCATCCGGAATCTGCTGCAGATAGTGCTTGAGCGGCACCTTGCCGAGAAACGACACGTCCTTGCGAAACGACAGCAGGTAGTGATCGCCATGCTGCGCGAGCATGATTGGGCCGCGCAGGTTCGCGTACAGCGCGAACAGCATGCTGCACAGTATGCCGAGCACGATACCGATCAGCAGATCGGTGACGAGCACACCGACGAGCGTGACGACAAACGGTGCGAACGGCGCGAATCCCTGCCGCGCAAGCCCGGCGAACAACGACGGCTTCGCGAGTTTGCACCCGGTAAAGATCAGGATCGCGGCAAGGCAGGCGAGCGGGATCAGGTTGATCACGCTCGTGAGCGCGAGCACGCTCACGAGAAGCAATACGCCATGAACGATCGCCGAGAGCCGGCTTTTTGCGCCGGCATGCACGTTGGCGGAGCTGCGCACGATCACCGAAGTGATCGGCAGGCCACCGATTGCACCCGCGATCAGATTGCCCACGCCCTGCGCCTTGAGTTCGCGATCGGGCGGCGCACGGCGTCGGTCCGGATCGATCTGCTCGACCGCTTCGAGGCTCAGTAGCGTTTCGAGACTCGCGACGATTGCGATCGTGATCGCAATGCGCCATATGTCGGGATTGATGAGCTGGGCGAGCTGTGGTCCGAAGTCGGCCGACTCGAGCGCGGCCTGCAGTGCCGCGAACGATTCGAGCGACGGCAACGCGACCCGTCGTTCGGCGGGCGGTGCCAGCGATGGCGCGACGAGATCTAGCGCGAGCGTCGCGCCGATGCCGAGCAGCACCACCGCGAGCGGCGCGGGCATGATGCGCACGACAGCGAAGCGGCGCAGCGCGCGTGTTTCCCAGCCGGCGAGGATCGCGAGCGACAGTAGCGTGATCAGAATGGCGGTTGGCGAGATCGCACCGAGCGGCGTTGCGACTGCCGCTGCCGACTTGACGGCCGCATTCGCTCCGGCCAGACCCAGCGCAACGGGAAACTGCTTGAGGATCAGCAGCACACCGATGGCAGCGAGCATCCCCTTGATAACCGGCGACGGCACGTAGGCGGCGAACCGGCCGGCCTTGAGCATGCCGAAGCCGAACTGGATGACGCCGGACAGCAGTACGGCCAGCAGAAAAGCGGAAAAGCCGCCAAGCCGCGCGATGCCATCGACGACGATCACGACGAGCCCCGCGGCAGGGCCGCTTACGCTCAGACGCGAGCCGCTCAGCACGGCCACCACGAGCCCGCCGATGATGCCCGAGACGAGCCCGGCGATCGGCTCGACGCCCGATGCGTGGGCAATGCCGAGGCAAAGCGGCAAGGCCACCAGAAAAACGGCCGTTCCGGCGAGCACGTCGCGCTGGAGCGTGGAGAAAGAGGTTTGAGTATTCATGGAGTCGAAGAGCGAGAGGTGGGACGAGGGGCGAGGCGCTTCGCTAGGCCTCGCTATGCGCGGCGGTCGTGCAGGTCATCGCGTCGTCGGCGGTGTAGCCGGAGGTGAGAACCTTGATGCGCCCGTCGTCGAGCGCGAAGATCCACCCGTGCACGAGCGGCGCCGGGGCAGCCTCGTGCACGATCGGGCTCGCGCGTAGCTGTCGCACCTGTTCGAGGACGTTCAACTCGGCGAGGCGGTTGACGCGCGCGGACTCGGTCGCCGCGCCGTCCAGTTCCGCACGATGCGTATTCGCGAGTGCGCAGAGTGGCGCGATACGCCGGTTCACACGGGGCAGCGCGGGGTCTGGCGGCAGTAGTGCCGCGCGCACGCCGCCGCAGCCGTAGTGGCCGCAGACGATCACATGGCCGACCTTGAGCACCCGCACCGCGTATTCGAGAACGCTCGCGGCGTTGTCGTCGTCGGGATGAAACAGGTTGGCGATGTTGCGATGGACGAACAGATCGCCGGGCTCGCAGTGCGTGATCGTTTCGGCGGGCACGCGGCTGTCCGAGCAGCCGATCCACAGAACGTGTGGATTCTGTCCGTGCATGAGGTCGCGAAAAAATGCCGGATTGCGCGTTGCGGTTTCATGCGCCCACGCGACGTTGGCAACCAGCAGATGTTTGGGGCGGTTCATCGTGGCAGTTCCGTAAGAGAGGCAATTGACCTGGCACCGGACTGTGACAGCGGTCGAGCGGTTGATCGCGATCCGGTACCCGAACGGTGTTTACAATAACCTTTCTGTCGAGAAATAGTTGACGCAAGCAGGATAAAATTTGTTTTTATGCTTAAAAAATAAAAAAGCCGCCTATCGAAGGCGGCTTTTTGAGATTTTGCTGCTGCGTCCGAAAAGGGCGCTCAGTGCTCAGAACAGACTGCGGCGATCCGGTTCGTGCAGCGGGTCCGGCGTCTTCTGAGTGAGGCGCAGGATGCCCTGGTCGTCGAAATAGAAGCTGTACAGCATGTACCAGACGTTGTCTTCGAGATAGCGATAGGTCCAGACTTCGCGCCTCATCATCGGGAAGTACGACGTTTCGACCGGGCGGCCGAAGTTCACCAGCACGTCGCTGCGCGTCCATTTGCCGATTTCGGCACGGTAGAACTCGTTGGGCTGCAGCACCTGGCGCATGTTGACGATCTTGCCGGCCGCGTCGATGTCGGCGGCGGTGGTGGTTTCGCCCATCGGTTGAGTCGGCCACATCAGACGCTTGCCGCCGTCGGGAAGATCGTACGTTTCGCGCGGCGGACCGAGGCGAGCAACGACCGTCGAGACGTCCGCCCCCTGGCTGTATTGCTGCCACGGCTGCAAGCAGCCGCCAAGCACGAGTGCGCTAAGGCAGGCGAGCGCGGCGCGGCGTAGACTGGCGCCGGCCGGCGTCTCGACAGAGGCCGCCGCGTGGTGGTGGCGGTTGGACATGTATTCCTCCGATGGCGTTCGAGTTGGGATTTTTAGCATCGAGACGCCTCATTTTGACATGTGCCGCAGTAAAAGAATCGCCCCACGGGAACGTGCACGGCGCTACAACGGCAACGGTTGCGCCGGCTTGCGTATTCCATGTGCGGCGTCCTATGATCCGCGCTTCGAAAGATTCAGGCGGGACGCAATGATGGCAATGTGGCAACGGACGGCGGCGCTGACGGCGATTTCGATGGCGATGGCAGTCGCGGGCGTGACCCACGCCGCGACGGCGGCAAACCCGCCGGCGGCCGGCAAGCCCACCGGCACGTCAATCCAGCTCGCGCTGATCGAAGGCATGTCTGGGCCGTTCGCGAACGCGGGCGCGGCGGTCGAGCGCAATCTGCGCTTCGGTGTCGAGCAGGTGAACGCGCACGGCGGCGTGAAGCTCGCGGACGGCGCGCATCCGTTCGAACTGGTCGTGCTCGACAGCAAGGGCAGTACCGAGGAAGCGCTGACCCAATTGCGCGCGGCCGCGGACCGCCATATCGGCTACATCCTGCAGGGCAATAGCTCGGCGGTCGCCGCGGCGCTGATCGGCGCGATCGACAAGCAGAACAGCCGCGAACCGGACAATCGCGAACTGTTCCTCAACTACTCCGCCGACGACCCCGCGCTCACCAACGCTGACTGCAGCTTCTGGCACTTCCGCTTCGACGCGCACGCGGGGATGCGCATGGCCGCGCTCGCCGATGTGATCGAGCGCGACAAGGCTGTGAAGAAGGTCTATCTGCTGAACCAGGATTACAGCTTCGGCCACGACGTGAGCAGCCTCGCGCGCTCGACGCTTGCGGCGAAGCGCCCCGACATCGCGGTGGTCGGCGACGAATTTCACCCGATCGGCCGCGTGAAGGACTTCGCGCCGTATATCGCGAAGATCCGCGCGAGCGGCGCGCAGGCGGTGATCACCGGCAACTGGGGCAACGACCTGACGCTGCTCGTGAAGGCGGCGCGCGAGCAGGGCCTCGACACGAAGTTCTACACGTTCTACGGCAACAGCCTCGGCGCGCCGGCCGCGCTCGGCGACGCGGGCGTGGGTCACGTGATCGCAGTGGCTGAGTGGCATCCGAACGTTGGTGGTACAGCTTCCGATGCGTGGTACGCGGCGTTCCGCGCGCGCTTTCCGGCCGCCCAGGACGACTACCCGGTCCTGCGCATGCCACTGATGATTGAAACGCTTGCCGCCGCGATGAACCGCGCGGGCAGCACCGATCCGACGGCGGTCGCGAAAGCGCTCGAGGGCATCCGCTTCGACAACGGATTTCACGCATCTGGGATGCGCGCCGATGACCATCAGCTGATCCAGCCCCTTTACGTGATGCAGATGGACAAAGCCGGTACGCCGGGTGTGCATTTCGATAACGAAGGCTCCGGGTACGGGTTCCGCACGGTGCTGGCGCTGCCCGCCGAGCGCACGGTATTGCCCACGGTCTGTCGGATGCGGCGGCCTTGAGCGATCGCGAGCGCTGCTCAATTCGCCTTGCCAGTCTGGGGTTCGCGGCCGGGACGGGCTGTGCTACAATACGCGTCCCGTTGTTGGGCTGAGTACTGATTCAGTCAATTCGGCCGCAAACGGGACTTAGTAAATTGTGAAACGGGTATCCCACGGCACGGCCTTTCTTCCGTGACCGCCTGTCCAGTTATCAAGGAAATTGACATGTCCGCAGTTGAAGCAAGCAAGAAGTCCGAAGTCGTCGCGCAATTCGCACGCGCAGCCAACGACACCGGCTCCCCCGAAGTTCAGGTCGCGCTGCTCACGACCCGTATCAACGAACTGACCTCCCACTTCAAGGAGCACACGAAGGATCACCACAGCCGCCGCGGTCTGCTGCGCATGGTGAGCCGCCGTCGCAAGCTGCTCGACTACCTGAAGGGTAAGGACGCGGACCGTTACCGCAGCCTGATCGAGAAGCTGGGTCTGCGTAAGTAATCGGCCAGTCGTTCAGCAAGATGCCTGTGTCAGTTCCGCTGATGCAGGCATTTTGTTTTTGCACGGCGCGCTTTGTGTGACGCGCCCCGCCTGTGATCCGCGGCGCATGCCGGTTCGCGCGGAGTCTATGGGCAACGCAGTAGCAGTGGCAAAACAGCAGTAAAACAGGCAGTAACAGAAACATGGCCGGGCTTCAGGGCGGAGTTTTGTGTCATTCCAGCGGTTCGCGTGCGTTCACCGCGCGTGGCTCTCTGGAATGGCATAGCACGACTCTTCCCATGCGGCGCCGGTCCCGGCGTTGCCGCGCCGCTTCTGGTCCGCGCGGCATTACGATGAGGAAATGCAATGACTATGTTCAACAAGATCGTCAAAGAGTTTAAGTGGGGGCAGCACAACGTTCGCCTCGAAACCGGTGAAATCGCTCGCCAGGCGAGCGGCGCGGTGATCGTCGACGTCGAAGACACCGTGGTGCTCGCCACCGTCGTCGGCGCGAAGACCGCAAAGCCGGGCCAGGACTTCTTCCCCCTGACTGTCGACTACCTCGAAAAGACCTACGCCGCCGGCAAGATCCCGGGCGGCTTCTTCCGCCGTGAAGGCCGTCCGTCGGAAGGCGAGACGCTGATCTCGCGCCTGATCGACCGTCCGCTGCGCCCGCTCTTCCCGGAAGGCTTCTACAACGAAGTGCAGGTCGTGATTCATGTGCTGTCGCTGAATCCGGAAATCCCCGCCGACATCCCCGCGCTGATCGGCGCGTCGGCGGCGCTTGCGGTGTCCGGCCTGCCGTTCAACGGCCCGGTCGGCGCGGCACGCGTGGCCTACATCAACAACGAATACGTGCTGAATCCGACGCGCCTGCAGATGAAGGAATCGGCGCTCGACCTCGTCGTCGCCGGTACGGAGCGCGCGGTGCTGATGGTCGAATCGGAAGCGCAGCAACTGAGCGAAGAAGTCATGCTCGGCGCCGTCGTGTTCGGCCATGAGCAGATGCAGACCGCAATCGACGCGATTCACGAACTGGTCCGCGAAGGCGGCAAGCCGGAGTGGGACTGGCAGCCGGCCGCGAAGAACGAAGCGCTGATCACGCGCGTGAGCGAACTCGCGCAAGCCGATCTGCTCGCCGCTTACCAGATCCGCGACAAGCAGGCTCGCTCGACCAAGCTGAAGGAAGTCTACGCGGCGACCTCGGCGAAGCTCGAGGAAGAAGCGGCGGCAGCGGGCACCGCGGCGGCTGACAAGGCGTCGGTCGGCAACGTGCTGTTCGACATCGAAGCGAAGATCGTCCGTACGCAGATCCTGAACGGCGAGCCGCGTATCGACGGCCGCGACACGCGCACTGTGCGCCCGATCGAAATCCGCACCGGCGTGCTGCCGCGTACCCACGGCTCGGCGCTGTTCACGCGCGGCGAGACGCAGGCGCTGGTGGTCGCGACGCTCGGCACGAAGGGCGACGAGCAAAGCATCGACGCGCTCGAAGGCGAGTACCGCGAGCGCTTCATGCTCCACTACAACATGCCTCCGTTCGCGACCGGCGAAACGGGCCGCGTCGGCTCGCCGAAGCGCCGTGAAATCGGTCACGGCCGTCTCGCCAAGCGCGCGCTCGTCGCGTGCCTGCCGAGCGCCGACGAATTCGGCTACTCGATCCGTGTCGTGTCGGAAATCACCGAGTCGAACGGTTCGTCGTCGATGGCTTCGGTGTGCGGCGGCTGCCTCGCGCTGATGGACGCCGGCGTGCCGATGAAGGCGCACGTCGCTGGTATCGCGATGGGCCTGATTCTCGAAGGCAACCGCTTCGCGGTGCTGACCGACATCCTCGGCGACGAAGATCACCTCGGCGACATGGACTTCAAGGTCGCGGGTACCGAGCAAGGCGTGACCGCGCTGCAGATGGACATCAAGATCCAGGGCATCACGAAGGAAATCATGCAGGTCGCGCTCGCGCAGGCGAAGGAAGGCCGCATGCACATCCTCGGCAAGATGACCTCGGCCGTGGCAGGCGCGAACACGCAACTGTCGGAGTTCGCACCGCGCATGATCACGATCAAGATCAACCCGGAAAAGATCCGCGACGTGATCGGCAAGGGCGGCTCGGTGATCCGCGCGCTGACCGAAGAAACCGGCACGACGATCGACATTTCGGACGACGGCGTCGTCACGATTGCGAGCACGAACAGCGAAGGCATGGCCGAAGCGAAGCGTCGCATCGAAGCGATCACGATGGAAGTCGAAGTGGGCCAGGTGTACGAAGGCACCGTGCTCAAGCTGCTGGATTTCGGCGCGATCGTGAACATTCTGCCGGGCAAGGATGGTCTGCTGCATATCTCCGAAATCGCCAACGAGCGCATCAAGGACATCAACGACTATCTGAAGGATGGCCAGCAGGTGAAGGTCAAGGTCATCCAGACGGACGAGAAGGGTCGCGTGCGTCTGTCGGCGAAGGCGCTGCTGAACGACGCGCCGCAAGGCGAACCGACACCGCAGTAATGCGGTAGCGAAAAAACGGCCGGCTGCGTTATGCGCGCCGGCCGTTTTTCATGCAGGATGGATTGCGTTGCGGATTCGAATGGCGACGCGGCGTTAAGGCGGGCGGCAGCAACGGGTAGGCAACGCAATCCAATCTTGGAGTTGACGCAGATGAAAGCGATCGAAATCACCGAATTCGGTGCGCCGGAAGTCCTCAAGCTGGCGGAGCGTCCGACGCCGCAGCTCAAGGTGGGCGAGGTGCTGATCAAGGTGGCGGCATCCGGCATCAATCGTCCGGATGTGTTTCAGCGCAAGGGTGGCTATGCGCCACCACCGGGAGCGTCGGATCTGCCGGGGCTGGAGGTGGCGGGCGAGATCGTCGGCGGCGCGATCGACGAGAAGAACAACCCGTTCGGTCTGAAAATTGGCGATCGCGTGTGCGCGCTGCTCGCGGGCGGCGGCTACGCGGAGTATGCGGCCGCGCCGCTCCCGCAGTGCCTGCCGGTGCCGGCGGGGTTGTCGGATGTCGAAGCGGCTTCGCTGCCCGAGACCTTCTTCACGGTGTGGAGCAACGTGTTCAATCGCGCGCAGCTCGGTCGGGGCGAAGGCGGTCCGAACGAAACGCTGCTCGTGCAGGGTGGGTCGAGCGGCATCGGCGTGACGGCGATCCAGATTGCGCACGCGCTCGGCTTCCGTGTGTTCGCCACCGCGGGCTCGGACGAAAAGTGTCGCGCCTGCGAAGCGCTCGGCGCTGAACGGGCGATCAACTATAAGACTGAAGATTTTGTCGAGGTCATCAAGTCGCTGACCAACGATCGCGGCGTCGACGTGATCCTCGACATGGTGGCGGGCAGCTACGTGCCGCGCGAGCTGTCGGCGCTCGCCGACGGCGGCCGCATCGTCCTGATCGCGTTGCTCGGCGGCGCGAAGGCGGAGTTGAACCTGAACGAAGTGTTGCGCCGGCGTCTGACGGTCACCGGCTCCACGTTGCGGCCGCGGCCGATCGAATTCAAGGCGCAGATCGCCGCGCAATTGAAGGAGCGCGTGTGGCCGCATCTCGAAGCCGGGCGCATCAAACCGGTCGTGCATCGCGTGTTTCCCGCGGCCCAGGCTGCCGACGCGCATGCGCTGATGGAAAGCAGTACGCACGTTGGCAAGATCGTGCTGGCTTGGGGTCAGGACGCTTGACGTCATCGGTTTGACCCGATCCACCCCACGCAGTAAAATTGCGCGTTTTGCGCGCGCCGGATAGATCCGACGGGCGGACCGCGAGCGTAGGGAACAACCTGCGGCGAGGCGCTAGCGAAGTCCGCTGGCAGAGGCGGAACTGGCAAGACAGGACAACACGAGACGATGTCGAAACAACAACGAGGCAAACTGGTAGTCGGTAACTGGAAGATGCATGGGCGGCTCGCCGCGAACACCGCGTTGTTGCAGGCGGTAGCGCAGGGCTCCGATGAATTGCCGGCCGACGTGCGCGTCGGTGTGTGTGTGCCGAGCCTCTATCTCGCCCAGACGCAGTCGCTGCTCGAAGGCAGCCCGGTCGTGTGGGGCGTGCAGGACGTGTCCGCGTTCACGCACGGCGCCTATACCGGCGAAGTGGCGGCGCCGATGGTGACCGACTTTGGCGCCACGCTTGCAATCGTCGGGCACTCGGAGCGTCGCGCGTATCACCGCGAAAGCGCCGAACTGGTGGCGGTGAAAACGCAGCGTGCACTCGAAGCTGGTTTGACTCCGATCGTCTGCGTCGGCGAAACGCTCGAAGAACGCGAAGCTGGGTCGACCGAGCGGGTAGTCGGCGCGCAACTCGACGAAGTGCTCGCGAAGCTGTCGGCTCAGGAAGCGGCTCGTCTCGTCGTTGCGTATGAGCCGGTGTGGGCAATCGGCACCGGCAAGAGTGCGTCGGCAGAACAGGCGCAGGCCGTGCACGCGTTCCTGCGCGCGCGTCTCGCGGCAAAGGGCGCGGCGGACGTGCCGTTGCTGTACGGCGGCAGCGTGAAGCCGGACAACGCGGAAGAGCTGTTCCGTCAGCTCGATATCGACGGCGGCCTGATTGGCGGCGCGTCGTTGAAAGATCAGGATTTTCTGGCGATCTGCAAGGCAGCGGCCGCGACCAGCGTGGCCGGTTAAGCAGGGCGTCTCGGCGAGGATGACTCCATTTCGCGCAACACGCAGTGTGCGGCGCAATTAAATAAAGACTCAGGTGAGTGTGATGCTGTATTTGAAAACATTGATTATCGTCGTTCAGTTGTTGTCGGCGCTCGGGGTCATCGGACTCGTGTTGCTGCAGCACGGCAAAGGTGCCGACATGGGTGCAGCTTTCGGTAGCGGCGCGTCGGGCAGCCTGTTCGGCGCGACGGGTTCTGCGAACTTCCTGTCGCGTACCACGGCGGTGCTCGCGGCGCTGTTCTTTGCCACGACGCTGGCGCTCACTTACCTTGGCGCGTATCACGTGAAGCCTTCGGCAGGCCTGCTGGGCGCGGCAGCTACCGCGCCGGTCGCGACTTCGGCGCCGGTTGCGGGCTCGGCTCCGGCGGCGGCATCGCCTGCTGTGCCGGCTTCGCCTGCGTCGGTTCCGGCGACGGGTGTGCCGAAATAAATTTTCGGCCGACGTGCTTTTGTGCGTTGAACAATCCGCTTAAACAAGTTACAATTCAAGTCTTGAAGCGATTCGCGGGTTTTACAAGTTGTTTTCCCGGATTGCATATAGTGCCGACGTGGTGAAATTGGTAGACACGCTATCTTGAGGGGGTAGTGGCGAAAGCTGTGCGAGTTCGAGTCTCGCCGTCGGCACCAAATGTTATCTAAATGCCAGCCGTTTGCTTCGCTTCGGCTGGCATTTTCACTTCTGGCGCACGCAGGGCTTGCGTCATGTACGTTGAGGAAGTGATTTCGCGTCAGGGGTGCTATGCTCCTGACGGCACTCAGAACCAACCGATTGAGGATTGTCTTGAACCTCGCAGCCTATTTCCCCGTATTGTTGTTCCTCATTGTGGGCACCGGTTTAGGCGTAGCACTGGTCAGTATTGGCAAGATCCTCGGTCCCAACAAGCCCGACACCGAGAAAAACGCACCGTACGAGTGCGGCTTCGAAGCATTCGAAGATGCGCGCATGAAGTTCGACGTGCGCTACTACCTCGTCGCCATTCTCTTCATCATTTTCGACCTCGAAACCGCGTTCCTGTTCCCGTGGGGCGTGGCGTTGCGTGACGTCGGCTGGGCCGGTTTCATTGCAATGATGATTTTCCTGCTCGAGTTCCTGCTTGGCTTTGCCTATATCTGGAAGAAGGGCGGCCTCGACTGGGAATGATGGATTAATCGCCGGTTTGCGTGGGTGGCCAGGCTTGCCGCCCCGTCTGGAGTGGAAAGCAAATGAGTATCGAAGGGGTCTTGAAGGAAGGGTTTGTCACCACTACGGCAGACAAACTGATCAACTGGACGCGCACCGGCTCGCTGTGGCCGATGACGTTCGGTCTTGCGTGCTGCGCGGTCGAGATGATGCATGCGGGTGCTGCCCGTTATGACCTCGACCGTTTTGGCGTGGTGTTTCGTCCGAGTCCGCGTCAGTCGGACGTGATGATCGTCGCCGGCACGCTGTGCAACAAGATGGCGCCCGCTCTGCGCAAGGTCTATGACCAGATGGCCGAGCCGCGCTGGGTGATCTCGATGGGCTCGTGCGCGAACGGCGGCGGCTATTATCACTACTCTTACTCGGTGGTGCGCGGCTGCGACCGGATCGTCCCGGTCGACGTGTACGTGCCGGGTTGTCCGCCTACGGCGGAAGCGCTGGTGTACGGCGTGATCCAGTTGCAAGCCAAGATTCGCCGCACCAATACCATCGCCCGTCAATAAGGCCAACGCCTCCCCACAATATGGCAAGCAAACTCGAGACCCTGAAAGCGAACCTCGAGGCGGCCTTTGGCGGCCTCCTGTTGAGCACCACCGAGGCAGTCGGTGAGTTGACGATCGTCGTGAAGGCGAGCGATTACCTCAACGTGGCAAAGCGTCTACGCGACGACCGCACGCTCGGTTTCGAGCAATGCGTTGACCTGTGCGGCGTCGATTATCAAACCTATGCCGATGGCGCTTACGACGGCCCGCGTTTCGCGGCCGTGCTGCATCTGCTGTCGGTGCAGAACAACTGGCGTCTGCGTCTGCGCGTATTCGCGCCGGACGACGACATGCCGATCCTGCCGTCCGTCGTCGAAATCTGGAATTCGGTCAACTGGTACGAACGCGAAGCGTTCGACCTGTACGGTATCGTCTTCGAAGGTCACCCGGACCTGCGTCGCATCCTGACCGACTATGGTTTCATCGGTCATCCGTTCCGCAAGGATTTCCCGGTTTCCGGCTACGTCGAGATGCGTTACGACCCGGAAGAGAAGCGCGTCGTCTATCAACCGGTGACGATCGAGCCGCGGGAAATCACGCCGCGCGTGATCCGCGAGGATCGCTATGGCGGTCTGAAACACTAAGAGAACGTCATGGCAGAGATCAAGAACTACACGCTCAATTTCGGTCCGCAGCACCCGGCAGCGCACGGTGTGCTGCGCCTCGTGCTCGAACTCGACGGCGAAGTGATCCAGCGCGCCGATCCGCACATCGGTCTGCTGCATCGCGCGACTGAAAAGCTTGCCGAAGGCAAAACGTTCATCCAGTCGGTGCCGTACATGGACCGTCTCGACTACGTGTCGATGATGGTCAACGAGCACGGCTATGTGCTCGCCATCGAAAAGCTGCTTGGCATCGACGTGCCGGTGCGCGCGCAATACATTCGCGTGCTGTTCGACGAAGTCACACGCGTGTTGAACCACCTGATGTGGATCGGCGCGCACGCGCTCGACGTCGGCGCGATGGCGGTGTTCCTGTACGCGTTCCGCGAGCGCGAAGACCTGATGGACGTGTACGAAGCGGTGTCCGGCGCACGGATGCACGCGGCCTACTATCGTCCGGGTGGCGTCTATCGCGATCTGCCTGACGCAATGCCGCAATACAAGGCGTCGAAGATTCGCAATGCGAAGGCGTTGTCGAAGATGAACGAGAACCGTCAGGGTTCGCTGCTCGACTTCATCGACGACTTCTTTACGCGCTTCCCGAAGTGCGTCGACGAATACGAAACGCTGCTCACCGACAACCGAATCTGGAAGCAGCGTCTGGTCGGCATCGGCGTGGTCAGCCCGGAGCGCGCGCTGCAGCTCGGCATGACTGGCGCGATGCTGCGCGGCTCGGGTGTCGAATGGGACCTCCGCAAGAAGCAGCCGTACGAAGTGTATGACAAGCTCGACTTCGACATTCCGGTCGGCGTGAATGGCGACTGCTACGACCGCTATCTGGTGCGCGTCGAAGAAATGCGTCAATCGTCGCGGATCGCGAAACAGTGCATTGAGTGGCTGCGCAAAAATCCGGGCCCGGTGATGACGGACAATCACAAGGTTGCGCCGCCGTCGCGCGTCGGCATGAAGTCGAACATGGAAGATCTGATCCATCACTTCAAGCTGTTCACCGAGGGCTTTCATGTGCCGGAAGGCGAGGCGTACGCCGCAGTCGAACATCCGAAGGGCGAGTTCGGCATTTATCTGATCTCGGACGGCGCTAACAAGCCGTATCGCCTGAAGATCCGCGCACCGGGCTATGCACACCTGTCCTCGCTCGACGAAATGGCGCGCGGTCACATGATCGCCGACGCCGTGACGATCATCGGCACGCAGGACATCGTGTTCGGCGAAGTGGATCGCTAGGACGTATTCAGCGACGTGTGTCCGCGGTCATCGCACCGCCACGCGCGTCAAGCAAAGGAACGCCGGGTCTGTCGCAGTATGACGTGAGCGACAGGTTTTCGTTCGGTAGGAATTGAAAGAGTCGTGTCTGAAAATGATCTCAGCTGAAGGCCTGAAAGAAATCGATCGTGCGATCGCGAAGTATCCCGCCGATCAGAAACAGTCCGCCGTGATGTCGGCGTTGGCCACTGCTCAGGAAGAGCATGGCTGGCTGTCGCCCGAACTCATGGAGTTCGTCGCGGACTATCTCGGCATGCCGGCAATCGCCGTGCAGGAGGTAGCGACCTTCTACACGATGTACGAGACCTCGCCGGTCGGCAAGTACAAGATCACGCTCTGCACGAACCTGCCGTGTCAGCTCGGCCCGGACGGCGGCTCCGAAAGCGCCGCTGAATACCTGAAGCAGAAGCTCGGCATCGACTTCGGCGAAACCACGCCCGACGGCAAATTCACCTTGAAGGAAGGCGAGTGCATGGGTTCGTGCGGCGACGCGCCGGTGATGCTGGTGAACAACCATCGCATGTGCAGCTTCATGAGCCGCGAGAAGATCGACCAGCTGCTCGAGGAACTTTCGAAATGACGGCTTTACACGATCGTCACATCAAACCGCTGATTCTCGCCGGCCTGAACGGCGACAACTGGCATCTCGAAGACTACGTAGCGCGCGGCGGTTACGCGCAGCTGCGCCGCATCCTGGAAGAAAAGATTGCCCCCGAGCAGGTGATCGCCGACGTCAAGGCGTCGGGTCTGCGCGGCCGCGGTGGTGCGGGCTTCCCGACCGGTCTGAAGTGGAGCTTTATGCCGCGTCAGTTCCCGGGCCAGAAATACCTCGTCTGCAATTCGGACGAGGGCGAGCCGGGTACGTTCAAGGATCGTGACATCCTGCGCTTCAATCCGCACGCGTTGATCGAAGGTATGGCGATCGGTGCGTACGCGATGGGCATCACGGTCGGCTACAACTATATTCACGGCGAAATCTGGGAAGTCTACAAGCGCTTTGAAGAAGCTTTAGAAGAGGCTCGCCGCGCCGGGTTCCTCGGCGACAACATCATGGGCTCGGGCTTCTCGTTCCAGCTGCATGCGCACCACGGTTACGGCGCCTATATCTGCGGCGAGGAAACCGCGCTGCTCGAATCGATCGAGGGCAAGAAGGGGCAACCGCGCTTCAAGCCGCCGTTCCCGGCGAGCTTCGGCGTGTATGGCAAGCCGACCACGATCAACAACACCGAAACGTTCGCGGCGGTGCCGTTTCTGCTCGCCGTCGGCCCGCAGAATTACCTCGAAATCGGCAAGCCGAACAATGGCGGCACGAAGATTTTCTCGGTGTCGGGCGACGTCGAGCGCCCGGGCAATTACGAAATTCCGCTCGGCACGCCGTTCGCGACGCTGATGGAACTCGCCGGTGGTATGCGTGGCGGCAGGAAGATCAAGGCCGTCATTCCTGGCGGTTCGTCGGCACCGGTGATTCCGGGCGACATGATGATGCAGACCGACATGGATTACGACTCGATCGCGAAAGCCGGCTCGATGCTCGGTTCGGGCGCGGTGATCGTGATGGACGAGACGCGCTGCATGGTGCGCTCGCTGCTGCGTCTGTCGTACTTCTATTTCGAAGAGTCGTGCGGTCAATGCACGCCTTGCCGTGAAGGCACGGGCTGGTTGTATCGCGTGGTGAATCGTATCGAACATGGTCTCGGCCGCCAGGAAGATCTGGATCTGCTGAACTCCGTCGCGGAAAACATCATGGGCCGCACGATCTGCGCGCTCGGCGACGCGGCCGCCATGCCGGTCCGGGGCATGCTCAAGCACTTCTGGGACGAATTCGAATATCACGTCGCTCACAAGCATTGCCTCGTCGGCGGTCATGCCGGTACGGCGGCGGCGACCGAAACAGTGGCAGCCTGAGTCGCGCCGACCGATTTGGCTGACGAATAACTACCAGACGAACACCTCAACCCCAGGATTCATCGCCCGAAGCGGGCGATGAACAGGTGAACGATTGAGCGGTAACAGGTTAAGGAAGATTGACCATCATGGTTGAACTGGAAATAGACGGCAAGAAAGTCGAGGTGCCTGAAGGCAGCATGGTGATCCAGGCTGCACATAAGGTCGACACCTACATTCCTCACTTCTGCTATCACAAGAAGCTGTCGATTGCGGCCAATTGCCGGATGTGTCTGGTCGATGTCGAGAAGATGCCGAAGGCCGTGCCCGCGTGCGCGACCCCGGTGTCGGCCGGCATGATCGTGCGCACCAAGTCGGACAAGGCGGTGAAGGGCCAGCAAGCCGTGATGGAATTCCTGCTGATCAACCATCCGCTCGATTGCCCGATCTGCGACCAGGGTGGCGAATGCCAGCTGCAGGATCTGGCAGTGGGTTACGGCAAGTCGTCGTCGCGCTATAGCGAAGAAAAGCGCGTGGTGTTCCACAAGAACGTGGGCCCGCTGATCTCGATGGAAGAGATGTCGCGCTGCATCCACTGCACGCGTTGCGTTCGCTTCGGCCAGGAAATCGCCGGCGTGATGGAGCTCGGCATGCTGGGCCGCGGCGAACATTCGGAAATCACGTCGTTCGTCGGCAAGACGGTCGACTCCGAACTGTCAGGCAACATGATCGACCTGTGCCCGGTCGGCGCGCTCACGAGCAAGCCGTTCCGCTACAGCGCCCGTACGTGGGAGCTGTCGCGCCGCAAGTCGGTGAGCCCGCACGATTCCGTCGGCGCGAACCTGATCGTGCAGGTGAAGAACAATCGCGTGATGCGCGTGCTGCCGTTCGAAAACGAAGCGATCAACGAGTGCTGGATTTCGGACAAGGACCGCTTCTCGTACGAAGGCCTCAACAGCCCCGAGCGACTGACGAAACCGATGCTCAAGCAGGGCGGCCAGTGGGTCGAAACCGACTGGCAGACCGCGCTCGAATACGTGGTCAAGGGTCTGAAGGGTATCAAGGGCGACCACGGCGCGGACGCGCTCGCGGCGCTGTCGAGCGCGCATAGCACGGTCGAGGAACTGTTCCTCCTGAAGCAGATCGCGCAAGCGGTCGGCACGCCGAACGTCGACTTCCGTCTGCGTCAGTCGGATTTCTCGGCGCCCGTTACCGGCGCGCCGTGGCTCGGCGGCACGATCGCCGATCTGTCGAACGTCGATGCGGCGCTCGTGATCGGTTCGGATCTGCGCCGCGATCATCCGCTGTTCGCTGCACGTCTGCGCCAGGTCGCACGCGGCGGTTCGGCGCTCACTCTGATCCAGGCCACCAACGACGACGCGATGATCCCGCAGGCGCAACGCGTGGTCGCGGCGCCGTCGGCATGGCTCGACGTCCTCGCGGGCATCGCCGCTGCGGTGGGCGAAGCGAAGGGTGTCGCGTTGCCGGAAGCATTCGCCGGCACGCAGCCGACCGACACACACAAGCAGATCGCGAAATCTCTGACCACCGGCGCGCAGCGCGTCGTGCTGCTCGGGAACGAAGCGGTCCGTCATCCGGACTTCGCGGCGATCCACGCAGCGGCACAATGGATTGCCGAGGCAACCGGCGCAACGCTCGGTTTCCTGACCGAAGCGGCCAACACGGTCGGCGCGCACCTCGTGAACGCGCTGCCGGGCGCAGGCGGTCTGAACGCGCGCGAAGTGTTCGAACAGCCGCGCAAGGGCTATCTGCTGCTGAATCTCGAACCGGAATTCGATACGGCTAATCCGGCGCAGGCACTTGCCGCGTTGAAGCAGGCCGAGATGGTCGTCGTCATGTCGCCGTTCCAGACGGGCGCCGACTACGCCGACGTGCTGCTGCCGATCGCGCCGTTCACCGAAACGGGCGGCTCGTTCGTCAACGCGGAAGGCGCGGTGCAGGCGTTCAACGGTGTTGTGCGTCCGCACGGCGACACGCGTCCGGCTTGGAAGGTGTTGCGCGTGCTGGGCAGCCTGCTCGGCGCCTCGGGCTTCGAATACGACACGGTCGAAGACGTGCGCACGGCTGCGCTCGGCGACGGTGACCTGAGTTCGCGTCTGTCGAACCGCACCGGCAGCGCGGTGACGCGCGGCAAAGCCGTGAAGGCGGCGGAAGGCAAGTTCGAGCGTCTCGCGAACGTGCCGATCTATCATGCCGATGCGCTCGTGCGTCGCGCGGAGTCGCTGCATCTGACCGCGGCGGCCCGTACGGCGAACTCGGTCGGCCTGCCGGCTGCGCTGTTCGACAAACTGGGTTTGAAAGAGGGCGACGCGGTGCGCGTTCGTCAGGGCGAGCAAGCGGTGCAGTTGCCGGCCGTGCGCGATGCGAATCTTGCGGAGACGGTCGTCCGCGTATCGGCGGCTACGCCTGCCGGTGCAGCGCTGGGCAGCCTGTTCGGTGAACTGGTGGTGGAGAAGGCGTAAATGAGCTTGTTCGAAACGATCAACTCGGGCGGCGCCCAACTTCTCGGTGTGGCATGGCCCACGGTGTGGGCGCTCGTGCGCATCCTGGTGGTGGCCGTCGTGATCCTGCTGTGCGTCGCCTACCTGATCCTGTGGGAGCGTAAGCTGATCGGCTGGATGCACGTGCGTCTCGGTCCGAACCGGGTCGGTCCCGCCGGCCTCTTGCAGCCGATCGCCGACGTGCTGAAGCTGCTGCTCAAGGAAGTGATCCAGCCCGCCCAGGCGAGCCGCTGGATCTACGTCATCGCACCAATCATGGTGGTGGTGCCGGCGTTCGCGGTCTGGGCGGTGATTCCATTCCAGGCGGGCGCGGTGCTCGGCGACATCAACGCGGGTCTGCTGTATGCGATGGCGATTTCGTCGATCGGCGTGTATGGCGTGATTCTGGCCGGCTGGGCGTCGAACTCGAAATACGCGTTCCTCGGCGCGATGCGCGCCGCCGCGCAGATGGTCTCGTACGAAATCTCGATGGGCTTCGCGCTCGTGGTCGTGCTGATGACGGCCGGCACGCTGAATCTGTCGGGCATCGTCACCTCGCAGGAGCAGGGCTTCTTCGCCTCGCACGGCCTGAACTTCCTGTCGTGGAACTGGCTGCCGCTGCTGCCGGTGTTTGTCGTGTACTTCATCTCGGGCATCGCCGAAACGAACCGTCACCCGTTCGATGTGGTGGAAGGCGAATCGGAAATCGTCGCGGGTCACATGATCGATTACTCGGGTATGGCGTTCGCGCTGTTCTTCCTCGCCGAGTACATCAACATGATCGTCATCTCGGCATTGGCTGCAACACTGTTCCTCGGCGGCTGGAGCGCACCGTTCGGCTTCCTGTCGTTCATCCCGGGCATCGTCTGGCTCGTCGCCAAGGTTTTCTTCCTGTTGTCGGTGTTCATCTGGGCGCGTGCCACGTTCCCGCGCTACCGCTATGACCAGATCATGCGTCTCGGCTGGAAGATCTTCCTTCCGGTCTGCGTGGTGTGGGTCGTGGTGGTCGGCTTCTGGATCATGTCGCCGTTGAACATCTGGAAATAAAGGGCGGACGAACCTATGACCGCAATCCAAAACTTCTTCAAGACTTTCTTCCTCACGGAGCTGCTGAAAGGCCTCGCGCTGACCGGACGCTACGCGTTCCAGCGCAAGGTCACCGTGCAGTTCCCGGAAGAGAAAACCCCGATCTCGCCGCGGTTCCGCGGTCTGCACGCACTGCGCCGCTATGAAAACGGCGAAGAGCGCTGCATCGCGTGCAAGCTGTGCGAAGCAGTTTGCCCGGCGCTCGCGATCACGATCGAATCGGAAACGCGCGCGGACAACACGCGCCGCACGACGCGCTACGACATTGACCTGACCAAATGCATTTTCTGCGGTTTCTGCGAAGAGAGCTGCCCGGTCGACTCCATCGTCGAGACGCACATTCTCGAGTATCACGGCGAGAAGCGCGGCGACCTGTACTTCACCAAGGAAATGCTGCTGGCCGTTGGCGACCGCTACGAAGCAGAAATCGCCGCCAACAAGGCAGCCGACGCACCGTATCGTTGAAGCGCTTTCCCGCTGCTGCAGTAGTTGCGGCAGTAAAAGCAGTAACACGGCCTGTTGTCGGGCCGACCGCCGCGGCCGGAACGCCGCGGCACGGCGCACCTGTGTGACGGTTATGGCGGCTTCGTCCGCTGTTGCTAACCACGCGTGCCAAAGAACAATGCCTGACGATGGCCTAACGATGAACCGGTAATCATGGAATTCACGACCGTACTGTTCTACATCTTCGCGCTGCTCCTGGTGGTTTCAGGGTTGAAGGTGATCACCTCGCGCAATCCGGTGGCGTGCGCACTGTTTCTGGTGCTGGCGTTCTTCAACGCAGCCGCGATCTGGATGCTGCTGGAGGCAGAGTTCCTCGCAATCCTGCTGGTGCTGGTCTACGTCGGCGCGGTGATGGTGCTGTTCCTGTTTGTCGTGATGATGCTGGACGTCAATCTCGACGTGCTGCGCAAGGACTTCAAACGCTTCGTGCCGATGGCCTCGGCGGTCGGCGCGATCATCGTGGTCGAAACCGCGCTGATTCTGTGGCACGGCTACGGCGCAACCACCGCGGCGCTGCACGACACGGCCTCGGCCGCCGCCGGCATGGGCGACTGGTCGAACACGCGCGTGATCGGCAAGGTCATCTACACCAATTACATCTTCGCGTTCGAAATCGCCGGCCTGATTCTGCTGGTGGCGATCATTGCGGCGATCGCGCTGACCACGAGCCACAAGAAAGACAGCAAGCGTCAGAATGTTAGTGCCCAGGTCAGGGTGCGAGCCCAGGACCGCGTGCGCGTCGTGAAGATGCCGTCAGAGAAAACCGCGGCGACCCTCGCGGCGGAAGAAGCGGCTGCCGCGGCAGCTGCGGCAGCAGCCGACTCGGCACCGGCCAAGAACAGCTGAGCGGACAGGAGATAGAAATCATGTTGACCCTTGCCCATTACCTTGTCCTCGGCGCGATCCTGTTTGCGATCAGCATCGTCGGCATTTTCCTGAACCGCCGCAACGTGATCATCATCCTGATGGCGATCGAACTGATGCTGCTCGCGGTGAACACCAATTTCGTCGCGTTCTCGCACTATCTGGGCGACGTGCACGGCCAGGTTTTCGTCTTCTTCGTGCTGACGGTTGCGGCAGCCGAAGCGGCGATTGGTCTCGCAATTCTGGTGACCCTGTTCCGTAGTCTCGACACGATCAATGTCGAGGATCTCGATCAGCTCAAAGGTTAATTTCAGGAAAAGCGGTTATGTCCACGATACTTAATGAAAACCTGCTGTTGGCAATTCCGCTGGCGCCGCTCGCCGGTTCCCTGGTTGCAGGGCTGTTCGGAAAGGCGATAGGGCGAGCGGGTGCGCATTCGGTCACGATCCTCGGCGTCGCGATTTCGTTCATCCTGTCGGTCATGGTCTTTTTCCAGGTGATGGACGGCGCGAGCTTCAACGCGACCGTTTATCAATGGATGTCGATCGGCAAGACGCAGCTCGAAGTCGGTTTCCTGGTCGACTCGCTGACCGCGATGATGATCTGCGTGGTGAACTTCGTGTCGCTGATGGTGCACATCTACACGATCGGCTACATGGCCGACGACGACGGCTACCAGCGCTTCTTCTCGTACATCTCGCTGTTCACGTTCTCGATGTTGATGCTCGTGATGAGCAACAACTTCCTGCAGCTGTTCTTCGGCTGGGAAGCGGTGGGTCTCGTGTCGTACCTGCTGATCGGCTTCTACTTCAAGCGTGAGAGCGCGATCTACGCGAACATGAAGGCGTTCATCGTGAACCGCGTCGGCGACTTCGGTTTCCTGCTCGGTATCGGTCTGCTGTTCGCGTTCGCCGGTTCGATGAACTACGGCGAAGTCTTCGCCAAGCGTACCGAACTCGCTGCCTTGAGCTTCCCGGGCACCGACTGGGGTCTGCTGACGGTCGCCTGCATTTGCCTGTTCATCGGCGCGATGGGTAAGTCGGCGCAGTTCCCGCTGCACGTGTGGCTGCCCGATTCTATGGAAGGCCCGACCCCGATCTCCGCGCTGATTCACGCGGCAACCATGGTGACGGCCGGTATCTTCATGGTCACGCGCATGTCGCCGCTGTTCGAACTGTCGGATACGGCGCTGTCGTTCGTCATGGTCATCGGTGCGATTACGGCGCTGTTCATGGGCTTCCTCGGGATCGTCCAGAACGACATCAAGCGTGTGGTCGCTTATTCCACGCTGTCGCAGCTCGGCTACATGACGGTTGCACTCGGTGCGTCGGCTTACTCGGTCGCAGTATTCCATCTGATGACGCACGCGTTCTTCAAGGCGCTGCTGTTCCTCGGCGCGGGCTCCGTGATTATCGGCATGCACCACGATCAGGACATGCGCAACATGGGCGGCCTGCGCAAATACATGCCGATCACGTGGATCACGTCGCTGATCGGTTCGCTCGCGCTGATCGGCACGCCGTTCTTCTCGGGCTTCTACTCGAAAGACTCGATCATCGACGCGGTGAAGCTGTCGCATCTGCCGGGCTCGGGTTTCGCGTACTTCGCCGTGGTGGCAAGCGTGTTCGTGACCGCGCTGTACTCGTTCCGAATGTATTTCATGGTGTTCCACGGCGAGGAGCGCTTCCGCCTTCCGAAGCATCCGGAATCGCCGATGGGCGCCGAAGCCGAATCGCATGCGCATGGCGCACATGGCCACGAAGACCATGGCCATGGTCACGAACCGCATGAAACGCCGTGGGTCGTGTGGGTGCCGCTGGTGCTGCTGGCGATTCCGTCGATCGTGATCGGCGCGATCGGCGTCGGTCCGATGCTGTTCGGCGACTTCTTCCAGCACGGCGTCGCGTTCGACAAGGTGATCTACATCAGCGAGAACCATCCGGCGCTGCATGAGATGGCCGAAGAGTTCCAAGGCTGGGCGTCAATGGGTCTGCACTCGGTGTCGGGCCTGCCGGTGTGGCTCGCGCTCGCTGGCGTGCTGGTCGCATGGTTCCTGTATCTGGTCCGTCCGGATCTGCCGGCTGTCATCAAGCGCGCATTCGGCCCGGTCTACACGTTGCTCGATAACAAGTACTACATGGACAAGATCAACGAAGTCGTGTTTGCGCGGGGCGCGGTGGCAATTGGCCGGGGTCTTTGGAAGGAAGGCGACGTGGTCGTGATCGACGGCATCGTCAACGGCAGCGCACGCTTTATCGGCTGGTTCGCTAGCGTGATCCGCTTCCTCCAATCCGGCTACATCTACCACTACGCGTTCGCTATGATTATCGGCATGCTGGGGCTCCTGACCCTGTTTGTAACGCTCGGCGGCAAATAAGGCGAGGGACACTCATGCACGCTTATCCGATTCTCAGCATCGCGATCTGGTTGCCGATCGTCTTCGGTCTGCTGGTCCTCGCGATCGGCAACGACGAGAACCCCGCCCCGGCGCGCTGGATTTCGCTGATCGGCTCGGTCCTGAGCTTCCTCGTCACGCTGCCGCTGATCACCAGCTTCGATTCGAGCACCGCCGACCTGCAGTTCGAAGAGCAGGCGAGCTGGATCGATCGTTTCCACATCACGTACCACCTCGGCGTGGACGGTATTTCGATGTGGTTCGTCGTGTTGACCGCGTTGATTACGGTGATCGTCGTGATCGCCGCGTGGGAAGTGATCACGAAGAACGTCGGCCAGTACCTGGCGGCGTTCCTGATCCTGTCGGGCGTCATGGTTGGCGTGTTCAGCGCGGCTGACGGCTTGCTGTTCTACGTGTTCTTCGAAGCGACGCTGATCCCGATGTACATCATCATCGGTGTGTGGGGCGGGGCGAACCGCGTGTATGCGGCGTTCAAGTTCTTCCTGTACACCCTGGCCGGCTCGCTGTTGATGCTGGTTGCGCTGATCTATCTGTACAACGAAACCGGCACGTTCGACCTTGCCACGTGGCAGCACGCGCAGATCGCGATGACGCCGCAGGTGTTGCTGTTTATCGCGTTCTTCCTGGCCTTCGCCGTGAAGGTGCCGATGTGGCCGGTGCACACGTGGTTGCCGGACGCGCACGTGGAAGCGCCGACGGGCGGCTCGGTCGTGCTGGCCGCGATCATGCTGAAGCTCGGCGCGTACGGTTTTCTGCGCTTCTCGCTGCCGATCACGCCTGACGCGAGCCATTTCCTCGCGCCGGTGGTCATCACGCTGTCGCTGATCGCGGTGATTTACATCGGTTTCGTCGCGATGGTGCAGGCCGACATGAAGAAGCTGGTCGCGTATTCGTCGATTGCGCACATGGGCTTCGTCACGCTCGGCTTCTTCATCTTCAATCAGCTCGGCGCGGAAGGCGCGATCGTGCAGATGATCTCGCACGGCTTCGTCTCGGGCGCGATGTTCCTGTGCATCGGCGTGCTGTATGACCGCATGCACTCGCGTCAGATCGCCGACTACGGCGGCGTCGTCAACGTGATGCCGAAGTTCGCGGCGTTCGTGATGCTGTTCGCGATGGCGAATTGTGGCTTGCCGGGCACTTCCGGTTTCGTCGGCGAATTCATGGTGATTCTGGCCTCCGTCCAGTACAACTTCTGGATCGCGAGTGGCGCGGCAGTCACGTTGATTCTCGGCGCGGCCTACACGCTGTGGATGTACAAGCGCGTGTACTTCGGCGCGGTTGCGAACGACCATGTGAAGAGCCTGCTCGACATTGACCGTCGCGAATTTTTCATGCTGGCAGTGCTCGCTGCACTGACGCTGTTCATGGGCCTGTACCCGAAGCCCTTTACCGATGTGATGCACGTTTCCGTGGAAAACCTCCTCTCCCACGTTGCTCAATCGAAGCTGCCGTTGTCTCAGTAACGACGAGCGGAGGAATTTAAGACAATGCAAAACGCCCCTATGACTGCTCTGTTGCCCGACGCACTGGTGATGTTCGCCATCGTGATCGCGTGGCTCAACGACACGTTCGTCGGCCAGGAGGGTCGCCGCACCACGTATTTCATCGCGTTCTTCTCGACGCTCGTCGCCGGGATCTGGTTCGCGATCAATGCGTTCGACCCCCAAGTGCATTACTTCTTCGATCACATGTACGTGGTCGATCCGTTCGCCAACGCGATGAAGGCGGTGGTCTCGCTCGGCTATGCGGTGACAATCGTTTATTCGCGTCGCTACCTCGAAGACCGCAGCCTGTTCCGCGGCGACTTCTTCCTGCTCGGCATGTTCTCGCTGCTCGGCCAGATCGTGATGATCTCGGGCAACAACTTCCTGACGCTGTACCTCGGTCTGGAACTGATGTCGCTGTCGCTGTACGCGGTGATCGCACTGCGTCGCGAAGTGGCGTCGTCGAACGAAGCGGCGATGAAGTACTACGTGCTCGGCGCACTGGCTTCCGGCTTCCTGCTGTACGGTATTTCGATGCTCTACGGCGCGACCGGCTCGCTCGACCTGAACGAAGTGTTCAAGGCGATCAGCACGAGCCACTACGATCCGACCGTGCTGCTGTTCGGCGTGATCTTCATCGTGGCGGGCGTGGCGTTCAAGATGGGCGCAGTGCCGTTCCATATGTGGGTGCCTGACGTGTACCAGGGCGCGCCGACGGCGATGACGCTCATCGTTGGCGGTGGCCCGAAGGTCGCGGCGTTTGCCTGGGGTCTGCGTTTCCTCGTGATGGGCCTGCTGCCGCTCGCGGTCGAATGGCAACAGATGCTGGTGATTCTGGCGGCGCTGTCGCTGATCGTCGGCAACATCACCGGTATCGTGCAGCGCAACGTCAAGCGGATGCTCGCGTATTCGGCGATCTCGAACATGGGCTTCGTGCTGCTCGGCCTGCTCGCCGGCGTGGTGGACCAGAAGACCACGGGCGCCGCGAGCGCGTACAGCGCGGCGATGTTCTACAGCATCGTCTACCTGATCACGACGCTCGGCACCTTCGGCGTCATCATGCTGCTCGCGCGCCGCGACTTCGAAGCCGACACGCTCGAGGACTTCAAGGGCCTCAATCAGCGCAGCCCGGTATTCGCCTTTGTCATGATGATCATGATGTTCTCGCTCGCGGGTATTCCGCCGGCAGTCGGCTTCTACGCGAAGCTCGCCGTGCTGCAGGCGACGATGAACGCTGGCTTGACCTGGCTCACCGTGTTGGCCGTGATCACGTCGCTGTTCGGCGCGTTCTACTACCTGCGTATCGTCAAGCTGATGTACTTCGACGAGCCGCAAGATAAGTCCACGATCCTGGCCGACACGAGCACGCGTGCGTTGCTCGCGCTCAACGGCGTCGCGGTCCTGGTGCTCGGTATCGTGCCGGATCCGCTTCTGCGCGCCTGTCTGCAGGCAATCCAGCACACGCTGCTGCTCTGATGTCCGCTGCGGGCTGGTTTATCGTGCTGTTGGCGCTGGTGGGCGCCAACCTGCCGTTCCTGAATCAGCGCCTCTTCGCCGCCGTGCCGTTGAAAGCGACGAAGAAAAGCGCATGGATCCGGATAGCAGAACTGATCGTGCTGTATTTCGTGGTTGGCGCGCTGGGCTTTCTGCTCGAAGCGCGCGCAGGCAACCGCTTCGAGCAGGGCTGGCAGTTCTATGCGATCACGTTCGCGCTGTTCGTCGTGTTCGCTTTCCCCGGATTTACCTTCCAATATCTCGTCAAACGCCGCTGACGGCGTGCCGCCGTCGCGCGCGCCAGGCTGTTCTGAGGTCCGCACATGGCTGAACTTCCCAATCACGATGCCGCGCTAACCGAGACATGTATCGACAGCAAGACGGTCCATCAAGGACCGTTCATGACGGTCAAGTACGATACGGTCCGACTGCCAGACGGCAAACAGGCGACGCGCGAATACGTTCAGCATCCGGGCGCCGTCATGGTGATCCCTTTGTTCGATGATGGTCGCGTGCTGCTCGAAAGTCAGTATCGCTATCCGATGGGCAAGGTGATGGTCGAATATCCGGCCGGCAAGCTCGACCCGAACGAGGGCGCGCTGGCCTGCGCGGTGCGGGAACTTCGCGAGGAAACCGGCTATACCGCTCGCGAGTACGTGTACCTGACACGGATTCACCCGATCATTTCGTACTCCACCGAATTCATCGATATCTATCTCGCGCGGGGCCTGACCGCGGGCGAGCGCAAGCTCGACGACGGCGAGTTTCTGGAACTCTTTACGGCAACCGTGGAGCAGGTGTCGGAGTGGGTGCGCACGGGCAAGATCACCGATGTGAAGACGATCATCGGTACATTCTGGCTCGAGAAAGTGCTGTCGGGCACGTGGCCGACGGAGGCGCCCGCGGTGGTATAGGTTTGCCTTTGTCGCAGAGCTGATCCGCGTTGCCGTTTAACGAAGCCCCTGTTGGTCGATGACCGGCAGGGGCTTTGTCATTGGTTGCGCGGCTTCGTTCTGGCTCAAGAATAAGCTGTTTCCTATGCCATCCGGCTGGCTCGTCGCGGCGCCGGGCGCGGGCTAGTATGAACCTTCCGATCTCCGTGTCGGTCGCTGATCTTGTTTGGGATAACGAATGATCGGCACCGGAGTAATCTGATTTTGAGTCCATTCATGGTTGTCGGTTGACAACTAAAGACGAACTGCCTACATTGGAGGTGTCGATGCTGCGAAGAAGGCACACGAAGAAGGAGATCGAGACCGCATTGGCGTACGCGGAGCAGCACGGCTGGAGCGTTCGGGACGGCGGTACAGGTCATGCGTGGGGAAAAATCTATCGCCCGTACAACAACGGCGAGTGCCGTTGCGGAGAGTTCTGTATATCGAGCGTCTGGAGTACGCCGAAGAACCCCGGCAATCACGCCAGACACTTGCGGCGCATCGCCGACAACTGCACGGCTCGACGCTAGTCGGTTCATGGGTATTAGCCAGGAATCGCAATAACCCGGGCCACACAAAGGCAGGAGTAACGTATGGAATATGTGTTCACGTTGAAATACCGCCTCGCTGCGGAAGATTGCGATGCGGACGCAATCGTCGAGCGGCTGGGGGAGACAGGGTGCGACGACGCCACGGTTGGCGTCGGGCAACCCGGTCGTCTCGGGCTGCTTTTCACGCGTGAAGGCCCGAGCGCATTCGAGGCGGTCGCCAGCGCGCTCAAGGACGTGAAACGCGCGGTGCCGTCCGCGCGGCTGGTCGAGGCGGGACCTGACTTCGTGGGGCTGACCGACGTGGCTGAGGTGGCCGGCGTGTCGCGGCAAAACATGCGCAAGTTGATGCTGAACCACGCCATTGACTTCCCGCCGCCGGTCCACGAAGGCAGTGCGTCGGTGTGGCATCTGGCGGACGTGCTCGAATGGCTGACCGCGCGCGGCGAGTACGAGATCAAGGCCGGTGTGGTGGATATGGCAAAACTGGCAAAGCAGATCAACTTGACGAAGGAAGCCCTTCAGATCGAACCGCGTGTGAGCCGTCGACTCGCAAATCTCGTGGCGTAGCAGGGCGGCGGAAGGGAGCGGGAGAACGGAGCAAGCTTGGTACGGCTTACGCGCCGGGCCGCCTTCGGCAGCGCCTGCCGTAAAGCGTTAAAATCGCCCACCCGGGTCAGATTCCCGTACAGCATCTGGCCACTGCGCGTCGGCTCCAAAGTTTTACGAACGACCGTTCACAAATTTTAATTTTGCGCTAAACTGGCACGCAAGCCCTGATTCCACATGAAGGTCCTCGATTTACAGTGTCCGCATGGCCATCGGTTCGAAGGCTGGTTCGCTTCGGCTGATGACTTCGAGTCGCAGCAGTCCCGCAAGCTCGTCGAATGTCCGATCTGCGGTGCGCACGAGGTAAGCCGTTTGCCGTCGGCACCGCGTCTGAATCTGTCGGGCGCGACCGACTCGAAGGCGCCGGCCGGCGTGGAGCAAATGCAGGCGCACATGATGCGAGCGCTGCGCGAGGTACTGGAGAAGACTGAGAACGTGGGCGACCGCTTCGCCGAGGAAGCGCGGCGCATTCACTACAACGAAGCGCCCGCGCGCAGCATTCGCGGTGTCACGACGCCGGAGGATGCGCGTGCCTTGGTCGAGGAAGGCATCGAAGTGATGCCGCTGCCGGTCCCGGCTGCGCTGAAGGAACCGCTGCAATAGTGCGGTGACTCCAGGCGCCCGGGTGGTGGCGGCCAGGAGACACTACGCATGAATCTGGACTACTCCCCCGCTGAAGACGCGTTCCGCGCCGACATCCGCGCCTGGCTCGAAGCGAATCTGCCTCGCGAGCTGAGCGACAAGGTTCTCAATCACAAACGTCTTTCCCGCGAAGACTTCGCAAGCTGGCACAGGCTGCTCGGCACGCGAGGCTGGTCGGCGGTCGCGTGGCCGCGCGAATACGGCGGCCCCGGCTGGGACGCGACGCAACGGCATATCTGGGAAGAGGAGTGCGCGCGAATCGGCGCGCCTTCCGTGCTGCCTTTCGGTGTGTCGATGGTCGCGCCGGTACTGATGAAGTATGGCAACGAGGCACAAAAGCGCCACTATCTGCCGCGTATTCTGGACGGCACGGACTGGTGGTGCCAAGGCTATTCTGAGCCGGGGTCGGGCTCCGACCTTGCGTCGCTGCGCACTCGCGCTGAGCGCGTCGATGATCATTACTTGGTCAATGGTCAGAAGACCTGGACCACGCTCGGCCAGCATGCCGACATGATGTTTTGCCTCGTGCGCACCGACAGCGGTGCCAAAAAGCAGGAGGGCATCTCGTTCCTGCTGATCGACATGAAAACGCCGGGCATCACGGTGCGACCGATCATCACGCTCGACGAAGATCATGAAGTCAACGAAGTGTTCTTCGAGGACGTCAAAGTGCCCGTCGACAATCTGGTCGGCGAAGAAAACCGCGGCTGGACGTATGCGAAATACCTGCTCGGGCACGAGCGTACCGGCATTGCGCGAGTCGGCGGGTCAAAGCGCGAACTGGCCTTTCTCAAGCGTGTCTCGCTGAATCAGAAAAAGAACGGTAAGCCGCTGTTGCACGATCCGGTGTTTGCCGCGAAGGTCGCGAGTCTCGAGATCGAGTTGATGGCGCTCGAAGTTACCGTCCAACGCGTGGTGGCCAACGAGGCACGCGGCCGCGGTCCGGGCCCGGAAGCATCGATGCTGAAGATCAAGGGCACGGAAGTGCAGCAGGGGCTGACCGAGCTGATGTTCGAAGCCATCGGTCCGCTCGCCGCACCGTTCGACGTGCCGTTCCTCGAAGGCGAACGCGAGCACAGTCTCGCTGGCGATGACGATGCAGCGCCGCTCGCCGCGTACTACTTCAACTTCCGCAAGACGTCGATTTACGGCGGCTCGAACGAAATTCAAAAGAACATCATCGCGCAGATGATTCTCGGACTTTGAGGAGCGGCCCATGGACTTCACTTTCAACGACGAACAACAGCAATTTGCCGATGCGCTGCGCCGCTATCTCGAGAAGAGCTACGGCTTCGAAGCGCGCCAGGAGATCGTGCGCTCGGAGCAGGGCGTATCGGCTTCGCACTGGGCCGCGTTCACCGAGTTGGGGCTGACAGCATTGCCGGTGCCCGAAGCGCAGGGCGGCTTCAATGGCGGTCCGATCGACATGCTCGTGGTCATGCAGGAACTCGGCCGCGCGCTCGTCATCGAGCCGTACTGGGCGACCGCGGTCGGCATCGAAGCGCTGCGCATTGCCGGCACCCGCGACGGCGAAGACGCCGCGTTGCTCGAACGGGTGGCCCAAGGCGAAGCCAAACTGGCCGTGGCGTTTCACGAGCCGCACGCGCGCTACGATCTGTTCGAGGTCGCGACGATCGCGCGCGCGCAAGGCGCGCAGCACACGCTGAGCGGCACGAAATCGGTCGTGCTGCACGGCGCGCAGGCGGACCACTGGATCGTGCCGGCGCGCCTCGATGGCGAGATCACGCTCTTTGTCATCGCGCGCAATGCGGCCGGTGTCAAGGTCACCGAGTACCGCACGATCGACGGCCAACGCGCCGCGACGCTCGAATTCAGCAGCACGCCCGCGCGCCGGCTCGCCGGTCAACACGCGGGTGCGGCAGGCCTCGAGCAGATCGCCGACTACGGCACGCTGCTGCTGTGCGCGGAAGCGATAGGCGCGCTCGACGCGCTCAATGACGCCACCGTCGAATACACGAAAACGCGCCAGCAGTTCGGCCAGCCGATCGCGCGTTTCCAGGTGTTGCAGCACCGCATGGTCGAGATGCTGATCCACGCGGAGCAGGCGCGTTCGATCACGTACCTGGCTGCGATGCGCTACGCGAGTGAAGACGCGAACGGGCGCCGTCGCGCAATCTCCGCGGCAAAGGTTCGGGTCGGGCAGGCCGCGCGTTTCGTCGGTCAACAGGCGGTGCAGTTGCACGGCGGCATGGGCGTCACGAACGAAGTGGCGGCCGCGCATCTGTTCAAGCGTCTGGCGATCATCGAGACCACGCTCGGCGACGTTGATCATCATCTAGCGCGGTTTGCCACGCTACCCGGATTTGCCGTCGCCGAAGACTGATCGGCCGGTTTCAGCGGACCAAGGAGTTGCAGGATGAAAATCAGTTTCGAAGACATGGAAGTTGGCACGAGCCACGAAATCGGCAAACACACATTCACGCGTGAGGAGATTGTCGAGTTCGCGCAGAAGTTCGATCCGCAGCCGTTTCATCTCAACGAAGCCGCGGCGGCCGAATCGCCGTTCCGTGGCCTCGTCGCGAGCGGTTGGCACACGTGCTCGGTGATGATGGGCATGCTCGTGCGCAAGGTACTGGCGGATTCGACGTCGATGGGTTCGCCCGGTGTCGACGAGATCCGCTGGCTAAAGCCGGTACGGGTTGGCGACACGATCACGATGATGAACGTCATCGTCGACAAGCGCGTGTCGCAGAGCAAGCCCGATCGCGGCATCGTGTCGACACGCTGGGAAGGTATCAATCAGCACGGCGAAACGGTGATCACGGTGAGTTCGAAGGGCTTGTTCGGTCTGCGCAAACCTGGAGTCGCGGCATGACGGCGAGTGCGGCGACGATCGCCGCGTTCGACAATGCCGAAGCGCTGCGCGCGCTCGTCGGCGCGGAGCCGCTCGTCAGCGAATGGCTAAGCGTCGATCAGGACAGGGTCAACCGCTTCGCCGAGGCAACCGGCGATCATCAATGGATTCACGTCGATCCCGAGCAGGCCAAACGTGAATCGCCGTTTGGTGGGCCGGTCGCGCATGGATTCCTGACGCTGTCGCTGATACCGGCTTTGCTCGGCAAAGTGGTGAGAATCGAGCAGCGCATGGGTGTCAACTACGGCTTGAATCGCGTGCGCTTCATGTCGCCGGTGCTCGTCGGTTCGTCGTTGCGCGGGAAGTTCGCGGTGGAATCGGTGACCGACGTGGAGAACGGCGGCGTTCAACTCGCCTGGAACGTGACGCTCGAGCGTCAGGGCAGCGAGCGTCCGGTGTGCGTCGCGGAGTTCATCACGCGGCATTACTTCTAGCGGATGCCCTTCGCAAACGAAATGAAAAGGCGCGAGCCGGCAGGAATGCCGCTCGCGCTTTCTGTTTGTGTCGAGCCGTGTCAGCGAGACGGCCTTGAATTAGTGTTTCGCGTATTGCGTCGCGCCAAACAGGATCTCTTTGGCCTTGTCGTCCATCAGCGGCGCGCGTTCGGACGCGAGCACGTCGACGCCGCGCACCACCGCCGGACGTGCGGCGATCTCTTCATGCCAGCGCTTCACGTTCGGCAACGTATCGAGGTCGATGCCCTGGTTCTTCCACGAACGCGTCCACGGAAACGCGGCGATGTCCGCGATCGTATAGTCGTTGCCCGCGAGGTAACGCGTCTTGCCGAGTTGCGTGTCCATCACGCCGTACAGACGCCGCGCTTCGTTGGTGTAGCGATTGACCGCATATGCGATCTGCTCGGGCGCATACACGCGGAAGTGATGCGCTTGTCCGAGCATCGGACCGAGGCCGCCCATCTGGAACATCAGCCATTGCAGTGCCGCGTAGTGCGCGGCCGGATCGGCCGGGAGAAACTTGCCGGTTTTCTCGGCCAGATAGATCAGGATCGCACCCGATTCGAATAGCGCGAACGGCCGCCCGTCGGCGCCTTTCGGACCTTCAGAATCGACGATCGCAGGAATCTTGTTGTTGGGACTGACGGCGAGAAATTCGGGCTCGAACTGGTCTCCGGCGCCGATGTTCACGGCATGCACCTTGTAGGGCAGGCCCGTCTCCTCGAGCATGATATGAACCTTGTGGCCGTTCGGGGTCGCCCAGCTATAGACGTCGATCATCCTGGCTCCTTGTTCGTCAAAGCGGCGCCGCAAAGAGGGCGCCGCTGTTGGCGAAAATTAGAGCATAGATCGCGCGATGCTGCTTGCGGCGGCGTCAGCCGCCGCGCTCACGTCGGGTCGTTGCACTCAAACGCGCGTGACCGGCATTTCCACGCGAGCCGCGGCCCCCGCATCCATATGACGCGCGAGCTCGAGCTTGGCGATCGCATTGCGGTGCACTTCGTCGGGACCGTCGGCGAAACGCAGCGTGCGCGCCGATGCATACGCATACGCAAGCGGGAAATCGTCGCTGACGCCGCCGCCGCCATGCGCCTGAATCGCCCAGTCGATCACCTGACACGCCATGTTCGGCGCGACCACCTTGATCATCGCGATCTCGCCGCGCGCGCCCTTGTTGCCGACGGTGTCCATCATGTACGCGGTCTTCAGCGTGAGCAGACGCGCCTGCTCGATCATGCAGCGGGCCTCGGCGAGACGCTCCTGCGTGACGCCCTGCGCTGCAACCGGCTTGCCGAACGCGACGCGTTGCAGCGAGCGCTTCGCCATCAGTTCGAGCGCGCGCTCGGCGAGACCGATCAGGCGCATGCAGTGATGGATGCGTCCCGGGCCGAGACGGCCTTGCGCGATCTCGAAGCCGCGGCCCTCACCGAGCAGCATGTTGGTGGCGGGCACGCGCACGTTGTCGAGCGTGATTTCCATGTGGCCGTGCGGCGCGTCGTCATAACCGAACACGGTGAGCGGCCGGTGCACGGTGATGCCGGTGGCGTCGGCGGGCACGAGGATCATCGACTGTTGCTGATGGCGCGGCGCGTCGGGATCGGTCTTACCCATCACGATATAGATCTTGCAACGCGGATCGCCCGCGCCCGACGACCACCACTTGTGACCGTTGATCACATAGTGGTCTCCATCGCGCACGATGCTGGTCTGGATATTGGTCGCATCCGACGACGCCACCTCCGGCTCCGTCATCAGAAACGCCGAACGGATCTGCCCTTGCAGCAGCGGTTCGAGCCACTCGCGCTTGTTGTCTTCGCTGCCGTAGCGCTCGATCGTCTCCATGTTGCCGGTGTCGGGCGCGTTGCAGTTGAACACTTCCGGGGCCCAGGGCACGCGGCCCATGATCTCGCACAGCGGCGCGTATTCGAGGTTCGTCAGGCCGGCGCCGCGCTCCGATTGCGGCAGGAACAGGTTCCACAGGCCGGCGTCGCGCGCCTTCTGCTTCAGTTGCTCGATCAGTTCGGTCGGCACCCACGCGTTGCCGTTCTGGCGATTACGCGCGATCTCGGCGTAGAACGCCTGTTCGTTCGGATAAATGTGCTCGTCGAAAAAGGCGAGCAGTTTTTCGCGCAACGCCTGGACCTTCGGGGTGTAATCGAAATTCATCTGAGACCTCGCGGATAACGGACTGCGAATGAGGGGGCGCAGGGCGCGCCGTTGCGTCTAGAGAGCCTTCTGCGCGTAACGCCAGGCCAGTTCGGCCATCGGCTTCGCGCGTCGGCCGGCGTCGAGCGCCTGCGCGCTCGACGCGGTACCGTCGACGACGCGCTTCATGATCCCTTGCAGGATCGCGGCGATGCGGAACATGTTGTACGCCAGGTAGAAATTCCAGTCGCCACGAATTTCGAAGCCGGTGCGTTGGCAATAACGCTCGACGTACTGTGCTTCATCGGGAATGCCGAGCGCGGTCCAATCGAGTCCCGCGATACCGCGGAACTGTGCCGGGTCGACATGCCACGCCATGCAGTGATACGCAAAATCGGCGAGCGGATCACCGAGCGTCGACAGTTCCCAATCGAGCACCGCGAGCACGCGCGGCTCGTTGCGATCGAAGATCAGATTGTCGAGCCGGTAGTCGCCATGCACGACCGACACGCCCTCGTTCGTTTCGGCCGGCATATGCTGCGGCAGCCATTCGATCAGCCGGTGCATCGCGTCGATCGGCTCGGTTTCGGACGCCAGATACTGCTTGCTCCAGCGACCGATCTGGCGCGCGAAGTAATTGCCGGGCTTGCCGTAATCGGCGAGACCGGCGGCGGCGACGTCGACGCTGTGCAACGCCGCGATCACACGATTCATTTCGTCATAGATTGCTGCGCGCTCGGTGGGCGTCATGCCGGGCAGCGACTGGTCCCACAGCACGCGACCTTCCACGAACTCCATCACGTAGAACGCGCGGCCGATCACGTCTTCGTCCTCGCACAGCGCGAGCATCTGCGCGACCGGCACGTCGGTGCCGGCGAGCGCGTGCATCACGCGGTATTCGCGTTCGATCGCGTGCGCGGACGGCAGCAGCTTCGCGGCGGGTCCGGGCTTCGCGCGCATTACGTACGAGCGCGACGGCGTGATCAGTTTGAAAGTGGGATTCGATTGCCCGCCCGCGAACTGCTCGAGCGTCAGCGGCCCCTCGAATCCGTCGACGTGCCCGGCCAGCCACGCGGCGAGCGCGTCGTTGTCGAAGCGTTGCCGCTCGTTGACCGGGCGGGTGCCCTCGAAAGCCGAGTAGTCCTGTCCGCGTGCGGGTTCGCCGGTCTGCGTGGCTTGCGCCATGTGTCTCCTCCAGTTCGGTGTCAGCTACGCTGGTATCGGATGAATTGTGCGTAGAGCATTTCCATCGTGGTGTTGCGAACGTCGCGATGCAATGGCGACGGCGGTGCATAGTTGAGCATGCGCAGTACCCAGTCGCGCGGCGCGGCGCCGACGTCGAGCGCGTTGATGCAGCCGGTCGCCTGCGCCAGATGACCGAAGAACGTGCGGCCGCCGGCCGTCAGCGCGTGCGACAGGATCGCGCGATTGACGCCGCCGTGCAGCACCAGCAAGACGGTGTCCCACGACGTATCTTCGCGCAGCGCCGCGACAGCCGGCAGCACGCGATCGAACAGCTCGCCGATCGTTTCGCCGTCGAGAAAGCGCATGCTCTCCGGCACGATGCCGTCGAACACGCCGAGAAACGCCGCTTCGATATCGCTCGGCGGAATGCTGCCGAGCCGGCCGCCGCGAATCTCCTGCCACGCGGGCTCGATCTCGGGTTCGATTTGTTGACCCGTTTCGGCAAGCACGCGCCGCGCGGTTTCGATCGTGCGCGGCAAGCCGCTGACGATCACGCGGTCAAAGCGCACCTGCTGTTCGGCGAACACGCGGCCCGCCGCACTCGCCTGCTCGCGGCCGTTCGCGTTCAGCGGCACGGTTTCGGGATCGATCGCGCGGCCGGAGTCGTCGAAGTAGGTGACGTCGCCGTGACGCATCAGGAAGATGCGGCGACGCTTCGGCAGTTGGTAGTCGGGCATGTCGGGCGGCTCTCCGGTTGCTTATTTGTAGATCGGTGCGCGCTTTTCGAGGAACGCGGTGATGCCTTCGAGACCGTCGCGATGATGCAGCGACGCGACGAAGTTATCGCGCTCGGCGACCAGATGATCCGCGAGCGGCTGCGTGCCGGCCGCGGCGATCAGCCCCTTGATGCGCGCGACCGAATTCGGCGAAATCGTGCCGAGCTCATCGGCCCAGGCGAGCGCGTTATCGAGGGCGGTGCCGGCTTTCGTGAGCCGGTTGACGACGCCGAGTTCGTGCAGACGCGCAGCGCCGATCGGCTTGGCTTCGATCAGCACTTCGGTGGCCAGCTGGCGCGGCAGCGACTGCGCAAGAAACCACGAGCCGCCGCCGTCGGGTGTCAAGCCGACGCGCGAGTACGACATCGCGAACTTGGCGTTGTCCGCGGCGACGATCAGATCGCAGGCGAGCGCGAGCGAAAATCCCGCGCCGGCCGCCGCGCCTTCCACAGCGGCAACGACTGGTTTCGACGACAGCCGCAGCGCTGAAATCCATTGACCGAGCATGTCGATGCTATCGGCCTGCACGGACGGATCTTTCGCGCGATTTTCGAGCAGACGGTTCAGGTTGCCACCCGCGCAAAAGAAGTTGTCGGCGCCGGTGATCACGACGGCGCGAATCGACGGATCGCGCTCGACCGTATCGAACGCCTCGATGCCGGCCGCGTACATGTCCGGGTGCAGCGCGTTGCGCGCGCCGGGGTTCGACAGTGTGAGGACCAGCGTGGATTCGCTGCTTTCCGGGCGTGAAGCGAGCAGGGCGGCGCTCATGATTGCGTCTCCGTTTGAATGTCGGCGGCGTCGCGTTGCGTGAGCGACAGGCCGAGTTGTGCGCGTCTTGCGAGCCACGGCGACGGACGGTAGCGCGGCTCGCCGAGCACGTTGAACATGTTGCGCAAGATGGTCAGGATCGTGGTGGCGCCAAGTGCGTCACCCAATGCGAGGGGTCCGCGTGGATAGCCGAGGCCGAGCGTGACGGCAAGGTCGATGTCTTCCGGCGTCGCGATCTGCTTTTGCGCGATGTCGCAGCCGATATTGACGATCGTTGCCACTACCCGCTGCGCGACGAAGCCGGTCGAATCACGGATCACGGTGACGGGGACACCGTCGGCGGCGAACAGCGCATGCGCGCTGTCGCGCGCGGCGCGTGTGGTGGCTGGCGTGGTCATCAGCGTGCGGCGTTGCGCGCCGACGAGCGGGAAC
>ABYL01000050.1 GCA_000173575.1 Burkholderia sp. H160 | reverse complement strand
TTCGGACAGCAGCCGCTCGAACACGTCGAGCGTGGTCTTGCGCGACACGCCGAGCTGCGTCGCGAGATCGCGCGTGGACGGCAGCCGCGTACCGCCGGCTAGACGTCCTTCGAGAATGCGCGCGCGCAACTGCCGATAAATCTGTCCGGACAGATCGTGATGACCTTCGACGGCGATGTGAATGTCCATTCGGGTGGTTACCTCAAATAACGGCGAACTGGCTATTTCTAACGACCAGTGGCGAACCTAAGCTTACCTCCATGGACGCCCATCTGGGCGCCTCCGACCTTCAAGAGGACTCTCCGATGCAAGCACGTCTCGACTTCTACAAGGCCTGCCCGGGCGGCACCCGCGCGATGCTCGCGCTCGAGGAAACAATCGGCAAAAGCACGATCGACAAAACGCTCGCGGAGCTGGTACGGATTCGCGCGTCGCAGCTGAACGGCTGCGCGTTCTGCCTCGATATGCACACGGCCGACGCGCGCAAGCACGGCGAAACCGAGCGGCGTCTCGCGACGCTCGCCGCGTGGCGCGAGGCACCGTTTTTCACCGAGCGCGAACGCGCGGCGCTCGAATGGACGGAGGCGGTGACGCTGATCGCGCAAACGCACGTGCCGGATACGGAGTGGGAAGCGGTGAAGCCGCATTTCAGCGAGCAGGAAATCAGCGACCTGACGCTGCTGATCGTTGCGATCAACGGCTGGAACCGGATTGCGGTGTCGTTCAGGAAGATGCCGGATTAAGCGGCGCGCGCCTTCGTGGCAGCGTCAGAAGATCACGGAGACCGCCACCGCGAGCCAGATCGCGGTGACGCCCGTGAGGAACAGATGCCGCGCGATGCGCACGCGTGAGTCGCTGTTCTCCGGTTCGACGGGACTCGTCGCCATCCACGGCACGAGGCCGAGGCACGCGAAGCCGGCCAGCGCAAGCACAAAGACCACGATGTCGGCGGCACGCCACGCGGACTGCTCATACATGCCCCAGTAGCCGAGAAACACGATGCCGATCGAGAACACGGTCGCCGAAGCGGCACTGAGCGCGGGCACCGATCCGGTTGGACTCGGCATACTTGACCTCCGATCGTCAGGTGGCGACGGCGCTCCATCCGCGTGATTCGCGTTCGTGCCGGCCGCGAAGCGCCGTCAGGACGTGCGGGTCTGGCGCGCTTCGTACGTCTTCAGGTGACTATAGGCGATGCGCAGCAACGACAGGCCGTGCTCGCCCTTCTGCGCATCGCCGCCGCGCGCGATCAGGTCGCCGAGAATATGATCCGCCTCGGTATGCGAGCGGTTTTCGATGTCGCGCAGCATCGACGCGGTCAGCGACGACGGCGTCAGCAACACCTGGGTGGCGCGCGCGTCGAAGTCCGCGTCCATGGTGAAGCCGTTGTGCTCGGCCACCGCGCGGCATTCGCCGAGCAGAGTCTCGATCGCGCGCTTGCCGTCCGGCGCAGCCAGAATATCGCCGACCGAACCGCGCATCAAGCACGTACTCCCGGCCAACGTGGCCAGGAACACCCATTTTTCCCACATGCGCAGCAGGATGTTGTCGCTGACCGCGATGTCGAACTTGGCGCCGGACATTGCATCGGCGATCGCCTGGGTCCGCTCCGACGTGCCGCCGACGAGTTCGCCGAACGTAATCGCGTGCATGTCGTTCAGATGCACGATGTGCTGCTCGGCATTGAGCGTCGCGGCGATCACGCACTGGCCGCCGAGCACGCGCTCCTTGCCGAAACGTGCGATCAGCGCTTCGATATGGCGCATGCCGTTCAGCAGCGGCAGGATCACGGTCTCTTCGCCGACGAACGGCGCGAACGAATCGATCGCGTCGTCGAGACTGTAGGCTTTGCAGCTGAGCAGCACGACGTCGAACGGCTCGGAGGCGACTCCGGCGAGAATCGTCTTCACGTCGCGCAGCTCGAGATTGCCGCGCGGGCTGTTGATGACAAGGCCGTCGCGCCGCAGCCTTTCCGCGCGACCGGCGCGGACGAGGAAGGTCACGTCCAGCCCCGCCGCCGCCAGGCGTCCGCCGAAATAGCCGCCTACCGCCCCCGCCCCTACGACCAGAATTCGCATCTTGAGCCTCTTGAAAGATTTCGATGTTGGCGATCATGCGCGTCGCTGGTGGACGCATTCTCATGGTGCCGCGTATTCGGTGCTTGTGCAGGAATGTAGCAAAGATTGGGGATCGGTTCTGGGAAGGTTTGTCCGAAGGCGGGGGTTGTTGGCCTTATGGTGCGCGCGCCGCCACCGTTTCCCCCTGCTCCCACCCGCCACCGAGTGAGCGATACAGCGCGATCGCCGAAAGCGCATGCTCGCGCCGCGCCTGATTCAGCGACTCCGAATCGCGCAGATACGCTTCCTGCGCATCGAGCACATCGAGGAAACTCGACGCACCGCCCTTATACAACTCGGTCGACAAGCGCAGCGCATGATTCGACGCATCGAGCGCACCGCCCAACCGCTGCACCTGCACCGCGCCGCTGACGAGATCGCTGCGGTTATCCTCGATTTCCTTGAGCGCCTGCAGCATCGTCTGTTGCAAGCCGAGCTGCGATTCGCGCATGCGGCTCTCGCTCGCGTCGATATTCGCGGTGATGCGTCCGGCGTTGAAGATCGGGCTCGTCGCATTCAACGCGGCGCTAAACAGGTTATCGGTCAGCGTCGGCAAACCGAGGTACGACGACGCGAGCAGTCCATCCGTCAGATTGATCTTGAACTGAGGATAGCGCTGCGCTTTCGATACCCCTACTTCCGCCGCGCGTTGTTCGACGATGGCATACGCGGTGCGCACATCGGGCCGATGCAGCAACGCGTCGGATGGCAACACCACTGGCGCGCTTTGCGCAGGCACCGGAATCTCGCGCGCGTCGGACAGCACCAGGGTATCGACGCTCTCCGGCGTACGCCCCGAATACACGGCGATCAGACTCAGTTGATGCTGCACTGCAGATTGCACGCGCGGAATCTGCGCCTGCAAATCCTGCAGCTGATTCTGCGCGCGGGCGACATCGAGCTGCGTCGACAGGCCGTAATGCAGACGCTCCTGCGTGAGCTTCAGGGCGCGGCTGCGAATCTGCTCGTTGTCGTCGAGGATCTGCAATTGCGCCTGCGCCCAGCGCAGATCGATATACGCGGCCGCCGTGTTCGCGGCGAGGGCGAGCCGCAACTGGTTCAGCGCCGCCTCGCTGCCCGAAACCTGCGCCTGTGACGCGAGCACCGCAAGACGTTCGCCGCCGAACACGTCGGGCGTCCAGCTCGCGGACAGGCCGAAGCCGGCCCGCCGCACATAGCCGAGCGGTGGCGGCGTGTTCTGCCGCTCGGTCGATGCGCCTGCGTTCGCATCCAGCTCCGGCACGAGCGCCGCGCGATTCTGCGTCACCAGGTCCTGCGCCTGCTTCACGCGCTCGGCCGCGGCCTGCACGTCGAGATTGCCGGTCAGCACCGACTCGATCAGTTGATGCATGACCGGGTCGCCGAATTGCGCCCACCACGCGTCGGTGTTCACGCTGTCTTGCGGCGCGTCGACGCTCCACGCGGCCGGCGCCAGCGTCTGCACCGTATGCGGTAGATCCGCGTGCGTCGCGGGTTGCACCGCGCAGGCCGCGAGCGTCAGGAATGCCGCGCTCGCCACTAACTTCATCACGATTCGTTTCATGTTGGTTTCCTAATGGGCATCGGGCGGTGGTGCGGTATTGCCGAACGGGCGCGAGAACAGCACGCTCAACAAGCCGACCACGAAGCACAGCGCAACCGCCAGAAAGGCATCTGAAAATGCGAGCACAAGCGCTTCGCGCATCAATGCCGCGTGCAATTCGGCGAGCCCCGCACTCGCGGCGTTCAGGACATCACCGCCAACGGCCGACAGATACTCGGCCTGCTTCTGCAAGATCGACTCGACGACTGGACGGCCCGCATTCAGATGTTCGTCGAGCCGTTCGTAGTGGAGGTTCAGACGGTCGTTCAACATCGTGCTGCTGACCGCGATGCCGATCGCACCACCGAGATTGCGCATCAGATTGAACAGCCCGCTCGCCGAGCGCAGCCGCGACGGCGGCAATGCGCCGAGCGCCATCGTGACGATCGGCGGGATACAGAACTGCTGTCCAATACCGCGTAGCGCTTGCGGAATCAGCAGCTGCTGCCAGCCCCATTGGTTCGTCAACGGCACGTACAGATAGCAGCCGATGCCAAACAGCGCGAGTCCGAACACCATCAGCATGCGCATATCGACGAAGCGCGCGAGCGTCGAATACGCGCCAAGCGCAAGCAATTGAAAGCAGCCGACGGACAGCAACGCGAGGCCGATCTGCAACGAATCGAAGCCACGCACGCGCGCGAGAAACACCGGCGTCAGAAACACGGTGCAGAAGATCCCGATCCCGGTGATGAACGACAGCAGACTGCCGATACCAAAATTGCGCAACGCCAGCGCGCGCAAGTCGACGATCGGTTCCTTCGCGGTGAACGCATGCACGATGAACAGAAACCCGCAGATCGCCGCGACCCACGCGCACAGCACGATCACGTCGTCGCCGAACCAGTTCTTGCGCGGCCCTTCTTCGAGCACGTATTCGAGGCAACCGAGAAAGCCCGACATCAGCAGAATGCCGAAGTAGTCACCCTTTTTCAGAAGCGACAGATCGACCCTGTCGATATTCACGTACTTCGGCACCAGCAGCGTGACGGCGACACCCGGCACGAGGTTCAGATAGAACAGCCAGTGCCACGACCATTGCGACGTGATCCAGCCGCCGATCACCGGACCGATCGTCGGCGCAAGCGACGCGAGCGCACCGATCGTCGTCGATGCAATCAGGCGCTGCTTGCCGGGAAACAGCACGAACGCGGTCGTGAACACGGTCGGGATCATCGCGGCGCCGAGCGCGCCTTGCAGACCGCGAAACAGGATCATCGAGTTGATGTCCCACGCGAGACCGCACAACATGCTGGTGACCGTGAAGCCGAACGCGGAGAACGTGAAGACCCAGCGTGTCGAGAACACTCGCGTGAGCCACCCCGACATCGGAATCACGATGATCTCCGCGATCAGATACGAGGTCTGCACCCAGGACAGTTCATCCTGACTCGCGGACAGTCCGCCACCGATATCGCGCAGCGAAGATGCGACGATCTGGATATCGAGCGTCGCCATGAAAAAGCCGACGCACATCAGCGCGAATGCGAAGACCTTGGTGCGGGTCGGCTGGTCAGCGGGGTTGTCAAAAGGGTGAGTCATGATCGGTTCATCCCTGCGCGGCCGGATGGCCCGCATCGACGTGCACTTTCACAGTCGCGGACAGGCCCGGACGCAGTACGCCCTGCATCTCCTTCGGCACGTCGAGGCGCACGCGCACCGGCACGCGCTGCACGATCTTCGTGAAGTTGCCGGTCGCGTTCTCCGCGGGCAAGACGCTGAAGGTCGCGCCGGTCGCCGGTGCGAGACTGTCGACCACGCCGTGCAGCGTGGTGCTCGACGCGTCGAGTTCGACATCGACGCTGTCGCCTGAATGCATTTTGCGCAGTTGGTCTTCCTTGAAGTTTGCGTCGATCCACAGACCGCTCGCCGGCACGACGGTCAGCAGCGACACGCCAGTGTTGGCGAGCAGCCCAACGCGAGCGGTGCGATTGCCGACATAGCCGTCGATCGGCGAGCGGATCGTCGTGTACTCGACGTTCAACGCGGCGACGCGCTGCGCGGCCTGGGCGGTCGCGATGCGCGCTTTCGCGTCGCCGATCTGCGCGTCGAGCACCGCGATCTCGCGTTGCGCCGCGAGCAACGCCGCGCTGCTGCGATCGACCGCGGCGCGCGCTTTGGTCAGATCAGCATCGGCCTTCTCGACGACCTGGTTCGACACCGCGTCGTCTTTCACGAGCTCGCGGTAGCGCGTCTGGTCGGCGGCGCTGCGCGTCAGCTCGGCGCCCGACGCGCGGACCTCGGCGGCCTGCTCGTTGATCGTCGCGAGTTGCAGCGATTTCTTCGCCTCGAGTTCGGTGACGGCGGCCTGCGCGCTCTCCACTTCGGCGTCGGCCTGTGCGAGGCGCGCGTCGTAATCCCGGGCATCGAGACGCACGAGCACCTGATTGGCGTGCACGAACTCGTTGTCGTGCACGAGCACGTCGGTGACGAAACCGTTCACCTTCGGCGCCATCACCGTGACGTCGCCGCCGACGTACGCATCGTCGGTGCTCTCAACGAAGCGGCCGACGAAGAACCAGTACGACGTGGCCAGCGCCAGCACGACGAGAACGGAGAGGATCGCAAGCAGCATCCACGGAATGCGCCGCGCCTGTCGGGCGGGTGGTACCGCGCTCGGCGGCGCGACGGTCGAGGGAGTTGTGGACATGGTGTCGATATGTGCGTATGCACTATTCAGGTTGAAAAAAAAGGCGCAGTGCGCCGGCCTCCGCTACCTTCAGCGTTTGTGTCAATGCGGATCCCGGGTGATCGCAAACAGCTCGGTGCGCAACGCAGTTGCGCGCTGCTCGCCGAAGCGGTGTTCGAATTCGGCCTGCGCGGCATACCAGTGCGCGCAGCCCGCGTCGAGCCGCGATTCCCCTTCGGCGGTCAGCGAGATCAGTAGCGCGCGCGCATCCGCGCCCATCGTCTCGCTCGACACAAGCCCGTCGCGTCGCAGCGGCTGAATCGTACGGACCAGCGTGGTGCGCTGCATGCGCATGACCTCGGCGATCTGCTTCATCGTCATCGGACCGGTGCGCTTCAGGCGCTCCAGCAGCGAAAACTGCGTGATGGTCAGCCCGACATTCGACAGATGCCGGTCGTAGATCTGCGATACGTGGCGTGCGGCCTGGCGGATCGCAAAGCAGTCGTCGTCAAAAAGCGCTTCCATTCGCTGCACTTCCTTTGCTCGTTAGTGCATATGCACATTAAGCGTCGTAACAAACCCGCCGAAGCGGGTTCCTACGGGCGATCTAGTCGGTGATGCTGAACAGCTCGGCGCGCAGGGTCTTTGCGCGGGCGCGGCCGAACTTCTTTTCGAATTCGTCCTGCGCGGCGCGCCATGCAACCGCGGCCTGATCGAACGTGGCCTCGCCCTTCTCCGTCAGGCTGAACAGCAACGTGCGATTGTCGTGGTCCGCCGCTTCGGCCTGCACGAGGCCGTCGCGCTGCAACGGCTTCATCGCGCGAACCAGCGTGGTGCGCTCCATGACCATCGCGTCCGCAAGTTCCGCCATCGGCAGGTTCGGCGTGCGCGCGAGCTTCGCGAGGATCGTGAACTGCGCAGCCGTCAGCCCGACGCTGCCGAGATGGCGCTCGTAGATCTGCGTGACGTGCCGCGCCGCCTGGCGCAGCGCGAAGCAGTTGCATTCGTCGTAGGAGAGAGGACGGTTCATGGAGCGAAGTTTATGTGTGCATATGCACGGTGTCAAGTTTTTCGGTGGGCAGCAGGCCAAGGCCTCGCCCGTCGCGCTTCAGCGACGGACAGTTTCCCGCTTGTCAGTCACAATTGTTATGTTATAACATCTCCGGACACTGGCGTCCCAGTCCTGCAGTGCTTCGCACGAGCCAACTGCGACGTCCAACACAATCCGTCCGACCTATGAGCGGACAGTCCATGCTCAACGACCGCCTATGACCGTCATCGCCACCATCTTTCTCATCGAAAAGTAGTTCTGTTTGATTGACGCGCCTACTGCCGGGCGCCGTCAACTTCCAGTTCGCCTGCCCTTCCCCTGCCGGCCGGGGGCGAGGTGGGCGACCTTTTGCCGAACATTTCTGTTCATCAACGCATCGTCCGTAGAGCGAGCAACAACAATGAAAAAACGCACACTGGCCGCGCAGGCGGCGATCGTGTTCTGTGCCGCCGTCTCGAGCGCATGGGGAGCGCCCGGCAACGCCGTACTGACGGGCACGGTCTCCGATCCCGCCGGACAACCCGTCGCTCACGCGAAAGTGCAGGTACAGGACGCGAGCGGCGCCTCGATCAGCACGTCGAGCACGGACACGTCGGGCCATTTCTCGATCGATGGCGTGGCGCCCGGCACGTACGCAGTCGTCGTCACAGCAGCCGGCTTTGCAAGCGGCAGCAGTATCGCGACCGCCCAGTCCGGCGCCCCGGCGAGCGTCAGCGTGCAACTTCAAAAAAGCGACACGCTCGACGTGCAGGTCAACGCCCAACGTCTGAACGCGGCGCGCAACGGCTTGCTGCCCGAGACGGGCAGCAGCGTCTACCGCTTCACGCAGGCCGATATCGACACGATGCCGGCCGGCGCGAATACGCCGCTCAATCAGGTGCTGCTGCAAGCGCCCGGCGTCGCCAACGACTCGTTCGGCCAGTTGCACGTGCGCGGCGAGCACGCCAATCTGCAATACCGGATCAACGGCATCATCATCCCGGAGCCGATCAGCGGCTTCGGCCAGTCGCTCGACACGCGCATCATCGATCAGATGAACCTGCTCACGGGCGCCCTGCCCGCGCAGTATGGCTACCGCACGGCCGGTATCGTCGACATCCGCACCAAATCGGGCGACACGGGCAACGGCGGCTCGATCGACGTATTCGGCGGCAGCCATCAAACCGTCAAAACGAGCGCCGACGTGTTCGGCAGCCAGGGTCCGTTCAGCTACTACCTGAGCGGCTCGCTCGGCATGAACAACCTCGGCATCGAGAATCCGACCGCGAGCGCCAACGCGATTCACGATCACACACGCCAGGGCAATGCGTTCGGTTATCTGTCGTATCTGATCAATCCGCTCACGCGCGTGAGCCTGTTGTTCGGCGCGACCAGCAACCAGTTCGAGATTCCGAACACGCCGGGGCTGACTCCGAACTTCGCGCTCGACGGCCACAGCACGTTCGACTCGTCGCAACTGAACGAAACGCAATCGGAGCTGAACAATTTCGCGGCGCTCGCGCTTCAGGGCACCAACGGTGGCGCGCTCGATTACCAGGTCGCTTTTTTCACGCGCTACACACGCACGAAGTTCAACCCCGATCCGATCGGCGACCTGATGTTTAACGGCGTCGCATCGGAAGACTTTCATAGCAACACGGCCAACGGCGTGCAGGTCGACACGACCTGGCGCGTCAACGACAGTCACACGGTTCGCGCGGGTATCTTCTTCCAGCAGGAGCATGCGGTATTCGACAACAGCGTGACAGTCTTCCCCGCAGACGCGGACGGCAACCAGCTATCCAACGTACCCTTCAATATCCAGGACAGCAGCAGCAAGACCGGCTATCTGTACAGCCTGTACGCCCAGGACGAATGGAAGCTGACCGACCGGCTCACGCTGAACTATGGTTTGCGCTACGACCGCATGGACGAGTACACGAGCGCGAGCCAGTTGAGTCCGCGCGTCGGCCTCGTCTACACGCTCACGCCTTCGACGACGCTGCACGCCGGCTACGCGCGCTACTTCACGCCGCCGCCGTTCGAACTCGTGTCCGGCTCGACGATATCGAAGTTCGACGGCACGACGAATCAGAGTTCGTCGACCCAGAACGATCCCGTACAGCCGGAACGCAGCCACTACTTCGACCTCGGTATCACGCAGAAGCTCGGCTCAGCCGTCACGCTCGGTCTCGACGCGTACTACAAAAAATCGACCGACCTGCTCGACGAAGGACAGTTCGGCTCCGCGCTGATCTTCACGCCGTTCAACTACCAGTACGGCAGAACCTACGGTGTGGAATTCACCGCCAACTACAGACAGGACAACCTCTCCGCCTATCTGAACCTCGCCTATAGCCGCGCGCAAGGCAAGAACATCAACTCCGCGCAGTTCAATTTCAGTGCGGACGAACTGGCATTCGTCTCGAACCACTGGGTGTTTCTCGATCACGACCAGCGCGTGACGGCGTCGTTCGGCGCGACATACGACTTCCACCAAACCACCTTCACGTTCGACGGCATCGTCGGATCCGGCCTGCGCCGCGGCTTTGCGAATACCGACCGCCTGCCCGTCTATGCGCAGTTCAACCTCGGCGCGATCCAGCACTTCAACGAACCGATGATCGGCAAGTTCGATGCGCGTCTGGTGGTGATCAACGCATTCAACCGCGTGTACCAGTTACGCGACGGCTCGGGCATCGGCGTCGGCGCGCCGCAGTACGGTCCACATTTTGCCGTCTATGCGGGCGTGACCAAGTACTTCTGATCGACAGCAGGGAGAACCATCATGCAGGAATGGACAGGCTTTATCGCGGCGATGCGCACCGGCGGATGGATCATGTATCCGCTCAGCTTGCTCGGCGTGCTCGCATTGACGATCATCATCGAGCGGGCCTATGTGTTCGCCCGCTTCGCGAGCGCACCGGCGCGTCTTTTGCAACCCACCTCAGGCGATGACAACCGTCTCGACGGTCTCGCCCCGCATCACGCGTTCCGACGCATGGCCGCGCCGTGGCTGCCTGAATCGGACTCGCCGCTGTGGCTGCGCGAGGCGTCGGCACAATCGATCGCCGCACAGATCGAGCGCGACATGGGCCGCGGTCTGTGGCTGCTCGAGACGATCGTCACGGCGGCGCCGCTGCTCGGCCTGCTCGGCACGATCGTCGGGATGATGAAATCGTTCCAGCTGTTCGGCGGCAATGGGCTCGTCGATCCGGGCGGTGTCACGGGCGGGGTCGCGCAGTCGCTGGTGGCGACCGCGATCGGCTTGATCGTCGCGGTCTTCGCGCTATTCGCGTTCAACTATTTTTCACGGCGGCTCGAACGTCTGATGGATGAGCTCGAACTGTTCGCCAACGCGCGACTCAGCGCGCTGCGCCTGCAACGCGAGGCGCGGGGAGAACGCGGATGAAACTCAAACGCTCGCGCACCTCGCGGCGCGGCCGCATCGAAATCATTCCGATGATCGACGTGATGTTCTTTCTGCTCGCGACGTTCATGCTCGCCTCGCTGGCGATGCAGCGGCTCGACGCAGTGAGGATCAACCTGCCTTCGGGACGCGCGCAGCCGATCAGCACGAGCGAGCCGCTGACGATCTCGGTAAACGGCAACGACGAGGTCTCGGTCAATCGCCACGTCGTTCGCGCGGATCAGATCGAGCCCGAGGTGAAGCGCCTGCTGCGCGCGGACGGCAACGTCGTCATCGCGGCCGACGATCACGCGGGCCACGGCGCGGTCGTGCAGGCGATGCTCGCGGCCCGACGCGCGGGCGCCGAACACTTTCTTATCGCCGTGCATCGTGATTAAAGGTCGCCGCGAGCTGTTCGAGGGGCACCATGTGGGGACGCTGCGTACCGCGGTCGCCTGTCTGATCGCGTTAGGCATCTGGCTGCTGGTGCTGGTTGCGGTGTCTTCGGGATTGCTGAAGTCGAACCAGGCGGCGCCACTGCCTGCTCCACTTGATATGCGCGTGGTCGTGCTCGACGAACCTACGCCGCCTAACCTGCGTACAGCCCCAATGGCGCCTGCGCCGGCGACCGCGCATCCAATCGAAAAAACACCACCCCATGCGCAAACGCAACCGCGTACGCCGCCACATCACGCAACACAGCAAACTTTGAGCAAAACAGCGACGCTCAGCGCGCCTGCCAATCCCGCGCCCCTTGCGGCTCGCGAGCAACACGAGATGCAACAGCAGCAGGCAGCGCAACCGGCTGCCACTGAATCGCCGCAAACATCGACGGAGCCCACCCCCGCGCCGTCGACCACCACCGCCCGCTCCCTTTCGCAACCGCTACCGTCCCTGCCCGACGATCTGCGTGCGCAGGCCTATCGGACGGTCGCCACAGCGCGCTTCACGATCCACGCCGATGGCTCCGTCGATGTCGAACTCATTCAGGCAACGCCGAGCCCCCGCCTCAATCAGCTCCTGCTGGACACGTTGCGGCGCTGGCGTTTTTTTCCCGCACTGCGCGATGGCCGGCCCGTCGAAAGCACGCAGGACATCCGCGTGCATTTCAACGTCAGTTGAGCCGTCTCTCCGTGAAAGGATCTCAGCCAATGGCGACGCGCGCTGCCAGCCTTCACCGCAAATCCGCACGCAGGTCTCGCACCCCTTTACCGAGCCGTTGGCGCAACAGCGTCCGCAACGTGGCGCCATCGACATACCCCACTTCGGCCGCAATCGCATCGATGCCGAGGCCGCTGCCATGCAACAGCGACTTCGCGTACTCGACACGCAGGTCCTGAAAGTAAGCCAACGGCGATTTGCCGAGCACGTCCTGACAGCGACGCTGCAGCGTGCGCGCGCTCGTCGCCAGTGCGGCCGCCGCGTGCTGCAGCGAAAACCCTTCCTTCAGATGATCGCGCGCCCATCGCTCGAAACGCTGAATCAGCGGATCGGCCTGCGCCAGATGGTTAGGGATGATGTACGGCGCCTGCGATGTGCGCAGGTCGGCGAGCAGGTAGCGCGATACGAGCGCGGCCAGCTCCGGGCTCGCACGGCGAATCAGCCACAGCGCGAGATCGAGGTGCCCCATCGCCGCGCCCGCCGTCACACCGACGTCCGAGGGCACCAGCATGCGTGACTCGTTGAGCAACACCGTCGGATAGCGTTGCCGGAACAATGGACCCAGCCACCAGGTCGTGGTCGCTTCGCGATGATCGAGGAGTCCGGTTTCCGCGACGAGGAATGTGCCGATGCACGACGCGGCGATCAGCGCGCCCTGTTCGTGCCATGCCAGCATTTGCGCCCCGGCGTCGCGCACGTCCGGCCGTTCGAGCGCCGGCACCAGTAGGTCCGGCCTGCCGGTACTGAGCGCGGGAACGACCACCCAGTCCGGTTTCAGGTCCGAGGTGACTGCTTGCACGGGTATGGCCAGCCCCTGCCCCGAGCGGACCTTCTTGCGCACGCCGACGACCGACAGCTCGAAGTGCGGCCGCCCGCCCATCTTCGCGGCCGCGAATCCGTTGGCGAGGGAGAAGGCGTCGAGCATGACGGTCAGGCCGGTGTCGAACAGCCCCTGCAAGGCGAGTACAGCGATGCGCATGGCGTAAATGCCCCTAAAGTTGTCATTTACGACGATACAGCTTTTCCCGGCCGACGGCTACAGTGAACCCCGTTGCACGTCGCAACCCACGTCGACCCAGGAGGTCAATGATGAAAGTTTTCGCCATCGCATCCGCGCAACCGACCCTCACCCCAGACAAGCTCCAGCAGCACCTGCCTCACGAGGTGCCGGCCACGCTCCAGCTCTATCTCGACGGCAAGGTCGAGCAGTTCTGGTTCCGCGAGCAGGCCGGGCCGATTTTTCTGATGAACGTCGAGTCTGTCGACGAAGCCAAGGCAATACTCAATGCGTTGCCGCTCGTGGCTGACGAGCTGATGAAGTATGAGTACCTGCCGGTGGGACCGCTCGCGCCGCTCGGGCGGCTGATTCAGAAGAGATGATCCAGCCGGTCGGGAGCCGTGCCGTCAGCGCGCCTGGCGGCACGGCTGAAGCAGCATTACTGCCCCACCTTCTCCGATTCAACGACGAGGTCCAGCACATAAGCGACCGATGGCCCATCGGCAGGCGGGTTCTTGATCGCGAAACGCTTCACGCGCAGCACGTTGCGCATACCCGGCGTGTGCGTAAAACCTTCGATATCCTGATTCAACGGTCGCCACGGCCCAGGCGTGCCGGTCGCCAGTCCCTGCTCGTCGAAGAAGCGTTCGCGCACGAGCAGACATTGCGCGTTGGGCATCAACAGATGGCTGCACGGCACGGGCTGCGCCGCCACTTCAAGAAACGTTATCTGACCGGGGCCGCCGTAACGCGTCTCGGCCGTGGGCACGCCGGTGAAGCTCAGCGTATCGCCGCTATCGGTGACCAGTTGCAGGCTCGGCGCGTTGTCACGCACAAGCAGGTTCACGTTGACGCTGCCGCGCACGCGCTGCGAGATCGCATCGTCGAGTGCGGCCAGCGCGGGGTTGGGGCACGCCATCATCGTGCTGATCATCGGGCCGATCTGCAAATACCCTTTCCTGACGGTGTAGCCCGCTCCCATGTTGTTGCAGCTATTGACGACCGTGATCCGGTACGGACTGAAATCGAGTTGCACTGGCCTGTCCGGGCGGACGAACAGCGCATCGATGTGCGTGCCATTGCGATCGATCGCGTTGTTCAGTTGCCAGTGGTAGCGGGTCAACAGATCGGTGCCGGTCGGCGACGCCGGGTTCGCGGGGGCCGTGGTCGCCGCTGGCGCCGGCGCTGTCACTTCGGGGGTCTGTGCGCAGGCGGCGAGAACGAGGGGCAGCAATAGCATGCAGTTTTTCACGTCGGCACCTCGCTGAGTTCAGTGGTTGTTCCGGGCGTTTGCTCGCGTCGCACGAAAGCCGGAAGTGCCAGTGAAGGGTACCACCCGGCCGTATCCGGCCGGGTTTGCGCACCTGCTTCGTTCAGGCCGCGAGCATCGACTCGACGACCGACAGCATAACGCAGGTGGAAGGCGGAAAAACGTCGCTCGATGTTGATCGGATTCTTCGTTAGGTTGCCGAACTGCGGCTGGTGAAGCAGGCTAAGCCTGGGAAATGTCACGGCTCACGGAAGGAACGGCGCGCAGCCGCTTGAACCGGGGGCGTAGCAGCAGATAGAAGGCGGCACCATGCGTGATCGCCAGCGTCGGCACATAGATGATAGGGATCGCGTACAAGGCGCCCAGTTCTCCTGAATGTGCGGCCAGATCGACTGCTACCGCGTGGTAATAGTCGACGATCAGATCGACTGTACCAACCAGATTGAAAGCGACGATGAACGACCAGAAAAGCGGACGTATCCGGGCCGTAAGCAATGCCAGCATCGCCAGCACGCCTGTGGCGAAATCCCCATAGGCGGCGAATGCGGCAAAGCTCGCAGACAGCTGCGGACCGACGACACCAGGCAACAGGAAGGCGAGCCCGAAGAAGCGGAAGCTGTGCAACGTGGCGATCGCGCGTTGCGCGTCGAACGGGGCCATCGTCTTGAGCTTCGGCCACACGTAGGTGCCGAAGCACAGCAGCCAGGCGACATAGCCCAAAACGAGGTGCAACTGGAATAGAAGCCGCGGTGACATGGTGCCTCCTTGTCAAAGGTTGGATGCGCAGGCGTTAGGTGTACCATCGTCTCGCGCGAGTGACTATTCCTCACAATGTTGACAGGCTATGAAGCAGAACTTCACAGTCAGGCAGGGTGCGCTCGACGGCGTCGAGGTCTTCCTCAGCGTTGCCGAGCATCGCAGCTTTCGCGGCGCCGCCGCGCAACTCGGCGTGACGCCGTCGGCCGTCAGTCAGGCGGTGCGTGTGCTAGAAGCCCGCATCGGCGCGACGCTGTTCATCCGCACCACGCGCAGCGTCGGCTTGACCGAAGCCGGCGAGCGCTTTCTGGCTCGCGCCAAACCGGCTTTCGAGGAACTCGTCGCCGCCAGCGAAGTGGCGCGCGGACTCGGCGAGCGACCGTCCGGCCTGTTGCGTCTTTCCGTACCGCGCGCGGTCGTGCCGATCCTGCTGGAGCCGCTGATCGCGTCGTTCTGCAAGGCCAATCCCGAGGTCGAGGTGGAAATCGTTGCCAGCAAGGAGCTGATCGATCTCGCGACGGAAGGCTTCGACGCCGGCATCCGGCTGGGTCAGTTCGTTGCCGCCGATATGATCGCGGTGCCCTTGTCGCCGCCGTTCCGTTTTGTCGTTGTGGGGAGTCCTGGCTATTTCGCTGCGCGCGGCCGCCCCGAGTGCATGGACGATCTGCGCGAGCATGCATGCATTCGCTGGCGGCGCTCCAGCGGCGCGCTCGCGTTGTGGTCGTTCAACGACCACGGCCAGCCGATCGAGATCGCCGTCTCCGGTCCTTTCATCGCCAGCGATTTTCTGGGCATATTGGGCGCGGCGATCGAAGGCATTGGCCTTGCCCAGCTACCCGAGCCGATGGCCGCAGAGGGATTGAAAACGGGAAAGCTGGTGCACGTTCTGGATGAGTACGCACCGATGGTCCCGGGCGTGTTTCTCTACTATCCGAGCCGCCGCCAGATCATGCCGAAGCTGCGTGCGTTCATCGATCATGTGAAGAGCCGCGCGACCCGATCGATGCCTGGCGGTAGTTGACGAAGTCGATGATGTCGTTGGGGAAGCTCAACGGTCGCCTATAAACAACATCCCTTTTGAACCGGAAGCCTTACCGGATAACGCTTCGAGCGGAAATCCCCGCTCCTCGTCGTTCGGTCGCACGGTCGTAACGAGAGAAACGTCGATGGTTTGCCCTACCGCAGAAGTAGGGAGTTGACCCATGCCACGCGTCATCGACCGTCTGCACAATTTTCGTGAGCCCGTTCCTCCCTGGTGCAAGCAATCTGCTCGTAAACACGCAGTTCGCGAAGTCAGCCATCGCGACGCAGTGTGCTGTTCCAGGTGCAACTCTTCGGCACGTGGGTAGGCATGCGCAGAAGTATTATTTTTCTAATGCTTCTGGGTGGCTCGCTGGAACCCGACCTCGGCGACACGCACTACATTTTGGAAAGAATCTCCGGGGGTGCTTATGGATATCAAACCTAAACTTTATGAGGGTTGACATGACTACGAATGACGAAGAAGGTTTGTCCGCTGACGCAGTTCCAACAATCGACCCGGCGAACCCGGGGGATGATGCGCCTGTGTCTGATCCAATAGTCGACTCGATAGACGAGGTAACTCCGGAAGTCGAGCCAACGTTATCTGCTGAGCCCACGCCGGAAGCGGGAGACGAACCCGTTGCAGCTCCCGAGCCTGAAGTAACCGATGTAACTGACCCTCCAGTTGAGGGTGGTGGTGAAGACGTTCAGGATCCCGACGAATAATCGTCGGGATCGCCTGAACTTCGTACGTTGTTCAGCTCGGCGTTCAAAAATCGAACGCCGGGAACTCATCCCCTGGTCTCTCATGGTGGAAGGGCCAACACCGACTACCGGACTCCGATAATCATCGAAGTGGGTCCGACCAGCGGTTCAACTCTAACCTCCCGGAAACCAGCCTCGGTCATCCATTCACGGCACTGCTTGCCCGTATAGTCAAAACCACCTGGGGTCTCGATCAGCATGTTCAAACTCATCAGTAAACCGAATGCATTCCGTCTGCGCTCGTCGTCGATCACCGCGTCGTAGACGATCAGACATCCGCCAGCGGGCAATGCCTTGTAACTCTTCGCGAGCAACTCACGCTTCTGCTCGAGATTCCAGTCGTGAAGAATGTGCCCCATCACGAGGACGTCGGCCGAGGGGAACGCTTCCTTGAAGAAATCGCCAGGATGAAAGCGAATCCGTTCCTGAAGATCGTTCTGCGCAATGTAGTCGTTGAACACAGGGCCGACCGCCGGCAGATCAAAACCAACACCGGTGAGATGCTCGTGCGTACGCGCAACCTCCACCATCAGGGCACCCTGCGCGGTACCGACGTCGACAAACGAGCGGTAGTTCTGCCACGGAAATTTGCGCGCAATCGCTTTGGCCGGCCCCTGGCTAACGCCGCTCATCGCTCCCAGAAACTCACGGAGCACCGGTTCGTCCCGATAGATTGCATCGAATGGATTGCCGCCCTGCTTGGCTTCGTTCTGCGGTTGCCCCGTGCGCAACGCTTCGGTGAGCGATCCCCAGAACGGGTATAAACGGTTGTTCGCCATGAGCAACAGTCCGCCCATAAAACCCGGCTTCGCTCTGTCCAGAAACGCACCAGTCTCAGCAGTATTCCGGTATAGACCGTCGTCCCGATCCAGGACCCCCAGCGCAACCAGAGCATCGAGAAAGTCCAGCGCCGATCTCGGATGCAACCGCAATTCCTCCATCAGTTGCGTTGCATTGCGAGGTCCGCGTCCAAGAACCGTAAACAGGTCGAGTTCGACCGCGGATAACAGCGCCTTTGAACCCCAAAAACCCATACCCAGCTGAAGCAGCTTCTCGGTAGAAGGGGCAGATATCTTCCCGGCTTCTGGTGTCAAGGTGGTCGAGCAATTTTCCATGGCTTTTTCCCTTTGGAAGACGTACTAAGGTGTTCATGATCGGCCTGGCTTCCCTACGGGGGATTTTTCCCTGGAAAGCGCCAAGTCCATTGGCGACCACGATCTCAAGGTGGATGTCGAATTGCCTGATTGCATTTACAGGGAGATGGAGCCTATCCGGGGCTGAAATCACACCACGCCGCATCTCGCTATAGCAGTTCCACGTTGTACCTTTCGAGCCAGTCCGACATCGCGAGCGCGTGATCGATGTCCCCACGTTCCCAACCGATACTAACTTCGTTCAGCGGTTGGTCGATCAGCTTACGAACCGCATCCACGTTGAATGTCCGTGCCGTGCGCGGCGACGACTTCGAGATCACGCTGCCCATGCCTTCACGCAACGCGCGTTCGTACGCTGGGTCTTGCGTCGCCGGATAGGGGCTTTTCACGCGCTTGAGAATCGCCTCGGGCACGACGTCGCCAGCTGCTGCGCGCAGCAGGCTCTTCTCGCGACCATCGAACGTCTTCATGCTCCACGGCGTGTTGAATACGTACTGCATCAGTTCGTGGTCGCAGAACGGCACACGCACTTCGAGACCAACCGCCATGCTCATCCTGTCCTTCCGGTCTAGCAGGATGGGGAGCCAGTTGATGAGATGGAGGTGGCATATTTCGCGCATGCGCTTCTCGGCGCCAGTCTTGCCGACGTGCGGCACTGCGCGCAGTGCCTGGGTGTAACAGTCGGCCTCATACTCCTTCAGACGCAGCTCCTTTGACAGGTCCGGCGACAACAGCGTGTCGAGCTTCGACGGCGCAACCCGCATCCAGGGGAACGTATCCAGGTTGACGGTTTCGGGCGTGTGAAACCATCTATAGCCGCCGAACACTTCGTCGGCGGCCTCGCCGGACAATGCGACCGTCGAATTCTCGCGCACTGCCTTGAAGAGTAGATAGAGCGATGGGAACAGGTCGCCACCGACGAACCATGCCGCGTCGAGCGCATCGACGACGGCACGCCGCACCTGCATGTTCGCAAGCTCGCGATCGTTCAAAACAACCTCGGTGTGCCGCGTATTCACCTGCTTGACGAACTCACGCACGAACGGCCTATCGGCCGTATCACGGTACGCGTCCTTGACGAACGCCTTGCCATGGTCCGCAAAATCTACCGAATAGGAGTGCACTGCACTGCCGCTTCTTTGCCGCAATATCCGATCGGCCATCGCCGTGACGAACGACGAATCGAGCCCGCCTGAAAGCAGGCTGCAAAGCGGCACGTCGGCGACAGTCTGCTGGCGCATGATCCGGTCGAGGTGCCCGCGAATCGTTTCGATCGTGACGTCAAGCGAATCGGTATGATCGTAACCCTCGAGCTTCCAGTAGGATCGTTGCGCGATGCCATTGCGTGACACGCGCACCAGGTGTCCAGGCATCACTTCGCGCATGCCTTCGTATACCGCGTCGCCGGGCATGCGGAACATGCTGATCACGTGCCGCAACCCATCCTGCCCCACTCGCGGGACAATTTTCGGATGAGCCAGAATCGCTTTCGGCTCGGAACCGAACAACACGCCGTGGCCGAAGGGTTGATAGAACAGCGGCTTTACGCCCACACGGTCGCGCACCAGCAGCAACTCTTCTTTGCGCGCGTCCCAGATCGCGAACGCATAGATACCAACCAGGCGATCAACAAACGACTCGCCCCATTCGAGGTAGCTGCGCAATACGACCTCGGTATCGCTTCGCGTCGTGAAGCGATGGCCACGCTTCATCAACCCGTCGCGTAGTTCAACGAAGTTGTACACTTCGCCGCTGTAGGTGAGGCATGCAAGCGCTTTACCTTCTTCCGCAGCTTGCATTGGTTGCGCTCCGCCTTCGAGATCGATGACGGAAAGCCTGCGGTGTCCCAGTGCTGCATGACGTTCAATCCAGATACCCTGTGCGTCAGGCCCGCGCAGTGCCATCGTGCGTGTCATTGCCTCAACGATCGGCCTTTGCTCTCCCAAATCGCGTTCGCAATCCACCCAGCCCACGATTCCGCACATCACGTATCTCCTCTGTCATCCATCGACCGTCGCGCTCGGTCGGCAGGGTAACGTCACTGCCGGTCGCGTGTTGATCCGTGCCGGCAGACAGAGGCAATGTAGGCTCGCAGAATCAGTTTGAATATTTGATTGTTTCGAAGCGACAGTTCTAAAGATTAGAACTATGGCGGCCTCTCGAATATTTCACCGCAAGGGTGGCTGATGCGACTTCGGCGGCTAGACTTCGTCAAGACCGTCTTCAATCTCATTTGAGGATCCGGACTTGCGGCTGGCATCTACCAGGACATTGCCGTTCTGCCGCGCGACATCAGAGAGCGCTTCCTCCAGGATTTCGCTCAGGATCGCGACGAGCGGAGAATTCGAACCCTTGGAAATGTGCATCACGACCGTGGCCGATGGCAATGCCGGCAATGCTGTCGATGCGTTTATTGTGGCAAGTGATGGCGGAAGCCCAAGCGGCGTTCGTATCGTAATGCCCAATCCCGCTTCGACGGCGGCCCATAGCCCGGATAGACTTGGGCTCGTGAACGTGAGCCGCCATGGCCTGCCCGCTGCCGCCAGCGCAGCGGCGCCGGCGGCGCGAAAAACGCAGGGCATTTCGAAAGCAGCGACGAGCAGCGGGTCCGACGTCACGTCGACGGACCTGGATTCGGGACCGATCCACACCATCGGAACTTCTAAGATGGGTTTGCCGTGGCCTATCGTATCCGGCGTGCCCCATGCGAGTACAAGATCGAGCTCGCCGGCTTCGACTCGACGCAGCAGGTCCACATTACGTTCGACATGCACTTCAATGTTCACCTTCGGATGCGTACGTGCAAATCGGCCAAGTGCGGCGGGAAGCCAAAGCTCAGAGAAGTCTTGCGGCAAGCCAAGTCGGACCCATCCTTCCAGCGCCGAATCCTTTAGTGTGGCAATGGTCTCGTCATTCAGCGCAATGATCCGTTGTGCGTAGCTCAGCAGAGCCTCGCCGGCATCGGTCAGAGCGAGCCCCCTGCCGACCCTTTTGAAAAGCTCCTGCTCGATCTGCTCTTCCAGCTTTCTCAACTGCGTGCTCACTGCGGAGGGAGAACGTCCGAGTTGATTCGCGGCACGTGCAAAGCTGCCAAGTTGAACTCCGGTTACGAAGGTCCGGAGCACGTCGATCTCCAGATTAGTACGTCCAGGCATCGTTCGATTCCGTAGAACTACAAAGTCAGAACAATCAAATTTTCGAATCGATTCTGCGAGCCTACATTGCCCTTGTCAACAAAACGCGGGGGCATTACAGATGTTCGAGTTCGTCATTAATGCAGCTATTTGTTCCCTTTTTCCCGATACGAGTCGAGACATGCAAAATTTCTGCGACCGTCGGAGCTTCCCGCTGTCCGCTCTTCGCGGCGCCGTGGAATTTACCCAATTGGTGGCATTCATTTTCTTTACGCCGATTCTGGACAGCCTCTATTTCACGGGAGGATTGCCTGACGGGTTAAAGCTGGTGCAGGCATTCGGAATGCTTGTGGCAGGGAAAATGTCCTGGGCGTTGAGCGGTATCGTGGTCACCCATCCCGGCGATCAGCTTTGCCGAAACAGAGGACTCGCGGTGTCGTTGCTCTTGATGGCGCTGCCCGCGCTGCTGATCGGATTGCTGCCGACCCGGGCGCGATCGCGCGCCGTCGTGTTGGTTCTGCTGTTTTGCGTGGGGGCTGTGCGGGGCGCCGCGATCGGTGGGCGGGCCAACGAAGCTTGGGAATTCGGGTGCGACCACGCTCATTCATCGCGCGCTGGTGCGGCCATCGGCGCGCTGATCGCCGGTATCGCGTCCGGTCTCCTATTGGGTTCGCTTGCGGCGAGAACCGAGACGATCGAATTTGCGACGAATCAAGCAATGGTGTTCGCGTGGCGCGTCGCATTGATCGCCGGCGGCGGTGATGGATTGCTAACGGTCTATCTCCGACGCTTTCTTTGTGACACATCCGTGTGCGTCGAATTGGCATGGTGCAGGACGCTCGCGACAATCGAAGGCGGCATCAAGTCGGCACGTAGCGGCTCGCTCGCGGAACGTCGTGCCTGCACGCGACCTGAGCCAGCGCCGATGCCGGACCTCGCGAAGGACGATTTGGTTGAGAACGGCGTGTCGCGACCCTGCGCGCCACGAGAGATCGAGCCCGCGGAAACGTCGGAATTGCCTGCTGGCGTTGAGCGCTGGCGCTGGATCGTCTTGGGACTGGGTTGGGGATGGTAGCCGTGAATAGGGTTACGTCGTCACATTGATGTCGTTGCGGAAGCTCAAAGGTCGCCTATAAACAACATTCCTTTTGAACCGGAAGCCTCGCCGGATAACGCTTCGAGCGAAACTCCCCCGGCTCAGTTCGGCCACGACGCTTCATTCGGCCGCCAGTTCGTTCAAACAGTCCAGCGGCGACCACGCTCTACAAACGGCCATTCGATCAAGCTTTTCGACCGCTAGATTTCTTCGATCTGTTAGCGCCTGCGGAGTCGAGCGATTTGGCAGCCGCTTATCGGGCCGGTATCGAAAGGTCTTCTTGCGCGAACCGGGTCAAGACTTCGGCGAGTGCGCGAATCTTGGTTTGTGAGGCGCGTTGTGAGGGATAGACGAGGAAATAGCCCAGGCCATTTTGCGCAACCTCGCTGAACGGCATGACGAGTGCCCGCGACTCGAGGCGTTCCTTCGCCATCCGAGGATCGCCAATTGCAACGCCATGTCCCTGTTCCGCGGCGGTAAGCGTTAGTTCGAGGGTATCAAAGACGAGTCCGCCATTGGCGTCGAACTCGGTCGCGCCAACATGATCGAGCCAGCATCGCCACTCCCCATGGCCGTGTCCCGGATGGAGCAATTTGACCCGAGCAAGGTCAGCTACGGATTTCAGCGATGCGGCCAGTTCGCTCGTGCACATCGGCGTCAGGCGCTCCTGAAACAACGGTATCGCCTTCATGCCCGCCCAATTCCCTGCTCCACGCACAACCATGGCGTCGACGTCGGACGTAGTGAAATCCGGCGTATCGTCCGCCGATGTATAGATGCGCAACTCTGTGCGAGGCAGCGCGAGATTGATCACGGACAGCCGCGGCAACAACCATCGAATCGCCAACGTTGACGGTAACCGCAGGGTGAGAACTGATGCCGATTGGGCGAGCGTGTCTTCATGTCGAACCAACTGTATGAGCAGGTTCACGGCCACTTTCAATAGAGCGCTTCCTTCTGCTGTCAGCGTCAGCCCTGACGCATGGCGCACGAAAAGCGCACATCGATAATGAGCTTCCAGTTGCTGGACCTGACGGCTGACGGCACCCTGCGTTCGACACAGATGGTCAGCGGCCTTGCTGATACTGCCCAGTTCCGCCGCGGCGACGAACGCCTGGTACGCAGACAGTGGGGGCAAAGCGCGCGTGAGGTCAGCCAGAGGATATGCACGTTCCGCATACCCGGGTTGCGAATTTTTCGATTGTTCGGTCATCGCTGCGCCGCTATCGTGGCTTCATCAGATCCGCGCTCCTTCGTGCGGGCAGACCTGTCAACAAACGTTCGGAGAATGATTGTGGGTTCATCATTGGAAGCACTGTACACGCGGCAGATTCGTACCTACCTGAGCGAGCTGGAGCGCGGCGACGTCGCTGCGATCTGCGCCTTGTTCACGCCGGACGCACAGATATTCTCGCCTTTTCTCGGTTGGATGCACCCCGCGCCTTTCTTTGCCAAGGTTGATGCGGCGTCGGGAGAAAGCCGGATTACACCCATCGACATCTGCGTCAGCGCAACGGGAGCCCGACGTGCGACCGGCTATTTCGTCTACGACTGGGGGCTCAAAGACGGCTCTGCGGTGAAATTTGAATGTGTTGACGTATTCGATTTCGACGAAAGCGGCCGCATCGAGCGGATGACCATCGTCTACGACACGCATCCTGTTCGCGACATGGTAGGCGACAAATACGCGTAGCAGTGGCGGGACTTTGGCAGACTACCGATAGTTCACGAAGTCGATCACGTCGTTCAGAAACCTCCAAGGGTGTCTATAAACAATCGCCCTTTAGCCCCAGAAGCATTGCCGGATAATGCTTCGGGCGAAAATCCCCCACCCTGGCAACCGGGAGCGCCGCGAGGCGAGTCATTTTGCTGGCCAGCGAACGTGCCTATTTTGGGCTCGATTACCCGCCTCGTTGCGAGAAGCCATCGTGAGCGCGAGTCCGGCCAGAACGAGAGCCACTCCGACCACGAACGAAGGGCCGAGCCTGTCGCCGAACATGAATGATGCAGCGGCGATGCCGAAAACCGGCTGAAGGAACTGAACGCTCGCAGCAACCCGCGCCGGAACGATACGTAGCAGGTTGAGCCACAGAAACAGGCCGGCAACAGTCACGATCACCCCGAGATATACCGCGGCTGATAAACCCTGCGTGGTAACGTGAAACGGAACGTGCCACATCTCCCACATCGCCCAAGGCAGCAGTGCAACAAAGCCGAACAGCGTACTCCAAGCTGCTACCGTAGCAGTGCCGTATGCGGTCGTGAGTTCGACGCTCCAGACGTAATAGAACGCAATCGCGAGCGCGGACAGCAGCACGCAAATTGCACCGCCCGCAGTGGTATCGGACATCGTGGTTGCGCCGTGCTCACGCGCGAACGCGACCAACGCAATGCCCGAGAACGCTGCGAGCAATCCCAGCTTTTGCCAACCCGATACATGCTGTTTGAGGCGCAGCGCGGCAAAGAACACGATAAAAACCGGAATGGTCGCGGAGATGATGGTGCCGACAGACGCCGAGGTGCCTGAGACACCAAAAGTCTGTGCGACCTGTCCGATGCCGATACCCAGCACCCCCAGCATCGCGACGCGCGGCCATGCGTGCCGCGGCAACGGATGCCGGCCTACCGCGAAGATGAGCAGTAGCGGCACCGCTATGGCAAAGCGCATCGCGGTCAGCGTCAGCGGCGGTAGCGACTCAAGCCCCAGTTTGGTCACCGGGATCGATAGTCCCCACATCACTGCGAGAATCAGCATTGCGCCGAAACTCCGCATCGTGATCGTCTTGGCTGAGTGGTCTTTGACGACGACTCCGGAACAGGCGTCAGTCAGGCTTTGGCTTGACATTGGTGTTTGTAGGGAAAGGAACACTGAATCGAGATGTTCGGGGCAGCGCGGATCGTTGACAAACGATTTGTCGTCATATAATGCGTGAGTGAAACTCACACATAACAGCCAGCTATGTTCGACCGGCTTCCGCCTCTGCAAACCCTGCGCGCGTTCGAAGCGACTGCGCGACTACTGAGCATGACGCTGGCCGCCGAGGAGCTGCACGTCACCCACGGTGCAGTGAGCCGGCACATCAAGACACTTGAGAATCATCTGGGTGTTCCGCTGTTCCGCCGCCTCACGCGCCGGATCGTCCTGACCGATGCGGGCGCAGAGTTTCACTTTGCTGTAGCCCGACTACTCGGCGAACTGACGAGGGAAGCCGAAAGTCTGCGCGGACACGACAACATTGCAAGCATGACCATCAGTACAAGTGTTTCGTTCGCGAGCAAGTGGCTGGCACCGCGCCTTCATCGCTTCAAGGCGATACACCCCGAACTCGACGTGCATCTCGACGTGACCGATCGCAATGTTGATCTGGACGATGGTCAGGTCGATGCAGCCGTGCGTTACGGCGGCGGTCGCTATCCTCGGGTCCAGTCCGAACGGATTCTCGAAGAAACCGTGACACCGGTTTGTAGCCCCAGCTATCGCGAGGAAGTCGGCGGACTAACGAATCCGGCTGGACTCGCTCGTTGCACGCTGTTGCACGAAGACCGGATGTTGGCCAATTGGGAACAGTGGTTCGCTTATGCAGACCTGGACAGGAGTCGCAGGAGTCGAGGGCCCGCGTACAGTCATGGAAGCATGGCAATCGAGGCAGCCATTCGCGGCGAGGGCGTAGCACTCGGACGCAGTGCGCTGGTAGGCGACGACATCGCAGCCGGACGCCTTGTCGCGCCATTTCCTGACATTCGGCTGAAAGTTGAGCGCGGCTATGATCTGGTCTATCGCACCGGCAATCGCGATCATCCCAAGGTCTGCGCACTGCGCGACTGGTTAGCAGCCGAAGTACGGCGATTTCTTGCAGACGCCAGATGAGGGATTACCGTCGACCCTGAAGGTGATCTCTTCACCTGGGCGACTGTTTGATTGTTTGCAGACTAGCGGTAGTTGACGAAGTTGATGATGTCGTTGAGGAACCAAGGCAGAATCAGTTGCGTGTCGGAATAGCTCGTGCCGACGGTGAGTCTCGGTGGTCTTGACGTGGAGTCAGCGGACGGTGCGCCGCCGGGAGCGTGCAAGATGTACGCGTTCGTGTCGCCCGCCGGCTGATTGTTCGCCGGAGACGTCGTGCAGCCGGTAGTGAGAACAACGAGAACTGCTGCCAGGCAAAGGGACTTCATGAGCGGGTGAACTCCGGCGACGTTTTCGCCATTATGGCCGAACTCAGTCGAAAGTCAGTCGCGGAAGAAGGTCGCGACAAGGTTGTCGAGCAGAGCCCGATATGTCAGTTACCTGCAACTAACTCTGGACGTGCCGGTCTGCCCCAGTGTGACCAATGCGGCTGAAGCAGTCGTGCCGGTCGTGCTCGCCGGGGTCGCAGCGATCGGCGGGCAGCGTCCAGCCGCGATCGTCTATCGCGACAGCATAGGTCAGTTCGACGGCCTGTTCTTCGGCGAGAAAGACCGCTTCGCCGGATATCTCCCGTTGGGTGGCGCGCTCACATGCCGAAGCGCTCGCCCGACTTCCACAAGCGCTCGCGGCCCTGCGAAAAAAGGCGTGGACAATTGTGAAGTCGCACCAAAGGAAACGCGATCATGAATCGACGCCTGCTGTTACCCCCATGGGCTTCGCAGAGTTAGCCATTGCAGAGCCCATGAGAGTACAAGCCATACCAATGCGGGAGCGCGGCAAGGAGTGGCACAAACGCGATATCGACGCTGCCGAGCCGGTGACCGATGACCTTGCCATCAAGCACGAACTGTCCGCGCAGTACAAGCGGACCAGCAAGGTCGCGAGCTTCGAGCAATCCGGCGCGGCGGACGCGCAACCGCTGCCGCCGGTGCACGATGTCGAACTGAGCTGGATGGGGCCGAACGGTTTCGTGCTGACCGGCATCGAGTTCATCGGCGACGTGGCCTATGCCCAGTCGTGGTGGTGCCGGTTCCTCACGTGACACGGCGTGCGATCTGCAACGCCGATGCGCCCAAAGTAAGAATCCCGCCGAAGCGAGGCAAAAGATGCACGTTAACTAAAGAATCTTTCTACAACCGCCGCTCGCGCGTCGTGTGTTGACGCTTCGCTCCTTAATAGCATCGATCGACAGACAGGCTCGTAACGCCCCCAGGCATCGGGAAATAACTCACGCACAGCGTCAACCTCTCCTTCTGATATACCGAAGGGTAGTTCGCCAAGCGCTTCGAAATAGTAGCGACCGCACCAATGAAGTGCCTTGGTAAGCTGCATCCGCTGGGACTCATGTAGCGGACGCAGCCATTGCGTTACCGTGCGGACACTACACCACTCCGATTTCACCATTCCGCCCCACAATTGCCGTCGCAGCCACGGCACCCTGCCTGCTTGCGCACGACCGATTAACGTAGCTTCGCCTAGGTCGAGCGCGCGCCATTCACCAAAGATCGACAACATATTTCCTATTGCTTCGCGGAACACCTCTATCCAGAAGATGCGCTCCAGCGTTACATCGTCATAACCTGATTCGGCGCAATTACGCGCGATGAATGGTACGTCCCAACGCGTCTCTGTATCCAGAAATAGGTAGCTCATTGCCTCCCATACACGGCGACGGCGCTCAAGGTCTTCGAGGAACATTAGATATCGTTATCGACTTTAATTTCGAAAAATAATCATAGTAGCAAAAACGCACGCACCAAAAACAGCAAGCGAAATATAGAAAAAAATCTCCGACTTAATAAACAAAAATTTTCCCTTGGGGTATATTTTAGAATCACTTGGATCAAAATCAGGTTCCTGCCATGATTCGATTTGGGATGCCCGCGCAAGCACAAGCGAAGTTATCAGGCAAAAAAATGCGAGAAGCCCAATAATCGTCAAAATCCATATGCTGACTTCCCGCATCACGCCTCCTTAATTTCGCACAAGACTTCTAAAGAACTGAAGGGCTTCATCCCATTCGTCGCTTATTACTTCCCCCGCCATGCCACCGAGATTAGCCCCGATTGCTACGGTCACAGTGGCACATATAGGTTCCGCTGGCCCACACACAAACGATACCGCGCCGCCAACAAGGCCACCACCAATCATACCTGCGGCTATGATGTTACCTTGACGCGCCGCTTCTTTCACATGATCTTTAGCAAGAATTATTTCTCCAACAGCAATAGCACCTGTAAATATGAGCAACCCTTTCGCACGCTTCGTTAGACGAGCCAAATCCGCCGTTACAGCAGCGTTATCACGAGTGGCCCCTTCCATAACCTTATAATAGACAGTAGCGCGTTCATCCACAGACAAATCAACAAATTTCCGCCCATCGTTCTTCAATCTTGCGGCGTACTTGTTAAGATAATAGTCAAAACCCCGCGCCTTTGGTTTTAATGTTTCCGCATAGGCAACACCCTGCGCTGAAGTATATTTCCGATACTCAACAAATAGCTTGTCTCGAAGTTGGTTACAATATTTGGCCCCTTCAATGGCCGTCATCTTTCCACTCGCGACCTCCGCTCTGACATCATCAACGATCATTTGTATGTGTGCTTTATAGTTCTGTCTGATCCGATCGTCGCTAATCACGTCATAAGCGAGTCGATTTCCAATAGCCATTAAATCATCCACTGCCATCTGAAGAATACCGGACGCAATCGGATGCTCCTGTTTCGTCTGAAATGGACCATTGATGGTAATTGTTGAATTGGCTTGAACGTCTGACATGCTTAGCTCGCGATTGCTGAAAGAATGGACTCTGTTACGGACCCGGAAACGGCCGCGCCGTCGCCAGGCAATAGTTCGATGCGGGCGCAAGCGTTCCCATTGTCGGCACGCTCGAATCGAACGGTGTTGTTTGCGCTGAAGGTTCCGTATGCTTTGGAGCCGTCGCGAAAGTGCCCAACGCACCTCAAGCCTTCGCAGCTTCCATACTCGTTCAACCGGAACGCGATCCAGTGATTGTCTGTGCCCGTCGACGACGAAAGCGCCCGGCGCATACTCGGGTTTTCGGTACGTCCGCGACAATTGCACGCCCATGCGTAACCCAGGGCTTCGGCCATGGCATAACCGGATTTCATCTTACGAACCCTGTCAAACGGAAAGAACTCACCGGTTTCGACGTTCAGGGCCTGTGCGTGCGGCATCGGCGGGAACTTGGAATATATCGAATAGGTAATGCTGCAAAGGTCACAGACCTCCTCGTCTATTGTCTGCGTCCCATTGTTTTCCTGCTTCAGTTGTTCCATTGCACTCCTCAATAGTTTTCAGGCGATACCTCGCGAATTAACCATCGAAACGGACCACGGTCAACGGCTTTAAATCGGGATAAGGCCGTTTTGACAAAACATGACGACTGTTTCAGGCATCTCAATTTCTATTGCATATTCCTGCTGACGCAGGATGACTAAAAATGGCGGTACTGAACCGCCTTTGTCGTCAGGGATCAAAGCCGGTTAGTGTTGCGTTGCAGACGCGTCCAGCGCCGCAAGCATTGCGTTCACACCCTGCACGGCGTCAGCAAGAATCGCAGCCTCGTCCTCCTGTGTCAGTTGGCGGTCGGAAAACCCCTTTACGTCGAGCGCAAGCACCGTGAACAATTCCTGATCACAGCGATTGGTCGCGTGGTAGTTCTCGCCGATCTGGATCATGATCTCCAGCAGGTTGCGGTGTTCGTGTCTTTCCTCGACAGTCACAGAAGGAATCCTGAACATCTAGATCGCAAGTGTAATAAGATCTCAGAGTTGCTGCCCTTGTCGGCCGCAAAGATGGAAGGCAACAAACTCGAGTCGTTCTCTCGGTACGCCGAAAACGACATTTCACCTGGTTGTTTATGAGAGACCACCAAGGAACCACGGCAGAATCAGTTGCGTATCGGAATAGCTCGTGCCGACGGCGAGTCTCGGTGGTCATGCCGCGGCATCGGCGGATGGTACGGCGTCGGGAGCGTGCAGCATGTAGGCGTTCGAATCGTACGCCGTCTGATGATTCGCCGGCAACGAGGTCGAAGTGCAGCCGGCAGCGAAAACGGCGAGCACTGCTGCGTAGCAAGCACCCGCTACTCACCACCCAGCAAAGTGTCCAGCATGCGCCGCGGATTCATCAGAAAAGCGCGCATGACCTGGTAATGCTCCGTGTCCTCGTATGCCACCTGCGACATACCGTCCGCGTGAAAATGATAGATCGCCGCGTCGGGATAAGCCATCAGGATCGGCGAGTGTGTAGCGATGAGAAACTGCGAGTCGTCGCTCGCCAGATCGTGGATTCGGGCGAGCGCGGCAAGCTGCCGTTGCGGTGACAACGCAGCTTCGGGTTCGTCGAGCAGATAAAGTCCCTGGCCGCCGAATCGGTTCATCAGCAGATTCAGGAACGACTCCCCGTGCGACTGCTCATGCAGCGAGCGGCCGCCGTACGAAGTGATGATTCGCGCTCCGGGTGCCGGTTCCGCATCGAGGTTTTCGATTTCGGTGGCAACGTTGAAAAAGCTTTCGGCGCGAAGAAAGAAACCATTCTTAGGACGTCTGATACCTTTCGCGATGCGCAGATAATCCGCCAGATTCGAATGCGAATTGCGCGTGCCGAAGTTGAAGTTCTTCGAGCCGCCCTCTGGATTGAATCCCATCGACACCGCGATCGCCTCGAGAAACGTCGATTTTCCCGAGCCGTTTTCGCCGATCAGAAACGTGACCTTCGGGTGCGGGTCCAGCGATTCGAACGAACGGATCGCGGGTAGACAAAAAGGATAGTGGTCGAACGAGTCGACCTTCTCGCGTAGAAGGGAAATCCGGCTGATGTACTGAGTGGAAATCATCGCGGGCACGTTGACAGGGGCCGCGTCATTCTAGCTCAAGCACCGTCACCCCCACTTCCATCCGATGCGCGCCGCCGCCAAGAATCGTCCCGCGCAGCAACGACACATCGCTGTAATCGCGCCCGATCGCGAGCGTCACATGATCGAGATCGGCGAGCACGTCATTGGTCGGATCGAGATCGATCCATCCGCTGACCGGACAATGCACCGAGACCCATGCATGCGAAGCATCGGCACCGATCAAGCGAGGATGACCGGGCGGCGGATCATTGCGCAGATAGCCACTGACGTAGCGCGCGGGCAAACCGAGTGAGCGCAAACAGCCGATCATCACCTGCGCGAAATCCTGACACACGCCGCTCTTCAGTTCAAACGCGCGTTCGGCCGGCGTATCGAACAGCGTCGCCGACGGCTTGTAAGCAAAGTCCTCGTGAATCCGATGCATCAGATCGATCGCGCCCGCGACGAGCGGCCGGCCGGGCGTGAAGCTCTGCAACGCGTAGTCGCGCAGCGTCGGCCGCAGCGCGATATTCGGCGACGCGAAGCAATACTCCGCCTCGGGACGGAACGCGCCGCCCACGTGAAACCGCAGCGCCTCGGCGACGGTTTCCCAATCGGCGGTGGCCTCGGCGTCGAGGTCAGTCCAGCGCGGCGTCAGCGCGACCGTTGTTTCGCTGACGAGTTGCAGGCGCTCGTGCGGTGTATCGAGCGCGAAGTACAGCACGTCGTTGCCGAACGCGTCGATGCGGCTATGCCGATACGAAGGCTCCGGCTCGATCCGCTCCCTGCGCGAGATCACACGCTGCCACGGACACGCGAGCGGCCGGATCGTCGCCAGGTGCTGCGCGGTTTCGACATACGTCGAGTAATGGTACGTAGTGCGATGCGAAACCGACAGCACCGTCGACGTGTTCTTCATACCCACACCTGCGAGGCGACCGTCGTCGCGTGACTGAAATACCGCGCGCTGATCTCATGCGCGGCCGCGTTGGCGTAGCCGCCGATCTGATCGCACAGCGCGACTAGCGCGCCATACGCTCCGTGTTCGTCGACCTCGCACAGCGCTTCGAGCGACGGCAACAACTCGACGGACGGCAGCAGCTCCGCGAACGGCCGATGCCGCAGGCTGCCCGCCGCGATGGCGATCTCGTCGAGCTTGTTGCGCAGCCGCTCGTACACGCCATATATGCCGCGCGGATTGTGCGGCTCGATCACGAGCAGATCGAGCAGCGCGGGCACTTCGAAGCGCCCCGGATACAGCGATCGATACGTGAGCGTGCTGTCGAACATTTGCAGCAGCAGATCGAAGCCGGCCGGCGTCGCGAGCTGGCCGTTGGCGGCGACGACGCGCATGAACGCGGCCATGCTCGCGACGCGTTCGATATGACGCCCGACGAACAGTAGCCGCCACGCCTCATCGCGCGTCATGCGGTCGCCCTGCGCGCCGCTAATTGCCGATAGCTGCACCGACAGATGCTCGAGCGCATTCGCGAGCGTCACGCGGTCGTAACGATCGAACGCACTACCGCCATTCACGCTACCGTTGCCATTGCCCGCGCCCACAGCCGGCAGCAACGCCTGCAACGCGTCCTGAAAGTCGTTGCGCGCCGCGAGGATCATGCGCCAATGATCATTCGACAAGCGCCCGCGCACCTCGCCGTTCGTGCGTGCCTGGGAATTCAGGTTCTGGCTGATGCTGACGCTGCCCGCGCTCTCGCCGAGATTCGCGACGAGCGCGCGCTCGAACGTCTGCGGCGACGCCGGCGCGTGCGGCAACGTCAGGTCGCCCGCCTGCACGAGGCCGCACCACGTCGCGAGTTCGAGCAGCGTCGCGAACATCGCGTCGGCGTCGTTGCCTTCGAGCGAGCCGAGAATCAGCCGCAGCAGCCGCACGTTGTTTTCCGCGCGCTCGCCATAGCGGCCCGCCCAGAACAGATTCTCCGCGGCGCGGCTCGATACCGTGCGATGCTTGCGCGTGAGGTCCGCGGGCTTGATCGGCGAAGGCAGCAGCGTGAACGTCGAAGTCGGTTGGCTCGACAGCACCCATGTATCGACGCTGCTGCCGCCGTGCTGCATCGATACCGTGGTTTGCCGCTCGGCGGCCACGCGCGTGAAGCCGCCCGGCATCACATGCCAGCCGCGGTTGACATCGGCGATCGCATAGACGCGCAGCACCGACGCCCGTCCGCCGATCGTGCCCTCCTCGTAGCGCGGCGTGCACGAAAAGCGCTGCTCCTGCTGGATCGTAAACGCGTCGGGCACCGCTTCGATGCGCTCGCGCCATGCCGCGAGCGGTTGCCTGCCCCGCTCGATGCCGGGCGGCGCGTCGCGTCCGGCGAGCGGCCAGGTCGGGACAATGAACGCGTCGTCGAACTGCGCGAAAGCATGCTCGCGTGCGGCCTGCTCGCCGCACCACCAGGTCGGCACGCCGGGCAGCAGCAGCTCTTCGCCGAGCAACGCTTCGGCGATTCCCGGCATGAAACCGTGCAATGCCGGCGATTCGGCGAAGCCCGAGCCCGGTACGTTCGACACGATCACATTGCCCGCGCGCATCACCTGCAACAGCCCCGGCACGCCGATCGTCGAATCGGCGCGCAGTTCGACCGGGTCGCAGAACGCGTCATCGAGACGGCGCAGCACGACGTGCACGCGTTCGAGCCCGGCCAGGGTCTTCAGATAGAGCCGGTCGCCGCGCACGGTCAGATCCTTGCCTTCGACCAGCGTGACGCCGAGATAGCGCGCAAGGAACACGTGCTCGAAATAGGTTTCGCTGTACGGCCCCGGTGTGAGCAGCGCGATATGCGGCGACGCGTCGGTGCGTTCCCCGTTGCGCATCGTCGCCTGCGCGGCCTGCACGAGTGTCGCGATCAGCTGCGAATAGAACGGCGCGAGCCGGCTCACCCGCAGCGAGCGAAACGGCTCGGCCAGCAGCGTCGATACGATCAGGCGGTTTTCGAGCGCGTAGCCGAGGCCGGACGGCGCTTCGGTGCGATGCGCGATCACGCTCCACTCGCCGCCCGGGGTGCGCGCGAGATCGAGCGCGACGACCTGCAGATACTGGCCACCCGGCGGCGTGAAGCCCTTCACCGAGCGCAGGTAGCCCGGATGACCGAACACCAGCGCGGGCGGCAGTTGCCCATATTCGAGCAGCGTCTGCGGTCCGTAGATATCGGCGACGATCGCGTTGAGCAGATGCGCGCGCTGCGCGACGCCACGCTCGATCTGCGCCCACTCGGCCTCGCTGATCAGGAACGGCAGCAGGTCGAGCGCCCATGGCCGCGACTTGCCGTTGTCCGCGTAGACGTTGTAGCTGATGTCGTTGTCGCGGATCTGCTGGGCGATCGACGCGTGATGGTCCGCGAGCCGCGCGACGCCGTCTTCGCCGAGCTGCGCGAAGAACTGCCGCCACGGCTCGCGCAGCACGCCCGACGCGTCGCGCAGCTCGTCCCAATGCCCGTCATGACCTGGTAGCAACCGCAACAGGGACGAAGCGTCCGCCGGCAGCGCGGACGCTTCGAAGGGCAAAGTCGATTGAAAGGCCAAGGTCGTGTGGTGTCAGTGATGCATGTTTTTCAACTGTGGCGCAGATCGAGCGTGAACGGAAACTCGAGGCCGCGCTGCGGCGTGCCCACGGCGAGCGGCCCCGGCGTATGACCCGAGGCGAAGAAACGCGCGCGTCGCCGGCTTTCCGCCTCGTAGGCGTTGACCGGGAAGGTCTGATAGTTGCGCCCGCCCGGATGAGCGACATGATACTGGCATCCGCCGAGCGAGCGGCCGCTCCATGTGTCGACGAGGTCGAACGTGAGCGGCGCATGCACGCCGATCGTCGGATGTAGCGCCGACGACTGCGACCACGCGCGAAACCGCACGCCGGCCACGTACTCGCTGACGCGGCCAGTGGGCTGCAACGGCACCGGCACACCGTTGACACTCAGCACGTGACGATTGCCGTTCAACCCGAGCGCGCGCACCTCCAGCCGCTCGACCGATGAATCGACATAGCGCACCGTGCCGCCGCCGGCGCCCTCCTCGCCCATCACGTGCCACGGTTCGAGTGCGTTGCGAATCGTCAGATCGATGCCGCTCAGCGACATCTCGCCGATGAGCGGAAAGCGGAATTCGAAGTGCGGCGCGAACCACGCGCTATCGAATGCGAAGCCCGCTTCGCCGAGTTCGGCGAGCACGTCGTCGAAATCCATTTTCACGAAGGTGCCGAGCAGGAAGCGGTCGTGCAGCTCGGTGCCCCAGCGCGTCAGGCGCTGCGTGTACGGCGTGCGCCAGAATCGCGCGACCAGTGCGCGCAGCAGCAGTTGCTGCACCAGACTCATGCGCGCGTGCGGCGGCATCTCGAAGCCGCGCAGTTCCAGCAGGCCGAGGCGGCCGGTCGGACCGTCAGGAGAATAGAGTTTGTCGATGCAGAACTCCGCGCGGTGCGTGTTGCCGGTCACGTCGATCAGGATGTTGCGCAGCGCGCGGTCGACCATCCACGGCGGCAGGTTGCCGCTGTCGCGGCCGCCGAGCAGATCGACCTGCCGTTGGAGTTCGGCGAACGCGATTTCAAGTTCATAGACCTGATCGTTGCGCGCTTCGTCGATACGCGGCGCCTGGCTCGTCGGTCCGATGAACAGCCCCGAGAACAGATACGACAGCGACGGATGGTTGTGCCAGTAAGCGATCAGGCTCGCGAGCAGATCGGGCCGGCGCAGGAACGGGCTGTCGGCCGGCGTCGCGCCGCCGAGCACGAAGTGATTGCCGCCGCCGGTGCCGGTGTGGCGCCCGTCGAGCATGAACTTCTCGCTGCTCAGATAGCTGTGCGCCGCCGACTGATACAGGTACTCGGTGTGATCGACGAGCTCGTCCCAGTTCGCGGCCGGATGAATATTGACCTCGATCACGCCGGGGTCCGGCGTCACCTGCAGCACTTTCAGGCGCGGGTCGCGCGGCGGCGGATAGCCTTCGAGCACGATCTGCATCTTCAGCTCATCGGCCGTCGCTTCGACCGCGGCGAGCAGGTCGAGATAATCGTCGAGATCGGTCAGCGGCGGCATAAACACGTACAGCAGCGTGCGGCCGCTGCCGAACGAACCGGTTTCGGCTTTCGGGCCGGCCGCGCGTTTCGGGTCGCGCGCCTCGACGCACACCGCCGTGCGCAGCGTCTCCGGCGACGACTGACCGCGCGCCGGCAATGACGCGTCGCCGCGCTGCGGCGCATACGCGAGCACGCCGCCGTGCGGCATGCCGCTCAGCAGACCGGCCGCCGACAGCGACAGCGCGGCTGCCTGCCCTGCGCTGGTCTTATCATCGGCGATCTGTTGACCCTCACGGTCGCCCCGGTACTGAACGCGCAACTGCGCGGCCGTACGTAGCGGCTCGGACGGCGCGAACGGATCGTGCGCATGCTGATACGGATAGTCGGTCTTCGACACCCACGGCAACGAATCGAGCGGCAGCCGGTAGCCCATCGGCGAATCGCCGGGAATCAGATACATGCGTTCGTCGCGGAAGAACCAGCGGCCCGTGACCCACGTCGGCGCGATGCCCGGCGCGCCGCGCTCGCGGCCGAGCGGCAGCACGTAGCCTGACGGGCTCGCGAGCCCCGCGTCGAACACGCGCCGCAGTCGCACGCGTTCGAGTTCGTCGTCGAGGCGCGCGTCGAACGGATCGACGTTGACCGGCAGGCGACGCTCGCGCCACAGGTAGTACCAGGTGTCTTCGTAGCCGGGCTGGATGCAGTCGGCGTCGAGCGACAGCCTGGCGGCGAGATGCGCGATGAAGCGTTGCGCGTCGCCGGCCGTGTAGCGTCCCGGCTCGCGTTCGTCGGCAATCAGCGCCGGGTTGTGCCAGCACGGCTCGCCGTCGGCGCGCCAGTACAGCGACATCGCCCAGCGCGGCAACTGCTCGCCCGGATACCACTTGCCCTGGCCGATATGCAGGAAACCGTTCGCGCCGTAGCGTTCGCGCAAGCGGTCCATCAGCGCGACCGCGTAGCCGCGCTTGGTGGGCCCAAGCGCATCGGTGTTCCATTCGGCGGCGTCGCGATCGCGCACCGACACGAAGGTCGGCTCGCCACCCATCGTCAGTCGCACATCCATGTCGGCGAGTTCGTAGTCGACCCGCGCGCCCATCTTCAGCACGTCGTGCCACGCGGCGTCGCTATACGGCTTCGTGACGCGCGGCGACTCCTGCACGCGGTCGATCGACATCACGTGCTCGAACTCGACTTCGCATTCGTCGACCGCGCCCGAGATCGGCGCCGCACTGCCCGGCTCCGGCGTGCACGCGACCGGGATATGTCCTTCGCCCGCGAACAGCCCCGAGGTCGGATCGAGCCCGATCCAGCCCGCGCCGGGCAGATAGACCTCGCACCACGCGTGCAGATCGGTGAAGTCGACTTCGGTACCGCTCGGGCCGTCGATCGATTTGACGTCGGGCGCGAGCTGCAGCAGATAGCCGGAGACGAAGCGCGCCGCGAAGCCGAGCTGCCGCAGCGTCTCGACGAGCAGCCAGCCCGAATCGCGGCACGAGCCCGATGCGTTGGCCAGCGTTTCCTCGGGCGTCTGTACGCCCGGCTCCATCCGGATCAGGTAGCGGATCTCATGTTGCAGCCGCTGGTTCAGCGCGACGAGAAAGTTCGCGGTCCCGGCCGGCGTGCGGTCGATGCTCGCGATGAACTCGGCGAAGCGCGGCGTCATCGGCCGCTTCACGCAGTAGGGCGCGAGCTCGGCCGCCAGCTCCGGCGCGTACTCGAACGGAAACTGCTCGGCCGACGGCTCGAGAAAGAAGTCGAACGGGTTGTAGACGGCCATTTCGGCGACCAGATCGACGGTCACCTTGAACTCGCGCGTCTGTTCGGGAAACACGAGCCGCGCCTGGTAGTTGGCGAACGCGTCCTGCTGCCAATTGATAAAGTGCCTCGCGGGCTCGACGCGCATCGAATACGACAGGATGGGCGTACGACAATGCGGCGCGGGCCGTAGCCGCACGACCTGAGGCGAAAGCGTAACGAGCCTGTCGTAGCGGTAATGAGTAACGTGATGCAGCGCGACGCGTATGGACACTCCGGACTCCTCGATGAAAAGGGCAGCCTGTCAAAAAAGCAAGCTCTATGCCGTTGCTGGACTAACTCGTGTGAACCGCCTGGTGTTGCCTGAACAGCGTCTGCGTTTTGCGTACCTCTTGCCTTGCTGCTGGCACACGTCGGACCGTGCACCAAAGCGGCGCAGCGCCGATGCACGATGATGACCGTACTGTGCGTTAAAGCGGTGACGTCTGGCAATCGCGGCATGAAGATTGCAGCCAGCTTTCGTTGAGTGGGGCGCTAATGATCGCATTCACCATGGCTCGTCGCACACACGACATCGCACTCGTCACGAGGCCTGCCCGATGAAAACCTTTCACTGCAATCGCTGCGCGCAAACCGTGTTCTATGAGAACGTCCGCTGCGAGCGCTGCGAGTCGCTGCTCGGCTATCTGCCTGAACGGCGGGAAATCAGCACATTCGACGCCGCCGGCGGCGGCCGCTGGCGCAGCCTGCATCCCGAGGCGAACGGCGCGCTGTTCCGGCAATGCCACAACTACGCGGTCGAAAATGTCTGCAACTGGATGATCCCCGCCGATTCACCCGATACGCTGTGCCGCGCCTGTCAACTGACCCGGACGATTCCGAATCTGAGCGAACCGGAAAACCGGCTCTACTGGTATCGGCTCGAAGTCGCGAAGCGGCGTCTGCTCTACACGTTGGGCGGGCTTGGGCTCGACGTGCCATCGCGCGACGCCGACCCCGAGCACGGTCTCGCCTTCGAATTTCTCGCCGATGGCGACGACGGCGAGCCCGTGATGACCGGTCACGACAACGGGCTGATCACGCTGAATATCGCCGAGGCCGACGACGCGTATCGCGAGAAAATCCGCACCAAGATGGGCGAACCGTATCGCACGCTGCTCGGCCACTTCCGCCACGAGACCGGCCACTACTTCTTCAGCCGGTTGATCGAAACCGAGCCGCAATGGCTCGAACCGTTTCGCCAGTTGTTCGGCGACGAGCAGGCCGACTACGGCGCAGCGCTCGACGCCTACTATTGCCACGGCGCACCGGCCGACTGGCAGGCGTCGTACATCAGCGCCTACGCGGCCATGCATCCGTGGGAAGACTGGGCGGAGACCTGGGCGCACTATCTGTTGATCGTCGATGTGCTCGATACCTCGACGTCGTACGGACTCGCGCTGCTGCCCGACGATCCGAGCGAGCCGACGCTGACCGACCGCACACCGGTCGAGGATGCGAGCTTCGGCAATCTGATGAAGCGCTGGTTTCCGCTGACGTATGCGCTGAACAGTCTGAACCGTAGTCTCGGCATGCCCGACGGCTATCCGTTCACGCTCGCCGCGCCGGTGATCGACAAGCTGCGCTTCGTGCATCGCGTGATCGCGGCGGCGGGTAACCGGAGCACATAAAAGCGCCCGCCAGTTTAAAGCGATCAGACTCAGAAAATCGCCAATGCCGCGCGTAAAAGCTGCGAATCCGGCTCGTGTTTTTTCATTCATGTAAGCTCCCGCTGAATACGGGTGCGGTGAGCGCGTAATCCTCTGACTACATGCGGCTTGCAACGCAGCTGCCCCCTGGAGCTGCGTCGGGATTGTCAGTTTTCGGATAGTGGGCACATGCAGGATTCTGGACGTAGCACCCCCATTACTTCACCAGCGCCCGCAGACTATCGACGACCTCGGGGTTGGCCAGCGTGGATACGTCTCCGGGGTCCTGATGGTTCGAAAGTGCCGCGAGCACGCGACGCATGATCTTGCCCGACCGGGTCTTGGGCATGTCCGGAACGATGAGCACCCGGTGCGGCTTTGCGATGCCTCCGATCCGCCCGACCACCGTGTCCGAGACCTGCTTTGCAACATCGTCCGAAGCTTCCACGCCAGGCTTTAACGAAACATACAGCTCGGGCACCCTGCCTTTGATCTCATCGGCGACCGGTACGACAGCCGCTTCGACGACACCGGGGACAAGCAGCGCCGCCGACTCGATTTCCTTGGTACCGAGACGATGGCCGGCCACATTGATCACGTCGTCGATGCGACCGAGAATCCGGAAGTAGCCGTCCGCGGCATCGACAGCACCGTCTCCCGCCATGTACGGCCAGTCGCGCCAGTCCTTGCTCTTGGGATCCCGGCAGTAGCGGGCATAGTACGTTTTCACATAGCGCTCCGGCGCCTTCCAGATGGTCTGAAACGCGCCGGGCCACGGATTGAGGATACAGATGTTGCCGGCCTTGCCGGAACCGCGCGCAAGCTCATTACCGTCGTCGTCGTAAATCACCGGATGAATGCCTGGAATACCCGGACCGGCGCTGCCAGGCTTCATCTTGTGCAGTGCCGGCACCGTGCTGCAGAGGAACCCGCCCGTTTCCGTTTGCCACCAGGTGTCGACGATGACGGCCTCACCCTTGCCGACCGACTGGTGATACCACTTCCAGACTTCGGGCTCGATGGGTTCGCCCACGGTCGTCATGTGCTTGAAGTGATAGTTGTACTTCGCCGGTTCGTCCGGTCCGCTGCGCCGCAGTGCCCGGATCGCCGTCGGCGACGTGTGGAAGATGTTGACGCCGAGGGTTTCGGCAATTCGCCAGGGGCGCCCGGCATCGGGGTAGACCGGCACGCCTTCGTACACGACCGTCGACGCGCCAAGCGCAAGCGGCCCGTACACGATGTACGAATGGCCCGTGATCCAGCCGATGTCGGCCATACACCAGTACACGTCCGCAGGATGAATATCCTGGATGTATTTCGATGTCCAGGCGACGTAGGCGAGGTAGCCGCCGATGGAGTGCTGGCAGCCTTTCGGCCGCCCGGTGGTACCGCTCGAATACATGAGGAATAGCGGGTCCTCAGCCGGCATCTCCACCGGCTCGACACGTTTGCCGCGGAACGGCTTGAGGGCGTCGTTGACGATGACATCGCGTCCCTCCACGAGCTTTGTCGGACTCGAATACTTGCCCGGATACCGTTGCCAGATCAGAACCTTCTCGGCCTTGTGACCCTTCCCGGCAGCTTCGGCGAACGCGGTGTCGGCTTTCTCCTTGTGATCGACCAGCTTGCCGCCACGCCAGTAAGCGTCCATCGTAATGAGCAGACGGCTCTCGGAATCGAGGATGCGGTCGGCGCAGGCCGCGCCGCTGAAGCCACTGAATACCTGCGAGTGGATCACCCCGAGCCGGGCGCAGGCGAGCATCGCGATGGGCAGCTCCGCCACCATAGGCATATGAAGCGTGACCCGGTCACCGGCTTTCAGGCCGCAGAAGTCACGCAGCATGGCCGCGAATTCATTGACGCGGACATAGAGCTCCTGGTAGGTGACGTGCTGGGTCGTCTCGTCCTCGGACTCGGGCACGAAATGGATCGCGGCCTTGTTCCGGTAGGCAGCGAGGTGGCGATCCACGCAGTTGTAGCAGGCATTGATCCGGCCACCGACGAACCAGCGCCAGAACGGCGGATTGCTCGCGTCGAACGTCGTCTCCCAGTACTTGTACCAGTCGAGAAGGTCCGCGAACTCCTTGAAGCACTCGGGGATCTTGTCGAGAGAGAAGCGTTCGAACACTCCCGCGTCTGCCAGATTGGCCTGGGCGATAAACGAGGCCGGCGGCTGAAAATAATCCTCTTCCGGCCAGTGCACGGCGATCTGTGCCTCGGAAACTTCGACCGATTGTTGCTCTGCGGACGCGCGGCGCGATGACTTGTCTCGTGACATGATGGTTCCTCCTTGCTCCCAGGCGCCTGGGGCATGGGTGTCCCACGCTACCCGCGGCAGCGCATCTTTTGCCCTTGTTTCATGGGTCTGGGCACCAGGCGCGACGTTCATGCGCTACATAACGAATTTAAGGCCAGGGCGGATGCAATGCCAAGTAACGCGTTTCCTGCCAAAGAGCCGCTTCGCGACGGCCAATGGTGTTGGCGCGACGACACCGTTTGGCTTGGCGGTTGGTCAGCCCTGATCTAGACTGAATCCTCACTGGGGTTCATCAAACACGAGGGGGGGCCATGGACCTGCTCGTTGAACGGATCGATGTGTGGGCGGCCACCATCGAGGACAGACCCGGCGGTCTTGCCGAAGTGTTGAGTGCGCTGCGAGATGCCGGAGCGGACCTGCAATTCATCGTCTCCCGTCGAACTCCGGAAGCGCCCGGGAAGGCAGTCGTGTTTCTCGCGCCGCTTCAGAACGACCGGGAAATCCGTGCCGCCTCGCAGGTGGGATTCAATGTCACTCCGAGTCTTCACTCGGTGCGTGTGATGGGCACCGACCGGCCAGGCATCATTGCAGAATTGACCCAGAAGTTCGCTGCAGAGGGAATCAACCTCCGCGGCGTTTCGGCTGCCGCCATCGGCACACAGTTCGTTGCCTACCTGGCGATGGACTCGCTCGATGACACGGTTCGCGCAATCGGGATTCTGCAGCAGGCATAAGACGTTGCGCTGCCGCGGCAACAGCAACGGGGTGTCCGAGTGCTGCCATGCTGGGCACCCGGCATGGCGCATTGCTCAGACAAACCGAAGGCGACACGCCGCCGAGGACCCGGATTTGTTCACTGGCCGCGATAGACCAGCACCGGTATCCTGCTGTGGGTTAGCACCTTTTGCGTTTCGCTGCCAAGCAGGAGTCCTGATATGCCGCGCCGGCCGTGCGACGCCATCACGATCAGGTCGCACTGCCGCTCCTGCGCGGCTTTGATGATTGCCTGATACGGATGGTCGCTGACGACCCAGGTCGTCGTGCACAGCACGGCGGCGTCGGTCGCGACCTTTTCGACGAAAGCCAGATATTTTTCAGCGTGCTTCCTCGCATGCCGGGCGTGGTTGGTTGGCGTGTCGGCGAGCATCTCGGAGTCGTAGGTCAGCAGATGGAATTCCGGAATGACGTGAATGCCGGTGACCTTTGCGTCGAAGGTTTTCGCCACACTCACCGCCATGCGAACAGTCTCCTCGGAGAGTGCTGACCCATCGGTAGGAATCAGCAGATGCGTGAACATTTTCTCTCTCTCATCGCGAAGCCGATACCCAAGGTTTCGCGCTACGTTCCTCGGTACCATCCCTTCGCCTTGTTCGAATCGTGTGCCGGTCGAGTATCGAGCCGGCTGTTAAGCAGCGAAGGTGATGGTTAAAGGATGCTCTAATTCAGTCTAGGCCGGTCGCGGATGAGCTTGTGCCCAGTCGTGCGTCGGAAGCACGGTGTGTCCGAAGCTTTCGTTGATCACCATGGCCGCCGATGCATAGAACGCCAGCAGGGCGGTAATCAGGCCTGTATAGCCACCGGCCAGCGTGGCAACGCTCATACCTGTCCATGCACCGATCGCCAACAGCAGAAAAGTGATCCACAGCGACAGGAACACCAATTGCACAGACGTACTCGTGTGCAGCGAGCCGATCCACATGTAGAACGTGAAGACGCCCCACACAAACAGATACCATCCGACGAAGGCCTCAGGTACCTTGGTGCCCAGGAACGCAGCAAACAGCGCGAAGGACCACCAGAATGCGCCGTAACTGAGGAACGCCACCGTGCCTAGCGTATTGCCGCGCGGAAATTCGAGCACGCCCGCGATCATCTGCGCCGTGCCGCCGAAAGCGAACGCCAGCGCCAGCACGAGACCCAAGGCATCCTTGTCGAACCAACCGGCATTCACCATGCTGAGCATCCATGTGGTGAATGCGAACCCGGCTAGCCCGAGCGGCGCCGGGTTGGCTAACTTACTGTTCATAAACCGCCTCCTTGGTGGTTGGCCGTGAGACATATCCGGAGGCGATACGAATTTCTCGGTCACCGCCGAACGCGACCGTGCAATGCTCGTTATCGAGGGCCATCAGTGCAATATGCGTTTGACCCGATTCGTGGCGCAGCCACGTGCAAGCCTGCGCGGTTCAACTTTAGTTTAGGATGGCTTGCGCCACTCGCCGAGTCGGATGGCAATGATCTGGCCGGAGGATGACGTCAACAGGACATTCGACTCCAAACCGTATACGAATACATAGGTGTCACCGCGCAACGAAAAACGGAGGGCCGGGCGGCCCTCCGCGGTATCGATCGGTCGAAACATCCGGTGTGCGCTACGTCTTCTGCTGGAGAAGCGACTTCAGCTCCTGCACATTCTCCTCTACGCGTTTCGCGATCACCGCGTACGACTCCGCCTGCGTCTGATACGCCGCTTGCGCGAGCTGCTGCATGTCGGCGAGCGCCTTGTGCAGGCTCTGCTGGATCAGCTCCGCGGTTTTGCTCGACGGCGCGGCGCCGGCCGCCGTGAGCTGCGTCGTCAGCGACTGTAGCTCGCCCAGCGTGGTGCGCAGCATGTCGGCCTGTTTCTGCGCGAGCGACTGCATCCCCTGGAATGCGGTCTGATTCGCTTGAACCAGGGCTTCCATATCCTTACGGCGCGCTTCCATGATGGCGGGCACGTCGAAGCCGGGGAGCTTGAACTGCTCCAGCATTTTGGTGAATTCGCCAAACGGATTGGCTGCTTCAGGTCGGTCCATGCGAAATCCTCCTTGCGGTTGATGACTCATCGCCTCTGCGCCGCCTGCGTGAGGCGCGACGCCGATGCCGGCGACGGCGTGTGCCGCGCGTGCCGCCACGGCGAGGTGGTTTTGGGGTCGCACGGCACATCGCAGCAATCATGCGCTATCCGGCTGTGTTGCGCCAGTAGGCTCACCCTGGCGCGAAAGCTCCGCGGTGACGTGCGTCGCTTCGACGGCCGCGCCACGCGTCGAGCAAGGCTCGGTAAGTTACCGAATGGCTTTCGTAACCCACCGGATTAGCGGGTCGACTATCGTTTGAGATGGGCCGGCCCATCGTGGCGCCGGCGCTGCTTTCGATGGGAGCGACAATATGAAAAAAGCATTCTTCAGCGCGGCCCTCGCCGCGGTTCTTGGCATCATCGCGACGGCCGCGCTCGCCGACGACGGCATGCCGCCGCCCCCGCCCGGCGCTCTGCACGGCG
>ABYL01000051.1 GCA_000173575.1 Burkholderia sp. H160 | reverse complement strand
GCAGAGGACGTCGTGCGGCTCGCCGAGCGCCATCGCGCGAGCGTGTATGTCGCACCGATGAGCGGCCGCTGCAGCTTCCCTGAAACGCATCCTCTCTTCGCGGGGTTCCTGCCCGCCATGCGCGAGCGCATCGTCGAGTTGCTGGACCGTCACGATCTGATCCTCGTAATCGGTGCACCCGCATTCACCTACCACGTCGAGGGGTACGGTCCGCATGCGCCGCCTGGAGCGCAGCTTTGCCAGCTCACCGACGATCCGGCAACAGCCGCGTGGACGCCAGTGGGCATCGCCGCAGTCGGCAACGTACGGCTCGGCGTCCTCGATCTGCTCGAGCGGCCGGGGCCACGCGAGCGGGAGATGCCGGCGCCGCGCCCAGCGCCGCCAAGGGCGCTGCCGCCGGCATCTGCCGATGACCGCATGTCGGTCTCGTTCGTGCTGCAGACGCTCGCGGAAGTTCGCGATGCAGGCGGCCTCGTCGTAGAGGAAGCGCCGAGCGCACGCCCCGTGATGCAAAGGTATCTGCCCATTGAACGCGCCGGCACCTTCTTCACAATGGACAGCGGCGGTCTCGGCTACGGCATGCCGGCGGCAGTGGGTGTTGCGTTGGCGCGAACGGGTGAGCGGGTGATTGCGTTGATCGGCGACGGCTCCAGCATGTACTCGATTCAGGCTCTGTGGAGCGCGGTCCAGCTCAATCTTCCAATTACATTCGTGATTCTGAATAACACGCGCTATGCCGCGCTGCAGGACTTTGCGCCCGTATTCGGTTTCGGGCCGGGCGATCCGGTTCAGGGCACCGATCTGCCTGGCCTCGATTTCGTGACGATGGCCGCGGGGATGGGCTGTCCGGGCGTGCGGGTGAGCGAGGCGGCGCAGTTGCACGATGTGCTGCGCAGCGCGCTGGTGGCAAACGGGCCGATGCTGGTCGAAACCATCGTTGCCTGAACCGTGTGACCCATTCATAAAAAGAGGAGATAGACGATGAAAACCGTATCGATGCTGATCGACGGCGAACAGGTACAGGCGCGTAACGGTGCGACCTTCGAGCGCCGCAATCCGCTGGATGGTGAAGTGGTGACCCGCGCCCCCGCGGCGAGCGTCGATGACGCCTTGTCGGCCGTCGATGCCGCTGCACGTGCGTTCCCGGTGTGGTCGGCCATGGGGCCGGGCGAGCGTCGCGCGCTGCTGACGAAGGCCGCGCATGCCCTGGAAGCAAAAGCCGATGCATTTGCCGCGACGATGGCGGCCGAGACAGGGGCGTCTGCAATCTGGGCCGGCTTCAACGTGCATCTCGCGGCGGCGGGACTCATCGAAGCCGCAGCGATGACGACGCAGATCGCCGGCGAGGTGATCCCGTCGGATGTGCCGGGCAGCCTCGCCATGGGCGTGCGCCAGGCCGCCGGCGTCGTGTTGGGTATCGCGCCGTGGAATGCCCCGGTGATCCTGGCGGTGCGCGCGATTGCGCTGCCGCTTGCGTGCGGCAATACCGTCGTGCTGAAGAGTTCGGAGATCTGTCCGGCGACGCACGGACTCATCATCGAGGCGATGCAGGAAGCCGGCTTGCCACGCGGCACAGTCAACTTCGTGACGAACGCGCCTGCCGACGCGGGAACGGTGGTCGAGGCGATGATCGCCCACCCGAAAGTGCGCCGCGTGAACTTCACCGGTTCGACCCACGTCGGCCGCATCATCGCGCAGACCTGCGCGCGCTATTTGAAGCCGGTGGTGCTGGAACTGGGTGGCAAGGCGCCGCTCGTCGTGCTCGACGACGCGGACATCGACGCAGCTGTGAATGCGGCCGTGTTCGGCGCATTTGCAAACTCTGGGCAAATCTGCATGTCGACCGAGCGCATCATCGTCGACGAACAGATCGCCGATACGTTCGTCGACCGTCTGGGTGCTCGAGCCAATGCGCTGGCGTTGGGCGATCCGCGTCAAGGACCGGTGGTGCTGGGTTCGGTCGTCGACATGAGCACTGTCGAGCGCTGTAATGCACTGATCGACGATGCACTCGCCAAGGGTGCAACGCTCGTGTGCGGCGGCAAGGCCACCAGTACCCTGATGCCAGCGACGCTGCTCGATCACGTGACGCCAGACATGCGGATCTATCACGACGAATCGTTTGGCCCCGTGAAGGGTATCGTACGCGTGCGCGGCGAGGAAGCAGCGATTGCTTGCGCAAACGACAACCCGTACGGCCTGTCGTCTGCCGTGTTCAGCCGTGATACGGCCCGCGCGTTAAACGTCGCCCGTCGCATCGAGTCAGGCATTTGCCACGTCAATGGCCCAACCGTTCATGACGAGGCGCAGATGCCTTTCGGCGGCGTGAAAGATAGCGGATTCGGCCGCTTCGGCGGCAAGGCAGGCATTGCCGAGTTCACTGAATTGCGCTGGGTCACTGTGCAAACGACGCCGCGCCACTACCCGTTCTGATATGGAGCGGGCGATACTTTGATGGATGCGTTCCCGCCCTCGATGTTGGCAGGGTAGGGCTTGGCGGGCCGCGCAAAGCGGCTCGCCCGTCGTTCACACGCAAGCTATCTGGAGGGTGCCGAGACATCGAGCAAGATCTTGCCCGCGACGTCACCCCGCTCCAACGCTTCGTGTGCGGTGCAGGCTTGCGTCAACGGAAGACGTTGTGTGATCGTCGGCTTGATCGCGGTGCCGATCAGCGGCCATACGTGGGCATGAATCCAGCGCGCGATGTCCGCTTTCTCTTCGTTTGGCAGCGGCCGCAGAAGGGAACCCGTCACCACCGCCTCCTTGCGCATCAGTTCGCGTAGCGGGAAAGTCAGGTCCGCATTTCCGCCAGGCGAGAGATGCACCACTCGGCCTCGGCGGGCGAGCGCCTCCACGTTCTGGCGACCGTAGCCGGCGCCGGCCATGTCTAGAATGACGTCCACGCCTTTTCCTCCGGTGGCCGTCAGAACCGCTTCGGCGAATCCGACGGTTCGATAGTTGAATGCCTTGACTGCGCCAAGCGCCTCCGCCATCGAGCACTTCTCGTCCGTGCCGCATGTCGCATACACCGCATGCCCGCGGGCGCTCAGCAGTTGGATCGCCAGGCTGCCCACCCCGCTCGTGCCGCCGTGAATCAGCACGGACTCGCCCGCCGCGAGCTTTGCCACATTGAAGAAGTTATGCACGGTGGTGAACAGGGCTTCTGGTAGCGCCGCCGCATCGCGCAACGAGATCGTCGGCGGAACCGGCAACACCTGTCCGGCGTCGGCGATCGCATATTCCGCATAGCCGCCGCCATTGACGAGTGCGCACACCTCGTCGCCGATCTTGACGTTGGTGACGTCTGCACCGATACGTACGACGACACCGGAAACCTCGAGTCCCGGCACGGAGCTATGCACATTGTCGGGCCCACGTCGGCGCTGATTGACGTCGTGCCGGTTCACGCCGGCGCATACGACACGAATCAGCACGTCAGTCGAAGCGCATTCCGGCACGGGCAGTTCGCTCGGAACGAGGACTTCCGGACCACCGGCAGCGCTAATCAGGATGCCGATTTGATGACCCGGAACGGGATGGATGTGGGGGTCTTGCGTGCCTGTTTGCATAGTGATTGATGCGCCGTTCATTCTGCCTGCTTCGCGGTGGTCCGGTACATCCCCGCATCGACTTTCCGCGCCGTGCTCGCCCGGTCGAGAAGCAACGTGAAAACGGCAGAGGCGGCCAGTATCGCGCCGAAGACACGGTACAGCGTCGACGGCGTCCAGCCGAGTGTCAACATGTAGCCCGTCCAGATCGGGACGGCGACTGAGACCGCTCGACCGAATCCGAGCATCAGGCCAACGGCCGTGCCGCGTACGATGGCGGGATAGATGGGCGGACTGATCGCATAGAAGGCGCAAACACCGCCGCTCGCGCTGACCCCGACGAGCATGGCGAGAGGAATAGCCAATGCGACGTTTCGGAAGTACGCGGCATAAAGCATGAACACGACGGCACCAAGAATCAGAATCAGGACGGTCACCATCACCGGACGCATCCTCAGTGACAGGCCGGCAAACAGCAGCGCCCCAATGACGCCGCCGACCATGATCAGCGACCCGACATGAACGGCATACGCGGGGTTTCCGGTCGCGTCGGCGATCAGTTTGGTGGTCCAGGTATTGGCGAAGTAGAAGGCGGCAATCAGGCCCGAGTAGCCGAGCCAAAGGCAGACGGTCCGGCGCAGCATGACGCCACCAAAGATCGATTCCGCCGCGATCGCAAAAGCCGGCCCCTGGCTTTTCCTGGTAGCCTCAGGAAGCGCTGCGGATTCGGCATGACCGAGCCACGCGGCGATTTTGTTGTATTTTTCCAGCGCCCGCTTCGGCCGACGCTCAATCAGATATTCAGCCGACTCCGGCAGTACCAGAATAACGAGTACCGTCATTGCCAGGGTCAGCAATCCGCCGAATGCAAGCGGCCCACGCCATCCGTAGCTCGCCACGAGCGGCGCCACGGCGCTTCCCGCGAGCGCGGAACCCAACGGCAAACCAATGCCGTATAAGCCCATGACCACGCCGCGGCGCTTGTCCGAGCTGTATTCGGAGACGAGCACATTGACACTGGCGATCAGGCCACCGATAAACAATCCGGCAAACGCACGAAAAGCGAGCAGTTCCTGGATATTTTGGGCGACCGCCGACAACAGCATGCCGACCGTCACGAGCACCACACACAGCAGGATGTGGGCGCGTCGTCCGATCCGGTCCGCAAGCGGAGAGATAAACGCGGCGCCAAGCGCCATGCCGAATACGCTTGCGCTGAGCAGATAGCCGGCTTCAACGGGGCTTAGCTTCCATGCCTTGGCCAGATGCGGCATCACGAATGGCAGCACGATGATTTCGTAGCCATCGATCATCGTGAGAACAACGCAAATGGCAACCACGACGATTTGCTGCCATTGCATCGGGCGGTTTTTTATCGCTTCACGGATGTCCACGGTTTGGATGTCCATAAAGTTGTCTCCTGATATTTGTGTAAGCGTTGGCGTTGATGACGCTCGGGTACGAGCGATCGTCATGCGCTAATCGAATACTTCTATGGCGGGCAGCACTTTAGGCGGGGTTGGTATTTTTATTTGCAGCATCCGCATGGGCGCTCGACAGCGCGACGCCCATGCACGCCATGCTGGATCCGCTTACTCAGCCCGGATCGGGTTGCGCAGTACGCCCAGCTTGCTCACCTCCACCTCCACGACATCGCCGTGCTTCATGAAGACCGGCGGATTGCGCTTGGCACCGACGCCACCCGGCGTGCCGGTCACGATCACGTCGCCCGGGGTCAGCGTAATGAAGGTGGAGCAGTAAGCGATCAGCGCCGGGATCGAAAAGATCAGCATGTCCGTCGTCGCGTGCTGCATGACCTGGCCGTTCAGGCGCGACTCGAGCGTCAGCACTTCGTTCTCTCCGATCTCGTCGGACGTGACGAGCACCGGACCGAATGCGCCAGTCGCCTCGAAGTTCTTCCCCGGACCCCATTGCCCCGTATGCAGTTGCCAGTCACGCACGCTTCCATCGTTGTAGCAGGCGAACCCGGCGATATGCTCGTGCGCCTTTTCTTCGCTGATCCGGCGACCGCTCTTGCCGATGACGACTGCGATCTCGGCTTCGTAATCGAGACGATCCGATTCAGGCGGCAACAGGATCGCCTGCTCGTGACCGATCTGCGATTCGGCGAACCGCATGAAGATGGTGGGACGCTCGGTGCGTTGCCGATTGGTTTCCTTCACGTGCTCGTCGTAGTTGAGCCCTGCGCAGAAGATCTTGTTCGGGTCGGCGACCACCGGGCGATAGGCGCCGATTTCCGACAACGCGAAGTCGGCGTTCGCCTTTGCGCCGACATCCTTGACGTGATCGATGCCGACTTGACGCAATGCGGCGCCCAAATCGGTCAGTTTGAGACGCGCGCCGATGTCGACGACACCCTCATTGATGACTGCGCCAAAGCTGTTGTTGCCGTTATGGGAAAAGCTGACCAACTTCATGAATGAATCTCCGGGTTGCGATTGATATTTGATGAAAGAGACGTCGATCACGCAAAGAGGCTGCGGCTACGGCGTCCCGGGTTGACGATTGGTCCGATCACGACGCCATGGCGGTCGCGTTATCCGCTTCGAGAATGTGACCGAGACCGCTGATGAGGGCCTTTAGCGCTTGCTGGTCCGATGCCGTGCCAAGGATGTAGCGGTCCGGCCGAATCACGATGGCCGCCGCATCGAACTCCTTCAGGCAGTCCACGGCTTCAGCGCTTTCTGCGTCAATCACCGTGAGCGGATAGTCCATTTGCTCGCGCAGCGCCTGGGCGGATGCAGGGTCCAGCAGGCCCGGCCTTGCGAGGATGGCGAACGTCTGGCCCGCTCTCGCGTCGACGCGCTCGCCGCCCGCAAGCATCGGTTGTGGCGACACGGTGCCGCCTGCCGCTTGCGCCAGGCGCAAACTGCTCTCGCCGAGGCGAGGACTCAGGCTGCGCAGCATGCGGGGGGCGGCTGCCAGGGTACGGTCGCGTTCGGCGACCTCCTGCGCGTCTCGCGCCTGGATGATGCGACCCAGTTCGACCGCCAGCGAGATGTACTCGCGGGCATGCGGCGCCCGCTCGTCCTGGTAGGTATCGAGCAGCGTATCGACGGCCCCGTGGCGGCGTACGGCCATGAGCTTCCACGCGAGGTTCGCGGCATCGCGAATGCCCGCACACAAACCCTGGCCGAGGAACGGTGGCGTTTGATGGGCCGAATCGCCCGCCAGCATCAACCTGCCGCGGCGCCAGCGCTGCGCAACCAGCGCATGGAACGTGTAGACGACGGCGCGTTCGAGTTCGGCATCAGCGGGCGTCATCCAGCGTTCAATGAGCGACCAGACGGTGTCGGGACGCGTCATCTGCTCCGCGTCTTCGCCGGCGTGCAACATGATTTCGAAGCGACGGCGATTGCCGGTGCCGCGCACATAAGTAGCAGGCCGGGCGGGATCGCAAAACTGCACGCTGTGATCGCCCAGCACGGACCACGGACGCTTGAGCACGGCATCAAAAACCAGCCAGCGCTCATGAAGGCCCATATCGGTCATCTCGGCGCCGATCAAGCGGCGCACCAGCGAGCGAGCGCCGTCGGCGCCGACCACGTAGGCCGCTTCGATTGCCTTGAGTTTCCCGCAGCTGAGGTCTTCGTATCTGACCGTGACCTTGTCGGCCGACTCCTCGATGGCGTACACCTCGCTACGCAGGCATACCGACACGTTGGCTTGCGTGGACAGTCGCGCGCGCAGGATGCGTTCGAGGTCGGGCTGATGGAAGCGATAGCTCGAATGCCAACCCTGCGCGCCAATCTCCTGGGGGCGCGGCCAATCCACGAGCAGTTGCCCGTTCGCGTTGATGAACTTCATGCCGGGCACAACGTGGCAAGCCGCGGCGAGTTCCTGCGCGATCCCGATTGCATCGAATACCCGCATGCATTCCGCGTCGAATTGAACCGCGCGGGGCAGCGCGTACGGAGCCGACTCTCGCTCCAGCACTGCGACTGCCAATCCACATCTCGCGAGCAAGTTGGCGAGCGTGGCACCGACGGGACCGAGCCCGATGACTGCGACGTCGTACACGATATTCCGTCTCCGTTTATCACTATCTGATAGTGATGGTAGTATATGTGAAGCTTAGGTATAGTCAACAGAAAAGTTGTTGCATTATCGTATTGTGATAATTGTCGGAGGTATGGAAATGCGCAAGGGACTGTCTTTCAGCCACGTCGGGATGTACGTCCGGGACCTGCCCACCATGGTCCGGTTCTACACGGGCCTGCTGGACTTCACGATCACCGATGCTGGCGTACTGCCCGGGCCGAATGGGCCCGTCGATCTGGTGTTCTTGAGCCGCGACCCTCGGGAGCATCACCAGATCGTGCTCGCCTCCGGCCGTCCCGAGCACGTGTCGTTCAACGTGATCAACCAGATTTCCCTGCGGGCAGACAGTCTCGCCACGCTGAAGGAATTGTTCGGGCGCCTCGCAGCTGCCGGTGCGACTGATATCCAGCCGACCACGCATGGCAACGCGGTGTCGGTGTATGCGCGCGACCCGGAAGGCAATCGGCTTGAGTTGTTCATCGACACGCCGTGGTATGTGAGCCAGCCGATGAAGGTGCCCGTCGATTTTTCGCTCGCCGATGAGCAACTGATGGAAGCGGTCGCCCATCACGCGCGATCGCTTCCGGGATTCGAGCCGCGAGAGACGTGGCAGGCACGAATGGCGGCGAAGATGGGGATTGCTTGAGGGACGATTGCCGCTCAAGGGGGCGAGAAAGCCTCCGCTACAATATCGGCCACTCCAGCCCCAGACTCGCTACAGTCCGTCCGATGTCAAGCTCCTCCAAAATGCTCTCGATTCTCGATCTGTTCTCGATCGAGAGGCCCGTGTGGCCAATGGAGACCATATGCGTCGCGATTGGCTGCTCGACGCCGACGGCTTACCGCTACCTGCGTGACCTCGTCGACGCCGGATTGCTCGCGCGGTTGGGCAACGGCAGCTACACCTTGGGCCCCAGAGTGATGACGCTGGATTACCAGTTGCGGACCGTGGACCCGTTCGTGGCGATGGGGCATTCCCCGATGCGCGAGCTAGCGGAGCAAACCGGCTGCGATTGCGTCATGACGCGAATGTATGACGAAGAGATCGTCGATACTCACCGGGAAAGTTCCGGCGGCGGACTCGATCTCGCCTACGGACGGGGTCGTCCCCGGCCGCTGTTTTTGGGGGCGGCGCCGAAAGTCATGCTGGCCACGCTCCCACGGGCGCGGCTCAAGCGAATATTCGAAAAGCACGCCGACGAGATTCGTGAGGCGGCCATGGGCGACACGATCGAGGACTTCCGGCAGAGGCTCCAGAAGATAGACAAAGCGGGGTTTTACGTCTCGCGTGGCGAGCTCGAGTCACATATGGCAGCGATCGCCGTGCCGCTTTTTTCCAGCGGTCCGCCGGCGACCGCCGCGCTTGCGCTGGTGACGCCGCTGCAACGTTTCGAGTTTATGGACCACGGCAAATTGCTCAAGCAGTTGCAGGCAACTGCCCAGCGCATCGCGACTGCGGTCGCGGATCACACGGCAGACGTGCAATGATCCTCGCGCGAGCGGCGAGTTCTTGGGCCATCGCGACGCCCATCGCGGTGAGCGGTCGAGGCTTGGATTAATATCCTTTTCGACTTAATTGCGCCGAAAAAATATATTGGACGTCTTACTGGCGTTCTTGCACTATTCGTTCCCAGCGCAAAGTCCGCGCACTCATGCGGTCCCCACGCCCGCGCGGGCGCTCATCAATACCGATAACAGCAATTCCTGAGGATACAGATGCCTAACTATCGCTCACGCACTTCGACTCATGGCCGCAACATGGCCGGCGCCCGCGCGCTGTGGCGCGCGACCGGCATGAAGGACGACGATTTCGGCAAGCCGATCATCGCGGTCGTGAACTCGTTCACGCAGTTCGTGCCGGGCCATGTGCACCTGCGCGATCTGGGCGCGCTGGTCGCGAAGCAGATCGAAGCGGCCGGCGGCGTGGCGAAGGAATTCAACACGATCGCCGTCGACGACGGCATCGCGATGGGCCACGGCGGCATGCTGTATTCGCTGCCGTCGCGCGAACTGATTGCCGACTCGGTCGAGTACATGGTCAACGCGCACTGCGCGGACGCGATGGTCTGCATTTCCAACTGCGACAAGATCACCCCGGGCATGCTGATGGCCGCGATGCGCCTGAACATTCCGGTCGTGTTCGTGTCGGGCGGTCCGATGGAAGCGGGCAAGGTCAAGGCGCCGACCGACGGCCAGGTGATCGCGAAGATCGACCTGATCGACGCGATGATCAAGGCTGCCGATCCGAAGATCAGCGACGCGGAAGTCGCCGAAGTCGAGCGCAGCGCGTGTCCGACCTGCGGTTCGTGCTCGGGCATGTTCACCGCGAACTCGATGAACTGCCTGACCGAGGCGATCGGCCTCGCGCTGCCGGGCAACGGCACGATTGTCGCGACGCACGCATGGCGCAAGGGCCTGTTCGAGCAGGCTGGTAGCCTGGTCGTCGACTTGTGCCGCCGTTACTACCAGGAAGAGGACGCCTCGGTCCTGCCGCGCAACATCGCCACCAAGCAGGCGTTCGAAAACGCGATGACGCTCGACGTCGCGATGGGCGGCTCGACCAACACCGTCTTGCACCTGCTGGCCGCCGCGCAGGAAGCGGGCGTCGATTTCACGATGTCGGACATCGACCGCATTTCGCGCAAGGTGCCGTGCCTGTGCAAGGCCGCGCCGATGACCGACAAGTACCACATCGAGGACGTGCATCGCGCGGGCGGCATCATCGGTATTCTCGGCGAGCTCGCGCGCGCGGATCTGCTCGACCTGTCGTGCGGCAACGTGCATAGCGGCACGCTCGGCAATGCGATCGCGAAGTGGGACATTGCCGGCGACGCGGGCGAGGAAGCGCAGAAGTTCTTCCGCGCGGCACCGGGCGGCATTCCGACCACGGTCGCGTTCAGCCAGGAAGCGACCTTCGCGACGCTCGACACGGACCGCAAGAGCGGCTGTATCCGCAGCAAGGAGAACGCGTACTCGAAGGACGGCGGCCTGGCGGTGCTGTACGGCAACCTCGCGGAGAAGGGCTGTATCGTGAAGACCGCGGGCGTCGACGAATCGCAGTGGCTGTTCTCGGGCCGCGCGCGCGTGTTCGAAAGCCAGGACGACGCGGTTGAGGCGATTCTCGGCGACAAGGTCGTACCGGGCGACGTCGTGGTGATCCGCTATGAAGGTCCGAAGGGCGGTCCGGGTATGCAGGAAATGCTGTACCCGACTTCGTATCTGAAGTCGAAGGGCCTCGGCAAGAGCTGCGCGCTGTTTACCGATGGCCGTTTCTCGGGTGGCTCGTCGGGCCTCGTGATCGGCCATGCGTCGCCGGAAGCGGCCGAAGGCGGCACGATCGGTCTGGTCGAAGACGGCGACGTGATCGAGATCGACATTCCGCAGCGCAAGATGCATCTCGCGGTATCGAATGAAGAGCTCGCACGCCGTCGCGCGGCGATGGAAGCGCGCGGCGACGACGCATGGCAGCCGACCAACCGCGAGCGTGTGGTGTCGCAGGCATTGCAGGCGTACGCGGCGCTCGCGACCTCGGCCGATCGCGGCGCGGTGCGCGATATTTCGCAATTGAAGCGCAAGTAAAGCGCGGATCAGTGCGCTGGTTCCATTCGCGGCGACGCGAGTGGGGCCGAATGGAAACCGGTATGCGGGTGACTGCGTGCCGGTTTTTTTATTTGATGGCCCTTGATGTCACCGCGACATACCTCTCGGGAAAAAGTGTAACAGTTCATTGATAACAGAGCGACGCTCTGTTATCAATGAACATATCGGCCGCGGCGGTCGATTTCCCGATGTCGCTGAAGGAGGGCACGATCATGCTCACGCGTCGCGAATTCATTCGTGTTTCAGTCGGCGGCATGGCCGCCATCGCGTTGTCCGACCGGGCCGAAGCGGCCGAGAAGCTGAATGCGCCGCCGCTGCCGGCGGATCGAACGTGGCTCACGCTGCTGACGAAAGGCATGGACCACGAATACGACTACGAGGCGCAGGTAGAGGGCCGCTTGCCCGTAGGCCTCGCGGGCACGCTGTACCGCAACGGCCCGGGACTTTTCGAGCGCGACGGTTTCGTCAAGCGGACCATTCTCGATGGCGACGGGATGATCCGGGCGACGAGCTTCGCCGATGGCGGAGCGCACTTTCGCAATCGTTTCATTCGCACAGCGAAGTACATGGCCGAGCAGTCCGCCGGGGAGTTTCTCTATCCCACGTGGACCACACCGGCGCCGGGCTTTTTCGCGAACGTCCCATGCATCCCGACGCGCAGCCAGGCGGGCGTGACGCCGGTGATCAAGGACGGCATCCTCTATGCGTTCGATGAGGTCGGTGGCCCGTACCGGGTCGATCCCGTCACGCTCGACACCAGCGGTGAAGTCGACCCGTATGACGGCTCGCCCGGTACGGGCCCGACGAACTACAAGGCACACACGAAGACCGATGCGAAAACGGGCGACTGGGTGCTCGTTGGTCAGCGCGGCCTGCGCAAACCGCAGCTTCACGTCGTAGTCAAGGACAAGGCGGGGCGCCAGACACGGCATGTCGCGTACGACAGCCCGCGCAGTTCGGCGTACTTCCACGATTTTTTCTGGGCTGATCCGTATGTCGTGTTCCACCTGCAGCCGGCGCTGCTGTCGCCGCTGCCGATGCTGATCGGCGAGCGCCCTTATGCCGAGAGTCTCCATTGGCGGCCGGAGCAGGGCAGTGTGCTGTTCGTGGTCGACACGACCGGCGCGAGCCCGCCGGTCGTGCTCGAGGTGCCCGCAGTGTGGATGTGGCATGCACTCAACGCGTCGCGCTCGGGCAATACGATCGTTGCCGACTTTGTCGGCTATGACGCGCCCGATCACTTCCTCGGGGCCGACGCAAGCTTTCGCGCGATCATGCAAGGCCGCGACGGCATCGCGAACGCGCCGGGGACGCTGCGGCGCCTGACGATCGACCTCGACGCGCGCCGCGCGAGTGCGGAGACGATCGCCGCGGGCCACTACGAGTTTCCGATCGTTCCGCAGCAGCGCGTGGGCCAGCCGTACCGCTATGGATACGTGGCGTCACAACGCGCGCAGCAGGGGTGGTTCCACGATGGCGTCGCCAGAATCGATGTGAGTTCCGGCGCAATGAATGCGTTTTACTTCGGCGACGGCCATTACGTCGGCGAACCGGTGTTCGTACCGGATCCCGCCGCGCAAGCCGACACGGCCGACGATCGCGGCTGGCTGCTTGCCGAAGTACTCGACGGCACAAGCGGCACGAGCTTCATTGCCGTGTTCGAGCCGAGGGCGCTCGAGGACGGCCCGGTTGCGAAAGTCCACCTGCGCCACCCCTTGCCGTTCAGCTTTCACGGATGGTGGGACGCCGCGTGACGCGTGTGCGGAACCGACCGGCCGCCCTGGAAGTGGCCTGCGAAAATGGCGTATCGTTAAGGTTTAAACAGCGATACCACGCCTTCACAGCCGATGCCCAACAAGAAAGCGGGACCCACCGCCAAAACCTATACGATTTCGCTTGCGCACCGCAAGGCTCGGGGTTCCGGACACGAGCGCAAGGGGGAAATTCTGGCGGCAGCGAGAACCCTATTCCTCGAGCATGGTTTCGAGAACGTGTCGACGCGCAAGATTGCGGAACGGGTTGGCATTTCGCAGACGGCGCTCTTCGCCCACTACAAGACCAAGGACGACATCTTTGGGCAACTGATACGCGATGCGTTCGGTGAACTTGCGGCCGCGCTCGCCGAGCTCGACCGGCAGGCGACCGACGAACGCGACTGGCTGCGACGCGGCATCGCCGGCTACATCGCGTTCGGCATTAACCATCCGGATGCGTACCGGCTCGCGTTCATGGTCATCAAGGCGTATCGCAAGCCGTACAACGCCGAACAGGCCGGCGCGCCGGAGGAGCCCGGGGAAGGCACACGGGTCGGCGTGCCGGTGTTCATGCAACTGACGCAGCGGATCGGGCAGGCGATCGCAGCCGGTGTCGTGCGGGCCGACCTGGGCTCGCCGCTGATCGTCGCGCAGGCGCTATGGGCTTCGATTCATGGCCTCGTCGCGATCCAGATCGCCAGACCGAAGCCCCACTTCCCGTGGGAGCCGTTGGATGCCCTGATCGATGTGCAGACCGAGATCCTGTTGACGGGACTGCTGGCGTAAGGGAATACCCCGGCTGCGTTCAGATGCACACCGGCTCACGCGGTCCCAAGCCCGTCCCAGCAGAGATACTTCACCTCGAGAAACTCGTCGATGCCGAGATGGGACCCCTCGCGTCCCAGCCCGCTCTGCTTGACGCCGCCGAATGGCGCGACCTCGTTCGATATCAGGCCGCAGTTGATTCCGACCATGCCCGACTCGAGCCGCGCGGCGTTCCTCCAGATGCGCGCCGCGTCGCGGCTGTAGAGGTAGGCGGCGAGGCCGTACTCGCTGTCGTTGGCCATCGTGAGAGCGTCGTCGTCCGAGTCGAAGCGGATCAGCGGCGCGACCGGCCCGAACGTTTCTTCATGCGCAATCAGCATGGAGGGCGTCACGTCGCGCAGCACCGTCGGCTCGAAGAAGGTGCCGCCAAGCGCATGGCGGCGGCCGCCATACAACAGACGGGCGCCCTTGGCCAATGCGTCGCCGATATGCTCCTCGACCTTCGCGACGGCGGCATCATCGATGAGCGGCCCAAGATCCACGTTTGCATCAAGGCCGTTCCCCACCCGCAGCCGCGCCACACGCTCGACCACGCGCGCAGACAGCGCGTCGTAAACACTGGATTGCACGAGCACACGATTCGCGCTGATGCAGGCTTGACCCGTATTGCGGAATTTCGCGGCGACGATGCCATCGGCGGCGGCGTCGAGGTCCGCGTCGTCGAACACGATGAATGGCGCGTTGCCGCCCAGTTCCATCGAGCATTTCTTCACGGTCTGCGCGGCCTGCGCAAGCAATGTGCGGCCGACCTCGGTCGAGCCTGTGAAGGTGATCTTGCGCACCAGCGGGTTGGCCGTCAGCTCGCCGCCAATTGCGCGGGTGTCGGTCCCGGTCACGACGTTGAACACGCCTGGCGGCACCCCGGCGCGCTCGGCAAGCGCCGCGAGGGCGAGTGCGGTCAACGGCGTCTGGCTCGCAGGTTTGACGACCATCGTGCATCCCGCCGCAAGGGCCGGCCCGGCCTTGCGCGTAATCATCGCGGCCGGGAAATTCCACGGCGTGATGGCTGCGCAAACGCCAATCGGCTCGCGCAGCGCGATGATCCGCTGGGTTTCCTTGACAGCCGGTATCAGGTCGCCGCGCACGCGCGTCGCTTCTTCGCCGAACCAGCGCAGAAAGGATGCCGCGTAGTCGATTTCACCGCGCGCTTCGGCGAGCGGCTTGCCTTCTTCCAGCGTGATAAGTGTCGCGAGATCTTCGCGATGCTCGATCACCAGCTCGAACCAGCGTCTTAGCACTTCGCCGCGTCGTTTGGCCGTCGCGTTGCGCCACGAGCCAAAGGCTCGCTGCGCGGCATCGATCGCGCGCCGTACTTCCGGCGCACCACAACGCGGCAATTCGACGAGCGGAGATTGATCGGCGGGATTCCTGAGTGTATAGACTCCGTTCGGCGTATCGGCAATCCATTCTCCGCCGATCAATGCCTGCTCCCGCCACAGCGACGCGTCCTTGAGAAGATGCTTCATCGTCCGCTCCGTTAGCAAGGGAAGCGGCCGACCATGAAATCGGCATCCGCGTCCCGGGTGACGGGCAAGCCTGAAGCCACGAGCCCCTGGCGCAGGCTTTTCATCAAGCGGTCGGGCACGCGCATCGCCGGTGCGCGCAGCGGCCCGCCGTTGAAACCGGCCAGCCAGTCCTGGTACTTCCACATCGCGCGGTTGAGCACGCCCGTGCCGCCCGCATACGTCTGCGCCGCTGCGCCGTTGGCGCTGCGAGCCGGATTGACTTTCCAGTACATCGCCATCGCTTCCTCCCACTGCCCGCTGCGCGCGAGTTCGAACGCCTTCGGGTAGTAGTCGCTCATCCATGCGGTATTGCTCGTACCGGAAAACTGGAGCTTCATGAGACTCATCAGCGGTATGGCGTCGCCTTCGATCGGACAACTGATGACGACGTCGTCGTGGAAGTGGTGGTACATCTCGCAGATCCCAGCGGGAAGCGGAAAGCCCTGCTCGGATTTGATCGCGGCGATGTTGGGGCAGTCGTTCAGCAGGCGGCGCACGAGCTCCACCGGCATGCCGGCCGGGTGGACGCGCTCGAAGCCCCACAGCGGAATCGGGAACAGCATGACGGCCAACTCCGTCGCGTCGCAGAAGGCCTTCGTGTAGTCGTAAATTTCCTGTTCGGTGGTTGGCCAGAATTGCGGTGGGTACGACAGCAGCACGATGTCCGCTCCCGCTTTTTCCGCGAGCTTGACCGCTTCGATATTCTCCGAGAGCGTACCGAACGCGGCGTGAAAAAAGAGGCCGAACTGATCGCCGGCGGTATCGCGTGCCCATGCCGTGAACTGCGCGTTTTCTTCGGGCGTGATGGCCACCTCGCTGCACAGGAGCGTGTAGCGAAAACCGAAGCGCCTGGCGAGTTCGATGTCGAGCCGGATACCGCGTTCGTTCAGCCGCTTGAGGTCGGCGCTATAGCTGGGAATCGTGACGGCCGAGCAGCCGACCAGGTTTTCGCGGGCCCATGCGCGGGCGTCGGACTTTTTGTAACTAGCCATGAGTAGCTGTCTCCTTGAGTGATTCGTGCGTCATTTCGCGACGGGAACGATGGTGGCGGGCAATGTCACGCCGCGACCTTGCTGTTGCGCGCGCGCCAGCAGCATTTCAGCGATGACGACGTCTTGAAGTGCGGAGCCGACCGACTTGTAGAGGACGATCTCATCGTCCGTGCGGCGGGCCGCGATGCTGCCCGCCGCGAGCGAGGTCAGTGCCACGAGCTTGTCGGCGAGCACGACGCCGGCCCGTGTCGCGGCGATCGCGTCGCCGGTGTCGTGCGCCACTTCGTCGGGCATGTCGGCGATGATGCAGGCGGCGCGCGCCATCGTTGCTTCGTCGACTTCCCGCTGTTCCGGCAACGTCGATCCGAGCGAAACCACCGTGACGCCGGGTGGCAACCATGCGCCTTGCAACACCGGCGATTCGTCGCGGCTTCGTGCGGCGCAGATCACTACATCGGCGTCCTGAACAATGGATTCGGGGCTGTCGGCCGCGCAGATGTCCAGCGTCTCGCGAAAGCCTTCGGCGAAGCGTTCGCGGCTCGCCGGCGTCGGGCTAAAGACGCGCGCGCTTTGCACTTCGCGCACGGCGCACAGGCAGTCGAGCGCGTTACGCGCCTCGAAGCCAGAGCCGATAACCGCGACGCGCAGCGGGCGCTGGGGCGCGAGGAGCGTGACGGCGAGCGCCGCCGTGGCTGCGGTGCGCAGCCCGGTCACGCGGTTGCCGTCGATCAGCGCACACAGTTCCGTGGAGTGTTGGTCGAACAGCGAGATCAGATAGCTGGCGCGGCGCGCGCGCGTGTTGGCGGCAATCAGCTTGCAGCCCATATGGCCGCCGTTGGGTGACACCGCGCTGAGGCTGCGCAACCAGATGCCGTCGCCGCGTGCCATCGCGCGCGGCGGCACCATTGCGTTGGAGACGGGGCGTGCATACGCGTCGGCGAGTGCGGCTACGGCCGAAGGCCAATCGGCCAGTGACGCGACATCGGCATCGCTCAGGAAGAGGGCTCGCGAAGGCGCTTGTGTGTGCGAATTGTCGGGCATGGTGCTGGCGTTGGAGTGAACGACCAGCGAACTATAGAAAGCACGGCCTGTTTCGGGCACTGCCCGGCATCGAAAGCAGTTATGACGTAAATCGATGGCTCGCCTGGCCGGCGTGCAGCGATTCGGCGAGACGGCAGACCAGTTGGCGCACTTCGCGGGTGGCGCGTGTATGCGGACGGCGAGGGGAGTCCGCGAGCACGACGAAGCGCTCGAGCACAGGTTGGACGATGCGCGAGGATGCAAGCCGCTCGTCCAGCTTGCCCGGCATGACCGAGGCGATCGCATAGCCGCCGCCGGCGGCGGCGACTTCATATTGCAGTCTGACCGAGTCCACCTCGGCGGCTATATGCAAATCCAGCCCGTATTGCGCGGCCAGCCGGTCGAGCCGCGCGCGCAGGAGGTGAGGCCGGCCCGGGATCACGAGCGGCAATTCCGACAACCGCGCGAGTTCAACATTCGCGGATTCGACGACGGGGTCCCCGAGCCGGCCGACGAGATGCAATGGAACCCTCGCGAGCGCGTGATGGTCGCCGACGCCCGCTTCGTCTTCCCGCAGCACGATCGCCATATCGAGGCGCCCTTCACGCAGATGCTCTTCGAGTTGCGCGCTGGCCGCCTCGGCCAGATGAAGCCGGACGCCTGGAAACTGGGCGCGCACGGCGGCGTAGAGCGGACCTGCGTACTGGTTGACTGCGGAAGGCAGCAGTCCAATCAGAACTTCGCCAGCGGGCTGACCGCGGGCACTGCGAATGTCGTCGGCAAGCGCGTCGGCTTCGGCGGCAAGGCGTGCGACGCGAGGCAGCATGCGTTCGCCGAACTCGGTGAGGACGACGCCGCGGCCGGTGCGACGAAACAGGCGCTCGCCGCACTGCTGTTCGAGTTGCGCGACATTGCGGCTGACCATCGACTGCGGCATGTCGAGCGCGGCCGCCGCCTTGCTCAGACTGCCGGAGGTCGACACCTGAATGAAAATGAGCCAGCGTGGATCGACGATTGTCGGAGTCGCCGTGAAATTGTCCCTCTCATACGACATGACGATCCTCTTCCAGCAGCGGCTTACAGGCGCTCGTGATCGTGTGCGTGATCGTGAGCATGGTCCATCAGGACGACGGCTTCCTTGATCAGCCCGCGCAACCAGGTGAGGCCCGGGTCCGATGTCCGATGTTTGTGCCACTGCATCGACTGCTCCATCGCAGGCACCGGGACGGGCGCGTCACGCAACACGACTGGCAGGCTGCGCGCCGCCACCTGTGCGAGCCGGCGGTGCATCGTGGCGATCCGGTTCGTGCCGGGCAACAACTGCGCCGGCGACAGGAAGCTGTAGGTCGTCACCTCCACCTTGCGCTCGATGCCGAGCTTGTGCATGAACCCGTCGTCCAGCGCCGAATGGGCTGCGCCGGGCTGGACGATGATGTGGCCCGCCGCCAGGTACCGCTCGGCCGTCATCTCGCCGTTGGCGAGCGGGCTTCGGTCCCACACGACGCAGCAAAACGTTTCCGTGAGCAGCAGCTCCGCGGGATGGTCGAGCGAACAATACTCCTTGGGGATGATCAGCAGATCGGCTTCGCCGCGCTCCAGCACGCGGTGGGGGGTGCATGATCTGTGCGCGTAGTTCCAGACGAATGCCGGGCGCGCGCTGGTAGGCGAGCGCGAGCACATGCGGCATCAACGTCGTCATCGTGTAGTCGGACACGTGCAGACAGAAGACGCGGTCCGAATCCGCGGGCACGAAATCGGGCTGCGCGGAGACCGTCGAGTCGACGCGCACCAGAATGTCGCGTACCGGGTCCTGGAGCGCCTGCGCGCGTGGCGTCAGCTCCATCTTGCGGCCCACCTGGATTAGCAGCTCGTCGCCGAAATAGTCGCGCAAGCGCGCGAGGGCGCTGCTCATCGCCGACTGGCTCAGGTAAATTTTTTCGGCTGCGCGACTAATGTTCTGCTCGGTGAGCAGCGCGTCGAGTGCGACGAGCAGATTGAGGTCGAGCTTGTTGAACCGCATGCGTACTGTCTCCCTTCTTCATTTCCTTGCCGACCCGGCGCGTTGCATTGTCGCTGCACGGCTTCTTCTTGTGCGCAATTTCAGGGTTTTTCCTGGAAGTATCGATGTCGCGGATATCTCCCATCTATCGAATCCATTTTTGCGGATACCTCGGCCCATCTTAATCTACGACGCATCCCGAGGCGACGGCAGCAAGACGAGCGTTCCGGGAAAAGCCGCATGCCGGTTGGGCCGGAAAGCAACGTTTACCGTTGCATCCCCGAGCCTCGCCGCGCCTGCCACGACGATGAGACGCCAGGTGGCGCGCCCGCCCTGGTCGAGGAGACATGATGCAGAAGAGACTGACCGCAGCCGCTATCGGCTGTGCCATGCTGGCCGCAGGATTGGTGAACGACGCCAATGCGTTTGAAGGAGGTGTTTCCCCTTATCCGGCCGGCGCCGTCGGCACGAACATCGCGAATCTTCCGCCGATACCCGGCCTTTTCGCGCTGCAGCAGTTCAACTACAGCTTTGCGAACGGCCTTTACGGTAACGACGGCAAGAAGCTGCCGATTCCGTTCAGCTCGGACGTGTATTCGGCAACGACGCGCTTGCTGCTGGCGTATCCGTTTCAGCTTCTGGGCGCGAAAGTCTATACGCAGCTGGTGATTCCGGTCGTGTCGCTGCACACCAGTGTCTTCGGCCAGTCGAGCACGCAGAACGGTCTTTCCAACATCACGCTGACGCCCGTGCTGCTGCAATGGAACCTGTCGCAGAACCTGGCGATAGCGTCGGGCATCGACGTCGCATTCGAGACGGGCTCCTATAGTCCGGTCAAATCGAGCGTGGCGGTAGGCTACACCTCGGTGCAGCCGGTGATCTCGATTCGCTACAACGTGCCCAACGGCATCGATGTCGGGCTGGCAAACCGTTTCCTGCTCAACCAGAAGAATGGCACGACGAACTACCGCTCGGGCGACGGCTACGTTGGCGAGTTCACGGCCGGCTGGAACTTCGGCCCGTGGAAGCTCGGCGTGGTCGGTGCATACCTGAATCAGTTCAGCGACGACAAAGCGGATGGCGTGAACGTGGGCAATCGCATGAAGACCTTTGGCATCGGTCCTTCTGTCGTCTACGACGCCAGAAGCTGGAGCGTCAACCTCAACTATCAGCAAGGCGTCTATGCGGCGAATACGGCCAAAAGTAACGCCGTGTGGCTAAACATCGCCATTCCGCTGTGGCCGGGTTTCGGGCGCAAGGGCTGAGTGCGGTCGCTCGTCGAGCTGCGCCGTTCATCTGGCAATACTTAAATCAACCAAGGCAATCGGCATGTTTCGTTATTTTCCAACCAACTACGTCTGGGATCTGTCGGTCAATCTCGCGATCGAAATGGGCGCGCGCATCGGCGAAATCGAGGAGATGTGCGGCCCGTTGCAGGAGGCGGCCAGGCAGCCGGACGCCGAGGGCACGCGTGCGTTTCGCGAGGCGTGGGTGACGAAGGCCGATCGTCTGTGTGAACTCGCGGTGGAGGACGAAGCGCGAGGGCGGACGTTGTCCGCTGGCGAAAAATACCGGCGGGCGAGCGTCTACCTGATCACGGCCGAGCGCATGCTGGCGCACGATGCGCCGGGGCGCATCGAACTCTACCGGCGTTCGCTCGACACCTTCGACAAGAGCGTCGCGCTGCGCGGCGACAACTGCGAACGCGTCCGCATTCCATACGGCGACGCGCATCTTTCCGGACTGCTCGTGAAGGCGCCGAATGCCGGCGCCCGCAGCCCGCTGCTCGTGCAGGTCAACGGGCTCGATTCGACCAAGGAGATGAAGTACTTCGTGGGCCTGCCGGCGTGGCTCGCCGCACGCGGCGTCTCCTCGCTGATCGTCGATCAGCCCGGCACCGGCGAGGCGCTTCGTCTGCACGGCATGCATGCGATGTACAACACGGAGGCGTGGGCGAGCAGGATCGTCGACTGGCTGGAAACGCGCGACGATGTCGATCCGAAGCGAATCGGCATGGAGGGCGTGTCGCTGGGCGGCTACTACTGCCCGCGCGCGGTCGCGTTCGAGCCGCGCTTCGCTTGCGGAGTCGTTTGGGGTGCGAATCATGACTGGCGCGACGTGCAAAAAAAGCGCCTTCAACGCGAGGGAAATTTTCCGGTGCCGCATTACTGGAAGCATGTTTGCTGGGTCTGGGGTGCGCAAGACATCGACGACTTCATGCGTATTGCCGAAAACGTGCATCTCGACGGCGTGCTCGATCGCATCAAGGTGCCGTTCCTCGTCACGCAAAGCGCGGCGTTCGCGCCGTATGCGGCGGCCACCTCGGTTTTTGCTGCCGTGATGATCTTCACGCACACCTTTGCGTTCGGCATGCTGGCCCGCATCGACAGCACGGGCCGGGCTGTCGCGGCGACACCCGCGATGCTGATGACGGGCGCTGCCATTGGCCCGGTTCTGGGCGGCACCCTGGTCAAGCAATCCGGTTACGGCAGCCTCGGCATGGCAGCCATACTGATCGCCGCGGCGGCAGTGTTCTGCTTCTCGCGTCTCGAGCGCCGTCCCCATTCCGCAGGAGTCTGAGCATGAAACCCGTACGCCGGTTCGTCGATCTCTCCATCTATCTGGAGAACGAAGTACTGTCCGATCCGCCGCCGCTTGCGCCGAAGATCACCTACCAGAAGCACAGCGATACGCTGCCCGAATTCATGGCGATGCTGCCGGGCACGAAACCCGAGGACTATCCCGATGGCGAGGCCGCCGCTGCGGAATGGGTCACGCTGACCACGCATAGCGGCACGCATCTCGACGCGCCGTGGCATTTCCATTCGACGATGGATGCGGGCCTCGGCGAGGCGAGGCCTTCGATTACGATCGATCAGGTGCCGCTGGAATGGTGCTTTCAAGCGGGCGTGAAGCTGGATTTCCGGCATTTTCCTGATGGCTATGTCGTGACTGCCGCGGACGTCGAAGCCGAACTGGCGCGTATCGGCCATGTGCTGCAACCGCTCGATATCGTCGTCGTCAACACGCACGCGGGGGCGCGCTATGGCCATCACGACTACGTCAATTCCGGATGCGGCATGGGCTATGAGGCCACCATGTACCTGCTCGAGCGTGGCGTGCGCTTGACGGGCACCGATGCGTGGAGCTGGGATGCTCCGTTCTCCTATACGGCAAAAAAGATCGCGGAAACGGGCGATACGTCGCTGATCTGGGAAGGGCACAAGGCGGGGCGGGATATCGGCTATTGCCACCTGGAGAAGCTGCATAACCTCGAAGCGCTGCCGCCGACCGGTTTCATGATCAGCTGCTTCCCTCACAAGATTCGCGGCGCTTCTGCCGGCTGGACACGCGCCGTAGCGATCTTCGAGGCCACGGAGGCCACGCTGTGAGCTTTCCCGCAATTCGCCGCGTGGTGACTGGCCACGACCCCAACGGCCAGGCGGTTGTCGTGTCGGATGGCGCACTGCCGAACGTGGCGCAGATCGCCGCGATCCCCGGCACCGTATTCCACGAAGTGTGGTCGACCTCGGCTACGCCTGCGCCTTTGGACAACGGCGCGGACCCGACCGTCGGCGCGCTGATGCTGCCGCCGCCGAAGCACGGCACGCGTATGCGATTCGTCGATATTCCGCCCGATACGGCCGAGTTTCTTGCACATGGCGCGACCAGAGTCCACGACGCGTTCAGCCAGATTGGCGACGCTGCAGCGTCAACGGTACGCACGGACTCGCCGCATCCGCTCATGCACCGAACGGAATCGATCGATTACGGTGTGGTGATCGAAGGCGAAATGACGCTGGTGCTCGACGCTGCCGAGGTCGCGCTCGCGCCCGGCAGCGTGGTGATCCAGCGCGGGACGAACCATGCCTGGGCGAACCGGTCCGGCCGTCCGTGCCGGATGTTGTTCGTGCTCATCGATGGAGCCTACGCCCCGGAAATCGCGGCGGCGCTCGAAACATCCACGCAACGAGGACCACGATGAAGTTCGCAACTCTGCCCAATGGCGGGAAGGATGGCCGCTTGCTGCTGGTGTCGCGCGACTTGCGCCATGCCGTGGAGGCCGCGCCGATCGCGGCAACGCTGCTCGATGTGCTCGAACGCTGGAACGAGGTGGCGCCAGCCTTGCAGGCGCGCTACGACGAGCTGAACGGCGCTCGCGTGCCCGAAGCGCGCCGGTTCGACCCGGACGCGTGCGCTGCGCCGCTGCCGCGCAGCCCTCAGTGGTGCGATGGCTCGGCCTTTCTCAACCACGGCCGGCTGATGGAGCAGGCCTTCAACACGCCACCGATTCCTGAGTTCGATACCGTGCCGGTGATGTACCAGGGCGCCAGCGACGATTTCCTCGGGCCTTCATACGATGTGCCGCTGCCTGATGAGGCCGGAGGCATCGATTTCGAGGGCGAATTCGGCGTCGTGGTGGATCGCGTGCCGATGGGCGCTTCGGCTTCGGATGCGATGCGGTACATCCGCCTCCTCGTGCAGATCAACGACTGGAGTTTGCGAGCATACGGGCCGCGCGAGATGAAAACGGGCTTTGGGTTTCTGCAGGCCAAGCCCTCCACGGCGTTCGCACCCGTCGCCATCACGCCTGACGAACTCGGCGATGACTGGCGCGACGGCCGCGTGCACCTGAGCCTGCATGTCGAGCGCAACGGCAGCTGGTTTGGTCATCCGCATGGCCGCGAGATGAACTTCAGCTTCGGCGAACTGATTGCCCACGCCACGCGTACGCGGTGTCTCACGGCGGGCTCGATCGTCGGGTCCGGCACGGTGTCGAACGTGGATCGCAGTGCGGGCTCGGCATGCATCGCCGAGCGGCGCGTGATCGAGATGATCGACGAGGGCGCGGCGCGCACGAGCTTCATGCGTTTCGGCGACCGTGTGAGGATGGTGGCGCGTGACGAAGCGGGTAACGCGCCGTTCGGGGTGATCGATCAGCGGGTGGTGCGTGCGCCGCGCCGTGACGAACGAGGAGGGAAGGCGTGAGAGTGCTCGTGACGGGGGCGGGCGGATTCGTTGGGACCGCGCTTGTCGAGCGGCTGCTGCGCGAGGGCATCACAGGAGCTGGCGATGTGTCGGATCTGGTACTGGTCGATCAGTATCCTGGCCCGATGCATGACGATCCCCGTGTTACGTCGCTTGCCGGCGATTTTGGCGATTCGCAGACGCTTGAAAGGCTGCTCGTAAAGCCGGTCGATGTGGTCTTTCATCTCGCCAGCATGCCTGGCGCTCAGGCGGAACGCAACCACGACGAAGGTGACCGGGTGAACCTATGGGGTACGTTGAGGCTGTTCGACCGGCTCGCAAAGCAGGCAACGGAGCACGGTCGTGCCGCACGCGTTGTCTTTGCCAGCAGTGTGGCCGTTTATGGTGAATCGTTGCCGGCACTCATCGACGAGCACATCGTACCCTGTCCGACAATCAGCTATGGCGTACACAAGCTGACCGGTGAACTGGTCCTTGCTGAGTGGACGCGGCGCGGCAAGCTGGACGGCCGTTCGCTGCGCCTGCCTGGAATCGTGGCGCGCAACGAGCGCTCCGCCGGACACGGCTCGGCCTTCATGAGTGAGATCTTCCGGACTGCGCAGGCACATGAGGCTTACAAGTGCCCGGTGTCGCCAACGGCAACGGTGTGGTGGATGTCGCGAACGTGTTGCATAGAAAACCTGCTGCATGCGGCGCGGCTGCCGTCGGACGACTTGCATGCTGGACGTTTCTGGACACCTCCGGTATTGCGGTTGAGCGTGGATCAGATCGTCGACGCACTTGTGCGGCGTTTCGGCAGGGTTGCAATCGACTTCGCTCCTGTGGAATGGATCGAACGGCTTTTCGGACGACAGCCGCCGCTTGTCGATCATCGTGCGATCAAGGACGGATTTCTGAACGACGGGTCAATTGAAAACCTTGTGGAGTGCGCTCTCGAGGCGCTGTCAAAGTGAGGCGCGGGCCAACCAGCCAGCCCGTCCGGGTGACCGGAAGCACGCCGGCACCCGCCTGCGGCCCCAGGGGCATGAACAGCGCGGGCGCGTCCGATGGTGCGTAGGTGCGCAGCCCGGCCAGGTCGTGACCGGCCACAAGGGCCTTGAGTGTCCTGTTCAGCCAGGCGGTCTGACTGATCCGGAGATCGCCGATTGGTGGAAGCACGGGGCGAGTGCCCACGGCAGGGAACAGGATCTCGCGTCCGGATGGGGTCAGTCGTGGGCAATCAAGACCCCCGAGTCCGGACACTCGCTCGCCCAAGGCAAGCTCTACGCGCATCGCCTTCAGTTGCCGGGCAAGCGACGCGCCGAGCCTCGCTGGATAGGCTGGCAGGAGCGTGTCCGATGCGCTAGCCAGACGTACCTTTTTCTTCGGCCAGGCAACGGCGATCTCACCAGCGAGTTCGATGCCGACCGGACCCGCTCCGGCGATGGTCACGGTTTCGGCGCCGGCAAGCTTCGTCAGGCGGACCCCAGGGTGGCGGCGATCCATTTCCGCGCGTTGCTCGAATCGGAGTGGCTGGAACCAGCGTTGTTCAACGTGCAAGTGAAACTTGGCGACGAGCAGATCACGGCACTGGTGGAAAGAGCCGTGGACGCTTTCATGCGTGCGTATGGGCCAGATGGTGAGGGGACCTCATAGGGCCGAAATCGGACCCAAACATCCTTTCTTATCAGTCGCTTCAACCGCAAACCGGCGGCGTGAGGCGCGACTGTTATCGGGCAGAGGCCGGCTAACGCCGATTTCGAGTCGTCAGTCGGTCTCCGACAACCCGCCATCCCTCATCACATATCTGTCACAGACTCTTTGTAGTATTCGCTTATCCACTTATCTAGATAACCGCATATGAGCTTGTACGCTGTCAGTCGGGAGCAGGGCGAATCCTTGTACGCCCAGATCGCACGGCAACTGGAACAGGAGATCGTCAATGTCTATGCACCTGGCGACTACCTGCCATCCGAGGGCGAGCTTGCTTCACGTTTTGGGGTGAACCGGCACACGCTCCGTCGTGCCATCGACGAGTTGGTCGAGGCCGGCTTGGTGGAGCGCCGCCATGGCCGCGGCATCCTCGTGCTCGATAACCAGATCGACTACCAGATCGGTAAAACCACCCGTTTTACCGAAAACTTGAACGCTCAAGGTTTGTTGGCCGGAAACCGCATCCTGCGCAAGCAGACTTTGCCTGCCAGTGTGCGGGTTGCCGAACGCCTTGCGATAGTGGAAGGCGAGCCCGTGCATTGGCTGGAAACGTTACGAAGCGTAGAAGGCAAGCCGATGTGTCTGATTTCGCATTTTTTGCCCGTACAACGCTTCCCCGATCTGCTGGTCCGCTATCAGGGCGACTCGCTTCACACTTTTCTGAGCGCGGAGTATGGCTGCCGGCTCCGTCGCGTTGATAGCGCCGTCACGGCAGTGCTACCCCAAGGGGACGATGCGCGAATCCTTGGCATGCCGCAAAACCGGCCAGTGTTGCGGGTCAAGAGCGTGAATGTGGATGAGCGCGACAACAAGCCGGTCGAGTATGTGATTACCCGGTTCCGGGCAGACCGCGTCCAGTTGCGCATTCCGCTGCTTTAACGGCAGGAGGATATCGCTACGTCCCAAGTTTCGGCCTCTGGGGCGCGTGAATTCGGCAGGACATCTAACGGATGTTTCAAATTTGCATAGCTACATGAATATTTTGCAGGACTGCTTATGAAAACGACGGCGTCGCAGCCCCCACGCGGTGACTGGATGCGCTACTGGACGAACGTACCGGCACAGCGCATTCGCGAACTCGCGCATTGCCTCAGTGAGAAATTCCAGGTGGAAGACCTGGAAATCCCGCAATCCGGTCTCGCCTTGGTGCCGCTTACGGACGCTGCCATGGGCGAGACCTATTACCTCGGCGAGATTCCGATCGCCAAGGCGCATGTGCGCCTGACCGACCCACGCGGCGGCACCACCGAGGGCGCTGCGATCGTCATGGATGACCGTACCAGCCTGATTCGCGCGCTCGCGATTCTCGACGCGATAACGGCCGCCGCCTGGCCTGGACATGACGCCTCCCTGGAGTTGCTTCGCGAAGGCAAACAGATCGTCGAAGCAACCTCAGCCGACCGCAAGAAGCTGCTGGCGGCAACGCGCGTGGACTTCGCGTTGCTCGCCGCGCAGGAGGACGATGATGAATAAGCTGCAGACGCCTATCGTCTCGCATACGTCCGACTGGACCCCATTGGTTCAGCAGCGCGCGTTTCGCCGCATTCTGGACGCATTTTCCTACCCCGGCCGAATCTGCGAACTCGAGACGCAGGCCGCGCATGTGCTGCCCCTCATGCTTGCCACGCTGGCCGATCCCGCAACCACGTTGGCCGATCCCTGCGGACTGGTTGGTGCGGCAGACCGTCAGCGACTCGGTGCGAAGTCCGCCAGTGCGGATCTGGCGCAATTCGTCGTGATGCCGGGCAGTCAACTACCCGCCGTCGAGCCTGCATCCGGCACGCTCGACAGCCCGGAAAGCGGCGCAACACTCGTATTGGTTGCCGATGAGATCAAGCAAGGTGGCGGGCTTGTCCTCAGCGGTCCCGGCATTCAAGGCAGCGTTTCATTGCAGGTGTCAGGTGTCGACCCGCAGTGGTGGAAGTTGCGCAAGCAATGGAATAGCGGCTTCCCGCTCGGCGTCGATGTGGTACTGCTTGACGAGCGCAGCGTAGTCGCATTGCCTCGCACGATCAAGATTGCCGTAGAAGGAGACCAGTAATGGGTTATGTGGCTATCAAGGGCGGCGGCCGGGCAATCGGGGGCGCAGAGCGTGTCGTCGACGCGTTGCGTACGGCCGAGGGCGAACATGGCATGCCGCTGACCCTGCAGACGATCGAACATCAACTTCGCTCGCTGACCTCACGCGTGGTTTCGGAAGGCGGGCTGTATCACCCGCGCCTCGCCGCGCTCGCGATCAAGCAGATGCAAGGCGACACGCTCGAAGCAGCGTTCGCACTGCGCGCCTATCGTTCGACCAAGCCTCGACTGCTCGAGGCGCCCGTGCAGCATACCGGCGAGATGCGCGTGATCCGCCGTATTTCCAGCGCGTTCAAGGATATTCCTGGCGGTCAGATGCTCGGTCCGACCAACGACTACGCGCTGCGCCTGATGCGCCTCGACCTCGCCGACGAATCACCCGAAGCGTTCCGTTCGGTTGCACGCGCGTTCCTCGACTCGATCGACGAAAGCGACCTGCCCGACACCTTCCCGAAGGTCGTGGATGCACTGCGCGCTGAAGGGCTGCTCCCGGCGCTCCAGCCATCGCGCACTGAGCCGTTCGATGTCACGCGCGATCCGCTGATCTTCCCGGTTCCGCGTTCCGCCGCACTCGCGACGATGGCGCGCGCCGAAACCGGCTCGCTGCTCGCGATCGCGTACTCGAACATGCGCGGCTATGGTGATGTCCACCCGACTGTCGCCGAACTGCGTGTCGGCTATGTGCCGGTGCGGATTCCCCATCCGGTCACGGGCGAACTGGTCGAGGCCGGCGAGGTCCTGATGACCGAGTGCGAGATGGTGGCGATGTACGAAGACGACGACAGTGGCGGCCCACCCGTCTTCACGCTCGGCTATGGCGCGTGTTTCGGCCATAACGAAGTCAAGGCGATCTCGATGGCCGTGCTTGACCGTTCGCTGCAGAACGGAATGCGAAATGGTCCGACCAATCCGTCGGAGGACCCCGAGTTCGTGTTGCTGCATATCGACGGTGTGGATTCGATGGGCTTCGCGAGCCACTACAAGATGCCGCACTACGTCACCTTCCAGTCGGACATGGACCGGCTGCGCACGACCCAGCAAAAGGCTGCGGACAAGCAGACCGAACAGGACGCACAAGGAGTCGAGCGATGAACGACCTCTACGAACTGCCGCTCGACGAAGCGGGTTACAACTTTGGCTTTCTCGATGAATACGCGAAGCGCGAGATCCGCCGCGCGGTAATAAAGGCGATCTGCGTGCCCGGCTACCAGACGCCGTATGCCTCTCGCGAAATGCCGATGGGCCGAGGTTTCGGTACGGGCGGTCTGCAGCTCACGCTGTCCCTGGTCGGTCCGGACGACACGCTCAAGGTGATCGATCAGGGTTCCGATGACTCGGTCAACGCGGTCAATCTGCGTCACTTCGTCGAACTCACCTGCGAGGGTGTTCAGACCACCGAGCACACCAGTGAAGCCACGCTGATCCAGTCGCGCCACCGGATTCCCGAAGTCGCATTGACCGAAGAGCAGATTCTCGTCCTGCAGGTGCCGTACCCCGATCCGCTGGTCGTCGTCGAACCGTCCGAGGCGCGCCGCAAGACCATGCACGGCGAAGGTGACTACTCGCGCCTGCTGACCAAACTGTACGAAGACATCGTGCAGTTCGACGAAATCACGATCTCGCATCGCTATCCGACGCGGATCAACGGTCATTACGTGATCGACCCGAGTCCGATTCCGCGCTACGACGTGCCGCAGCTGCATATGTCGGCCGCGCTGGTTCTGCTCGGTGCGGGCCGCGAGAAGAAGATTTACGCAGTGCCGCCCTATACACGCGCAGACCCGCTCGCGTTCGACGACGTGCCGTTCCGCACGGAGGACTTCCACGACGAGCACGACAAACGCCGCGCCTGCGTGCGCTGCGGCTCGATCGAAAGCTTTCTCGACGAGATCATCGGCGACGACGGCGACAAGTCGTACCAATGCTCCGATTCGGACTACTGCAACGACTATCGCAACGGCCGCACTCATGAGAAGGCCAACGCAACATCCGAAGGAGCTGCCCAGTGAGCCCCATTCTTCAAGTGCGCGGCTTGACCAGGATTCATGGCGCAGGCTGCGAGCGCTGCATCGAGAGTACCGGGCCGCAACACGACACCAACATCTGTCCGCATTGCGGTTCGGTGGTGGCCGCCCACGACGTCAGTTTCGACCTACGGCCCGGCGAGATCCTCGGCATCATGGGTGAGTCGGGCTCGGGCAAGTCGACCGTTGTCAAAACGCTGTACTTCGACGAAAAACCGACCGCGGGTACGGCACGCTTCTTCGATGAAGAGAAGGACTGGGACCTGTTCGCAGCGAATGCCGCCGCACAGCGCTGGCTGCGCAATCATCGTTTCGGCATGGTGTACCAGAACCCGCACCTCGGCCTGAACTTCAACGTGTCGGCGGGCGGCAACATCGCCGAGCGGCTGTTGATGAACGACGTGACGCTGTTCGGCGAGATCCGGGAACGCGCGCGCGACCTGCTCTCTCGCACCGAGGTGCTGCCTGAACGCATGGACGAGTCGCCGAAGAAGTTTTCGGGCGGCATGCAACAGCGCGTGCAGATCGCGAAGGCACTCGCGACCCGTCCGCCGCTCCTGTTCCTCGATGAAGTGACCACCGGCCTCGATCTCTCGGTGCAGGCGCGCATCCTCGACCTGATCCTCGAGATCCAGCAGGAACTCGGCACGGCGATGATCGCTGTCACGCACGATCTCGGCGTGATCCGCTTACTGGCGGGCCGCACGATCGTGATGAAGTACGGTCGCATCATCGAGTCGGGCCTGACCGACCAGATCCTCGAAGACCCGCAGCATGCGTATACGCAGCGGCTTGTGGCCTCCGCTCTCTGAGGTAAACCAATGTCCGCGATCCTGACCGTTAAAAACCTGAGCAAGCACTTTGCGCTGCACGATCAGCGCAAGACCATCCCGTCCTGCGCAAACGTCTCGTTTGCCGTCGAGCCGGGGCGCCTATCCGCGCTGATCGGTCCGACCGGTGCGGGCAAATCGTCCGTGCTCAAATGCATCTACCGTACTTACCTGCCGAGCGCCGGAAGCCTGCTGTTCCGTACCGGAGCCGGTGAGACGGTCGATCTCGCGCAGGCGTCCGAGCACGAAGTGCTCGCGCTGCGCAAAAGCGAGATTGGTTTCGTCACGCAGTTCCTGCACTGCCTGCCGCGCAAGGCCGCAGTTGACGTCGTGGCCGAGCCGCTGCTCGTGCGCGGCGCGACGCGTGCCGAAGCGCGCGACAACGCGCGTGAACTGCTCGATGCGCTGAACGTGCCCGAGCGTCTTTGGGAGGTGCCCCCTGCGACCTTCTCGGGAGGTGAAAAGCAGCGCGTCAACCTGGCGCGGGGCCTCGTCGCTCGCCCGCGCCTGTTACTGCTCGACGAACCTACCGCAAGCCTCGATCCTCGCACCACCGACAAGGTCGTGGAGATCCTGCAAGGGATCAAGGCGGAAGGTGTGGCGATGCTCGCCATCTTCCACCACCCGGACCTGGTAGCACGCCTGGCCGATCAGGTGATCGAACTGGCACCGCCGGTTGTTCACCCCTCTCGTTTGGATGCGATTGCGCAATGAGCCGCCAACTCCTCACGAACGCAACCGTCGTTCTCGCCGACGAAGTGCGTGAAAGACTCGCCGTGCTCATCGAGGACGGCAAAATCGCGGCACTCGACCCCGAGCATACCGCCGGAGCGACCGTGGTCGACCTGGAAGAACATACGCTGATCCCGGGCATGATCGACCTGCACTGCGACTCGCTTGAAAAAGAGGTTGAGCCTCGTCCGGGCGTGTATTTTCCGATTGACTTCGCCTGCGCGCAGGCGGACAAGCGCAATGCGTCCGCGGGCATCACCACGGTATTTCACGCGCTGTCTTTCGCGAACCGCGAGTTCGGCGTGCGCAACAACGAAACGGCAGCCGAGCTCGGCCGCTCGATCCACGCCTGGCAAGCGCATGCGCTGATCGACAACAGATTCCACGCACGCTTCGAGGTTACCGACGTCACCGCCCCTCCGGTTCTGTCGTCGCTGATGGACGAAGGCGTGATCGACCTGATTTCGTTCATGGATCACAGCCCGGGCCAGGGTCAGTTTCGCGACGTGGAGTCATTCCGCAAATATCTCGCGAACGCCTATAAGGCCGACGCCGCCACGCTCGACGAGATCATGAAGCAGAAGGGAGATGCAGCCAAAGGGGCGATCCAGCGCATGCAGCAGCTGGCTGCTCTGGCACGCGCCAGGGGTGTCGCGATTGCAAGCCACGACGACGATTCGGCCGCCAAGGTCGAAGTGGTACGCGATCTCGGAGCGACGATCTCGGAGTTCCCGATCAACCTCGAAACGGCCCGATCCGCACGCAGCCACGGCATTGCCACACTGTTCGGCGCGCCGAACATCCTGCGCGGCAAGTCGCAGTCGGGCAACATGCGTGCGCTCGATGCAGTGCTGGCCGGCGTCGCGGACTGCCTGTGCGGCGACTACTCGCCTGCCTCATTGCTGCCAGCCGCGTTCAGGCTGCCGGAGGTCGCGGAGATTTCGCTCGCGCACGCGGTAGCGCTCGTGACGCGCAATCCTGCGCGGGCAGCCGGGCTGAACGACCGCGGTGAGATCGCGGTGGGACAGCGTGCCGATCTGGTCGCAGTCCAGCGCATCGGCGGCCTGCCGCATGCCGACCAGGTGTGGTCTCGCGGCAAACTCGTGCTCGGCGCGAGCCGAGTGCATCACTGAGGCCCGCTCGATGTCAGGCAATCTGATCTATGTGAGCGGCCCTTCTGGCAGCGGCAAGGACAGCCTGTTGCGCTATGCGCGCGAACAACTGTCCGGCCACGCCGGGATCTGCTTTGCTCATCGCTACATCACGCGTGCAGCAGACGCCGGTGGCGAAAACCACGTCGCTCTGAGTCCAGAAGAGTTCGCGGCGCGCAGCAGCTCGGACCTGTTCGCGCTGAACTGGGCGAGCAATGGGCTGCAATACGGCATCGGGGCCGAGATCGACCACTGGCTGGATAAGGGGCTCACCGTCGTGATGAACGGTTCGCGCGAATACCTGCCGCAGGCACGCACGCGTTACCCGGACCTTGTGCCGGTGGAAATCGCCGTGTCGCAAGCGGTACTGCGTGAACGCCTTCTGGCGCGCGGCCGCGAAACGGTCGAGCAGGTAGAGCAGCGCCTGCAGCGCAATCGATTGCTCGAGCAGTGGTCCGGCAAAGCGGAAATCATCCGGAATGACGGCGATCTCGAACAGGCGGGGGCAGCATTGGTTTCGCTGATTCGCCGTTGCGCGGAACAATCATGATGCGCATTACCTTCCTCGGCACCGGAGCGGCAGGCGGCGTACCGCTTTACGGCTGCGACTGCCCAGCATGTACGCGGGCGCGAGCTGTGCCCGCGTGCGTTCGACGTCCCTGTAGCGCACTGATCGAAACGGACACCACCCGCGTTCTGCTCGATGCCGGGCTGGTGGACCTATCCGAGCGTTTTCCGGCTGGAAGTCTCGATGCGATCGTACTCACGCATTTCCATCCTGATCATGTGCAGGGATTGTTCCATCTGCGCTGGGGCGTCGGGAAACCCATCCCGACCTGGGCTCCCCCAGACAGCAACGGTTGCGCCGATCTATATCGCAACCCGGGCTTGCTCGCATTTAATCATGCAGAGAAATTCGGCACGTTCGATGTCGGCGGCCTGCGTTTCACGGCGCTGCCGCTGATCCATTCCAAACCAACGTTCGGCTATGCGATCGAAGGGCCGGACGGGGAGCGCTTCGCCTATCTGACCGACACGATCGGGTTGCCGCCTTCCACGCTGGACTGGCTGCAAAGATGGGGGCCGTTTTCGCTGGCACTCGACTGTTCATTCCCCCCAAGGGCTCAGCCGGCCAACCACAACGACTGGGATACCGCATGCGCGCTGGTCGAGCAGATGCGGCCAGAGCGTACCTGGTTGACTCATGTATCCCATGGGCTCGACACCTGGTTACTGGAGCAATCGGAAAGCGCAATGCCAGAAGGCGTTTTGATCGCTCACGATGGCATGGCTCACATGCTTCCCGCTGATTCGCGGACTAGACCGACGTCCGAGGGGGACCGCCATGGCTAGGTAACCCGCGCGGTAGGGCTCGAATGTGACTTCAAAATTTCACTTTACTTAGTACGACGAATAACGGATCAATTCAGGAAAGGACCATATCGACATGACTTCCCGAACCATCATCAAGACCGACGCCTTAACCCGGCTCGATCACATGCCGTGGACCCGTTTCCACACCCTGCTGACGGTCGCGCTGGGAGTGGGATGGACGCTCGACTCGTTTGAAACCAATATCATCGGTAGCGTGTTCGGCACGATCAAGGCGCTTTGGCACCTTGATGCGGCCCAAAGCTCGCTGGCGGTGAGTGTGTGGGTGCTCGGCATTCTGATCGGCGCGGTTGCGTTTGGCTACCTGGCGGATCGCTTCGGCCGCAAACGCCTGTTCCTGGCTACGCTCCTCTGGTATGCCGCGTTCAGCGTGGCAACGATCTTCGCGTGGGACTACAACTCCTTCCTCGTGTTCCGCGCACTGACCGCGCTCGCCGTGGGCGGTGAATACTCCGCCGTGACGGCCACAATGGGCGAATTCATTCCGCGCCGCAATCGCGGACGTACCGACGCGCTGATCCTGTCGGGTTTTCCGCTCGGTGCCGTGTTGTCGGCCATTGTTTCCTACTACGCGCTCAATCTCCTGCCTCCCAACATCGCGTGGCGCGTGGGATTCGGCCTGGGTACCACGATGGCCTTGATTTTCTTCTGGATCCGCCGTGTGATCCCCGAATCTCCGCGCTGGCTTCTGCAGCAAGGGCGCGTGACCGAAGCCGAAGCAATCGTCGATGAAATTGCCGCGTATGCAAAGCGCGCCGGGTTCGGCGCTGCAACCGAAGCGCTGAAACGCTATGAACCCACCGCGATCGTGCCCGCGCACCCGACGTTCTGGCGCAACGTGGGTGAACTGGTTGGCCGCTATCGCGGTTCGTGCAGCCTTGCCAGTGCGCTGAACTTCTCGCAGGCCGTCGTTGTATATGGCGTACTGTCGTTGATGGCGCTCGTCATTCTGCCGTACATGAAAGTGCCTGCTGCTGCGATGCCGATCTACTACATTTACGGCAACGTAGCGGCTTTGTTCGGCGGCCTGCTGGCATCGCGTGTGCTTGAGTCGTGGGGGCGTCGCTCGTCGCTTTTCGTGAGTTACACGTTCACCGTGCTTGCGATTCTGGTGGTGTACTTTGCGCAAACGCTGCCTTCGATGGTGTTGGGCTACTGCCTGATCCAGTTTGGCGTGACGTGGGGCTATATCTCGGCTTACGTGGTTTCGGCTGAAATCCTGCCGACGCGGTTGCGTGCCTCGGGTTTGGGCGTATCCGTAGCTTTTGGTCGAGTGGGCGCAATGATTACGCCGCTATTGCTGACAAGTGCTTTCAGCACGACGGGCACACCTTCCGCACCACTGCTCGTACTGTTGGCGCTTGCTCTGCCCGGTCCTGTTGCCGCCGCGATCTGGTGGGTCAAGGGACGCGAAACACGGAATATTTCGCTGGAGGAAGGTAGCGATGACGCGTTGACTGAAGCCACAGCGCAGCAAAAGTTCCGAACGCGCGAAGCATAGACGCCTGGAGAGTCAAAGGGCTGCAGAGAAATCTCTGCAGCCCTTTTTCATTTCGGCTTCGGAATGGCCGCTACCATTTTTTCGTACGCCTGAGCAGGCGCTCCGACTTGGTCCTGAAGGTCGAATGTGTGCTCGCCGGCATACAGGTCGCAGGCGTTTGAATTTGATCCGTACTTGATCTTACTGTCGCCGTTCAGAAGGCGGAATGAGAATAATCGGCGCGGCCCGCCTCGTGCCCGGCCGGAGGTGTGTGCCCGGTCGGACCTATCGGAAAAGGGCTATCTTGTGGGATTGCCCACCCTCCATCGCCTTCGAATAGTTCGGGACATACTGTCATGCGACAACGAGATCAGATTGGGGCACGCCGTTTCGACATCATCTCGGGGATCTGGATGATTGCCTGCAACGATCCTGACACGATCGTGACCTACCGTGGCGCCGCGTATCGGTTGGGGCAAACGGAGGGGGATAAGCGCTTCTGGTCAGCACTTTCATCACCTGGCAGTCGCTGGTGAACAGTCGCCTGGCAGCCCAGCACTCTGCCCAACAGGCCAGAACCGAAGCGACACTAAGGTTGCCTTCGTTGCTGCGTAGTGCGCATTCTGCGGATGCGCCTTGAAGGCATCGACCGACGTGATATTCACGATCCGGCCAGCAACGTGGGCTTCAACCTTCGGACGGCTGCGCATGTGTTCAATTGCGGCGACCATCATGTGATAGGTGCCCTTGATATTGACCGCATTTTCCAGATCCCAATCGTCGTCCGAGATTTCCAGCAGGGGCTTGCGCGGATAGATCGCGGCGCTGTTGATCAGACAGTCGACACGTCCGAGTTCGTTCAAAGCGTTCTGGAAGGCTACCTTCGCGAGGTCCGCCCGCGTGATGTCACTCTCGACACCCACCACCCGATGTCCTTCGTTCTTCAGCGACGCTACGGTTTCGGACAGCAGCGGCCCGTTCTTGTCGATGAGCGCGATGCCATGAGCGCCGTCTGCAAGCATCACCGAGGTACATCGCGCGATTCTCTCGCTCCTTGTTCATGATCAGAAGCGCGTCGCCACTGTCCGACAGGGGCACGCCGAGACGCTACGGAATATTCGTGGCGAGTCTTCGGATAGTGACGTCGCGGTTCTGCGCTGGGCCGCATCCATTGGTATCGCCTTCACGAGCCTTTTGGCACTCTCGCCATTGAAAGACGAGGAGCGCGAGAGACTGTACGATCGATTGCTCGACGTTCAGGCCTGGGGCTGGAGTGAAAAACAGGAAACACGGTGACTCTGGGACGACATCAAGACCTCCGCGCTGCGTGTGCAATCGGGCTTATGAAGGCCGCTGCGCGTCGCGTTCACGTGCCCAGTGATTTCCATTCAAACTGCTGGCACACGTGCTCGGGCGATAGTGCTTTTTTCCGCGGATACCTACTCGGACGTTTTATTTCCAGATTTGATCGGGCCATGTGATGCCCAACGATCCTCATCCAGCAGCACTTTGAAGATTCGTTCCCGCTGTCTATCTGAAAGAGGATTGAGCCCGAGGAGCTTGGTGTAAGCCAGACCTCGGGCCGCAAAAAGTCGCACAAGAGCAAGGTCCGCGTCTTCAGCTTCGCTCCGGATTTTTCGGATGTTCGATGAGTCGAGTTCGCAGATTTCATCCAGCAGAGCGGGATCTTCCACGAGTGCCGCGAGAACCGCTCTTGCCTCCGAGTTCGGTTGATTGCTGGACTCTCGGGCTACCGCGATTCCTGACGAGAGTGTCGGCTCTCGAAGAGAATCTCTGTTGGCGGAGAGGAAGCTGTCGGCAAACGAGTCGTAGTGCTCTTTCTGGTAGGCAAGGAGGGCTTTGAGGATATTGGCCTTGGTACCGAACTGATGCAGTAAGCCGCCTTTACTGATCCCGCTCTCGCGCGACAAGGCGTCGAAGGTCAGTCCACCGGGACCGTTCCTGGACAGGATTGCCAGCGCCGCCTTGATGGCAGCATTTCGGGATCGCGCCGAGCGGGTGGGATTGTCCATGATGTCCCTATGAGATTTTGAAATCTGTCATTGAATAACCTGCGATTCTATCAAGACGTCCCCAGAGGGAATATCTGGGCAGACTCCGGCCGAAGTGAACTCAACGCAGGGCTAAAGTCGTTGATCGAGGGGAGGGGGATCGGCAGGACGTTGCGAATGCGCCGAGCGCTTCTCTGCAACACAGGTGATGAGGAGAGCCCGATGCTTGCCAGAGGGCGATGGATGTGGCGACGGATCCACCGATTGGACCCAAAACGGCGAAGCCAATCGATGCGATCTGCCGACTACAACTGGGAGTTGATGTACGTGAGAAATGCCTCGATCGCCGGCTTGTTGCGCTTGAAGAAGACCCACTGGCCAATCCACTTTGCGGTCACTAGACGCGCGCGTTGCAGTGCGGCGAGGTGGACCGATACTGTCGACTGCGACAGATTGCAGCGCGCGTCGATCTGGCTGGCGCATACGCCGTGGTCAAGTGGCAGCTCCTGCTCGGCGCGAACGACGTGGTGAATCCGGCGGCGAAGAACGATCCGAAGTCGCCGATCGCGGGCATGCCGATCATCGAGGCGTACAAGGCGCGGACGGTGATCGTCAACAAGCGCTCGATGGCGGCGGGCTACGCCGGGCTCGACAACGACCTGTTCTACATGGACAAGACGATGATGGTGTTCGGCGACGCGAAGAAGGTGATCGAGGATATGGTGAAGTCGGTGGAGTGACCGCGCTGCGGCGCCCGTTTGCCAGCGCGCGGAAGGCGGGTGAGGTCCGGGTTACTACGGTCATCCGGCATCCATCACAATGCACGTTTTGTCCGGGTTAACGTCGTCTCTGTCCATTGAGGGGATCGCGGCTCAGGCTCTAAATTGGTGTCACTAAACCCACCGGGCGCTTGCGAGAAACAAGATTATCTCGCGCGCCTCCCCGCCCGAGCATACCGCCAGCGCAGCGGACTGTTCGGGCGGCTCTAGAGGAGACACCGCCATGGCCCATCAGATAACCCTCCGTTTTGAGGACGGAGTGACCCGCTTCATCGAGTGCGAGGAGGGCGAGCGCGTCACCGACGCTGCCATTCGCGCCAGGATCAATATTCCACTCGATTGCCGTGATGGTGTGTGTGGCACCTGCAAGGCGGTCTGCGAGTCCGGCGAGTACGTTATGGGCGACTGCGTGGAAGATGCGCTTAGTCCGGAGGAGGCGAGCGCCCGCAAGGTTCTCACCTGCCAGATGAGCCCACGTTCCGACTGTGTGATCCAGATCGCCACGAACTCCGATGTGTCGGGTACCGGCCCGTCTTCCCACAGCGGACGGATCGTCGCCTGCCAACGAGCGTCGGACACCACGATCGCCTTCTCGGTCGAGCTCGAGAACCGCGCAGATCTGAGCTTCCTTCCTGGGCAGTACGTCAACATCCGGGTGCCCGGTACCGATCAGACACGGTCCTACTCCTTCAGCTCGGGGCCGTCCGAGCCGCACTTGTCTTTCCTTGTGCGCAATGTGCGTCAAGGGGTGATGTCGACCTGGCTCTGCGAAACCGCCAAAGTAGGCGACCCAATCGAGATTCGCGGCCCGATGGGAAGCTTCTACCTGCGCCCCATTGAGCGGCCAGTGCTGTTTCTGGCAGGTGGCACGGGCCTCGCGCCGTTCCTGTCGATGCTGGACAAGATCGTCGAGGACGGCGGCAGCCCGTATCCAGTCCACATGATCCTGGGTGTGAACAGCGATGAGGATCTGGTTGGCGTCGACCGGCTCGAAATCTATGCGCAGCGCCTGCCGAACTTCACCTACGCTTGCACCGTCGCCAGCCCCGACAGTGCCCATCCCAACAAGGGCTATGTGACCCACCACATCCGCGCCTCCCAGCTCAACGATGGCGATGCGGATGTCTACCTCTGCGGCCCGCCGCCGATGGTCGACGCGGTGCGCGATTTTCTCTCGTCCGAAGGGCTGACGCCGCGCAACTTCTACTATGAGAAGTTCGCCGGCACCGGCCTGGTGGTTCAGACCGGCGAGGAGCGCATCGCTCCTGTCGATGTCGATGAAGCCTTCGATCTGCGCATGGCTCTCGAACTGGGGGCGGCTCAGCTGACCATGGGCCGGCTGTCGAGCGAGCAATTGATCACATTCCGCCAGCTTGCCGAGGCGACGGCGCCGTTCGTGCGCGGTCGGTACTTTACCAACGTTCCACGCTACATCGAGGCAAACCACGCCTTTCATCTGTTCACGATCGAAGCTTCCGGGAACGCCCAGCTGATCGCGCTCTACCGGCAACTGGCCGTGCAGGACTACATTGCTCGCGCGCTGACCGACCAGATCGAGATCGTCGGCGATATCGTGCAGCAGCACCGGGACATTGTCGCCGCCTTCGAACTGGGCGACCTGAACGCGGCGCGGGACGTGATTGCGCTGCATGCGCACCATTCCAAGGCCACGATGAGCCGGGCGCTTGAGCGCATGGCGATCGGCAAGACGGCACCCGTGGCCGCAGCGGCCCCCGCTCTCCCGTCTGCTGTGCCGCAGAGCGCGCCGCAGGTCTGCCCATTCACGGGCAGCACGCTTCCGGCCTATTCACACGAACTGGACTGGCCCGAGGGGTTGGAGCCATTCAAGGTGGTCGATGACGGCTCTCAAGGCGACCCTTACGAGCACTACCGCTGGATGCGGGAGCATGCGCCAGTTCTGCGTTGCCAGTCGGCGACTTCGGACGTGTGGTTCCTGTCGCGCTATGACGATGTCTACCAGGCGATCCGCAACCCGAAGCTGTTTTCCTCCGAGGTCGTCAGCCCGCCGCCGCTGACGTTCCTGACGCTGTTTGATGCGCCCGACCATTCGCGGTTACGCAAGGTCGTCCAGCCGTCCTTCCTGCCGCTGGCACTCGATCCCTTTGTCGAGCAGATCGCGCAAAGGGCAGAGGACCTGCTCGACGCGATGATTGCCAAAGGCGGCGGTGATGTCGTCAACGATTTCGCCATCCCGCTCAGCATCTCGACCATCTCCACGATGATCGACGTGCCGAACGAGGATGAGGAAAAGATGAAGTTCTGGTCGGACGAGACCTTTAGCTATTTCGGGCGCCTCGCTCGCAATGCGCCGGGGACCGGCACCGACGAGCAGAGCGCACAGGCTTTCTTCGCTTATCTGAAGGAAGCGATGGAGCGGCTCGCTTTGACCGACAGCCAGTCGATCGGCGGACATATCGCGCGCATGTGGAAGGACGGGCTGCTTTCGGAAAAGGAAGCGAAGGAGTTGTGCGCCTTCGTTTTTATCGCCGGGCACGATACGACGACTATCCTTGTCGCCAACGCTTTTCGCATGTTCGCCGAGCAGCCGGATCTGCTGGGACGTATCCGCGAAAACCCCGCCGACGCTGAGCGTTTCGTCGAGGAGGTGGCACGCTATCGCGGTACCGTCCAGCGCGTGAGCCGCATCACCACCGAGGCGACCACTGTCGCGGGCGTAGATCTGCCCAAGGGCGCGGTCGTGCGATTGCTGCTGTCGGCTGCGAACCGCGACAGCCGCAAGTTTGCCGAGGGCGAGACGTTCGACATCGACCGCGATTCCAGCGGCCATCTGGGTTTCGGCAACGGTATGCACAAATGCCTTGGCGCGCCGCTCGCCAAGCTGGAGACGCTGATCGCGACGAAGGCTCTAGCCCGCAAGGTTGGCGATATTGCGCTCGATCCGGCAAGGCCGATCCAGTATGTGCGAGGCAACAACCTGACCAACTCCGGGCCGGAACACCTGTTCGTGAAGCTGGGTGGGTTATCGGCCTGAACCGGATCGGGGGGCAAGGTCGAGTCAGCCCGCGCTCCCCGTTTCAGGCGGCAAGGATCGATCGTGGGCCGCGGAGCGGTACTCGGTTGGCCGGAATCCCGTCTGCTTGCGGAAGAAGCGACCGAAATAGGCCTCGTCCTGAAAGCCCAGTTCACTGGCGATCTTCTTCACGCTGAGCGTCGAATAGCCGAGCAGCCGCTTGGCCTCATGGATCGAGCGTGCATCGATTGCCTCGATTGCCGAGACCCCGAAGGTGGCACGGCAGATGCGGGAGAGTTGGCCGGTGGTCACGCCCATCTCATCGGCATAGCTGGCGACCGGCCGCCGCTCACGGCAATGGCGGTCGAGCAGGGCGCGGAACCGCTCGATCCGCGCGGCCATGGTCCGCTGCTCGGAACTGGCTGAAAGCCGGGCGCTCTCGCTGAGGCGCCCGATCTTGACGAACAGGGTGATCGCCAGTGCTGCGCCTGCGGTGAACTGCCAGCGCTCGTGGCTCTCCGCCTCGCGCCCGATCGACTGAAATAGTGTGTCCAGAGGTGTGCCGCGCTCGACGTCGGGATCGATCGACAGCACCGTCGGCGTGCGGATGAATTCCAGCAGATCGGGCGCGGCCGTCATCGCCAGCGATTCCAGTGCAGACTGCGCGGCGGTGATGACGTGACCGTCGATGTCGCTGCGGAAGTGAAAGCCGTGGACCGAGCGCGCCGGCACGACGATCAGGCATGGCGCTTCGACTGCCCAGGTCTTGCCGTCGATGAAGGTCTCGCCGCCCCCGGCGGTGACGTAGAGCACCTGGATCAGCGCATCGTGGACGTGCGGCTTGATGTCGAAGTCGAAACGGCCGGCACGCAGGGGAATGCGTTCGTAATGCACCATGTCGACCCAGGATTGGTCGGTTTCCGCGCCATAGAGTCCGAAATGCAGAACGGTCCGGCGGCGCTGTTGGTCAGAGGCCATGATGCACGTTATGTCCTGCTTTATGTGAACTCTGTCCATTGTTCCATAGGCGCTGGAGGGGTTCAATGGCGACACAAATTTCAGGAATCGTAATCGCATCGACCGCGGCAGCAAGTATTGAGCGGGATGTCACGAATAAAGCGGAATTTGAAAACCAATTTCATCTTCCGCTTTATTGATCACCCCTGTCGAATAAAGCAAATGCGGGCAAATTTAAAGGAAAAGCTGAACGGTAAGTTGGGGCCGATTTTGCGGGTTCGTGCGGGTCTTTAAACCAGAAAGTGGACGTTTTTTTCAGAAATTAATCAAAACGTGAATTCATTTGCGGTGCGGTGATAAGTCATGGATTTTTCTTGAATCAATGTGCGAGATAATTGACGGGTTAAAGTGAATCCTGAGCGCTCTATCGCGTCAATGGGTCTTGAAATGTTGCATGACAGACAGTTAAGCATAATCTGAAACGCGAGGCTAGGGCGCGTGCGAAGGGCCAGTGGTTTTGGCGTCTGATGTTTGGCCGGAGCAGCCGGTCGGCGATCGAACAGCGTGCGGGGGCTACGGGTAGCATTGCCGACTTGGGGCCCACAACGCAATGCTACAAACATTCCGATTTTCTATTGGCTCAGGCTGGACTCCTGTGGTTAGTTCCTGTTGGCTGCGCACGCGCGCATAGGTCCATAGTAGGAATTCATGCATTTCGGGTCGCATACTCCTTCAATAGGTTGCCAACGTCAGCAATCCGCCACGTCGCCGACGTAGAACGCAGTCCGCTGCAACGCCAGTTGTGGCCGAGTTGTGTGCGTGGCTCCTCCGTCAGGTTCCGGAGTATTGCGACCGTTCCGACGGCAGGTTTCCCCGCTAGCTGAACAGCAGGTCGTGGCCGACCACGGAAGTAGGGGGCCAGATTGCACCGATAGCGTGCGTTGCGTAGCTGTCTCCCCGGCTACCGACGGAAGGCTCAATGCCCGCAACGGCGAGGTGCTCTCTGGAGCGAACGCTAACGTAGTGCGCACTCCTGATGCCGAGTGCAGCAGCAGCGGACGTCCCGTCAGGCCGGGGGATGGCGGGAGTCGTCCATCACATCACAACCGCATTCGCCACCCGCCGGAGTTTTCGCAACGTCGTCGCCATCCATATATACCGCCGCCCACCGCCATTCACCTCGCAACGGACTTTACACGTTGTTACCGTCGCGCAGCGGACGTCTGGGAAGGCTTTCCTTATACTGCCGCGCAACCGCCTTCCTCTTTATGCTCGCTGTGCCCGGCGCGGCGACGATGCCAACCATACCTTGATGCCCATGCTCTCTACCAAGTCCGCCTTGACCACCGTGCTTGTCGCTGCAGCAAGTCTTTCGTTGTCGGCGTGCGTTACCCCAGGCTACGCGCCGTACGGCTCGCAGCAAGGCTACCAGAGCCAGTATGCAGCGCCCGCGTATAACCAACCCGTCTACGCGCAACCGGGCACCGTGCAGCAACCCGCCTACGCGTCGCCGCCTGCGCCGCAACAGCCGTATGACACACAAAACGGCGGCCAGTACGGGTCGCAGTACAACTCGCAATACGGCAACCAATATGGCACGCAGTACGGCACGATCTCAGGCATCCGGCCCTTGAGTAGCGCCACGGGTACTTCGGGTATCGCGGGAACCGTCGTCGGCGCGCTGGTTGGCGGCGTTCTTGGTAATCAGATCGGGGGCGGGCACGGTCGCGACGCCGCGACCGTCATCGGCGCGCTCGGTGGAGCCTACGCGGGCAACCAGATCGGCCAGCAGATGGGTCAGCCCGCCGGATATCAGATCGACGTGCAGCTGAGCGACGGCTCAACGCGCGCGTTCAACGTGCCGACGCCCGGCGACCTGCGCACGGGCGAGCGCGTGCAGGTCAACGGGAGCCAGCTTTCGCGCTACTGATTACCGGGACTGTCGGCTGGCGTCACGACCCGCGGAGCGGCAGGCGAGAGACCGTGCCAAAGCGGGTGCCCTACGCCGCGATCTGGTGAGCGCTATGGTTGGCTGCGAGCGCCGGATATCCGCGCACGCGACAAGCGCCCTTATCGCGTCAACCCACCCGTCAGTCTCTAGCCTGCACCTCATCGTCTGCCCCCTCGCCGGCGAACAGGCCGTGTGCGGCCGCTTGCCTCCAGTCGCCCGTCGAGCCATCAAGAGGATCTGACGGGGCGGTTCAAAGACAACAGTTGGGCTCGAGCCGGCTTGCAGTGCAGCGGGAAACCTGCCATTGGGCTGGCTGCATTCCTCCACGACCTCACAGACGAGCTACGCACAGAATTCGGCCATAGGAGACGCTCAGCTACCGACCCTCATCGGCGGCTTCATGATGCTAACCGGCCCTTCGCCCGAGCCAGATGCGGAGCGTCGACTCTCGCATTTGCGAACGCGTTTTACGA
>ABYL01000052.1 GCA_000173575.1 Burkholderia sp. H160 | reverse complement strand
ATCAGCACGACCGCGACCGGCACGATGCCCCAGCCGCCGACGCGCGGCGTCGGGCGCGTGTGCAGTGAGCGGTCGTTGGGGATGTCGGTGGCGAGGCGCCACGCGAGGCCGGTCCGGAGCAGCGTCCACAGGATCGCCGCGCATGCGGCGAGCGCGACGACGCCCCACGGCAGCAGCGAGACGATGGAAGAGGCGGAGTATGAAGCGAGCGGCATCGATGGGGTGAGCGGTTCAGGCCGGAGTCAAGGCAGGTTCAATGAGCGGTCAGTGCGTGGAGCGATACCAGGCCGTGGTCTCGAGCAGCCCATGCTCGACCGTATGCGGCGGATACCAGTTCAGACATTCGCGGATATGCGAACTGTCGACGCACAGCTCGCCGACCAGCCGGTCGATCTGCGCCGAGCGGCCGGTCAGGCGGCCGGCGAGGCGCAGCGCGCCGACCGGCACCGGCACGAGCCGCGCGGGCACATTCAGTTGCGTGGCCAGCAGTCGCGCCAGCTCCGGTACGCTGAGATCGCGGCCGTCGGTCACATGAAAGGTTTCGCCGGCCGCGCGCGGGTCGGTCGCGCAATGCACGAGCGCGTCCGCGAGGTTGTCGACGAATACGAGGCTGCGGCGCGCGGTGACCGCGCCGAGCGGCAACGGGATGCCCTTCGCGACCGCATTCATCAGTTGCAGGAAGTTCGCGCGTACGCCCGGCCCGTAGACCAAAGGCGGCCGCACCACGACGACTTCGAGTCCCGCCGCGCGGCCATATTCGAACAGCGCGCGCTCGGCCTCCAGCTTCGAGATGCCATAGGCATCGGACGGCGCGGGCTCGTCCGTTTCGGCGATCGGCCGGCCAGCGCTCGCCTCGCCCATCGCCTTGATGCTGCTGACGAACACGAAGCGCCTCGCGCCCGCGCGCCGCGCCGCGGCCGCGACGCGCAAGCTGCCTTCGACGTTGGTCGCGCGATAGGCGGCGAGCGGGTCGGTCAGGGTTTCATGCATCACGTGCACGCGCGCGGCCAGATGGATCACCGCATCGCAATTGAGCGCGACCGGCCAGCGCTGGTCGATGCCCGCGAAGTCCTCCGTATCGAGCAGCCATTCGCGCGCGCCCTCGGCGGCCGTCTGCGGCCGACGCACCACGCCAGTCACCCGATCGCCCCGCCGCAGCAACGCGCGGGACACGGTCTGGCCGACGAAACCATTGGCGCCGGTAATGAGGACCTGCAGACTCATCGTACTGCTCCGCGGCGCACGATTGCGCCCACGCCATGCCGCGCGATCGATGCAGACAGACGAACGCCGTCAGGACTCGACGCGGCCGCGAAGGGCGGGAAAGGCGGATCAGACACGATACAATCTGGCATCGGCGGTGCTTTCTCAGGAAGTCTGGCTGGGAACGTATTGTATTCGGGCGACACCGGTCGCTCCATCACGCGCCGCAAGTGTCGGGCCGTGATAATAAAACGGACCTGCGCCTGCTGGCGCGTTGTTCGTACACTTCGTAACAACTCAAACATATTCGCGCATGTGGAATTCGTGGTATCGATCCAACGTGCTCGACAACAGCACATTCAGGCCTGCTCGCTGGCCGCGCGAACGGGCCCCGGCCCGCGCATCGGCGGGCCAGCGCCTTAAGGTCGCGCAAGCGCGCGGCGCGCATCCACGTGAATGCTCCGAAACCTGCTGGTCTTGCCGCCGAGCCCGCGCGTTGAGCGCAGTGGCTTTGCATCGACGTGCTGGTCTGACGAAAAAACTGTTTGAGTGATTAGAGTCCCACCTATGAAAGTGTTGTTCGCCACCTACCCGATGGCTTTCCATACCCCCGGCGGCGGAGAGATCCAGTTGCTTGCGTATCACAAGCATCTGCCCGCGCATGGCGTCGAGGTTACGCTGTTCGATCCATGGAGGCCGCGTTTTCTTGAACACGACGTGGTGCATTTCTTCTCATGCGTCGGTGGCTCGGTGCACTTCTGCAACTTCGTCAAGCAGTTGGGCTTGCCGCTCGTGGTGTCGTCGAGCCTGTGGGTGACGGAGGAAACGAAGCACCTCTATCCGATCGGCGAGATCCATCATCAGTTTTCTCTCGCGGACCGCGTAGTCGCGAACTCGGAGATCGAGTGCGACACGCTCGCGCGCATCTTCGATCTGCCGCGCGAAAAGTTCGTGAGCGTGCTCAACGGCGTCGAACAGAGTTTTTACGAGCCGGTGCCCGCCGAACTGTTCCGCCATGAATCCGGCATCGAGGGACGCTTTATCCTGAACGTCGGCAACATCGAGCCGCGCAAGAACCAGCTCGCGCTGATCCGGGCGATGAAGTCGTTCCCCGAACTGAAGCTCGTGCTGATCGGCCATCAGCGCGATCCCGAATACGCGAAGGCGTGCTTCGCCGAGGGCGGTGAGCAGGTCGTCTACGCGGGCACGCTCCCTCACGATTCGCCGCTGCTGCGCTCCGCTTATGCGGCCTGCGAAGCGTTCGTGCTGCCGAGCACGCTGGAAACGCCGGGGCTTGCCGCGCTCGAAGCGCATGCCGCGGGCGCGCGCATCGCAGTCACAAAAGTTGGCTCTACCGAAGAATATTTCGCGCAGCATGTCGCCTACCTGGATCCGTCCGACGTTGATAGCATTGCCGGATCGATTCACGCCGCGCTCACGCAACCGCGCGGCGCGGCCGCGATCCAGACGCAAGATCTGACCTGGCGAGCCGTCCTGTCGCCCTTGAAAGACCTCTACGAATCCCTGCTGACGAAATGACTAAACCCGTGACGAACCTCATGAAGAACTTCGAACTTCGTCCTCTGAACAGCGTTGAGGCTTCCCCGAATTCCGGGTTCGCGTGGAAAGCGACGAATAGCGATCCACAGTTCGAGCTGACCGGATGGGAAGAACTGTCGGGGCGCGCCGCGCGTATTTCGTTCGAACTCGCGAAGGAAGACATGCCCGCTTCGCCGTGCATGATCTACTTCGATGCGGGCGCGGGCATGTCGGAGCACGCGACGATCGGTCTCGTGGTCGACGCTGGCGGCAAGGTAGATCAGGTCGTCGCGTTTCCGCCGCTGGTCGGTCCGTTGCGCATCGATCCGATCGCGCGAGCGGGACTGTTTTCGATCAACGGCTTCAACGTCGAACTGGTGGCCGACGCCGACTGCCCGACGGAGCTGCTCGAGCGCGCACGCCGGATGGCGTCATGGAGCGGCGGCGCACAGCCCGCGCCGCCCCCAACCGTCGGTTACACGTATCAGGAATGGATCGAGCGGCACGAGCCGCCCGCGTCGCATTACCCCGAACTGCGCGCGCGCTCGAAAACGTGGGCGCAGCAGCCGCTCATCAGCATCGTGATGCCGACCTACAACACGCCGGCCAAGTGGCTGCGCATGGCGATCGATTCGGTCATCGATCAGGTCTACGAAAACTGGGAATTCTGTATCGCCGACGACTGCTCGACGAACCCCGAGGTCAAAGAGGTGCTCGACAGCTACGTCGCGAAGGATCCGCGCATCAAGGTCGCGTACCGCACGACGAACGGTCACATCAGCAACTCGAGCAACACGGCGCTCGAACTCGCCGTCGGCGAATTCGTCGGCCTGCTCGACCACGACGACGAATTGCATCCGCTCGCGCTCTACTGCGTCGCCGAACTGATCAACGCGCATCCGGACGCGACGGTGATCTACAGCGACGAAGACAAGATCTCGATCGACGGTGAGCGCTCGGACCCGTACTTCAAATGCGACTTCAACTACGATCTGTTCCTGAGCCAGAACATGATCTCGCATTTCGGCGTGTACAGGACTTCGATCATGAAGGAGGTCGGCGGCTTCAGAACCGGCTTCGAAGGCTCGCAGGACTACGACCTCGCGCTGCGCGTGATCGACCGCGCGGGTCATCACACCGTTTATCACGTGCCGCGCGCGCTGTACCACTGGCGCATGATTCCCGAGAGCACGGCAGCCGGCCATGAAGCCAAGCCGTATGCGCATATCGCGGCGATGCGCGCGCTCGACGAACACCTCGCGCGCAACAACATCAACGCGCATACCGAGCACGCGCCGGGCACCGACGCGTTCAACAAGGTCGTGTACGACCTGCCCGCCGTGCTGCCGTCGGTGGAGATCATCATCCCGACGCGCGATTCCGCGGGGCTCGTCGAGCAATGCGTGGAATCGGTGCGACGCAAATCGAGCTACCCGAACTTCCGTATCACGATCATCGACAACGGCTCGGTCAAGCAGGAAACGCACGAGCTGTTCGCGCGCCTGCAGGAAGACGAGCGGATCAAGGTCGTACGCGACGACTCGCCGTTCAACTACTCGGCGCTGAACAACCGCGTCGCGCTCGCGAGCACGGCGGACTTCGTCTGCCTGATGAACAACGACATCGAAGTGATCAACGCCGACTGGCTCGAGGAAATGGTTTCAGTGGCGCTTCAGGTAAACGTTGGCGCGGTCGGCGCGAAACTGCTGTATCCGGACGACACGATCCAGCATGGCGGCGTGGTGCTCGGTGTCGGCGGTATCGCGAGCCATGCGCACAAGCATTTCCCCAATACACACCCCGGCTACTTCGCGCGCGCGCGTCTGCGCAACGTCATGTGCGCAGTGACCGCCGCGTGCCTGCTGATCCGCCAGTCGATCTACAAGGAGGTCGGCGGCCTCGACGAAAAGTTGCACGTCGCTTACAACGACATCGATTTTTGCCTGCGCGTGCGGCAAGCGGGCTACCGCAACGTGTGGACACCCTACGCGGAGCTTTATCATCACGAATCGGCATCACGCGGCGCCGAAGATACACCGGAAAAGATCAGCCGCTTCAACCAGGAATCTGAGTTGGTCAGACAGCGCTGGGGGCATCTGTTGATGAACGACCCCTGCTATTCACCCAATCTGACACTGACTGCCGACGACTTTTCCTTTGCTTGGCCTTCAAGGATTGCCAATCTTGATTAATCTGGGAACGAAAAAAAATAAAACCGAATGGTTGGCCGAGTACCGCCACCCATCGCCGGGGGACCTGTTTTGCCTGCCGAGCGCGATCTACTTTCTGATGAAGTTCAGAGCCGATCTCGCGCGCTTCAATTCCAAAGTGCTCAATGACCGCGTCACGCTGTACTTCTGGTGGGAAATGTCGGCGCGCGAAACCTATCCGGATTTCAACTGGGTACTGCGTCAGGAAGACCTGGAATATTTGCGGCGACTCGATAACGACACGCTGATCGAGCGTCATCCGGCGGCCGTCACGTACTGGCTCGGCTCGACCAAACCGAGCGTGCTCGATGCGAAGCATCTGAGCGAGACGCTGCACGAGCCCGTCACCGTGATCGAAGAGGCCGGCCTGCAGTTGCCGAAGCTGATGACTATGATCGTGCGCAATCGCGACGATCTTACCCGGGCATTCGACCTGAGCACGCTGACCGGCTATCTGAACGCCCTCGACTGGTGGGAGCAGTATGGCCAGGTCACCTGCCCACGCATGACGTGGCGCCCGCCGGTCGCGTGGCCGAGCCTGCTGGAACCCATCGACGCGCCCGACTCCAGCGCGATGCCGTTTCCGCGCTTCCTCGCGTTGATCACGCGCGAGCGGCCCGATCTGCGCAGCGCGTTCGACCTGAACAGCTTCATCTCGCGGCTCAACGCGCTGAGCTGGTGGGAAGACCACGGCCAGCGCGAGTATCCGCGCATCAAGTGGTCGCAGCCGCCGATCGGCGGCTTCATGCTCGAGCCCGAAGCAGTTCCCGCGGACGGCGGCCCTCACGTGCCGCGCTTCCTTTGCGAGATCTTCAAGGAACGGCCGGACCTGAAGGCGAACTTCGACCTGCACTCCCTGCGGGGGCGGCTCAGCTGCCTGTCGTGGTGGATCGAACACGGCCAGCATCAGTACCGCGCGATCAAATGGGTGCCGCCCACGACGCCCGGCGTGATGTTCGAGCCCGAGTGGGGCACGCACGCCGACTGGCTGCCGGTGCCGCGCTTTCTGCGGCTGCTGCACGGCGAGCGCCGGGACTTGCAGGAGCTCTGCTCGCTCGACAGCTTCACGGGGCGCCTCAAGTGTCTGTCGTGGTGGATCGAGCACGGGCAGCACCAGTATCCCGCGATTCACTGGGGCGTCCCGGCGGTGCCCGACAGCCTGTTCACCATGGAAGCCGGCGAGAAGGGCGCGCTGCCGCTGCTGCCGCGCTTCCTGCTGCTGATCTGGAACGAGCGGCCCGACCTCCAGGCGTCGTTCAATCTGGAGAGCTTCCGCGAGCGGCTCGGCTTCATTTCGTGGTGGGAGAAGCACGGGCGCGAGGAGTACAACGCGATCGAATGGTCGCCGACTCATCTGGCCGAAGAACCCGCGGTCGAGCTGGCGCCGCCCACGACGCCAACCACGCCCGCGGTGACCGCGCTGATGTTCGAGCCCGAATGGGGCACGCACACCGACTGGCTGCCGGTGCCGCGCTTCCTGCGGCTGCTGCACGGCGAGCGCCAGGATCTGCAGGCATTGTGCTCGCTCGACAGCTTCACCGGGCGCCTGAAGTGCCTGTCGTGGTGGATCGAGCACGGACGGCACCAGTATCCGGCGCTTCACTGGGTCATCCCAGCGCTGCCCGAAAGCCTGTTCAGAATGGAAGCCGGCGAGCAGGGCGCGCTGCCGCTGCTGCCGCGCTTCCTGCTGCTGATCTGGAACGAGCGGCCCGACCTGCAGGCGTCGTTCGCTCTGAACAGCTTCAGCGCGCGGCTCGGCTTCATCTCGTGGTGGGACCAGCACGGGCACGACGAGTATTGCGCGATCGAATGGTCGCCGGCTCATCTCGCCGAAGAACTCGCGAGAATCGACGACGAGCAGCCGGCCGACGACACCTTGTTGCCGCGCTTTCTGACGATGATCGCGAGCGACCGCCCGGATCTGCGCGAAGTGTACGACCTGAACACCGCGCAAGGCCGCGACCAGCTCGTGCATTGGTGGAACGAGTGGGCCGCGACCGAATATCCGCTGGTCGGCTCGCTGAAGGTGCGCTGGGCCGAAAGCGCCGATGCCGCCGACGACGAAGCCGATGACGACTCACGCGAGCCCGCGCGTTATCACGCGCGCGTCGAAAATGTCGGTTACGACTTCGGTGTCAACATCATCGGCTTCCCGCAAGGCGTGCTCGGCCTCGGCGAAGACGCGCGCATGGCCGCGCGCGTGCTGCAACTGTCGTCGACGCCGGTCACGCTGCTCAATGCACCGATGGCGGGACCCGCGCGCCTCGAACATTCGGTCGATCATCTGATCAGCGAAGAGCTCAAGTACAACATCAGCCTGATCTGCCTGCCGGCGCCGGAAATGGTGCGGCTCGCACTGGAAGGTGGCCGCAAGCTGATCGACGCGCCCACGCACAAGATCGGCGCGTGGCCGTGGGAACTGCCCCACTGGCCGAACGCGTTCGGCAACGTGCATCAGATGGTCGACGAAATCTGGGCGCAGAGCCGCTTCGTGGCGAGCGTCTACAGCCGGCTCGGCAACACGCCGGTCTATCAGATGCCGATGGCGGTCGAGGTGCCCGCACCGGTCGAGCCGAAGCGCGAGCGCTTTGGCCTGCCGACCAACGAGTTTCTGTTCTACCTCATGTTCGACGGCAACTCGTGGCTGAGCCGCAAGAACCCGCTCGCTGGGGTGCAGGCGTTCAAGCAGGCGTTCGGCGCGCATTCGGCCGGCGTCGGGCTCGTCATCAAGGCGATGAACGTGCGCGACGACGATCCGGTCTGGCGCGCGGTGCTCGACCTCACCGCGGGCGACAGCCGCATCCACATCATGTCCGAGCGCCTGAGCCGTCAGGATTCGACCGACTTCATGGCCTGCTGCGACGCCTACATTTCGCTGCACCGTAGCGAAGGCTTCGGCCGCGTGATCGCCGAGGCGATGGCGTTGGGGCAGCCGGTCGTCGTCACGAACTTCTCGGGCAACGTCGACTTCTGCGACCCCGACACCGCTTTCCTCGTGGACGGCGAACTCGTGCCGCTACGGCCCGGCGACTACCTGTTCGCCGAAGGTCAGTACTGGTGCGATCCGGATGTGTCGATTGCGGCGGAACAGCTCAAACGAATGATCGACGATGTGCCACTCCGTGAGCGCATCGCACTGGCGGGGAAGACACGCATCGAGCGCGACTACTCAGTTGAAGCAGTTGCACGCGCGTATGCGCGACGTTTAACCGACATTGCGGAGGCGAAATCAAAATGACGCTGCGGGTATGTGCTCCTGATATTTTCTCAGGCGATGCGGTGGGCAACCACTGCATCGGTTTCGTACGCATGGCTGACCGTCTCGGCATGCGCGCCGAACTGTATGCAACCGGGTTCGAGGAGGGAACAAATGGAGTGCGCCCGCTTGACGCGTTGTTTGATGAGGTCACCCGCAACGACGTAATCCTGCTGAGTTACTCGATCTTCGATCCGTACCTCGACCGGATACTCGCGCTCGACTGCAAGAAGGTCTGCTACTTCCACGGCGTGACCGACCCGCAGTTGCTGCGCGCGCTGGAACCGCGCACCGCGCAGTTGTGCGAGAAGGCCCTCGCGCAACTGCCGCGGCTCGCGGATTTCGACGCAGTCGTCGTGAATTCGCGCAGCACCGCGGCGAGCCTCGCCGGCATCGTCGATGCGGACGCGATCAAGGTCGTGCCGCCGGTCTTTCCGGACATGTATGTGTTCCAGCGCGAAACGCGGCGCAAGGGCCGCAAGCGCAACGAGCCGAACCTGCTGATGGTGGGCCGCGTAGTGCCGCATAAACGCATCGAAGACGGCATCGAGATTCTGTCGCTGCTGAAACAGCGTGGTTTCGGCGCGACGCTGAGCATCGTCGGCAGCACACCGAACTACGATTATCTGAAGTTTCTGATCAATCACGCTCGGCGTCTCGGCGTGCTCGAGCAGGTCGACTTCAAGGGCATGCTCGACGACGCCGATCTGTTCGAGTGCTACGAATCCACCAATGCGCTGCTCGCGATGAGCCGGCACGAGGGCTTCTGCGTGCCGGTGCTCGAAGCGATGCACTATGGCAAGCCGGTGTTCGTGCGCGGCGGCACGGCCGCTCAGGAAATTTGTCCTGACGACTCCGTGTTCCCGCCAGAAGCCGATGTGTCCGCCCTGGCCTCGGCCATCGCCAGGCGCCTCGATAAATCCGTGGCGCGCTGCCGAATCGACCAGGCCTATGTCGCCCACGCGGACGAAGTTCTGGAGCGGGCAACCGATTCCGTCTGGCAACGCGTACTGGTTTCAGCTGACGTACCGCAGAGCAAAGCATGAACGATCTCAAATTCATTCTCACCACATACAGCACCGCGTTTACCGTCAGCGGCGGCGGCGAGTCGGAACTCGTCCAGGTCGCGGAGATCCTCAGAACGTCGGGTGTCCATGTCGACATCTACGGCATCGGCAGCCGTCCGCTCAACTTCTACGACGGCGTCATTCACTTCTCCGTGCACGCCGACAGTCACGCGATCCTGCGCGAAGCCGCGAACCGGAACAAGCGCATCTTCCTGTGGCCGAATGTATGGTGGCTCGAGCCCGTTCCGGCTAGCGAGGTCGAGCGTATTCAGGGCATTACGCGGATGGCGCACAAGCTGCTATTCAAGTCGCAGGCAGAGCTCGACAATTTCACGCAATACATCCAGGTGCCGGCGGAGAAGGTCGAAATCCTTCCGACGTGCGTATCGAACCGCTTCCTCGTTCCACCCGACAAGGATCTGCTCTCGACCGTTTCGAACAGTACCGACTTCGCCCTCTGTCTCGGCCTGATCGAACCGATCAAGAACCAGTTGCAAACGATCCGCGCGCTGAACGAACTCAAGCTCGACGGATTGTTCGTCGGCGGTGCGCGCGACGACGACTACTACCGGCAATGCGTCGCCGAAGCGCACTCCGGCGTCACGTTCCTGCCGTTCATCCAGCCTTGCAGCGCCTTGTTGCGCTCGATCATCGCCAATTGCAGTGTGATGGCCGAACCGAGCATCGATCCTCCAGGCCGCTCGAGCCTCGAAGGCGCGATCATGCAGAAACCTCTCGTCATGTCAGACGGGCCATGGCAGCGCGAGCACTTCGAAGATGACGTCTGGTACACGTCGACGAACTCGGTTGACGCGATCGCCAGGGCGATCGCCGGGGCGATCAACGATCCCGACCGCGAAGCGAAGGTCACCGCCACTTACGAGCGCGTAATGGCGCGCCACTCGGCCGCCACCATTGGTCCGCAAATCGCTGCGCTGCTTGCACGAGAAAGTATTTGAAATGCCGAAGATCCCGCGTTTACTGGTTGTACAGCGAATCTCGCTATCGCACGACAGATTGATGTCGCGCTCGATTGCCGCGCGCTTCGGCCCGCTTCTGGGCTATATGGCCCACCACGGCATGCTCGAATGGGAGGAAATCGTCGAAAGCGACGTGACGGTCGGTCAACTGCGCCGCTTCGACGCCGTACTGTTCAACAAGCACAGCTCGAATCGCGCGACCGACGTGATGCGAATGGCCAACGACCTCGGCCTGCGCACGATCTACGACATGGACGACTGGATCATCGATTTGCCGATGTACAGTGTTACGGACCTGAACGACGACCTGCTCGCCAACATCACATGGCTGATCCGACAGGCCTCGATCGCCACGGTATCGAACGAGACGCTGCGCAACAAGCTGCGCAAGATCAGGCCGTCCGTCGTCGTGATTCCGAATGGATTCGACCACGAGTCGCTACCGTCCGAGCCGTCGAGCTGGCATGAATCGACGCCGCCCAAAATCCTGTTTTCCAACACGGACGGGATCAAGCTCGTCCAATTCAGAAAGCAGTTTTTCAAAGTCATCATCGAATTCCTGGAGCAGCATCCCGAGGTCATTCTCGAGTTCTGGGGCGACGGCTTTCCGGAAATGGCGAACGTTCCGCGACTGGTCTCGAAAGGCTTTCTGGCGAACGCCGCCTACAAGGCAGCGATCCGCGACGCAGGCTATCTGTTCTCGGTCGTCCCTCTCGGCGGCAGGGAAGATCCCGATACGCTCTTCTTCAATAGCTGCAAATCGTGCATCAAGTACATCGACTACGGTAGCCTCGGCATACCGGGTATCTACTCGCGTTCACCGGTCTATGAAGAGGCCGTCTCGCACGGGAGTACCGGCCTGCTCGTGAACAACACCGCGGAAGAATGGGCGAGCGCGATGGAAGCGTTGTATCAAGATCAACAACTGCGCAATTCGATGAGACTGAAGGCCTATGCCGATACGCACGAACGTTTCGGCCTCGCGGGGCCCGCGAAAACCTTCCTCGAACTCGTGACCGGCGAGAGCCCGGCATAACGGAAATACTCCCATGGATCTCTTACTGATCAGACACGGCCAGTCCGAAGCCAACGCCAAAAGGCTGCTGATTTCGACCGACAAGGACGGCCTCACCGAACTTGGCCGAAGGCAGTCGATCGATCTTGCGGCGACGCTCGAACGCTTCGCTTTCCAGCCGTCGAGGATCTACTGTAGCCCGTGGACCCGCGCACGCCAGACCGCCGAACTGCTCTTCGGCGAATCCTCGCCGATGACGTTCGACGCACGGCTCGCGGAAACTCATCCCGGCATCTATGGTTCCTGGCTCGAGGAAGATTTCAATCAGGCCTTTCCGGATTTCAACAGGAATATCCGCAATCGCTATGAGCAAGGGGAGTCGCACCTGGATATGGCCGAGCGGGTGCAGGCGTGGGTCGATTCCACGGTAACGCCCGAGACGGGTAACAGTGGCCTGCTCGCGGTGGTCGCGCATGGTGGTCCCATCAGCGTGATGCTGCAGTATCTGCTCGGCGTGCCGATCGAAACGCACTATCCCAGCTTTACAGTGCCGAACGCATCGTTCACCCAATTGAAGTGGCGCGCGGACCTGAACCGCTACTGCCTCGAACGGGCGGGCCACGTATGAGCAAAACCGTTGCGGTATTCGAGCCGATCTATTCGCCAGATCAGACGCTGACCTGCGCCGAATTTTTGCCGCTTGTACGGTCAGACAACTCCCGTCCCGAATGGCGAGAATTCAAAATTCTGGTCGATATGTACCGTAACGGCGATCATCTCAGGCACGATTACACTGGTCTCTTTTCGCCAAAGTTCACGCTCAAGTCGAAAATCTCGGGCGCCGCTTTCCTCGAGTTTGTGCAACGCCATCCAGATTCCGATGTCTGCTTCTTAAATCCGTTCCCCCAGCTCGCCTATTGGTCGTACAACGTGTGGATGCAGGGCGAACAGGCGCATCCCGGCCTGGTCCAGGCAGCGCAGACACTGCTCGACGCAAGCGGTGTGAACATCGCGATTCGCGATACACCTCGACATGGTCCCGGACTTCTCGCGTACTGCAATTTCTGGGTGGGATCAAAACGGTTCTGGGACGAATACATCGGTCGCACGCTGCTTCCAATCGCCAATTTTCTCGAAGCGAACCCTTCTCATAACGCGGCGCTGGCCGTCATGACGGATACGCTGCACACGGACCCCGCGCCATTCCTGCCCTTTATTGTCGAGCGACTGTTCAGCACCTATATTTCCTTGCATCCTGAACTGCGATGCGCGGCCTACGAGTTCAATGCAGAGCAGATCCGCAACTACTGCATCAATGATTTTGAAAGGTTGCTTTTCGACCGGATGCGATCGAAAATCGATGTGGCGGATGCATCGTGCGGATTCGACACTGTGCTCGTCGAACAGATGGACACCGTCTGCGCATTGTGGCAAAAACATTTCTTTGATTTTTACGCGAACCGACCTCATCCGCATACCGGTCAACGCGTCGAACAGCGATAATCGATTTCCTTCTGTGCAAAGTTGTGCCGGGAGCGATTGGATAGCAGCGTCGTGGAAAGAAGCGCAGGCGGTACCCTATCGGCCACTGCGCCACTGCAGGGTAGTTTGTCTCATCGTCTAAGAAGATGGCCTCACGGAGGACCTCACCATGACGGAGGAGAAATCGAGCATGCAGTCATCTTTGGTCCATCCGCACGACGACATGTTTCATGGGTCAGCCGAGCATTACGGATCGGTCGGCGCCCAGATGGCGGAACTCGTTTCTCACGCAGCGAAGGTTGCACGAGCCGACGCGCCAAACGTACTCGAACTGCCATGTGGTTACGGTCGCGTCACACGTCATCTAGCCACCCGGTTCCACGCGGCAAAGGTACACGTCGCCGATATCATGGCGCCCGCTGTCGACTTCTGTGTGCAAACATTTGGCGTAACGGGATACACCATTGTCGATCCCGTCTACGAGTTCCAGAATGTTCCCGATTCGTTTTTCGAAGTTGCCGCACTTGGGTCGCTGATCACCCATTTATCGGCACGGAATGCGGGCACCGTTATCAAACATTTTTTCGAAAAATTGAAACCGGGCGGCGTGGCGGTAGTTACCACTCATGGCGCCCGTTCGCGCGAGATTCTGACGGCGGAGGATTGCTATCAGGTGGGAGAAAGCGCACGCGCTCATCTGCTAGATAGCTATGACGCCGGGCAATACGGCTTCGTCAATTACACGCCCGATCATTCGCTGGAAGCGAGGACAGTCGATTACATCGGAGACAGCTACGGCATCGCGCTGATTCCGCACGATTGGGTCAGCGACGTTTGCCACCAACGCAATCTGACTATCCTCGAATATCGTCCCGGCGGCTGGGACAATCATCAGGATGTCTATTTTATTTCACGTTCGTGAAGTCAATTACGATCATCGCGGACGCTCGCAGGAAAGTCTGAAGATCGCTTGCAACTGCTACTTGCCAGTCGGATACGACGTTGGGAGGTAAGATGCGAAAAGAAGACCTTGGTCGGGAACAGCGTTGAAGCCGTCTTCTGGACGGTTTGAATATCCCATGCCGTGTAGGCGTTGAAGTAGGTGCGCTGTGCTGACCCCTCGTCTGGCCAGCGATAAAAGCTCGGACTCCATCAAGGTGCAGATGCATACCTGATGGGGTAAGCGCTCTCATGCAATGCGGTGAACATCGGTCATAACTGGAAGCTGTGCCGTCCAATATGAGGAGGCAACATGGCGAAGGAAGACAATGGTCTCAGCATCGGTGAAATTCGAGATAAGCGGCGTTGCCGTCTGCTGAATGGACTGAACGTCAAGGAAAGTGTCGGCGTCGAAATCGGCCCGCTGTGCTGGCCTCTCGTGCGACGCAGCGATGCCGGCGAGATCATTTACGTCGACCATACGGACACGCCGCACCTGCGTCAGAAGTACAAGGACGATCCTCATCTCGACATCGATGAGATCGTCGATGTCGACGCAGTGTGGGGGCGCAACACGCTGCACGAAGCGATCAAGGGCCGCTACGTCGACTACGTGGTGGCCTCTCACGTCGTCGAGCATGTTCCCGATCTGGTGACGTGGCTCAGGGAACTCGCCGCGGTTCTCAAACCGACCGGCGAAGTGCGCCTCGTGGTTCCCGACCGACGCTTCACCTTCGATTATTTCCGCCGCGAAAGCCGCCTGCCCGAAGTACTGGCCAGCTATATCGCCCGTGCACGAGTACCGCAGCCCTACTCGCTGCTCGATCACTGCCTGTCCGCCGCCGATGTCTCGACGCTGGAAGCGTGGCAAAAGCGGATCGACCCGCACTCGGTCAGGCGGCATCACACATGGCGAGGCGCGTTGCATCTCGCGCGCGACGCGTTCGAAAACGGCACGTATCACGACGTTCACTGCTGGGTGTTCACGCCGCGCTCGTTTGCGAATCTGATCGCCGAGCTGTGCGAAATGGAGCTGATCGATTTCGCGTGTGAGGATTTCCACGACACGCTGCGCAATGACATCGAGTTTTCGGTCGTCATGAGGCGCTCACGCGATCCGCAATACATTGCCGAGAGCTGGCGGCGAATGGCGCAATTGGCCAGCGATGCAACGCCGGAAGTGCCGTTCGGGCGCGCGCGCCGCAAACTCGAGGAATTGCGCACCCGGCAGGACGACAAAAAAGGCGCGGCACGCGTGTTCGGGCAACGTAGCGATCTGGACCCCGACCAACCGATCGCATTGCCGCCGGATTTCGATGCGCGCGAATATCTCGCCGTCAACGCGGACGTGGCGGCGTCCGGCGTGGACCCGGTCGAGCATTACCAGCATTTTGGGTGGAAGGAGGGGCGGGCGATTCACCATCCATCCACAGCGAGCCTTACCAGCGCTTCCACTATGCTCGACGCTCAATAACAGCACGCAATGCATATCGCCGGGGCATCTGCTTCTGGCGCCTCGCCTTATGCAATTTGCAAAGGTACGGCGGGGCAACAATCTGGCCACACTAGACGGTTCCAAGCCAATTTGCTAAGGTCGCGCAACTTTTCCGAGGCACGGAGTATCGATTGCAACGCATCTATTCCCTTTGGAGCGCGGTACTCGCGATTATTATCGTAGTGACCTCCATATACGGTGGAATCCATTATTTCTCACCTATCCCGTTCTGGGATCAGTGGAACGGATATATCGGCTTTTACCATGCAATCGAGGATGGGGATTACAAATTTTTCTGGTCGCAACACATGGACCATCGCATCGTCATTCCTCGAATCCTATTCTTTATCGACATATATTTGTTCGGCGGACGCAATGCTTTCAGCATTGTTGCCATTTACTCGATGGTTGCATTCCTGGGCATCGCCATCTGGATTGAATATAAGAAATGGCACACCGTCAAATATTCATCATTTCTGGTTGCCGGTCTTATTTTTTCATTTCTTTTCTCGTGGATCCAGAATGAAAACCTGAAGTGGGGTTTTCAGAGCCCGTTCATTGCGATCTATCTTTTCGCCATGCTGGCTTTTGCTTTCTATTCGCGACCAACGGGAAGTATCAGTCGGGTCGCATTGGGCATATTTTTCTGCATGTGCGCCGAACTTAGCTTGGGGAACGGAATAGCCACGTTCTTCGTGATGGCAGTCCAGGGTGTGCTGTTGCGTCGTTCCTGGCGAGAAATCGCAACGGTCATCGCAACAGGCGTTATCGCGACCTCGATTTACTTCTATCATTTTGTCAAACCGGTCTTGCCGCTCGACCCCTCGGTTGCCCGTGTTCCGCTTGCCCGGTTGAAGTTTTTCCTGATTTTTCTTGGCAACCCGTTCTACTGGATCAGCGAAAGCCTGAAATTATCGGCAGCTGCCGGCCTTCTTTTATTTATTTTCGCGGCAATTGCAACGATTCATCTGTACAGGAAACGTCTCTTCACTCCTTATCGGTCATTTCTGATCGCGGGATACGGCCTCGTCGTCGCGTCTGCCGTCGGTGCGACACAGGGGCGCTGGATGCTGGGCCTTAATGCGGCCATTGCCAGCCGCTATACACTACCGGTCCTGCTGGGTTTCCTGGTGTTGTCGTTATTAGCGCTTGATATGGCCGCAACGAAGCGGGCGCGTACGATAGTTGTGCTAATTCCGCTCGTTTTCCTCACGTTCCTCGCTAAGTTTCAGGAGCACGTGAATGGGGATATCGATGTGCTATACCGCTGGAAGCTGGCGGTCCTTGCGCAAAAAATCGGTCTTGACCATGAGGACCTGGACAGTGCAATTTTTCCGCTCAATGTTCACTCTGTGTACGAGCGTGAAGCGAAGTTCGCCGCCGAACACGAAATTGGACCGTATTCTCGCGGCTGGCTCCACGACGCGGCGATCGTCAAGTTCGACAAAGATCTGGTCGATGACTCGCGCTGCACGGGCTTCCTTGAATCGGTTACGCCTGATGCCGTCGGCATGACCGCGTCCGGTTGGGCTGTATCGCACATTCAATCGCATGGCCCGCTGTTGATCGTCCTCGTCAACCCTGCGGGCGAGACCGTAGGGTATGGCGTTTCGGGCAAAAGGCGTCCCGACGTCAAAGAAACCCTGAAGAACGCCCCGAGCGACGCGGGCTGGACAGGCTTTGCGAAGCCCGGTCAGAAAGATCTCAGCGCGTACGTATTGATCGGCGACAAATTCTGTCCGCTGCAAACCCTCAAGAAATGACAAATGGCCGCGGTTCGCCTACGCAGGCGGACCGCAGCCATTCTTTTCCAAAAGCCGCTGACCGTTATTTGAAAGTCAGCTCTTTGTGTCCCACATAGCTCGTAAAAACGGGGACGACGACGCCGACGAAGTGCGCAATCTCCATGGGATGCCACGTTACGCCTAGCCATGGCAACACGTAGTACGCGAGTATCACGCTGACCGCCCATGTTTGCAGTACAGCAACGAGATTCACGAGCGTAAAGAACACTGCCGACTGCCATGTCGGACGAACGCTGTCGGTAAAGACGAACAATTTCGTCAACACGAACGCCGTAATCATGCCCGCGATATAGGCCGTCACGATCGCCGCGGAAAACGGCATCCAGTGGCTGAAAACGATCCGGCTGCCGAAATTCACCGCGGCTGCCACGCCCCCCGCCAGCAGAAATTTAAGGAATTGAGGCGACGCCAGTTTCCGCCTTACGCCAAGCGATCCGGACGTCATACCATTCTCGCCATTTTGCGCGCAAGCCCGATACTTTCCGAAATGCCGCGATCTTCCGGATAGTAATAAGACGTATCGGCCACGAGCAGCCCTTTTACCGGGAGTTGGATAGGCGGCAGACGATCAAGGAAGCCCGGCTCGCAGATAGGCTGCGCATAGCGGTAGCGGCTCGCCCTGACCTCGATGAAATCCTGCTCCGTCAATGCCGGATTGATCCGCTTCAGGTAGCGCTTCACCTTGTCGATGAATACGCTGTTCTCGTCCTGATATTTCGCGTGCTCACCCGGCATGTAGAACGGGACATACACGATGTGTTCTTTGAGTGGCCGCAGATTGGTGTATTCGACGATCCCCGGAATATCCATATCCGGATCGTTCACGTTGAGCCAGAAATTCTCAGTCACCGCCTTTTTCAGCTTCGCAATCACGCAAACAACCGCCACATTCTTGACGCTGCTGAACGCCGCCGCCACATCGGCCGGCAAATCGGGCATGACGCGCGGCACGTACGGCAGCGGAATCGTGCTGATGACCTTGTCGAACGGCAGCAGTTCGCCGTTCACTTGTACGCCCGTAACCTCTCCGTTCTCGATGACGACTTTCTGTGCAGGCGACCCGAGGCGGAACTCGCCCCCATTTGCCTCGATATAGCGGCGCATCCCTTCGAGCAGCGTATCCGAGCCGCCTTCCAGATAGCCGAGCTTCTCGCGGAACAGGTCGTAGCGCGATCGGCCGATGCGGCGAATCCGGCTCCAGATCCATGCCGCCGACAGGTTGTACGCGTAGTCGTAGAACTTGTAGTCGAACAGTTTGCGCCACAGCACTTCCCACGCCTCCTCGCCGATCCAGCGGCGGATCCAGCCCGACGCCTCGACATGGTCCAACGGGCGCCAGTCATTGCGCTTGGTGGACAAAAAAGCATGCAGTCCGTAGCGGATTTTCGCGGTCAGACTGAGGCCCTTGAACTTGAGCAGCGCAATCGGATTACCCCACGCCTGCACATGTCCCTGGTAGTAGTAGCCCATCTTCGTCTCGACCCATTTCAGCTGGTCTTCGATGCCGAGCTCGCGCAGCACGTCGAAAAAAGCGTGGTCGGAGATCGCGTGGAAATGGTAGTAGCGCTCGATCGATAGTCCGCCAAAGTCGAAACACGCGGCCATGCCGCCAACGCGGTCATCCGCCTCGAAGATCACCGGTTTGCGGCCGTCTTTCACGAGTTGATACGCGACGCCGAGTCCCATAGGGCCCGCGCCCAGCACCGCAATTTTTTCGTTGCTCATAACTACGTCCAATTCAGAATTCGAGCGCAATCTGGCTATAGACCGGATCGTTGAAGGTTTCGTCCACAGCGTTGGCGAACGACGTGGCCTTGATGCCAAAAATACCTTCCCAGTCGATGACTTCGAACTCGTCGCCCGCGGTCAATGCCTTCAGCTGCGCAGCGGTAAACGGCGGGTTCTTGTCGAACAGCGCGTAGATTTTCAGCAAGACATAGAACAAAGCATATGGAATACGAATGATTGCGCAGCGCGCCCGCGTTGCCCGTTTGATCTGCCGGATGATGTCGATATAGTCCACCTTCTCGCGGCCACTGATATTGAATGCCTGACCGCTTTTGCGCGACTCGATGCAACTGATGATCACATTGCAGAAATCTCCCGCGTACAACGGTTGACGCATAAAGCGGCCGCTGCCCGGAATCGGAAACACCGGCACGCGCTGCATGAAACGCGACAGCCAGCCCAGGTGCTTCCTGTCGAACCAGCCGAACATCAGTGTGGGACGCAGCACCACGCACTCGACGCCCGACGCGAGCACGATCTCTTCCTGCTTCCGTTTGGTGTCGGTATAGAAATCCTTGGCCACCGAATTCACGACGGACGAACTGATGTGAATGGTATAAGGCACGTCATAGCGCTTGATCGCGTCGAGCACGAGCTCAGTCGACGTGATGTTGTTACGGATGAACGGCTCGATCGTCGGGCCGCCGATCTGGGCCTGCAGCATCACCACTACTTCGGCGCCGTCGAAATAACGGGTCCATTCGCCCGGTTCCGCAAGGTCGGCATACTCGATCGTGATGTCCGGATGCACGCCTCGCAGCACATCGAGGTTGGCGCGATGCTTGTCGAGCACCACCAGATTCGTGTAGCCGCGCTGCTTGAGCCGTGCGACGAGGTTTTGGCCAACCAGACCCGCGCCGCCGGGGAGAATGATGCGTGTATTGTTCATTGATCTGTCGCTAAGCTAATCGTCGAGGGGCGGCAGCCAAAGGTCAACCGCGCGTGAATCCGCCATTGTAAAGGGTGCGAAAAGCGGCTCTTTTGCCGGGCCAGGTGTCAGTCGGACGGCCCATGCCGCCGGGTGCGTCGGCGGGCAAGTCACGATCGGCCTGCTACAACGAGGTTCGTTTGAACAGGAAGCCGGGTACCGACCGGATGATCAGCATGATTCCCGACCAGAACCACGGTGTATAAATCGAATCCTTCCTGCGCTCGATGGCACGAACGATGTCGTTCGCCACACGCTCCGGCGTGGCCACGAGCGGGCCTGGTAGCGGCATGCCGGCGGTCATCGGCGTGTCGACGAAGCCGGGCTTGATCGTCAACACGTGTACGCCGGACTTGAAAAGCCGCGCGCGCAAACCTTCGCAAAAGGTTGTCACCGCCGCCTTCGCGGTACCGTACACGTAGTTCGAGGGTCTTCCACGATCGCCGGCCACCGAAGAAATGACCGCGATGACGCCCGTCTTTGCGCCCTCCATCAGATTGGCCAGCGGCGTCAGCAAGGCAATGACCGACAGGCCGTTGGTCGACAGTTCGCGCAGCGCGACTTTCACGTCCCCTTCGCAGGCCTTCTGGTCCGACAGCGTACCGTGCGCGATCAATGCCACATCGACTCCGCCGAGCTTCGCTACGCAGGCGTCGAGCATGGCCGCATGACCATCGAAATCGTTCATGTCGAGCACATGACTCATTGCCGAGCCGGCGCCGCGGGCCAAGAGATCGGCGGAGATCTGTTCGAGGCGCTCCGCATGCCGCCCGACGATGAACAACGCCGCGCCCTCGGCCGCCCAACGGCGCGCGCAGGCGATGGCAATGGCGGAAGTCGCGCCGACTATCAGGACTTTTTTCATGTCTGTGTGGTTCTCTGCCAAAAACGTGACATCAGCGCGGGATCGCGTAATGCCTCCAACTGACGCCATTGTGGATAGGCCGCCTGGAAATCCTGCGCAGACATATGTGCATCTTTCGCCGGATAGATCCGGCCGCCCGCTTCCCTGACGATCGCATCGAGCCGTCCGAACAGCACGCGATTAGCCTCGTCATGCTGCGGAAAATCCAGAGCGAGCGATGCGCCTTCCAGCGGGAAAGACAGAAGCCCTGGCGAGATCAGATCCCCGCAGCGCTTGAGCACCGCGAGAAAGGAACCCGTGCCGCTTCTGGCTATCGTTTCCAGGATCGCATGCATCGCATCGCGCGAGCGAACTTGTGGCACCACGCACTGATACTGCTGGAAGCCGCGCTTGCCATAAATGCGGTGCCATTCGAGCAGGCTGTCCAGCGGATAGAAGTAGCTGTCGTAGTCGACCTCGCTGTACACCGTTTTACGCCGCTGACGCTGGTAGTACAGCGTGTTGAACGCCCGCAGCGTCAGTGGATTGATCAGCGAAACGGGCGGCGTGATCGGCACAGTCCGCTTTTTCTTGAGCGGAAGCTCGAGATCGCCCGTCTGCGCGTGATCGCCGACCATGAAAATGCCGCGTCCAAGCGCCGTGCCCCTGCTCAGGCAGTCGACCCACGCCACGCTGTATTCATGCTTGCTGTCGAGTTCTTCCGACAATGAGAAAAACTCGTCGAGGTTGCCGAACCGGATGCTCGTCACCGAGATACGGCTCGAGCGAATCGGCATGAGTTGAATTTCGACCCACGCGATCACCCCGGTGAGCCCAAGGCCGCCGATCGTCGCGGCAAAGAACTCCGGATTCTCCTGCGGTGAACACTCGAGCGGCGCGCGATCCGAGCGCATCAACAAGAACCGCCGCACGTGGCGACCGAATGTGCCTCGCACATGGTGATTCTTGCCGTGCACATCGTTCGCGACAGCCCCGCCGAGAGTCACGTATTTTGTTCCGGGCGTCACCGGCAGCATCCAGCCGCGCGGCACGGCGACCTGCAGGATTTCGTCGAGCGTGGTGCCGGCTTCCGCGCGCAATACGCCTGTTTGCCAGTCCGCGGCAATCAGGCGATTGAGCGGCCTCGTATGCACAACCTGATCGCTTGCTGCAAGGCAGCTGTCGCCATAACTGCGGCCGTTTCCGTAGGCGAGCGTCGTGCCGTTCGAGTGAGCGACGCCGCTCCAGACTGGCTGCAGGTCATCGCGCCACTGAACCGGATGGCCCGCCTGCGGATAGTTCGGGTAGCGCCCCCAGGATCTGAGCGCCTTCGTCATATGGCCAGCCAGAACACAAAGCCGGTCAGCGCAACGACGAGCAGACTGGTCCGGTCTTTCGCCGCGAAAACAACGGGATCGTCATGCATCAGCCCACGGTGCGTGATGAGCCACGTCCGGCTGATCCAGTAGAGCAGCAGCGGGCAGGCGAGCCAGATCACTTGGGGATGGCTGTACAGGTGCGTAGTTTTCGAATCCTGAATGTAGAGCGCGAGCACGAGTACCGAAAGATAGCCGGAGGCCGCGCCAAGCGACGAAATCATCGGCAGATCGTCGGCGACGTAGCCGCGCCCGCGCGCCTTTGCTCCGCCCGCCGCGCGCGTCGCATGCAGCTCGGCATAGCGTTTCACGAGCGCCAGACTCAGGAACAGGAACATCGAAAAGGCCAGCAGCCAGAACGTCAGCGTCATTCTGAACGCCGCGGTGCCGGCGATGATGCGGGCGGTATAGAGCATCGCGAGCACGACAACGTCGAGAATCACGCGGCGCTTGAGCAGAAGCGAATACGCCATCGTCAGCACGTAATAGCCGGCGAGCACCGCTGCAAAGCGCAAGGGTAGCAAGAGCAGCGCGCCCGCGAACGCGCCGACCGCCAACACCGGAAATGCCAGCATGCCCCAGACGATCGACAGCGCTCCCGACGCAAATGGCCGCCGCCGCTTGATGGGATGATGCCGGTCGTCTTCGAGGTCGAGCAAATCGTTCAGCAGGTAGACGCTCGACGCGCACAGACCGAAAAGGACGAACGCCAGCACGCCGCGTAGGTCGAGTGCAAGCGACGAAACCTGATGCGAAGCGAGCAGCGGAATGAAAATCAGCAGATTTTTCAGCCACTGATGCAGTCGCAGCGACTTTCCCCACGTTTTCGGCCACGCGGAGCGTTGGTCGATGACGCGCTCGACGTTACCCTGCTTGCGGGCCGCGCGCTCCACGCCACTCGAAGGATTGATGACATAGGCACGCTCAGCCGCCGCCCAGACTGAGACATCGTCGTGAGAATTGCCCGCGTAGTCGAAGCCTTTCTCGCCGAACTCCGCCACGAGCCTGTCGCGCTTGCGATGCGCAGACAGATTGATATCGCTATGCGTGGCAAACGTTTTGTCGAACAGCCCCAGATGATCGGCAATCGCAGTCGCGTAGCGTTCATGGCTGGCGGTCGCCAGCACGAGCGAACGCCCGGTAGCCCGCTCCTCCTTGAGCCATTCGATGACTGTGGCGTCGTAGGGCAGAACGGTGACGTCGATATCGGTCACTTCGGCCAATCGAGCTTTGAGTCCGGCTTTGCCCTCGCGCAGGAGCCAGAGAAGCGGCTCGTAGAACCGATGCGGAGCAGATCTGGTGAAAGCAAAACCGCATTCAATCAGGACGTCCGAGCGAATGAGTGTTCCATCAAGATCCACAACGAGGGGTTTGCTACTCATTCAGTGAGCCGCCGCAAGGCAGAAAAGAGTGTGGAAGGCAATGCGTGTCGTAGAAATTCGTTCTGGCGCGATAGCGGGTCAAGTCGAATCACGAAGATCGAAATATCCTGACCACGTAAAGCGGCATCACGCCACCAGCTCGCGCCCGCCCCTACAACCCGCTCCAAAGTTATCTGTCAACTTATTGCCAACTGATTTACCAACCATGGCCCGCAAAATTGTAACAAAGAATAATAGTCAGTGTGCCGGTCTTAACTGCGCAGAGACTACCAATATCTCGGAGATAGGTCGAATTTGTGCAAACAAATGTGAATTAAACACTGCCGCAAGCTTTTCGGCGAAAGGGAGAGAGAGAGAGAGAGAGAGAGAAGAAACCACTCAGGAAGACAATACTTGTTCATACAGCGATTTATATGCGCTTCCCAACGCTGGCCCCGAAAACAACCGCTCATACCGCTCCCGCGCCGCCACCCCCATCCTGCGCGCCAACGCTTCATCGAGCGCAAGCCGGTTGATCGCGTCGACCAGCGGCTCCGGTGCCTCGGGCGGCACGACCAAACCCGTCACCCCATCTTCATTCACAAACGAGGTTCCGGAGCCCACCTCACAGCACACCATCGGCTTGCCGAACATCGCCGCTTCGACCAGCACCATGCCGAACGCTTCGGAGCGCAAGTGCGACGGCAGCACCATGGCGCGACAACCCTTGAGCAGGGCGACCTTTTCCTCGTGCGTGACCTGCCCGGCAAACACGACGTTGCTCGCGCCATGCTCCCGCGCCAGCGCGGCGAGCCGCTCGCGCTCCGGGCCCGAGCCCGCGATGACGATCTTCGCCTGCACATGACGCGCGGCCTCGACGAGCGTATGCAGGCCCTTGTAGTAGCGCAACACGCCGAGCGCCAGGAAATAAGTCTCGCCCGGCGCGAGACCGAGCCGGCTCTCGAGCTTGCGCTGCGCATCGGCCGGCTGCGGCTCGTCGCGATAATCGATGATGCCCAGCGGAATCGTCTTCAGCCGCTCCTTCGAGACGCAGGCGGCGAGCGTCTCGCTGGTCCGCGCATAGGCCGGCGACGTCGCGACCACCGCGGACATGCTGCGCAGCGTACGCCGCATCAACGGCCCATAGACGGCGCCGAGCAGCTTCTGCCGCACGATGTCGGAGTGATACGTCATCACCGTCGGCTTTTTCGTGCGTCCGAGCAGATGCAAGACGTCGGCGAACGGCCACGGAAAGTGGAAATGCACGACGTCGGCCCAGTCGGCCATCTCGCGATACTTGATCACCGAGCACGGACCGCCGAGATCGCACGATGCCGGCGCGGCCCACGATTTCTCGCGCACCACCTGCCCTTCGGGATAATCGACGACCGTCGGCGTCGGGCTCGGCGACAAGGTCAGGATACGCGGTTCGACGCCACGTTCGCGCGTCGATAGCGCAATCTGGCGGATCGCTTCCTGCAGGCCGCCGGGCGGGTCCGGGAAATACGTGCGGTACACATGAACGACTCTCACGTGCGCACCTCCGCGCCGTGCTGCTGCGCGCTGCTGCCGCCCGCTTGCGGAAGATGGAACGTGATCGCCAGCATCTTGTCGAGCCGCGCCTCCCACGTATTCTCGCCAACCGCCGCGCGGGCTTCATCCGCGCTCAGCTTGCCGCGCGCGAGTTGCTTTTCGATCGCCGCGATAAACGCGTCGGTATCGCCGCCCACTTCGAGCCCCGCGCGCGGTTCCTTCGCGAAATCGAGCGGCGTCGACACGACCGGCAGACCGGCCGCGAGATATTCGTAGAACTTCATCGGAAACATCGAGTGCGTGTACTCGTTGATCAGCGTCGGCAGCACGCCGACCCGCATGCCGCGCAGATACTGCGGCAGCACGCGATACGGCCGGTAGCCGAGCAGATGCACGTTCGGCAGACGCTTGAGTTGCGCGAGCAGGTCGCTGCGCTGCCCTTCGCGCTCCTCGCCGATGATCACCCAATGCCACTGCGGTCGCGCCTGCGCGGTTTGCAGCAGCAGCGGCAGGTCGACCTTGAAGTCCGACAGCACGCCGTGATACACGAGCCGCGGCTCGTCGATCGCGGCGAGCTCGGCGGGCAGCGGGCCGTCCGCGCGCGCCGCCCCGAAGTGCGCTTCATCGACGACGTTGCCGAAGAAATGCGTATTGGGGTTGAACGGCAGGCACACGTCCTTCAGCGACTGCGCGGTCGTAAACACCGCCTCGCAGCGCCCGAGCAGATCCTGTTGAGCATTGCGAAACGCGTCGACGTCGACGCCCGGAATCGCCGCGATATCGTCGACGCAGTGATAGACCAGAGGCCCACGCGGCAGCGTCGCGATCGCATCGAGCATGTACGGGTGGTACGTCCACACGACCGGCTTGTCGTAGCGATGCGACCTCGCAAAGCGGTTCACCGAAAAGCGCAGCATCGCCTGATTCAGCGAGCGGACGAACGGCAGATGATGCCCCGCCGGCACCATCAGCGGCGACAGCACCCAGATGTTGTCGGCGCGGCGCGGCGGCCCGAGCACGAGCGACTGCACGCCGCGCCACAGGCGCCGCCACAGTCGCGACCAGTCGCGGCCACTGCCCACTTTCGGCGAGCGGAAGCCGACGCTTTCCACATACAGGATCCGCCAGCCGCGCGCGGCGAGGATGCTTGCCGTGTGCTGCTTGTTGGTCCAGTACGGCTCGTCCCAGTCGGCGGTCGAAAACAGCACGCAGTCTTGCGGGGGAAGCACGGGGTTCTTGCCGTCAGCCAACGAACACCTCGACCGGTCGGCCGCGCAGGCTGTCGACGATGCGCCGCGACGCCAGCCCGTCGCCGTACGGATTCGCACGATCGCGCAGCGCGGCGCGCCGCGCGGGATCGTCGAGCCAGCCGATTACCGCGCTTTCGATGCTCGCCGCGCTCTGTCCCGCGAGCGTCGCGAAGCCTGCGTCGACGCCTTCGCGGCGCTCGGTGTGATTGCGCATCACGACGACCGGCACGCCGAAGGTCGGCGCCTCTTCCTGGATGCCGCCCGAATCACTGACCACGACGGCGCTGCCGCTGATCAGATAAAGGCTCGTCGGATAGTCGACGGGCTCGATCAGCGCGAGGTTCGGGATGCCATCGAGCTCGCGATGCACGGGCTCGCGCACGGCGGGGTTCAGATGGACCGGGAACACCCAGCGGTAATCGCTATAGCGTTGGCACAGGTCGCGCAACACACGGCAAATGTCCTGCAACACGTCGCCGAAATTCTCGCGACGATGGCACGTGACCAACACGTGCTGCTGCTGCGCGCCATGCCATGCGGGCAGCGGACTCGTCGGCGGCGTGACGCCCCAGCTCGCGCGCACTTCGCCGATCGCATCGACGACCGTGTTGCCGGTCACGACGATCTTCTCGGCCGCGACGCCTTCGCTGAGCAGGCTGTCACGCGCGCGCGAGGTCGGCGCGAAATGCAGCGTCGCGATGCGGCCGAGCAGGCTGCGGTTCGCTTCCTCAGGAAATGGACTCGCCAGATCGCCGGTGCGCAGCCCCGCTTCGACATGGCCGACGCGGATACCGCGCTGGAACGCCGCGAAGCCTGCGCAGAACGCGGTCGTCGTGTCGCCCTGCACGATCACCCAGTCGGGACGCGTCTCATCCAGCGCGCGATCGAGCGCGGCGATCAGGCGCGACGCAAGCGCGTTCAGCGATTGCCCGGGGTGCATCGTTTCGAGCGTGATGTCCGGTTCAATGCCGAAGAATTCGAGCGCCTGTGCGGCCATGTCCTTGTGCTGCCCGCTCGCACAGACGATCGTGTCGAACTCGCTGCGCAGCGCTCGCACGAGCGGCGCAAGCTTGATGACCTCGGGCCGGGTGCCCATCACCACCATGACTTTCATTGCAGTGCTTTCCCCGCCTCGACCTTGGTATGAGCGCCGCGGAACTCGACGCCGAGCGAGAGCGGCGTCGTGTCGGCGCATGGCGTAACGACGCGGAACGCGCCGTCGTGTTCGACGATCTGCGCGAGCGAGCGGAAGCGCAGGAAATCGAGCGCGGCTTCCTCGTGCAGGAACAGCGGCCGTTGCGCCTTGCCACGGATATAGGCGATGAACTGCTCGTGCGCGTCGATGCGCGCCGCCTCTTCGGACCAGCCGTACGCGTAACGCTCGGAGAACGGATGGTCGAGATAGCCGAACAGCGTGTTGGTCGCGTAGGCGGTGTCGAAAGCCTGCTTGAAGATCGCGAGCGGATCGCCCTCTTTCAGCATGCAGTCGCCATGCAGCATGCACTGCTGGCTATGGCCGACGAAGCCCGCCGGCAGCCCCGCCAACGCGCCGCCGCGCGCGCTCAGAAACTCCGGATCATTGCGGATGATGCCGCCGATGCAGCCCGCGTAGCCCGCATCGACGAGGCCGCGCATCGCGTACGGCGGCGACTGGTGAAACGGCGACACCGCGTAGCGCACCGGCACGCCGGTCGCGCGTTCGAGCAGTTCGGCCGATTGCACGCCTTCCGCGATTGCGGTGTCATAGCTGCCGCCCCAGTTCGGCGAGTGCGTGGCCGTGTGCGACAGCACCGCGCCCTGCTGCCGGTCGGCCAGCAGCTCGCGCAGGATGTCGTGCTGGCCGCCGCGTTGCAGGTTCTGCGTGTGCACGGCGAGCGTGAACGGCACGCCGAGGCGTTGATACGCGTGCCACAGCGGGCGCGCCGATTCGACGTCCTCGTCGCAATCGAGCCGCGACGTGATCGCGGCGTCGTAGCCCCAAGGCAGTTCGCTCAGCACTGGCTGACACGGCAGTGCATCGGACCGGTAGCCGGACAGAAACTGCTCGACGAGGCGCCATTCGAACGAATCGCACGGGCCCACCGGCCGGTTGAACCACAGCACGCCTGAGGCGCCCGCATCCCACAGCGCCGCGTAGGCGAACTGCCGTTCGCCGTTCACGACGACCGAGGCCAGTTCCGCTTCGGCGGGCACTTCAGCCGCTTCCGCAAGCGCCCAGATCGAGCCATCGGCGCGAATCGCGCCGTAGCCGAGATTGTTCCATTCGTCGGTGAAATCGAAGCGTTCGAACGGGCGATGCCATGCCGCGCCGCCGAGCATCTGCGCGTGCGCACCGTAGCGCACCGCCGCCGCGCTTTCGCGCGACTCGCGCGAAGGCGCCGAGGCACTGCGGCTCGCCTCAGCGAGTTCAGGCGGCAACGCCGCGGGCCGGTAGCCCAGATAGTTCGCGAGTGCGATCGGCATATGGCCGAACACGATCAGCTTGCGCGGCCGCGCCTGCACGAACTCGATCAGGTCCGCACTCCATGCATCGGGCGCGTCGACGGCGACCACGACGTCGGGCGCGATCTCGTGCAGCATGTTGCGCGTGATCGCCTGTGCCTGCGTCACGCTGACCGAGCGGCGCAGCGCCGCCAGCACGTACTGGCCGGCATCGGCGCGCGCATCGGGAAACGCGACGCCGATCATGCGCTCACCACGTGACGGAATTTGGCGCGGCTGCCCACGCGCACGAAATCGTCGTGACCGACGTAGGCGATCGTGAACGCGTCCTGCCAGAAGTGGCGCAGCTTCGCGGTGGTGTCCTCCGCGTTCGCGTGCGGTTCGAGCACGATGCGCAAAGTGGGCGGCGTCGTGCGCAGATCGATCTGGAATTCCTGGATCCCGCCGACGCGGTGATCGAGCATGTCCTGGATATGGTGCGTAGGATGCGCGACGCCGTTGATCGGCACGACGTCGTGAATCCGTCCGACCACGTCGGTCAGGAAGAAGCCCTTCTCCGTTTCCTGCACGCGCGCGAGGTCGCCGGTCGTGTAGCGGATCAACGGCATCAGCCGGTTGCGGAAACCGGTGAACACGAGTTCATGCGCGCCGTCGGGGTTGTCGGGCGAGACGCGGCTTTCCGGCCAGCCTTCCGATTCGAGGATCTGGAAGCCGCCTTCATGACCGTCGAGCTCGTAGGCCATCACGCCGAGCTCGGCGAGGCCGTAACGGTCGATCACGCGGCAGTGCAACGCCTTCGCGATCATCTCGCGCGCATGCGGCTCGAGCAGCTCGCCGCTCGACTCGAACACCTGGAACGCCTTGCCGCCGCCGTACTTGCGTTGCACGTAGCAGGCGAGCGCATACATCGTCGACGGATGCGAGTGCGCGAGATAGGGCCGGCGGCGCTTCAGCGTTTGCCACATTTCCTCGAGGCCCTGATCGTCGATACGGTCGAAGAAGATATTGCTGCGGTTCATCGCGAAGCATTTGAAGTCTTCGCGCGACGGCCACTCGGGCACGACCTGATCCGGGAAACGGCACGCGAAGTGCAGCTCCGAGCGATGGCGCAGCTTGCCGATCCGCTCGCGGCAATAGTTGGTGACCGCCGACGAATAATCGGCGCCTTCCTGGTCGTAATAGATCGTCGTGGAGAGCCCGGTCGAGCCGCCGGTCTTGCACGCGTGGTGCTGGCCCGCCACGAGCGGCCCCGACAAGAGACGCGGCCCCTGCTCGCGGATGATGTCCTTGGTCAGATACGGCAGTTCTTCCAGATAGCGCGGGTCGTCCTTGACCTTCGCGGGATCGAACTGCTTCGCCTGGAACAGATCGCGATAGTAAGGCACCTTCGCGCCGGCGAATTCGAGCGTGGCCACGAGCCGTTCGAGCGCGATGCGGCGGCGATGCGGCATCGGCAGCGAATAGTGCTCGCGCAACTCGCGGATTTTCGGGCGCACATTGCGCTTTTCGGCGTTCTCCGCAATCGGATACGCGATATAGCCGCCCGCGAAACCCTTCAGCGTGCGAAACGGCTGACGCACGAGCAGGGATTCGGAGTAGCGCAGAAATGGGTGATTAGCTCGCATCAAATTCGAACCTTGTTACGCCTCGGGGTCTGCCACGAGGGTGTTGCTGAATTGCGGGACTAGCTTGCGCCGATGGGCCGATGGGTCCGCCTGCCGCCGTCGCGCTCGTCGCGCGTCGGCGCGTGCTCAGTGCGGCAATTGCGCGGCGTGGCTGATGAGCGGCTCGTCGGTGTGTTCCGGCGGCGGCAGCACAGGTTCGTCGGCGACCATCTTGCCGTGCTCCATCGAGATCTTGCGGTTGCACACGCGCGCGACCAGCGACGGATCGTGCGACGCCACCACCAGCAGCGCCGCCTTGCCGACGAGGCCTTCCAGACGCTGGGCCGCCTTCACGCTGAACTCGGCGTCGCCGACGCTGAGCCATTCGTCCATGATCAGGATGTCGGCTTCGACGCTCGTCGAGATCGCGAACGCGAGGCGCAGCATCATCCCGCTCGAATAGGTGCGCACCGGCAGATTCAGATAGTCGCCGAGCTCACTGAAGTCGGCGATCTCGTCGATCTTGCTGCGGATGCGCGCGGGCTTCAGCCCGTCGAGAATGCCGCGCAGATAGATGTTTTCGAAGCCGGTCGCGTCGGGGTCGAGGCCCATCGATACATCAAGCAGCGAGGCGATCTTGCCCTGCACCTTCAGCTCGCCGCGCACCGGCGCATAGACGCCCGACAGCGTGCGCAACAGCGTCGTCTTGCCCGAGCCGTTGTGGCCGATCAGGCCGATGCGTTCGCCTTCGCCGAAGGTGAAGCTGAGGTCGTCGATCGCGCGGACGATCGCATGGCGACCGGCGTCCTGGCCGATCCGGCCGCCCGTCGTCAGATTGAGCACCGCCTTTTTGAGCGAGCGATGCGAGTTCTCGTAAATCGGAAATTCGACGGAGATGTTACGAGCGACAATCGATGAAGAACTCACAATATCAAAGCCAGTAAGGAACGCGATTACGGAAACGCTTCATCAGGATCTGCGCGAACGCAAAACCGACGATCAGCAGGCCAATCGACCACGCCCAAGACTCCCAGTGGATCGGGCGGCCGGTGAGCGGCGCACGCACCGTTTCGATCAGGTGATACAGCGGGTTGTATTCGGCGACCCACGCGCGGTCCTTCAGGATTTCCGGCGCCCACATGACCGGTGTGAAGAAGAACACGACCTGGATCAGGTTCGTGACGATCGGCGGAATATCGCGAAAGCGCGCGCACAGCACGCCGAGCGTGACACCAAGCCACACGCCGTGGAGCAGCAGGATCACGAGCGAGAACGGCACCAGCAAGATTTCCCAGCCTTGCCAGTGACCGAACACGAACAGCAGCACGACGACGACCGGCAGGCTATGCAGCAGGATCACGAAGTTGCGCCACGCGATGCGGCACACGTGCACGGTGAGCGGCAATCTGATCTGCTTGATCAGATAGGCCGAGCCGATAAAGGCCATGCAGCCCTCATTGGCGACCGACGCCAGATACGCCCACACGACGAGGCCGACCGCGAGATAAGGCAGATAGTCGGAGATTTCCTGGTGCAGCAACGTCGAATACAACGCGCCTAGCACGACCACCATGATGATCGTGCTGAGCGTGAACCAGAACGGCCCGAGCACCGAGCGGCGATAGCGCTGCCGGATGTCGTGCCAGCCGAGCGTGCCCCAGACCCGCACCGCCTTCATGCCGACCAGCAGGTCGTCGCGCTCGTTGTGACGTGTCAGGTCTTCGGAGTCGTTGGTAAAACTGATATCCATCTCAAGTACGTCCGTAAATGTCTTCGAAGCGAACGATGTCGTCTTCGCCCAGATATTCGCCGCTTTGCACTTCGATCATCACGAGCTCGACGACGCCCGGATTTTCGAGGCGATGTTTGTGCCCCGCCGGAATGTAGGTCGATTCGTTGGTCGACACGAAGAACTCCTTCTCGCCGTTGACGACCTTGGCCATGCCGCTCACCACGACCCAATGCTCGTTGCGGTGATGATGCATCTGCAGGCTCAGGCTCGCGCCCGGCTTCACCTCGATGCGCTTGATCTTGAAGCGCGGGCCCTCTTCGAGCACCGAGTACGTGCCCCAAGGCCGATGCACGGTGCGATGCACCTTGTACGTCTCGTGGCCGCGCGACTTCAGCTCCGTGAAAATCTGCTTCACGTCCTGCGCGCGATCCTTGTGCGCGACGAGCAGTGCGTCGGGCGTGTCGATCACGATCAGGTTGTCGATGCCGACCGCGCCGATCAGGCGCCCGGCGCTGCGCAGATACGAGTTGTTCACGTCGACGAGCAGCGCCTCGCCTTCGACGCGGTTGCCGCTCGCATCGGCCGGCGACAGATCCGACAGCGCGGTCCACGACCCGACGTCGGTCCAGCCGAGGTCGCAGCACACGACCGCCGCGTGCTCGCACTTCTCCATCACCGCGTAGTCGAACGACATCTCCGGCACCGCGCCGAAGCAGCCCGGCTCGAGACGCACCTGCGCGCCGCTCTTGCCGGCAGCGGACGGCGACTTGTCCATGCATTCGGCCGCGGCATCGAGAATGTCGGGACAGTGCTCGCGCATTTCCTTGAGGATCGTGCCCGCGGTGAAGCAGAACATGCCCGAGTTCCACACGAACTTGCCCGACGCCAGATACTCGCGGGCCTTCTCCAGCGACGGCTTCTCGACGAAGCGCACGACCCGCTCGCCATCGGCTTCGATATAGCCGTAGCCGGTTTCGGGCGTGTCCGGATGCATGCCGAAGGTGACCACCTTGCCGGCCTGCGCCAGCGTCTGCGCACGCGCGACCGCTGCCGCGAACGCGGTTTGATCCGCGATCAGATGATCGGCGGCGAGCACCAGCATTACCGTGTCTTCGCCATGCGCCTTCGCGGTATGCAAAGCCGCCGTGGCGACCGCCGCGGCCGTGTTGCGGCCGAACGGTTCGAGAATGAACGAAGTCGCGATGTTCTTGCGGTTCACCTCGCGGAAATCGTCTTCGGTCTTGAAGAACAGCTCACGGTTGGTCACCGTCAGCACTTCCTTCACGCCGGGCAACGCGACCGCGCGCAGGAAGGCTTTCTGCAGCAGGCTTTCGCCGTCCGCGAGACGGATGAAAGGCTTCGGGTGCGATTCGCGCGAGACCGGCCAGAGCCGCGATCCCGCGCCGCCGCACAGAATGATCGGTAATAAACTCACAGCTCCCTCTCAATACCGTATTTATTACGCGACCGTACTGGCCTGCGCACGGTTGGCGCACACGTTTGCAATGCACTGCGCATGGACCGCTGAATCGGCGCCTGGCGCGCCTCCATGTCGTGCAACATTCTACCGCCGCCCCCTTTCACCATTGTCAGGGACCGTTGGTACTGACTCAGGCGCGTGCCGCAGGCGACTTCGGAAAACCGTCCGTCAGACACAGCTTCAGCGCGTCGCGCCAATGCGGCGCGGCGAGCCCGAACACGCGCGCCAGCTTCTCGTTCGACATTCTGGAATTGGCTGGGCGCGTGGCCGGCGTCGGGTAATCGGCGGCGGGAATCGGCAGCGTGTTCGGCTTGTTCGGCAAATCCGCGAGCTCGAAGATCGCCGACGCGAAGCCGTGCCACGACGTCGAGTCGCCCGCGCACAGGTGATAGATGCCCGTGCGCTCGCTCCACCACTTCGCGCCGTCCTCGGCGGCGAAGGACTGCGCGCACAGATGCGCGGTCAGCGTCGCGATCGTGTTGCACCAGGTGGGCGCGCCGAACTGGTCGGCCACCACCTTCAGCTCGGGGCGATCGGCGCCGAGCCGCAGCATCGTCAGCAGAAAGTTCTTGCCGCGCGTGCCGTACACCCAGCTCGTGCGCAACACGAGGTGATTGACGCCGGTTGCCGCGATCGCCTGCTCGCCCGCGAGCTTGCTGCGGCCGTAGACGTTCTGCGGATCGGTTGGATCGTCTTCGACGTACGCGCCTTCCTTCGTGCCGTTGAACACGTAGTCGGTCGAATAGTGGATCAGCGCGGCACCGAGCTTTTTCGCTTCCTCGGCGAGCACGCCCGGCGCTTCGCCGTTGATGCGCATCGCGAGATCGCGCTCTTCTTCGGCCTTATCGACCGCGGTATAAGCGGCCGGATTGACGATCAGCGCGGGACGCAGGTCGCGCACCACCGCGCGAATCTGTTCGAAATTCGACAGATCGAGCCGCGAGCGGTCGACTGCAACCACGTTGCCGAGCCCTTGCAGCGTGCGCGCGAGCTCATAGCCGACCTGGCCATTTACGCCGGTGACGAGGATGGTCCGTTTCGCGTCGTGTGCGCTCATGCGATCCCCTTATGCGAAGACTTCGGCGTCGGCAAGACGCTTGCCGGCCGCATCCTTGGCCGCGAGCAGCGGCTCGAAGTCGATCGGCCACTCGATGCCGACATCCGGATCGTTCCAGATGATGCTGCGCTCGTGCTCGGGGAACCAGTAGTCGGTGGTCTTGTAGAGAAACTGCGCCGACTCCGACAGCACCACGAAGCCGTGCGCGAACCCGGGCGGCACCCACAGCTGCCGATGGTTCTCGACCGACAGCGTCACGCCGACCCACTTGCCGAAGTTCGGCGAACTCTTGCGGATGTCGACGGCGACATCGAACACCTCGCCTTCGACCACGCGCACGAGCTTGCCCTGCGCATGCTGGATCTGATAGTGCAGACCGCGCAGCACGCCCTTGGCCGAGCGCGAGTGGTTGTCCTGCACGAACTCGGCGTCCACCCCGACCTTCTCGGCGAATTCGCGCGCATTGAAGCTTTCGAAGAAGAAGCCGCGCGCATCGCCGAACACCTTCGGCTCGATGATCTTGACTTCGGGCAGCGCGGTTGCGGTTACCTGGATGGCCATGCGACGTGATCCGTGAGAATGTTTTGCAGATATTGCCCGTAGGCATTCTTCGCGAGCGGCCTGGCGAGCGCGAGCAGCTGCTCGCCGTCGATCCACTGACGCCGGTACGCGATCTCTTCCGGACACGCGACCACCAGACCCTGGCGCTTTTGCAGCGTCGCGATGAAGGTCGCGGCTTCGATCAGCGAATCGTGCGTGCCGGTGTCGAGCCACGCATAGCCGCGGCCCATGATCTCGACGTTGAGCGCCGCGTTCGCGAGGTAGCGCGAGTTCACGTCGGTGATTTCGAGCTCGCCGCGCGGCGACGGCTTGATGTCCGCGGCGATGTCGCAAACCTGCTTGTCGTAGAAGTACAGGCCCGTGACCGCATAGTTCGAACGCGGCTTGACGGGCTTTTCCTCGATCGACAAGGCGCGGAACTGCTGGTCGAATTCGACCACGCCGTAGCGCTCCGGATCCTGCACGTGATAGGCGAACACGGTGGCGCCGTCGATCTGATCGCTCGCGCGCTCGAGCTGCTTCGCGAGATCGTGGCCGTAGAAGATGTTGTCGCCGAGAATCAGCGCCGACGGATCGTTGTTCACGAACTCACGGCCGATGATGAACGCCTGCGCGAGCCCATCCGGCGACGGTTGCACCGCGTACTGGATGTTCATGCCCCACTGGCTGCCGTCACCGAGCATCGCCTCGAAGCGCGGCGTGTCCTGCGGCGTGGAGATGATCAGCACGTCGCGAATGCCCGCCACCATCAGCGTGGACAGCGGGTAGTAGATCATCGGCTTGTCGTACACCGGCAGCAGCTGCTTGGAGACGACATGCGTAATCGGATACAGGCGGGTGCCCGAGCCGCCCGCGAGAATAATGCCTTTGCGCGCCATTGCCGTGCCTTTACGCGCGCTGCGCGTAGTTGGTCTCGACCCACTTCCGGTATTCGCCCGAAGCGACTTCGTCGACCCATTGCTGATTGTCGAGATACCACTGGACCGTTTTGGCGAGACCCGTCTCGAACGTTTCCGCCGGCTTCCAGCCGAGCTCACGCTCGAGCTTGCGGGCGTCGATTGCGTAACGGCGGTCGTGGCCGGGACGATCCTTCACATAGGTGATCTGATCACGATACGAGCCGGCCGCCTTCGGACGCTGCTTGTCGAGCAGATCGCACAGCGTGTGCACGACCTCGAGATTCTTCTTCTCGTTCCAGCCGCCGACGTTGTATGTCTCGCCCGGCGTACCGCGCGCGAGCACTTCACGGATCGCGCTGCAATGGTCGCCGACGTACAGCCAGTCGCGCACGTTCTGACCGTCGCCATACACGGGCAGCCGCTTGCCGCCGAGCGCGTTGGCGATCATCAGCGGGATCAGCTTTTCGGGGAACTGGTAGGGGCCGTAGTTGTTCGAGCAGTTGGTGGTCAGCACCGGCAGGCCATACGTGTGATGGTAGGCCCGCACGAGGTGATCCGAACCCGCCTTGGTCGCCGAATAGGGGCTATTCGGCGCATAAGGCGTGGTTTCGGAGAATTGCGGATCGGTTGCGGACAGCGAGCCGAACACTTCGTCGGTCGAGACGTGCAGGAAGCGGAACGCGGCGCGCTCTGCGTCGCCGAGCGCGTTCCAGTAGCTGCGCGTCGCTTCGAGCAGCGTAAAGGTGCCGACCACGTTGGTTTGCACGAAATCGGCCGGACCGTGAATCGAACGATCCACATGGCTCTCGGCCGCGAAATGCAGCACGGCGCGCGGCTTGTGTTCGGCCAGCAGCGCGTCGAGCGCGGCGCGGTCGCAGATGTCGACGCGCGCGAAAATGTGTTTGGGATTGCCCTGGAGCGACTTCAGCGTGCCCAGGTTGCCCGCGTAGGTCAGCTTGTCTACGTTGAGCACCGCTTCGTCTGACGCATCGAGCCAGTCGAGCACGAAATTGGCGCCGATAAAGCCGGCACCGCCTGTTACCAGGATCATGTAATTCCCTTGTCGATGTTAGTGACAGGCAACGAAGAGCTTGCGGCCTGTTCACCCCGCGTGGTGTCCCGTTTCTCAAGCAGTCCGTCGCATCCGCCCGGAGCGTGGACACTCAGACGCCAATTTTATGAAGCCACAATTATAAAGCCGCCCCGTGCAAAAACTAGAACCCTAACAACTTGAAACAGCTTGACAGAATTCGTTGCCATTGATCTGTGAAATGGGTTTTTCCGTGCGTTTACGCGGATTTTGACGCTTCTAATGAGTTCCGCCGCATTGCGCGCGGCGCGGCACGGAAAGCGCGGGAAAGGAACGGGAAGAACGGCGAAAGCATCATGAAGGGCCGCACACGCGGTCCTTCACGGAAGCTTCAACGCAGACTTTAAGAACGGTGTTCGCGCGAGCGCGCTCAGGCCGCGAGCATCCAGCGCAGCGTATCGATGAAGGGAATCGGCTCGACCGCCAGCTCCAGCGCGCGCAATTTGGCGGGCGAGCCGGCGAGCATCTTGACGTCCGTTTGCCGGACAAAGGCGGGATTCACCTGGACCTCGATGTCGTGACCGGTCAGCTCGCTCGCGGTCGTGAGGATTTCACGCAACGAATAGGGCGTGCCAGTGCAAACGTTGACGATTTCGGCCACGACATCGGAGTCGAGCAACGCCTCGTACGCGCTCGCTACATAACGCACGTCCGAGAAGTCGCGCGCGATGTCGATATTGCCGAGTTCGATCGAAGCCGCGCGCCGCGCGAAATGACTGACGATCTTCGGCACGAGGAAGTTCACCGCCTGGCCACGGCCGGTGTAGTTGAACGGCCGTACGATCATGATCGGCAGACGGTCGAACCACGTGCGCACCATCGTCTCCATCGCCGCCTTGCTGGCCGCGTAATGGTTGACCGGCGTGAGCGGGAAACTCTCGTCGATCGCGGCGCTGCTGACGTTGCCGTACACGTTCGCGCTGCTCGCGATCAGCAGCTTGCGCGGCACATGACCGACCGCGGCGCAGGCTTCGAGCAGGTTCAGCGTGCCCATCACATTGACACGATAGAAGTCGAGCGGATCGTTGTGACCGACGAAGCTGATTGCGGCCAGATGCACAATGTAATCGGGCCGCGTGGTTTCGAGCACGCGCCTGCATGCGTCAGGCGACGTGATGTCGAGTTTGACGCGGGTCGGCGTGTCGGGCTCGTTGCGGCCTGACACCGCTTCGATCACGGTATGGCCGCGCCCGATCAGCTTCTCGACCAGATAGCGGCCGGTAAAACCGTTTGCACCGGTGACGAGCGTGCGAAATGGTTGCTTCGCCGCGGAAGACGACATGCTGGCTTCATTCACGAGAGAGTCATCCTGTTGTTGTAATGCAATATCGCGCGCCACCGCGTCCCGCAACGTGATCGCGCGATATCCGAACCCCAATGCGGCTATTATGTCACGCTAGCATGCTGCGCTGCCCACTCGGGCACGAGCCGCGCAACTCCGCGCGTATCGAATCGCTCTGATTTCCTCAATGACACCGTCCAACGCTTCCGGCACGTCTGCTCCCCTCGTTCCTCTTGCTTTCGGCGATCTGCAAGGCTGCCGCACACCGTTTCAACAACTGCTCGCGAAGGCCGGGCCGCCGGACGGCACACCGCTGTGGTTCGCCGGCGATCTGATCAACCGCGGCCCCCACTCGCTCGACACCTTGCGCGACATCATCGCGTTCGGCGAGCGCGCGGTGCCGGTGCTCGGCAATCACGATCTGCATCTGTTGTCGGTGTCGGCCGGAATTCGCAAATCGAAAAAAGGCGACACGATCGACGATATCCTCGCCGCGCCCGACGCCGCCGATCTGATCGAGTGGATACGTCACCGGCCGCTCGCGCATTTCGACGACGGCATGCTGATGGTGCATGCGGGTGTGCTGCCGCAATGGGATGCGACGCTGACGCTCGAACTCGCCGACGAGTTGCAGCGCGCGCTGCGTGCGCCACGCTGGAAAGAAACGCTCGCGGGCTTGTACGGCAACCAGCCGAACCACTGGAGCCCGGACCTGAAGGGTATCGAGCGTCTGCGCGTCACGTGCAGCGCGCTGACGCGCATGCGCTTTTGTACCGCCGACGGCGTGATGGATTTCACGAGCAGCGGCACGCTCGCCTCCACGCCGAGCGGCTGCATGCCGTGGTTCGACGTGCCGTCGCGCAAGACCGCCGACGTGACCGTCGTGTTCGGTCATTGGGCCGCGCTCGGACTGCTGATGCGCGACAACCTGATCGGCCTCGACTCCGGCTGCGTGTGGGGGGAGAAGCTGTCGGCGGTACGGCTCGCGCGCAATCCGGCGGAGCGGACATTGACGCAGGTCGATTGCGATTCTTGCGGCGTGCCGCGCGCGGGGAATTAAACGGAAGACGGGGACGCTGCCGGGCAGCGCTGCCGCTTAAGTCGAGCGTCGCGGCTGATCCATGGGCTCGATTAGCGTTTCCGCAGCAGCAGCGGAAGCCGCGTCGCTCGACGACGCAACATCCGCAACGTCGCCTTCTTCCGCGACCGTCCCCGCGACGGCCTTACCAGCCTGCAGCGCCTGCAACGCGCCCGCCACCACGTCCTGCGCCTGCGCCGCGAGCACACGCCGGTCCGCGCCCGCCGCGAGCGGCTCGCCAACGTACACGTGGGCGGTCAGCGGGCCGCCGCGCAACAGCATGTCGAGCGAGTCGGACAACGAAACATCGTCGATATACGCGGGCGCCGTCGACTGCCTGCCCTGCGCGTCCTCGTACATGATGCACACCGGCTGCACCGGCACACCGGCCGACACCGCCGCCTGAAACATGTTCGCGTGAAACGGCAGCAGTGCGAGCCCGTTCGACGTCGTGCCTTCGGGGAACACGCACATCAGCTCACCCGAACTCAGCCGATCGGCGAGTTCGTGCATGATCCGCTTCGCGTCGCTGCGTTTCTCGCGCTGGATGAACACCGTGTCGAGCTGCTGCGCGAGCCAGCCGACCACCGGCCATTGACGGATCTCCGCCTTCGACACGAACGGCGTCGGCCGCCACGCGTTGATCACGTAGATGTCGATCCACGAGATGTGATTGGCGACGACGAGCGCGCCGCGATCGAGCCGCACCGCGTCGTTATGCACGACGAGGCGCATGCCGCACAGACGCAGCATCTTCAGCGACCACGCACGATTGAGCGCGTGGCGCCGCTCGGCGCTCGCGTTCGGAAAGCGCGTCGCGACGGTCCACATGCCGTGCAGCAGATGCGTGATGAGACGGACCTTGCGTAACGCGAGCTTCATGGCCGGAGCTTTCCTCGATTAAACCGAAACGATACCGTTCAACGCCGCTCGTACGCGAGTTGCCCCGACACGATCGTCGCGCGCACCTGCGCCGGCAGTTCGTAGCCGAGGAAAGGCGTGTTGTGCCCCTGGCTCTTCAGCGCGCGCGGCTCGACGTACCAGTGCGCGTGACGATCGAACACGCACAGGTCGGCGACCGCGCCGACCGCGAGGCGGCCAGCCGCTTCGAGGCCGAGCACCTGCGCCGGCGCTGCCGTGATGCGTTTGAGCGCGGTCGCGAGCGGCACGCCCGCTTCGTCGGCCCATTTCACCGTCAGCGACAGGAACAGCTCGAGGCCGGTTGCGCCCGGCGTCGCTTCGGCGAACGGCAGCAGCTTTTCGTCGTCGTCGACCGGCGTGTGTGCCGAACAGATCGCGTCGATCGTGCCGTCGACGAGGCCCGCGCGGATCGCTTCGCGATCGCGCTGCTGCCGCAGCGGCGGATCGAGCCGGAACTGCGCGTCGAAATAGCCGATATCGAGGTCGATCAGATGCACGTGGTTCACGGTGACGTCGCACGACACCGGCAGGCCTTCGGCCTTCGCCTCGCGCACGAGCGCCACGCCCGCCGCCGACGACACATGCGAAACGTGCACGCGCGCGCCGGTCACGCGCACGAGTTCGAAGATCGTATGCAGCGCGATCGTTTCGGCCGCCACCGGCACGCCCGACAGACCGAGCCGCGACGCCAGCGCGCCACTCGCGGCGACGCCACCCTTGCCGAGGTAGGCATCGACAGGACGCAGCCACACGGTGAAGCCATAGGTCTTCGCGTATTGCAGCGCGCGCATCAGCACCTGGGTGTCGACGATCGGCGTATCGGCCTGCGAAAAGCCGATGCAGCCCGCCTCGGTCAGCTGGACCATCTCGGTGATGACTTGCCCTTTGAGACCGACCGTCAGCGCGCCGAGCGGATACACGTGCGCCTGGTTCAGATTGCGCGCGCGGAACTTCAGCATCTCGACGAGGCCCGGTTCGTCGAGCGTCGGATCGGTATCCGGCGGACAAACGAGGCTCGTCACGCCGCCCGCGAGTGCCGCGGCCATTTCCGAGCCGAGCGTCGCCTTGTGCTCGTAGCCCGGCTCGCGCAGACGCGCGCACAGGTCGACGAGACCCGGCGCGATCGACAAACCGCGCGCGTCGATCGTGCGCTCCGCCTGGAAGCCGGCCGGCGCGTTGCCGAGGGCGGCGATCTTGCCCGCCTCGATAAAAATGTCCTGCTGCTGTTCGGTGCCCGCTGCCGGATCGATCAGCGTGCCGCCTTGAATTTGAATCTTCATGCGCTGCCTTTGTTAAACCTTTGGTTCAGCCCAGTGGGCCAGCCTATCGTTCGGTTTCCTGATCAGTCGTTGCTTAGTCGTTATTGCCCGCGACGATCCCCATCACCGCCATGCGCACCGCGATGCCGAACGTCACCTGGTTCAGGATCACCGATTGCGGGCCGTCCGCGACCTGCGAGTCGATCTCGACGCCGCGGTTCATCGGACCGGGGTGCATCACGATCGCATCGGGGGCGGCGAGCGCGAGACGCTCCGGCGTCAGCCCCCAGCTCTTGAAGTACTCCTGCGACGACGGCAGCAACGCGCCGCTCATGCGTTCGTTCTGCAGGCGCAGCATGATGATCACGTCGACGTCCTTGAGACCTTCGTCGAGGTTGTGAAACACGCGCACGCCCATCTGTTCGAGGCCGCCCGGCAGCAGCGTGCGCGGACCGATCGCACGCACTTCGGGCACGCCGAGCGTGGTCAGCGCATGAATGTCCGAGCGCGCGACGCGCGAATGCAGGATGTCGCCGACGATCGCCACGCGCAGCTTCGTGAAGTCCTTCTTGTAGTGGCGGATCGTGTACATGTCGAGCAGACCCTGCGTCGGGTGCGCGTGACGGCCGTCGCCGGCGTTGATCACGTGCACGTGCGGCGCGCAGTGCTGCGCGATCAGGAACGGCGCGCCGCTCGACGCATGGCGCACGACGAACAGATCCGCGTGCATCGCCGACAGGTTGTTGATCGTGTCGAGCAGCGATTCACCCTTGCTCGTCGACGACGCATTGATGTTCAGATTCAGCACGTCGGCCGACAGGCGCGTGGCCGCGATCTCGAAGGTGGTACGCGTGCGCGTCGAGTTTTCGAAGAACAGGTTGAACACCGACTTGCCGCGTAATAGCGGGACCTTCTTCACTTCACGATCGGTCACGCTGACGAACTGGTCGGCGGTCTCGAGAATGTGATTGACGATGGCCTTCGGCAGCCCCTCGATCGACAGCAGATGTTTTAGCTCGCCGTTCTTCGTGAGCTGAGGATTGCCCTTCAGGAAGCCATAGCGGAAGCGCTCGGATGCGCTGGCGGAGGAATCCTGCGGAGCCTGGGTGGCGGTGTTCATGATGTACCTGCTTCAAATACGGACTGCAACGTGATCGAGGTCATGGCGCGTCACTCGCGCGAGTTTCAATCGACGCGTGCTTCAGTGTGAAAAGAGAACCGCTGGCCGCCCGCGCCGTCGTCTTCACGAGCGAGCACGAGCGTCGCGTCGGCCGGCACGTCGACCACGCCGCCGACGAAGCGCGCCGCCACCGGCAACTCGCGTCCGCCCCGATCGGCGAGCACCGCGAGTTCGACCGACGCCGGCCGGCCATAGTCGTAGAGTTCGTTCACCGCCGCGCGAATCGTGCGGCCGGTGTACAGCACGTCGTCGACCAGCACGATGCGTCGGCCGTCGACCGGGAACGGCAGCGAAGTCGGGCTCGCCTGCGCGTGCAGCCCTTTCTTCGCGTAGTCGTCGCGATGCAGCGCGACGTTCACTACGCCGAAGCTCGCCAGCTCGAGGTCGCGCGCGAGCCGCTCGGCGAGCCATGCGCCGCCGCTATGGATACCGGCCAGCACCACTGCTTCCGCACCGGCAAGCTGCTCGCCATACGCCGCGCGAATCTGGTCGAGCAACGCGCGATACAGCGCTTCGGCGTCAATGGAACTCATGATCGTCGGTAAGTCCGTCAAGATATTGCTGGAGGATGATGCTCGCGGCTTCGGCATCGAGCATGTCGGCGCGGGCGTTGCCGGCGCGGATTTCCGCCTCGGCCTCGACCGACGAGTAGCGCTCGTCGACCCACGTGACCGGCAGATTGAAGCGGCCGTTCAGCTGGTTGCCGAAGCGCTTCGCGAGCTGTGTGCGTTCGTGCGGCGTGCCGTCGGGGTGCATCGGCAATCCGACCACCAGCGCATCGGGTTTCCATTCGGCGATCAGCTTGCCGAGCGCTTCGAAGCGGTACTCCTTGCTGCGGTTCTGCACGACGACGAGCGGCCGCGCGCGGCGCGTCAGCGAATTGCCGACCGCCACGCCGATACGTTTCTCGCCATAGTCGAACGCAAGCAGCGTCGCCTCACGTCCGGCCGGCAGAGTCATGCGCGGCCCCTCATGCGTGCCCGGCCTCGCCCGACAGCATCGACAGCGAGACCCCGAGCAGCGCGAGCGCCGCTTCGAAACGATCTTCGGCGGGCACGTCGAAGACGATCTTCGGATCGGCCTCGACCGTCAGCCAGCCATTCTTCGAGATTTCGTCCTCGAGTTGACCGGCACCCCAGCCGGCGTGGCCGAGCGTGAGCAGAAAGCGTTCCGGGCCGGTGCCGCTCGCGACGGCTTCGAGCACGTCTTTCGACGTGGTCATTTCGAGCCCGCCCGGCACGGACATTGATGACGTGTACGTGCTGCCGTCTTTCGGATCGTGCAGCACGAAGCCGCGCTCGGTTTGCACCGGGCCGCCGAAATACACGGGAACATGGAGAAGCGGTTCGATCTCGAGCTTCAGATCGATGCGATTGAAGAGCGCTTGCAGGTCGATATCGGTCGGCCGGTTGATCACGAGGCCGAGCGCGCCGCGCTCACTGTGATCGCAAAGGTAGACCACCGTTCCTGAAAACGTCGGATCGGCCATGTTCGGCATGGCGATCAGGAACTGGTTGGTCAGGTTGATGCGATCGGTACTCTTGGACATAGTTCGGATTTTAGCAAAGACGATGCGGGATGGCGGGCAGCTTTGAGCACTGCAGCGCGTTGGGTTGCCTGCAACGTGCTGCACCATCGACGCCGGATCAAGTTCCACTCTATCACGCGCGCGACTCGCGCCATGCCGTGATCAGGCGCCGAAACACCGCGTAGAACGGCGCGTTCGGCAGGCGTCAGTCGAGGCGTTGCGGACGCAAGTCGTGCGCCACGTCGCGGGTTCGGTTCGACGCGGGGAGCGCTTCACGCGCCGCCCTGCTCGATCGCGCGCGT
>ABYL01000053.1 GCA_000173575.1 Burkholderia sp. H160 | reverse complement strand
GATCAACATCGCGTCCTGCATACCTCAATGCCCCGCCGCATCAATAGCGATAGAAACGAGGCGTGCGCGCGGCGCCATTGCATGCAGGTCGATTTCCTCGCGTCGTCCGTCGAACCAGATGCCCGTCATCGGCTGCAGCGACACGCCGTTGAGCAGTGCGCTCGTCACGCCCCATTGTCCGTCGACGCACAAGACGAGCTGTGTCGAAGCCGCGGTGATCCGAAGCGAGTGCGAGGCGAGATTGACGCGTGCCTGGCAAGCGCCGCGCCGCGTCATCACGTTCAGTACCTCGACGGGCCGGGCAGGCACGCTGGCCCAGATCAGCAGATCGCCGGAGAACTGCACGGGCTGTCCTGGGCGCGCGAACCACGCGCCATCCTGCGAGTGCAGATCGAGCGCGCCGTCATCGAGCAACAGCAGCGTGCGATCGAAACCCGGAAATTGCGAGAATTTTGCGGGGCCATTCAGGGTGGCGAGGCTGACGCGCCACTCGATGCCGCCATCGTCGCCGGCACGCTTGGCGATGGTGCGCGTGATGCCGCCGCCGTTCGCCCACGTTTCGGGCGCAAGTTGCGCGCAGTCGAAGAAATGAATCGATTGCCGCGAAGGTGGCTTCCCAGAGCTCGCCGAGGGACGGAGTGGGGCGCTGTGTTTGTCCAGATGCGTGAGGTCCGTCATGAGGTGCTCCGTGCGCCGACGTACGCTTCCAGTTCGCGCATCGTCTCGAACAGATCGCCGACGAGCCCAATGTCAGCGACGGAAAAGATCGGTGCGTCGGGGTCCTTATTGACGGCGACAATGACCTTCGAGTCCTTCATGCCGGCCAGATGTTGAATCGCGCCGGAGATGCCGAAGGCAAGGTAAGCATCGGGTGCGACCGTTTTGCCGGTCTGTCCGACCTGGGCGGCGTTGGGCGCGTAGCCGGCATCGACGGCCGCGCGCGACGCGCCCAGGGCGGCGCCGAGGCGCTCGGCCAGAGCGCCGAGCCGTGCCATGTTTTCTTGCGACGCCAGGCCGCGGCCGCCTGCCACGACGATGCGCGCAGTCGATAGATCGTGGCCCGTTTGCTGCGTGGCCTGTCGTTCCACGAGGCTTGTCTTGTCGAACGCAGGCAGCGCATCGACCGTCACGATGGACGCGTTACCCCCCGCACGTTCGACAGGCGCAAACGACGACGCGCGAAACGTCGCGAACGTGAGCGCAGTTTCGCTTGCCACGGTCGCCAGCACGCTGCCCGCGTACATCCCGCGCACGAAGCACCCATCGTTTGCGAGTCCGAGCACGTCGGCCACGAACGCGCTGCCGGTCAACGCAGCCGCGCGCGGAAACGCGCCGCGAGCCAGCGGCCGGTGGGCGGCGGCAATCAGCGAATAGCCCGCGCAGATGGTGCGCAATAGAGCGGCGAGCCGTTCCGGCGTCGTCACGCCGTCGCAGCGGCTGCTCAGCACGCGCGCTACGCCGGGGAGCTGCGCGGCTTCGATTGCGGTCTCGGCATCGAACGCCAGCACGTCGAGCGGCGCGCCTCGCTGCGAGACGGCACCGATCACGCGCAGCGTGGCGTCGCTGATCGAGCCGTGATCCGATTCAACCAACACCAGGGTCTTCATGCGATGGCTCCTACGCGGTCGAACACGCGATGCGCCGCGAGCGCATCGAGCAAAGCGGCGGTATCGACGACCTTCACGCCCGCCTGCCGCGCGGGCGGATCGCGCAGCTCCACAATCCGGCTTTGCGGCGTGAGCGTGACGCCGAGCGTGGCCGCGTCGAGGGTCGCCAGGGGCTTTTGCCTCGCCTTCACGATGTTCGGCAAGCTCACGCGGCGAGGCTCGGCAATGCGCAGGTCCGCGCTGACGACAGCCGCGCCGTCGAGCTGCCATGTCGCGGTGCCCGAGTCGTCGCCGCAGGTCACGCGCCAGCCGGCGCCATGGGCAACGATTGCGCTCGCGTCGAGCGCCTGCGGCCAGTCGAGCAGGCCCGCGAGCATCGCGGCGACGCCGCCCGTGTCGTCGTCGATGGCCTGCTTGCCGCACAGCACGAGGCCGAATGCGTCGCCGTGTGCCGACAGATACGCGTGCAGCAGGCGCGTGACAGCCAGCGAGTCCAGCGTCGCGGCAGCCGCGCCCGCGTCGAGCAGGACCGCATTGTCGGCGCCCATGGCGAGCGCCGTGCGCAGCACGTCCTGGCTATGGGCCTGCCCGCAGGTGATGACGGTCACCTGCGAGGCGTGTCCCGCTTCCTTCAGTTGCAGCGCTTTTTCCAGCGCACACTCGTCGAAGGGATTGAGCGACATCTTCAGGCCGTTGGTGTCGATCGCGCCGCCGGCGCCGACTCGCACGCGCACGTTCGGATCGACCACTCGCTTGACGGGGACGAGAATATTGATGGACATGATCGTCTCCCTGAATCAGGACACCGCGCCGGAGCCGTATTTGCCGACCAGCAGCGCGCCCGTCGCGAAGCGCTCGAGCGCATAGGGCGCGAGCGACACCTCGGTTGGCTGACCGAGCGCATGCTGCGCGAGTAACCTGCCGATGCCCGGCGAGAGCTTGAAGCCGTGTCCGGAGAAGCCAAACCCGACGACCAGCCCTTCGACGTCGCCGACGCTGCCCAGCACCGGGTTCCAGTCGGGCGTCACGTCGTAGACGCCCGTCCACGACGACGCGAGCCCCGCCGTCTCGTAGGCGGGAAACCGCTCGGCGACCTGCGCGCCGACTTCGACGACATAGTCGAGGGAGATCTCGCCTTGCTCGGTCTCCGGCGCATTGAGCGTTTCGCCGACCACGCCTTCGGACACCAGCATCTGGCTGCCGCCATAGCTGCGGAAATACAGCATGCCGGGCGAACCGAGATCCTTGAACGCCGGCATGCCGAAGGTGTACGCGCCGGTCTCGCAGTCAAGGGCGAGCACCGTGTGGCGCTCGGGTTTCACGGGCAGCGGCACGCCGATCCAGGCGGCCAGCTCGGGCGTCCAGATGTTTTGCGTGCTGACGAGGGTGCCGCAGCTGAAGCGGCCCGCGCTCGTCTCGACGCCGGTCACGCGGCGTCCTTCGCGGATCACGCCCGTTACGCTCACGCCTTCCATGATCTTCACGCCGCGGCGGCGCGCCGACCTTGCGAAGCTGGTCGCAACGAGATAGGCGTCCGCGAAGCCGGCCTCGGGCTCGAAGCCGATCAGCGCCGCGTCGTCGAACCGCGCGATCGGCAGGCGCTCGCGTGCTTCGTCGCGGTTCAGCAATTGCACTTCGATGCCCATCTCCTGCTGCGCGGTGAGCGACGCGCGCAATGGTTCGAGCTTGTCGCCTTCGGGTGCGCAGATCAGGTAGCCGCATTTGACGAGCCCGCACGACGCTTCGTCGTCGCCGACATACTCGGCGAAGTTGTTGAACGCCGACCACGACGAGCGCGCGAGCTCGACGTTCTGGCGAACTGAATAATGCGTGCGCAGCAGGCCGGATGATTGCGAGGTCGTGCCGGCGCCGATCGTGCCGCGCTCGAGGACCAGCACGCTGTTCGCACCGGCGGCGGCGAGATGGTGCGCGACCGAGGCGCCGATCACGCCGGCGCCGATCACGACGAAGTCATAGTGGCTCATGGGAGAGTTCCGATTTTCCAGTAGGGCGATGGAGCGGATTCTAGAAAGCCGAAACGCGCGGGAATTTTGTATTAGGCAAACTTATGACGTGCGTCCGAAATTGCTCATCGTGAGCACGGGCGGATTTTGAGCAAGCAGCATTCGACATCGTCGCGCGGTCAGCGCTGAGCGCCGCGGACACTGGAGTCACGATGAGACGAACCCAAACGCCGATCGATCTGCGTGCGCTGCAGGCCTTCATGGCCGTGTGCGAGACGGGCTCGATGACGGGCGCGGCCAAGCAATTGGGCGTGAGCCAGAGTGCGATCAGCCAGGCGGTCTCGGTGCTCGAACGCGATCAGGGCATGACGCTGTTCGACCGCGAGAGCCGCCCGCCGCGGCCGAATATTGCCGGGCGCGCCTTGCTCGAGCTCGCGGGGCCGCTGCTCGAGCACGCGCAGATGGTGAGCACGCGGATCGGCGACGCGTCGCACGCGGGCACGCTGCCGGTGCGGCTCGGTTGCGTCGATTCGTTCGCGGCCACGGTCGGGCCGGAGCTGATTCGCGCGGTGTCGAATTCGGCGCGACAGATCGCGTTGTGGTCGGGTCTCACGCCGGGGCTGTCGAAGCAGCTGCACGACCGCGAGCTGGATCTCGCCGTGTGCACGCAGACGACGCTGAACGATGCGCGGATCGTCGAAGTGCCGCTATTTTCGGAAGCGTTCGTCGCCGTCGTCGCGCGCAGCCATCTCGCCGGCCGCGCGCAGATCGACTGGCGCACGCTCAGCAAGGAGCTGCCGCTGATTCGCTACACGGCACGCTCGGTGATCGGCCAGCAGGTCGAGCGCTTCGCGCGGCATCTCGGCATCGACAGTCCGCGCCGCTACGAATTCGACGCGACCGATCCGCTGCTGAGCCTGGTGGCGGCGCGGCTCGGCTTTGCGATCTCGACGCCGCTGTGCCTGTGGCAGGCACGACACTATCTCGACGAGATCGCGGTGCTGCCGCTGCCGTCCGGGCGACTCGGACGGCGCGATTTCTTCCTGCTGCACCGGCAGGGCGAGTGGGACGATTTCGCGAGCGAAATCGTCGCCTTGACGCGCACGGTCATCGATCGCTCGATCCAGCCGGCGCTGGCGCGTGCGTTGCCGCAGCTTCCCGCCGACGCATTGCTCTAGTTATCGTTGTCATGGAGAACGCCGTTGGACGATCTATATACGTTGCAAAGCGGCGACGCACCGCTGCTGATTTCGATTCCGCATCTGGGCAGCCGGATTCCTGCCGAGCTTCAGCCGCTCTACACGGATCAGGCGCTCACTGTTGCCGATACCGACTGGCATCTCGATCGTCTCTATGATTTCGCCGCGGAATTGGGAGCGACGGTGCTTGGCGCGAAGCTGTCGCGCTATGTGATCGACCTGAACCGGCCGCCGAACGACGAGAGCCTGTATCCGGGGCAAACCACGACCGGCCTGTGCCCGGCTGAGACGTTTCGCGGCGAGCCGGTCTATCGCGCCGGCTGCGAGCCGGACTCGCAGGAAAAAGCGCGCCGCCTGACCGACTACTGGCAGCCCTATCATGACCGGCTGCGCGTGGAACTCGCGCGTCTGCGCGAGCGTCACGCGCACGTCGTGCTGTGGGAGGCGCATTCGATCGCGAGCGTGCTGCCGCGCCTGTTCGACGGCAAGCTGCCGGACCTGAACCTCGGCACGCAGGACGGCCGCACGGCGGCGGCCGCCTTGCAGGCGGCCGCCGTTGCCGCCGCAGCCGCTAGCCCGTTTACCTGGGTCGCGAACGGACGCTTCAAGGGCGGCTATATCACGCGTCACTTCGGATCGCCCGAGAACGGTGTGCACGCGATCCAGCTCGAGATGTGCCAGTCGATCTACATGAGCGAGAGCGCGCCGTTTGCCTATGACGAGGCGCGTGCGGCGCGCGTGCAGCCGGTATTGCGCGCGATGATCGAGGGCGTGCTGCGCGCCTCGGCGACTTTATAAGTTGTGCTGATATAGCGTCGTAACCCGCCTGGCCGTTTCAGTGCACCTTTGCACCGCATTCACGATCCGGCCGCACCGCGGGTAAGCAGGGCAGGACAAGCAGGGAAACGCAGCAAGACCGCGGTGCGCCGCCAGTGTTTATTGACAGGAACTTTTGATTCTCATCGATAAACATGGCATGGACGTTGCATGACAGTGGGACAGTTGGCCGGAGTGCGGCCGCGAGGTGGACCCGCTCATTCGGCGGCGGGCTGGGCGTAGACGAAGATCGAAAGAAACTGGATCGGCGTCTTGATCAGGCGTTCGGGGCCATGCGGGATGTCGCCTCGGAACGTGAGCGTGTCGCCGGGATGCAGGATGTAGGTTTGCTGGCCGTGGCGGTACTCGATCACGCCCTTGAGCATGTGGATGAACTCGGTGCCCGGGTGCTCGAAGACGGGGAAGCGCTCCGACTCGTCGTCCATTGTGATGAGGAACGGTTCGAAGAGCTTGCGCGGGCCCTGATCGTACGCGAGCAGATGGTAGGTGTGGCCGCGCTGCGTGCCCTTACGGACGACCTCCATGCCGGCGCCTTTTTTGACCAGTTGGGCGCCCCCATGCGGGACGTCGAAGTTGCGAAAGAGCGCGGACATCGATACGCCGAGCGCCATGGCGATGCGGTGGAGCACGTCGAGCCCGGCCGAGGTTTGTGCGTTCTCGATCTTCGAGAGCATCCCGCGGCTGATGCCGGCCTGCTCGGCGACCTGCGCGATGGTCAGTCCGTGAGACTGGCGCAGTTCGCGGATCGTCGCGCCGAGATAGCGTTCGAGCGGTGATTTGCTGTCGTCCGCGGTTTGCATGGGTGGCCTCGGAAAAAGGAAGCAAGGTTAGCAGATCGCACTGGTTTGCCGGCCTCGGGAGCAGGAACGAGTGCGCGCAGAGAGTTTCCTGTTGGGAACTATTTTTGCATGTTAATAAATTGTTGCAAGGAGTGGCAATGAACCTGAACGATGCGAGCAAGCTGCCGGTCACCGTCAACGAGCTCGGGAGCGTGCCGCGCTTCGACACGGCGCAAGACGCGCAGGCCTGGCTCACGCAACAGGGCGTGAAATACGTGCTGGCGCAGTTCGTCGACATTCACGGCGTGGCGAAGGCGAAGTCCGTGCCGGTCGCGCATCTGAAGAGCGTGCTCACCGCCGGGGCGGGTTTCGCCGGCTTTGCGATCTGGGGTGTCGGGATCGAGCCGAACGGTCCGGACTTCATGGCGGTCGGCGATCTGTCGACGCTCACGCCGGTGCCCTGGCAGCCCGGCATTGCGCGTATCGCGTGCGATGGTCACGTCGACGGCAAGCCGTGGGTGTTCGATTCGCGCGTGACGCTGAAAAGCCAGGTCGCGCGCATGACCGAACGCGGCTGGACGCTCTACACGGGGCTCGAACCCGAGTTCTCGCTGCTGCGCCGTTCGGCGTCGGGCCTGCTCGAGCCATGCGATCCGAGCGATACGCTCGCGAAGCCGTGCTACGACTACAAAGGCCTCTCGCGCACCCGCGTCTTCCTGGAAAAGCTCACCGAATCGATGCGCGCGGTGGGCATCGACGTCTATCAGATCGACCACGAAGATGCGAACGGCCAGTTCGAGATCAACTACACGTACACGGATTGCCTGACTTCATGCGACCACTACGTGTTCTTCAAGATGGCCGCGTCTGAGATCGCGAACGAGCTCGGCATGATCTGTTCGTTCATGGCGAAGCCGTTTGCGAATCGTCCCGGCAACGGCATGCACATGCACATGTCGATCGGCGACGGCGAGCGCAATCTGTTCGCGGACAGGAGCGATCCGCTCGGCATGGGCCTCTCGAAGCTCGGCTACCAGTTCACGGCCGGCTTGCTCGCCCATGCGCCGGCGCTGGCGGCGTTGTGCAATCCCACCGTCAACTCGTACAAGCGGCTGGTAGTGGGCCGTTCGCTGACGGGCGCGACCTGGGCGCCCGCCTATATCAGCTACGGCGACAACAATCGTTCGACGATGGTGCGCATGCCCGGCGAGCGCATCGAGCTGCGCCTGCCAGACGGCTCGTGCAATCCGTATCTGGCGACCGCCGCCGTGATCGCGGCCGGGCTCGATGGCATCGAGCGCGAATTGTCGCCGGGTGCCCCCGCCAACGACAACCTCTACGACTGGACCCCGCAGCAATTGCGCGAGCACGGGATCGGCGTGCTGCCGCAGAACCTGGAACAGGCGCTCGACGCGCTCGAAGCGGACCGCCTGATCTGCGACGCGCTCGGCCCGGTCGCCGATGAATTCCTCAAGTTGAAGCGCATGGAGTGGCTCGAATACATGCGCCACGTATCGGATTGGGAGCTGAAGAGCTACCTCGAATTTTTCTAAGGAGACACACTATGTGTGGAATCGTAGGACTGCTGGTCAAGACGCCGGCACTACGTGAACGGCTCGGCGAACTGATGGTGCCGATGCTGATCGGCATGACGGAGCGCGGCCCGGATTCGGCCGGGCTCGCCGTGTTCGGCAAGGCGGTCGATGCGCACCAGCGCAAGCTTAGCCTCTATGCGGGCTTTACCGACGAGGGCGAGCGTTTCGCTTGGCAACCATTGCTCGACGCGTTGAACGCCGCGATGGACGTCACGGCGCGCATCGAAGCGAAGGGCAATCATGCGGTGCTGACGCTGCAAGGCAGCGTCGAGAACGTGAAGAGTTGGCTCGCCGCGCACTATCCGAAGCTCTATCTGCTGTCCACGGGCCGCTCGATCGACCTCTACAAGGACATCGGCCTGCCCGCGCAGATCGCGCAACGCTATGGCTTCGCGAACCTGAAGGGCTCGCATCTGGTCGGGCATACGCGGATGGCGACCGAATCGGCGGTCACACCGGATCGCGCGCATCCGTTCACGGCGGGCGAGGACTTCTGCCTCGTGCACAACGGCTCGCTGTCGAATGCGCACGGCGTGCGGCGCAAGCTCGAACCCGAGGGCATTCACTTCGATACCGACAACGATACGGAAGCGGCGTGCCGCTTTCTCGAATGGCGCCTGCGCGAAGGCGACACGTTGCCGGACGCGCTGCAAAAAGGCTTCGAAGAACTCGACGGCTTCTACACCTTCCTGATGGGCACGACGACCGAGCTCGCGCTGATCCGCGATCCGTTCGCGTGCAAGCCTGCCGTGGTCGCGGAGAACGAAGAGTACGTGGCGATCGCCTCGGAGTTCCGTTCGCTCGCGCATCTGCCCGATATCAAGAACGCGAAGGTCTTCGAACCCGCACCCGAGGAGATGTATGTATGGAAAGCGTGACATTCGACCTTGAGCATTCGCCCGTCAGGGCGCTGAACCAGTACCTGCACGGCGATGCCGCAGCGCTTGCCGGTCAGAGCATCACGGTGAGTTCGCCCAACGGCGCGCACAACATCGCGGTCGGCGTCGATGCCGACGTCAGCATCACGATCGAGGGCCATGCCGGCTACTACGCGGGCGGCATGAACAAGCACGCGAAGATCGTCATCGAAGGCAGCGCGGGCACCGGGGTCGCCGAAAACATGATGAGCGGCAAGGTGCATGTGAAGGGCTTTGCATCGAACGGCGCGGGTGCTTCGGCGCATGGCGGGCTGCTCGTCATCGACGGCGACGCGGGCCTGCGTTGCGGGATTTCGCTGAAGGGCGGCGACATCGTCGTCGGCGGATCGGTGGGCAGCTTCTCGGCGTTCATGGCACAAGCGGGCCGCATGGTGATCTGCGGCGACGCGGGCGATGCGCTCGGCGATTCGCTCTACGAAGCAGTGCTGTATGTGAAGGGTGAAGTGAAATCGCTCGGGGCGGACGCGCAATTCGAGCCGATGACCGATGCGGATCTGACGGCCGTCGCCGCGCTGCTCGATGCGGCCGGGCTGCCGCACGATCCGCGCGCGTTCAGGCGCATCGCCTCGGCTCGCACGCTCTATCACTGGAACGCCGACGCGGACCAGGAATATTGAACACCCAAGATCATCGAGAAGGTCCCCATGGAAAAGCCCGTTCATTTCGCCCGCTTGCAGCAGGAAGAGTCGCAAGGCTACGACCGCAAGACGATCGATTACATCCACACGGCCGCGCAGCGCGGTCTCTATGAAATCCGCGGTCTCGGCGCAAAGCGGCGCGTGCCGCACTTCGACGATCTGCTGTTCCTCGGCGCGTCGCTGTCGCGTTATCCGCTCGAGGGCTACCGCGAGAAATGCACGACCAGCACGATGCTTGGCACACGTTTTGCAAGCAAACCTGTCGTGCTCGACATCCCGATCACGATCGCGGGCATGAGCTTCGGTGCGCTCTCGGCGAACGTGAAGGAAGCGCTGGGACGTGCGGCGACGGCGGCCGGCACCTCGACGACGACGGGCGACGGCGGCATGACGCAGGAAGAGCGCCGCTCGTCGAAGACGCTCGTCTACCAGTGCCTGCCGTCGCGCTATGGCTTCAACCCGGACGACGTGCGCCGCGCCGACGCGATCGAAATCGTGATCGGACAGGGCGCGAAGCCGGGCGGCGGGGGGATGCTGCTGGGGCAGAAAGTGAACCCGCGGGTCGCCGCGATGCGCACGCTGCCCGCGGGCGTGGACCAGCGTTCGGCGAGCCGTCATCCGGACTGGACCGGCCCGGATGACCTCGCGATCAAGATTCAGGAGTTGCGCGAAATCACCGATTGGGAAAAGCCGATCTACGTGAAGGTCGGCGCGACCCGCACGTTCAACGACGTGAAGCTCGCGGTGCATGCCGGCGCGGACGTCGTGGTGATCGATGGGATGCAGGGCGGCACCGCGGCGACGCAAACGTGCTTCATCGAGAACGTCGGCATTCCGACGCTGGCCGCGGTGCGGCAGGCCGTCGACGCGCTCGAGGACCTGAACATGAAGGGGCAGGTGCAGCTGATCGTGTCGGGCGGCATTCGCACGGGGGCGGACGTGGCGAAGGCGCTTGCGCTCGGCGCCGACGCGGTGGCGATCGGGCAGGGCGTGCTGATGGCGCTCGGATGCAACAGCGACACCTACTTCAAGGATGGCGCACTGCATTCGGCCACTGCCGATTACGCGGCGCTCAACACGTCGCCGGGTTTTTGCCACCACTGCCACACGGGTAAGTGCCCGGTCGGCGTGACCACGCAGGACGCCGCGCTCGAGCAGCGCGTGCAGCCGGAAGAGGGCTCGCGCCGGGTACGCAACTACCTGAAGACGCTGAACATGGAACTGACGACGATCGCACGCGCCTGCGGCAAGCAGAACGTGCATCACCTGGAGCCGGAGGATCTCGTGGCGCTGACGGTGGAGGCGGCCGCGATGGCGCGCGTGCCGCTCGCCGGCACCTCGTGGATACCAGGACTCGCGAAATACTGAACCACTTACCTTGAGGAGAGCCCAGCATGAGCGCAACACCGCAACCTACCGCTGTTCCTTCGCAGTCCGCCGATCTTCGATCGTCGAGCCTGGGCTTCATGGAGACGATCGGCCAGTCTCTCGCCAACATCTCCCCGACGCTGACGCCGTCGATCAACGTCGTGGCAGTTGCGGCACTCGCGGGTGCGGGTAGCTGGCTGGTCTACGGGCTGTCGACGCTCGGGCTCATGTTCGTCAGTCTCAACATCGCCGTGCTGGCCAGCCGCTTCGCCGCGGCCGGATCGTTCTTCATCTTCATTTCGCGCTCGCTCGGGCCGATCGCGGGCGGCATCGCCGGATGGGGGCTGATTGCCGCGTACACCGGTACGGCGATGGGCGTGCTCGCCGGCGAGGCCATCTTCGTGCAGAACGCATTCACCCCGTTCGGCATCGCCGTGCCGACCTGGCTGATCTATGTGCTCAGCGCGGCGCTGGCCTGGTTCCTCTCGTCGCGCGACATCAAGCTGTCGTCGCGCCTGAGCCTCGCGATCGAGGCCGCCTCGATTACGATCGTCGGCGGCGTGCTGCTGGTGGTCTTCTATCAGCATCCCGAGCGCATCGTCGATCATGCGCAGCTGACGCTGCAGGGCACGACGCCCAAAGGGATGGCGGAGGCGATGGTGCTCGGCATCTTCTCGTTCGTCGGCTTCGAAAGCGCCGCGTCGCTCGGCAAGGAAACCAGGGACCCGCTGAAGGCGATTCCTCGCGCCATCATCTGGAGCATGGTGTTGGCCGGTGCCTTCTTCATGTTCGTCGCTTATGCGATGGTCGTCGCCTACGGCGGCGACGTGACCAAGCTCGGTGCCGATACTGCACCGCTGCAGACGCTGCTGACCGGACTCGGTGCACCGGCGCTGGCGCCGCTGTTCTATCTGATCGCGTCGGTGAGCGCGTTCGCCTGCGTGCTGGCCTCGATCAATGCCGCGAGCCGGCTGCTGTTCTCGATGGGCCGCTATCAGTTCGTCCATCGCTCGATGGGGATGGTCCACACGAAGCATCAGACGCCGCACTATGCAGTGGCCTTTGCCGCAATCCTCTCGCTGGCCGTGAATCTCGCGTTGCTGGGCACTGGCGCGTTGAACACGTTCGGCTATACGAGCACGTTCGCGACCTTCGGCTTCATCGTCGCCTACTTCCTGATCTCGGTGTCCGCGCCGATCTATCTGAAGAAGCAAGGGCAGCTCAAGCTTGCGAATCTCGTGGTGGGCATCCTCGGCGCCGTTGCGATGATCGGCGGGTTCTTCGGCAGCGTCTATCCGGTTCCGGACTGGCCGTACAACATCCTGCCCTATCTGTTCGCGGCCTACATGCTGTTCGGCCTCGGCTGGCTCGCGATGCTGAAGAAGCGTGCGCCGCAGGTTCTCGATAAGATCGAGCACGATCTCGAATCGAGCGAAGCTGCGATCTTCGACAGGAAATGACCGACACCCCCCTCGCGGATGCCGTTGAGCAGGCGTGCATCACACTGCGGCCCGAACGGGGCGAATGTCCCGAGCTCGACATTGCCTTTGTTTCGGAGCCGGGCCGCAGCGGTCGCAACGAGGACTACGTCGGCGTCATGCTGGGCGATCTCATGCAACGCTCGGCGAGGGGGAGCGTGGTCGCGCTGGCCGACGGCATGAGCGGCGGCCGGGGAGGGCGCGTGGCGGCCGAGCTCGCAGTGCGAAGCTTCATCGACGGCTACTATGCGCCGCCGGACACGCTGGCGCCCGAAGCGGCGGCATCGCGTGCGCTCGATGCGATTCACCGCTGGCTGCACCAGATCGGCCGCAGCGATGCGGCGCTCAGTCAGATGGCGGCGTGCTTTGCGGCGCTCGTGATCAGGGGCGCCACGGCCTGGCTCATCGGCGCGGGGGACGTGCGGCTTTATCAGCTGCGCGATGGTGAGGTGTCGCAACTCGGCGGCGACGACGTCATCAATGTGCCGTTCGGCGCTTTCGTCGCTCATGCGGTCGGCTTGCAGAGTGCGCTGGTGACACGCATCGAGAGCTGGGCGCTAGAGGAGGGTGACCGCCTGCTGCTGTGCTCCGACGGGCTCTATCGACGCGTACCGTGGCGCGAATTGCGGGCCGCGCTGTCGGCGCCCGCGCCCGCTGCCGCGGTGGCTCAACGGGTCGTCCAGATGGCGCGCTCGCGCGGATCGACCGACGACATCTCGGCGGCCGTGGTCGACGTGCGCAAGGTGCCGGACCTCGACTATCGCTATCTCGAAGGCGTGCTCGGCGACCTGCCGATTCTGGCGGTTCCCGCGTGCAGGGAGGTGATCGACGGCTATGCGCTGACCTCGGTGCTGAGCGACGGGCATTACTCCCGGATCTTCATCGGCCACGATCTTGCCGACCCGCAAACGCGGCTCGCGCTCAAGTTCCCGAAACCGCGCGTCGACGAAGACGCCAACGTGCGCCAGTCCATCGTCCGGGAACGGTGGCTCGCGGGGAGGATCGACAGCGAGAACGTGCTGGCGCCGAGTGCGATCGATCCCGCGCGTCAGACCCGCCTCTATGTCGTGATGCCGTTCCTCGACGGCTTGCCGCTCGAGACCTTGATGACGCCGGCACTGATGTCGCTGACGCGTGGCCTCGCGATTGCACGTCAGCTCGGCCGCGCGATCCACGCGCTGAATCGCCAGGGCATCTTCCATCGCGACATCAAACCCGAGAATGTGCTGGTGTTGCCCGACGACAGCGTGAGGCTGCTGGACCTCGGCTTTGCCTACATGCCCGGCCTGCTCGCGCCGGGGCCGTCTACCGCGCCGGGCACGCCCGCTTACATGGCGCCCGAGCTTATTCAGGGCGCTCAGGGCGATGCGCGCTCCGAGGTCTTTGCGTTCGGCGCGACCCTGTATCGGATGTTCAGCGGTGGACGCTCGCCATACGGCTTCAATAGCCGGGTGCCGTTGCAGCATCACCGGCCCGACCTTCCTGTATGGCTCGACTTCGTGCTCGAGAAGGCGATGCAGGCCGATCCGGAGCGTCGCTATCAGGATGCGCTCGAGGTCTGTGCCGACCTGGATCGCTTCGCCGCGGGCGGCGGCGAGACGGCACCGGCCGCCAGGCTGCCGTTGATCGAGCGCAGTCCGGTGACGTTCTGGAAGACCGTGGCCTTGATCCTTCTGATCCTGCTGCTGATTGCGTTGGCGCACGGCGCGGGAGGGACCTGAAAGGTCCCGGGCGCTTTATTTTTTTTGCAATTTTTTGGCATACCATCATCTCAGAAGACGGGATTCAGAGTCCTGCGATTATTGTCAGAACATCCCTTAAACGATTCTGGAGATTGACATGAGCAGTAAATGGATTGTGTTTGCCGCGCCGCTGACTGCCGCGTGCATGATGACGCTTGGGACGGAACCAACCTACGCCGCCGACCCCATCGTCTTCACGAGCTGGGGTGGCACGACGCAGTCGTCGCAGCAGAAAGACTGGGCGCAGCCCTTCACGCAATCGACGGGCATCAACGTGTTGATGGATGGCCCGACCGATTACGGCAAGCTCAAGGCGATGGTCGACAGCGGTAACGTCAGCTGGGACGTGGTAGACGTCGAAGGCGACTTCGCCTATGCCGCGCAGAAGGATGGCCTGATCGAGCCGATCGACTACTCCGTCGTGAAGAAGGACGACCTCGACCCGCGCTTCGCGTCGGCCAGTGCGGTCGGCAGCTTCTACTACTCGTTCGTGCTCGGCTACAACAAGTCGAAGTACACCGGCGCGCAGCCGCAGACGTGGGCAGATCTGTTCGACACGAAGAAATTCCCCGGCAAGCGCACGTTCTATAAGTGGTCGGCACCGGGCGTGCTGGAAATCGCGCTGCTCGCCGATGGCGTGCCGCCCAACAAGCTCTATCCGCTCGACCTCGACCGCGCGTTCAAGAAGCTCGACACGATCAAGGACGACATCGTCTGGTGGAGTGGCGGCGCGCAGTCGCAGCAACTGCTCGCGTCGGGTGAAGCGCCGATCGGCATGTTCTGGAACGGCCGTTTGCACGCGCTCGCGCAGACCGGCGTGCCGGTTGCCATTTCCTGGAACCAGAACCTGACCGCCGCCGACATGCTCGTGATTCCGAAGGGCGCCAAGCATCGCGCGGAAGCGATGAAGTATCTGGCAGCCGCGACGAGTCCTCAGGCGCAGGCAAAATTCGCAGCCGAGACGGGTTACGCGCCGATCAACGTGAAGTCGGTGGCACTGATGTCGCCGGATGTCGCGAAGACGCTGCCCGACCAGTACAAGGACTCGCAGATCAATCTCGACATGAAGTACTGGGCCGACAACCGCGACGCGATTGCGAAGCGCTGGTATGCGTGGCAGTCGAAGTGACGCACAAAGCGAACCGCTGGGTGAATCGCTCGAAGCGGCCGCACCGGTTGGAGCGGTCGCACGAAAGATGCGCCGATCAGGAGTGACCATGCGCCATGTATTGAGTACCGTCACGCCGCCGCCCGCGGCGAAGGTGCGCCGCCGTCGCGACTGGCGGAGCGCCCGGCTCGTCGCGCCGGCGCTTCTGCTGCTCGTGATCTTCTTCCTGCTGCCCGTGCTGTCGCTGTTGTTGCGCAGCATCCTCGAGCCCGAGCCCGGGCTGCAGAACTACGCGCAGCTCGTCGGCTCGACGACCTATCTGCGCGTGTTCGGAAACACGTTCCTCGTCGCGACGGTGGTGACCGCGGTGACGCTCGCGATCGGCTTTCCGACCGCGTGGCTCCTCGCCATTGCCCCACGCAAATTGAGCAGCGCGCTGTTCGCGATCCTGCTGCTGTCGATGTGGACCAACCTGCTTGCGCGCACGTTCGCGTGGATGGTGCTGCTGCAGCAGACCGGCCCGATCAACCGGATGCTGATGGTGCTCGGCATCATCCACGAGCCGCTCACGCTAGTGAACAACCTGATCGGCGTGACGGTCGGGATGACGTACATCATGCTGCCGTTCCTCGTGATGCCGCTGCACGCCACCTTGCGCAGCATCGACCCGTCGACGCTGCGTGCGGCGGCCGTCTGCGGCGCGAGCCGCTGGCAGGCGTTCTTGCGCGTGCTGGTGCCGCTCGCGATGCCGGGCATCGCGTCGGGCGCGCTGATGGTGTTCGTGATGGCGCTCGGCTACTTCGTTACGCCGGCGCTGCTTGGCGGGCCGTCGTACATGATGCTCGCCGAGCTGATCGCGCAGCTCGTGCAGGAGCTGCTGAACTGGGGGCTCGCGGGTGCGGCGGCGTTCGTGCTGCTCGCGGTGACGCTCGCGCTTTACGCGCTGCAATTGCGCTTCACAGGCGGCGCGCGCCCGGCTCACGGAGACTGATGAGATGCTGCTCGATTTCGATCGACTTGGCGCGCTGCGCTGGATGTTGCTGGCGGTCGGCGGCCTGGTCGCGCTGTTCCTGCTGCTGCCGATCTTCTTCATCGTCGCGCTCTCGTTCGGCGACTCGCAGTGGCTGATGTTTCCGCCGCCGGGGTGGACGCTCGAGTGGTATCGGCAGCTTTTCACGGATTCGGGCTGGATCGACTCGCTGCTCACTAGCGTGAAGCTGGCAGTGATCGTGATGGCACTTTCGGTGTTGCTCGGTTTCCTCGCGGCGCAAGCGCTCGTGCGCGGCAAGTTCCGCGCGCGCAAGACGCTGCAGGCATTCTTCCTGACGCCGATGGTGCTGCCCGTGGTCGTGCTCGCCGTCGCGCTCTACGCGTTCTTCCTGAAGATCGGCCTGAACGGCACGATGACCGGCTTCGTGATCGGCCATCTGATCATCGCGCTGCCGTTCTCGATCATCGCGATCAGCAACTCGCTCGAGAGCTTCGACACGTCGCTCGAAGACGCCGCGCTGATCTGCGGCGCGGGGCCGCTCGAAGTGAAATGGCGCGTGACGCTGCCCGCGATTCGTCTCGGGCTGTTCGCGGCCGCGATCTTCTCGTTCCTTGCGTCATGGGACGAAGTGGTCGTCTCGATCTTCATGGCGAGCCCGACGCTGCAGACGCTGCCGGTGCGGATCTGGTCGACGCTGCGCCAGGACCTGACGCCGGTGATCGCCGCCGCGTCGTCGCTGCTGGTCGGCTCGACCGTTGTATTGATGCTGGCGGGCGCGCTCGTGCGCCGCGCCCGATGAAATGGGTCATTGAGGAGGTAAGCGAGTCATGACTGCCGCATTCCTGCAAATCCAGCGTCTGCGCAAGACCTACGACCAGGTCGTCGCCATCGACCAGGTTTCGCTCGACGTCAAGAAGGGTGAGTTCATGACCTTCCTCGGACCGTCGGGCTCGGGCAAGAGCACGACGCTCTACATCGTCGCGGGCTTCCAGGAGCCAAGCGACGGACGCGTGCTGCTCGACGGCAAGCCGCTCACCGCGGTGGCGCCGAACAAACGCAACATCGGCATGGTGTTTCAGCGTTACACGCTGTTTCCGCATCTCAGCGTCGGCGAGAACGTCGCGTTTCCGCTGCGGGTGCGGCGCGCGCCCGAGGCGCGGATCAAGGCGAAGGTCGAGCAGATGCTGAAGCTCGTGCATCTGTCCGAATGCCGGGAGCGGATGCCCGCGCAACTGTCGGGCGGTCAGCAACAGCGCGTCGCGATTGCGCGCGCGCTCGCCTACGATCCGCCGGTGCTGCTGATGGACGAGCCACTTTCCGCGCTCGACAAGAAGCTGCGCGAAGAGATCCAGCTGGAGCTGCGCCGCATCCATCAGGAGACCGGCGTGACGATCCTCTACGTCACACACGATCAGGAAGAGGCGTTGCGCCTGTCGGATCGCATCGCGGTGTTCAACAAAGGCCGCATCGAGCAGGTGGGCACGGGTGAGGAACTCTACGCGAACCCCGCTTCGCGCTTTGTCGCGGGCTTCATCGGCAACTCGAATTTCCTGCCGGTGCGCGTCACGTCGAACCGCGCTGGCCGCGCGGACGGTGTGTTCCCGAACGGCCGGGAGGTAGCGGCCGGCCTCAACCCGGCGCTCGCGGCGGGCGACGACGGCACGCTGATGGTGCGCCCCGAGCAGATGCGCATCCGTGCGCGGCAGGGCGCGAACGGCGCGGATGGCCTGCCCGTGACCGTGCGCGACATCACCTATCTCGGCGATTCGCTGCACTACGCGGTCGCGACGCCGTGGCACCAGCAGATCTCCGTGCGGATCCCGGCCAGCGCGCGCCACGACAGCGGTCTCGCGATCGGCATGGAAGCGCTCGTCGAGTGGGATGCGCACGATGCGCGTCTCTTCGCGTAGGCAGGCAGACAGGGCTCACGCCATAAGCGATTTTCAGACCAGATCGAGCCGTGCCCCCATCTCGACGACACGATTCGGCGGCAAGCCCAGGTGAGCGGTCGCGTTCAGTTCGTTCTTGCGCAGCAGCGTGAACAGATTTAGCAGCACAAATCGTCCCGGACGCCGCTTCGTCTGCACCGACAGCGATTCGCGCCCGAGGTAGAACGTGGTCGTCATCGGGTCATAGGCCGTGCATCCCGAGTGTCGCAGCGCCTGTTCGAGAAGTTGAGGCACATCGAGGATTTCCAGGTAGCCGTAACGACCGACGACGCGTACGAAGCCCTGGTCGAGACACTGCACCGTGAAGCGGTCGCCTGCATCGACGCGCGGAATTTCCTCGGTCAGCAAGGTCAGCAGCACGACCTGCTCATGCAGCACCTGATTGTGCTTCAGGTGATGCAGCAGGGTAGTCGGCACCGAGTTTCCGGCGGCCATCAGAAACACGCCCGTGCCGTGCACGCGGTGAGGCGGAGAGACGGCGATGCTCGACACGAATGCGTCGAGGGGCAGTTGCGTGTCCCTGCGGGCGCGTTTCAGCGCGCGCAGCCCGATCAGCCACGAGCTCGACACAAGGAAGGTCAATGTGCCGATCGTGAGCGGCAGCCAGCCGCCGTCGGCAAACTTCATCGCGTTCGCGGCGACGAACGCCACGTCCACCACCATGAAGATCCCGGCCACGAGCGCGACGCGCCAGATCGGCCAGTGCCAGCGCACGCGCGCGAAGGCGGCGAACAGCATGGTCGTGATCAGCATCGTCGTCGACACCGCGATACCGAAAGCGGCCGCGAGACTATCTGACGTACGGAAGCCGAGCACCACCGCAATGGTCGCGACCATCAGCACCCAGTTCAGCCCCGGCAGATAGATCTGCCCCTCGGTGCTCGACGATGTGTGCTTGACCGTCACGCGCGGCGACAAGCCGAGCTGCGCGGCCTGGCGCGTCAATGAGAACACCGCGGAAATCAGCGCCTGCGATGCGACGATGGTCGCAAGCGTGGCCAGCACCACCATCGGATACAGACCCCATGACGGCACCGTCGTGTAGAACGGGCGGGCCGCCGCGCTGGCATCGCGCAGTAGGAGTGCGCCCTGACCGAGATAGCTGACGGTCAGCGCGGGTAACGCGAGCCCATACCACGCGAGACGGATCGGCCGCGCGCCGAAGTGGCCCATGTCGGCGTACAGCGCTTCGCCGCCGGTCAGGCACAACACGACTGCGCCCAATGCGACAAAGCCCTTGAAGCCGTTATGCGCGAAGAACTCGATAGCGTTCAGCGGGTTGAAGGCGGCGAGGATGGCCGGCGTTTCCACGAGCGACACGAGCCCCAGCGCGAAGATGACGACGAACCAGACCGCGAGAATCGGACCGAATGCAACGCCCACGCGTCCGGAGCCCAATGGCTGCACCGCGAATAGCGCCACGAGGATCACCACGGTGATCGGCACCGTGTAATGCGCGAACGCGGGCGTCGCCACTTCGATCCCTTCGATTGCGCTCAGCACCGAGATGGCGGGCGTGATGACGCCGTCGCCATACAGCATCGCGGTGCCGAACATCGCCATGAACACCCAGCGCAACGCGCCAGGCCGGGTCACGCGTCCGGTGCGCTCGCCGACCAGCAGCGCGAGAAGCGCAAGGAGTCCGCCTTCGCCGCGATTGTCGGCCTGCATCAGGACCAGCACGTACTTGCCGCTGACCATCAACAGCAGCGACCACAGGAACAGCGAGACGATGCCGATCACGTTCGCGTGAGTCGGCGCGACGCCGAGCGAGCCACCGAAAGCGGCCTGCAATGCGTATAGCGGACTCGTGCCGAGGTCGCCGAACACGATGCCGAGCGCGGAGAGCGCGAGCGCTGCCGTTCCAGTTGCGCGATGCGAAGACGGCGAAGCCTGCAGAGTATGCACGTTGTTCATGGGCTATTCATATCCGGAGATGACGTCGGCAGGCGAGGGGTAATGGTATTGACAGCCTGCTCGATCAGAACGTTGGCTGTGTCGGTTGAGATGCTTTGAATCCCATGAGTCGGATTGACGATCGAGCGTACTCTCCCAGGTGGGTCGTGCATGAAATTTAGGTGTCGTGCAGCGCGTACCATGCAACGAATCTCGCAAGTTCGCAAGTACTCAGCGGCGGTTAACCGAAGGCGCGCGGGTCTGCGCGACAGCCGATCCGACGATTCGATCAACCGTTCGCAGACCTGATGAAAGCGTCGCGTCACAAGTCAGTTGCATATGTAAGGTGGGTGTTTAGCTAATGAAAGCAGGCGGCGCGCTTTTGTTTTTACGGGCAGCGCGAGGCGCAAGGCGAAAATGACATCGCCGGATGCAGTCCGATCAGCGCACCAGAAAACCATAGGCCAACGGATCCCGCTCATCCACGATCCACTGTGCGAACCCGCAGATATACGCATCGCCTTCCACCTCGGGAATCACTGCTGGTATTCCGTGGACCGACGTTTCGCGCAGCACCCGTGCCCTGAATATCGTGCCGACGATCGATTCGTTGACGAGCGTGTCGTTCGCGCCGAGTTGACCACGTTGGTATAGCTGCGCGACGCGGCCGGCGGTGCCGGAACCGGTCGGCGAACGATCGACCTCACGATCCGCGAACACGCAGCAGTTCGCCTGCGTGGAACCCGGATGGCGCGGCGCATTGGCGATGATGGTTCCGTAGATGTGATTGATTTCCGGAATGTCCGGATGCTGCACGGCAAACGCCTGGTTCGCGGCTTCCTTCACTTCGGCGCCGAAGCGGATCAAGCGTTCGACTTCGGATTCGCGTATCGCCAGATCGAACGGCGCGCCGTCGACATAGAAATAGAATGCGCCGCCATAGGCGATGTCGCCGGTGACCTTGCCGAAGGACGGTGTGTCGACGCTCACGTCGCGCTTCCACAGGAACGACGGCACGTTGACGAAACGCACGCGGCCGGCGTGCTCGCCGTCCCAGTCGACGAAGGCCTCGATGAAGCCGCAAGGCGCATCGATGCCGACGCGCGTCTGCGGACTCGTGCGCTGGACCCAGCCGAGCTCGACGGCGGCCGTCGCGAGCGCGATCACGCCGTGTCCGCAGTGATCGCTATAGCCCTCGTTGTGCAGGAAGATCACGCCGAAATCGGCATCGCGCGAGATCGGCTCGGTCAGGTAGCCACCGTACATGTCGGCGTGACCGCGCGGCTCGAACATCAACGCGCGGCGAATCTCGTCGGCGTTGTCCTTCAGCCATGCGCGGCGCTGCACGATCGTGTCGCCCGGCAGGCGCGGCAGTCCGCTCGTGACGATACGGAACGCTTCTCCGCCGGTATGCACTTCGACGCTCGAAAGGGTGCGGGTCGCTTTCATGGGCGTGCGTCGTTGCGAGGACAGAGGTGCCAGTGTATCCCGGCGCATCACGTTCTCGTTCCGGCCGGGATTCGCGTCAGAATCCGAACACTTAAGCCGGCCGGCCTATAGCGCCCTGTTTTTGCGCGCGGCATGTCATACTGTATGAATATACAGTATCATGGCTCCAATGGGACGCCTGAGCGGCGGTGTGCGGATCGGCAGGAAGAATCAGCGAGGGAACGAGGCGCGATGCCTGAACAACTGTGGTTGCCCGGGCTCGAGGCGCCGCCCCCGCCCACCGACGGGCTCTTTTTCGCGGTCTATCCCGACGCCAACACCGCGGCCGGTATGGCGAAGTTCGCGCAGCAGCTTTGCGCGGACGCACACGCGCGCAGCCGCGTGCGCAGCAAACCGCTTGCTGCGAGCCGCCTGCACGTGACGCTCAGGCATCTTGGGAATTTCGCGGGCGGCTTGCCGACCGATGTGGTCGAGGCCGCGAAGCGGGCGGCGGCGGCGGTCAGCATGGCGCCGTTTACGGTCGAATTCGATGCGGTCGCGAGCTTCGCGAAAAGGCCGCGGCCAGGACCGGCGGTGCTGGTCGGCGAGCACGGTGTGCGTGGACTGCAGGCGCTTCACGATGCGCTCGAAGCGGGGTTGCAGGCCGACGGCATCGAGCCCGACACACGTTTTACCCCGCACGTGACGCTCGCGTACGGGATGCCGTGGATCGAGCGCCGCCCGGCCGAGCCGGCGTGCTGGAATGTGCGGGAGTTTGCGCTGATGCACAGTTTGCTCGGGCGAACCCGGCATATCGTGCTTGCGCGGTGGCCGTTGGTGGGGCAGAGCTGAAGGGGCGGGACTCGTCGAACTCGCACCAGTTTCGCGAGGTGCCGGCTAGAACCGCACGCTCGTCCCGCAGCCGCCGGCATAGGCGCCGCCACTTGCCGCCGCGCCACCGCAAAAGACGCCGCAGCCGGAAAGCAGCGCCGCCGCGGCCATCGCTGCGAACGCGGTGCGCGAGCGCAAGCGCCGCAGGTTCACGTCGGATAAAGTACGGCAGTAATCGATCGGTTTGAATGACATTGCGGCATCAACTTCGACGAGCGGAAAACATCGGCGCGCCGCGCTACTTGAGCGCCGCGCGCGTCGTGCGACTCGATGACTTACTCTAAGTCCACGCCGAAGCACCGTCAAATGCCGAATAGTCGGCAGATCGGCGGGTTTTTAGCTCTCCGGTGGGCGCTGAACGCCCGTGCGCTCCCTGATAGAATGCTCGGGCCGCAACGTAGTGGATTGCAGATGAAATTGCTTGATGCGCTTGTCGAACAGCGTATTGCCGCCGCCGCCGCGCGCGGAGAGTTCGACGACTTGCCGGGTGTGGGTGCGCCGCTGCACCTGGACGACGACGCGCTGGTGCCGGAAGAGGTGCGCGTCGCCAACCGGATTCTGAAAAACGCGGGCTTCGTGCCGCCCGCCGTCGAGCAGCTTCGCGCGTTGCGCGACCTGCAAACGGAGCTGAATGCCGTGAGCGATCAGGCTACTCGTTGCCGTCTCCAGGCGCGCATGCTTGCGCTCGATATGGCGCTCGAATCGCTGCGCGGCGGCCCGCTGGTCCTGCCGCGCGAATATTGCCGCCGGATCGCCGAACGTCTGTCCGAGCGCGTCGGCAATATCGATGCGGCCGGTGCGGGTTCGCAATGAGCGAGCCGATCGTGTGTGCCGCCGCGGTTGGCTCTCCGGCGCAGGCCGAGGACGGCGAGAAAGCCGTTGGTGCTAGCGTCGGCGCGGTTTCCTCGCCCTCGGTGGATCACACCACGGCAGCTGCCGTCGCACCTGCCGAAAATCCCGAACTTCCCGTCGTCTCCGAACGCGACCTGCGCTTCATGGCGCTCGCCCAGGCCGCCGCCGAAGAAGGGCGCGCAGCCGGCGAAGTGCCGGTCGGCGCAGTGCTCGTGCGCGGCGACGAAGTCATCGCCACGGGCTTCAATCATCCGATCGGCGCGCACGATCCGTCCGCGCATGCCGAAATGGTCGCGCTGCGCGCCGCCGCGCAGTCGCTCGAAAACTACCGTCTGCCGGGCTGCGAGCTCTATGTGACGCTCGAGCCTTGCCTGATGTGCGCCGGTGCGATCATGCACGCGCGCATCTCGCGTGTCGTGTTCGGCGCGCGCGATCCGAAAACCGGCGCGTGCGGCAGCGTCGTCGATGCGTTCGCGAATCCTCAACTGAACCATCACACGACGGTCAGCGGCGGCGTCCTCGAAGCCGAATGCAGTGCGGCGCTCAGATCGTTTTTCGCCGAGCGACGTCTCGCGAGTCGCGAAGCGCGCGCGGCAGCGCGCGGCGAGGCGGCTGAAGGCAACGAACCGGCCCCAACCACGCGCCTCTAAAACAACAACGTTCATCGAGTCTCGCCATGACCGCTCATCGCACCTTCGAACTGATTGCGCCATCCGGCTATCCGCATGATCCGGAGGTGTTGCATCGCGCGGTGCATCGGCTGCGTGCGCAGGGGCATCGTGTCGACGGCGAGGAGGCCGCGAAGCGCCGCTATCAGCGCTTCGCCGGCACCGACGGCGAGCGCGCGGCCGATCTGAACCGGCTCGCCGATCCGTCGCGCAAACTGCCCGATGTCGTGCTGACCGTGCGCGGCGGCTATGGCGCGATGCGGATCCTGCACGGTCTCGACTACGAAGGGCTGCAGCGGCGGCTGGCCGATCAGCCGATCGCGCTGGTCGGTCACAGCGACTTCACCGCGATCCAGTTGGCGCTGCTCGCGCGCGCCGGCGTGAAGACCTTCAGCGGCCCGATGCTGATGAGCGATTTCGGCGCCGAGGAGCTTAGCGAATTCACGATGCAGCATTTCTGGTCGGCGTTGACCCAACCGACCATCACCATCGCGAGTAACTCGCCGCAAGCGCAGAGCGTCGACGTCTCGGGCATGCTTTGGGGCGGCAATCTGGCGGTGGTGGCGTCGCTGGTCGGCACGCCGTTCATGCCGTCGGTGCAGGGCGGCATCCTGTTCGTCGAGGACGTCAACGAGCAGCCGTACCGCATCGAGCGGATGATCTATCAGCTGCATCTGGCCGGCATCCTCGCGCAGCAGCAGGCGCTCGTGCTCGGTGATTTCACGGGCGGCAAGCCCTACGAGTACGACAACGGCTACGACCTGTACGCGATGATCGAGCAGGTGCGCTCACAGATCGGCATTCCGGTCGTGACGGGACTGCAGTGCGGGCACATTCACAATATGCTGACGCTGCCGGTCGGCGCTAACGCGCATCTGGTCGCCAATGCGCACGGGTTCAGGCTGACCGCGTCGGGCTATCCGAGTCTTGGCTGAAGCGTGTGCGGGCGGGGCAGAGGCGGGCGCATAGCCCGCTTTCTTTTTGTGCTAGTAACGCAACTAACGGCCAAAGTTCCAAAGCTCACCACCTCCCACACCCTTCGCCAATGTTTTCAGTTTTTGTTGACAAAACATGGCCGCCGCCAATCGGCGTGGCATCGTCCAAACAGGGGTAAGATTCCCGCCAGACAGCCGCGCGGCTTGGCCCACAGACTTTCGCTGACGCAACGCAGCGCAAAAACTGTCGAAAATCGACACAAAAATTGTTGACAATATTTGTGTCCATCCTAAGATGACCAACATACCGAGACGCATATCATGTCCGACACCGAATCCGTCGCGAACAGTTCGAAGCCCGATGCAATCGCCGAGCGCATCCGCGCGGCGATCCTCGAGCACCGGTTGGCGCCCGGCGCAAAGCTCACTGAAGCTCAGTTATGCGAAGTATTCGGCGTCAAGCGCGGGCCGATCCGCCAGGCGCTGTCGCAGCTGGCGGGTGAGCGCCTCGTCGATCTCGAGCCGAATCGCGGTGCGTTCGTCGCGAGTCCGTCGTTGCAGGAGGTGCACGAGGTGTTCGAAATGCGCCGCATCATCGAGCTGGCCGTCGTCGAAAAGATCTGTAGCGGACACGGCATGCGGCGTTTGAAGAATATCGGCAGCATGATCGGCCGGGAACGCAAGGCGTTCGAAACGCGGGATTTCCCAGCGTGGATCCGCTTGTCGGGCGGGTTTCATACGGAGCTCGCGAACCTGACCGGCAACACAGTGTTGTGCGATTGTCTGAACGGGCTGGTCGCGCGCTCCACGCTGATTTCCGCGCTGTACGAATCACTCGGACGCAGCCCGTGCTCGTTCGAGGACCACGAAGCGATTCTCGCCGCGCTCGACGCCGGCGATGCGAAGCAGGCGGCGGCGCTGATGTCGCGCCATCTGCAAAGCGTCGAGTTGAAGATGCTGGAGCGCCCCGCGCGCGGGGCAGCGGATCTGCACGAAGTATTCGGCGCGCTTGCGTCGAAAGAAACCTCCACGTAGACAGCCGAAGCCACTCCACTCCAGGCTGAGGCAAGCAGCAGGAGAGCGCCCGTTCGTGGTGCGCGCCGCACTGAATTGAACTGAACCGATCGATGCACGGCCGGGCGGCCTCGCGCGAGCGCCGCCGGCCTGAACACGCACGTCCGTCGCGAGACGACGGACTCCGGGTAGCGACGTATCGCCGGGAATCCGCGACGGCCGGCGATGCGATAACCACAAGTACATCAGTACGGAGACACGCGCGGCACGGCCGACGACCACGGCGCCGATTTCTTCGACCCACGCAGGGCGAGAAACGAGCAACTGGCATGGCCGATGCAATGTCCGTCGATGCTCTTTTGACGGTCCCTATCCAAAGGAGGAATCATGGCTCAGTTCAGTGCAGCGCAAGGCAGTCACCCCATCTCGAACTACCCGGACGACACGGCGCAAGCCGATCCATCGATGCCGGCCGGCTACAGCAAGCGGCTCTACAACGAGGACCTCGCGCCGCTGCGTGCGCAGAACTGGACCGCGTACAACATCTTCGCGTTCTGGATGTCGGACGTGCATAGCGTCGGCGGCTACGTGTTCGCTGGGAGTCTCTTCGCGCTCGGCCTGACGAGCTGGCAGGTGCTGGTGTCGCTGCTCGTCGGCATCACGCTCGTGAACGTGCTGTGCAACCTGATCGCGAAGCCGAGCCAGCTGAACGGCGTGCCTTATCCGGTCGCGTGCCGCGCGACCTTCGGCGTGCTGGGCGCAAATGTTCCCGCGGTGATCCGCGGCCTGATCGCGGTCGCGTGGTACGGCATCCAGACCTATCTCGCGTCGAGCGCACTCGTGATCGTCGTGCTGAAGTTCGTGCCGCAATTGTTGCCCTATGCGGACGTGCATCGGCATGGCCTGTTCGGTCTGTCCACCCTTGGCTGGGCCGGCTTCATGCTGCTGTGGGTACTGCAGGCGCTGGTGTTCTGGCACGGCATGGAGACCATCAAGAAGTTCATCGACTTCGCCGGGCCGGCCGTCTACGTCGTGATGTTCATTCTCGCCGGCTACATGGTGTATCGCGCGGGTTGGCGCAACATCGGCATCAACCTTGGCGGCGTCAAATATCACGGCATGGAGGTGGTGCCGGTGATGATCACGGCGATCTCGCTGGTGGTGTCGTACTTCTCCGGGCCGATGCTCAATTTCGGTGACTTCTCGCGCTATGGCAAGAGCTTTCGCAGCGTCAAACAAGGCAATTTCTGGGGTTTGCCGGTCAACTTCCTCGCGTTCTCGCTCGTCACGGTGATCACGACCGCGGCCACGCTGCCGGTGTTCGGCGAACTGATCACGGATCCGGTCGAAACAGTGGGGCGCATCGATTATCCGATGGCGGTGATTCTCGGCGCGCTGACCTTCACGATCGCGACGATCGGCATCAACATCGTCGCGAACTTCGTGTCGCCGGCCTTCGACTTCTCGAACGTCGCACCGCGCCTCATTAGCTGGCGCGCTGGCGGCATGCTCGCGGCGGTCGCGTCGGTGTTCATCACGCCGTGGAACCTGTTCAACAATCCGGCCGTGATCCACTACACGCTGGACGTGCTCGGCAGCTTCATCGGACCTTTGTACGGTGTACTGATCGTCGACTTCTATCTCGTGAAGCGTCAGAGGATCGTACTCGACGATCTGTACACGGTCGCGCCGAGCGGCTCGTACTGGTATCGCAACGGCGTCAACTATCGCGCGGTGGCCGCATTGTTGCCGGCCGCAGTGATCGCGGTGATCTGCGTGATGGTGCCGGGACTCGACGGCCTCGCGAATTTCTCGTGGTTCATCGGCGCGGGACTTGGCGCGTTGTTTTACCGGCTGATCGCACGCTGAGTTTCATAAGCATTCGCCGCTGCAAAAACGAGTCGAACAGGAGTCGCCATGCGTATCAAACTGATCAACCCGAACACGACGCGCCGCATGACCGAGGCGATGGGACGCTGCGCGCGCGAAGTCGCCGCGCCCGGCACCGAAGTGATCGCTGTCAATCCGACGATGGGCCCGCCGTCGATCGAAGGCTATTACGACGAAGCGCTCGCCACGCCCGGTCTGCTCGCCGAAGTCTCGGCGGGCGAGCGCGAAGGCTGCGACGGCTACGTGATCGCGTGCTTTGGCGACCCCGGTCTCTATGCGGCCCGCGAGCTCGCGCGCGGCCCCGTGATCGGCATCGCCGAGGCGGCGATGCATGCGGCGAGCGTGCTCGCGCCGGGCTTCTCGGTCGTGACGACGCTCGCGCGCACCTGCGGCATGGCCTGGCATCTGGCCGAGCGCTACGGCATGAAACGCTTCTGCCGCAACGTGCGTGCGACCGACGTCGCCGTGCTCGATCTCGACAAGCCAGGCTCGGCGGCGCGCCGCATCATCCTCGACGAATGCAGGCGCGCGCTTGCCGAGGACGGCTCGGATGCGATCGTGCTCGGTTGCGCGGGCATGGCCGAACTGTGCGCGGAGATCGAGGACGCGCTCGGCGCGCCGGTGATCGAAGGCGTGACGGCGGCCGTCAAATGGACCGAGGCGCTGGTGGCGCTGCGTCTCGCGACGGCCAAGCGCGGCGACTACGCGCGACCGCTCGCGAAGCGCTACGACGGCGCGCTCGAGTCGTTCAGCCCCGGCGCGCTGCGGGTAAACGCCGAGCCTGCGGACTCGCACATACACTCGCTGTAACACGCACTATCTGCCCGGCTGTATGGGCGCACCGGGGTGTTTTCGCTACACTGGCTCAACTCGGTGCGGCGGCTTCGGCCGCCGCTGAAGCCTCCATTCGAGCGCTTGCACGAGCCAATCCCGCCGCGGCTGCCAAGGGGTTTCGAGCCCGAGCTACACGCGAATTCCTGGTCCCGTCACTACGCATCCGTCAAACCATGCCACTCGACCCGAACTACCCACGCGATCTGATCGGCTACGGCCGCCACCCGGTGCAGGCGAACTGGCCGGGGCGAGCGCGTGTCGCGGTGCAATTCGTCCTCAACTACGAAGAGGGCGGCGAAAATTGCGTGCTGCATGGCGATCCCGCTTCCGAGCAGTTTCTGTCGGAGATCGTGGGCGCGGCGGCGTATCCGGCGCGGCACATGAGCATGGAGTCGATCTACGAATACGGCTCGCGCGCGGGCGTGTGGCGCATCCTGCGCGAATTCGAAAAGCGCGGCCTGCCGTTGACGGTGTTCGGCGTCGGCATGGCGATCGAGCGGCATCCGGAAGTTGCGCAGGCGTTCGTCGAGCTCGGGCATGAGATCGCGTGCCACGGTTACCGCTGGATTCACTATCAGGACATGTCGCCGGAGAAAGAGGCGGAGCACATGCGCCTCGGCATGGAGGCGATCGAGCGCGTGACCGGCGTGCGGCCGCTCGGCTGGTACACGGGCCGCGACAGCCCCAACACGCATCGGCTGGTCGCCGAATACGGCGGCTTCCTGTACGACTCCGATTACTACGGCGACGATCTGCCGTTCTGGATGGACGTTGAAGTATCGGGCGGCAAGAGCGTGCCGCAACTGATCGTGCCGTACACGCTCGACACCAACGACATGCGCTTCGCCACTCCGCAAGGCTTCAATACCGCGGACCACTTCTTCACCTACCTGCGCGATGCGTTCGACGTGCTGTACGAAGAAGGCGACGAAGTGCCGAAGATGCTGTCGATCGGCATGCACTGCCGGCTGCTTGGGCGGCCGGGGCGTTTTCGCGCGCTGCAGCGCTTTCTCGATCACATCGAACAGCACGATCGCGTGTGGGTGGCGCGGCGCGTCGATATCGCGCGGCATTGGCACGAAACTCATCCTTATCAGCAAGACAGCCGCGAGGCTGCGGTATGAAGGCGATGCAATACACCCTGGACCAACTCAACAGCATCTCGACCGACGCGTTCGTCGCGGCGCTGTCGGGCATCTTCGAGCACTCGCCGTGGGTCGCCGAAGTCGCGGCACAGGAGCGACCGTTCGCGAGCATCGACGAACTGCATCGCAGGATGTCGCAGATCGTCGAAACGTCGGGTGAGGACAAGCAGCTCGCGCTGATCAACGCGCACCCGGAGCTGGCCGGCAAGGCCGCCGTGCGTGGCGAGCTGACCGCCGAATCGACGCGCGAGCAAAGCGGCGCGGGCCTCGCGCAATGCACCCAGGAAGAGTTCGACAAGCTGCATCAGTTGAACCGCGTGTATCGCGAGAAGTTCGGCTTTCCATTCATTCTCGCGGTGCGCGGCTACGACCGCCACGGCATCATCGCGAACTTCGAAGCGCGCGTGAACAATAGCCGCACCGACGAAATGCGCGCGAGCCTCGATCAGATCTATCGCATTGCACGTTTGCGGCTCGACGACCTGATCGGCGCGTGACGCGCACAGTGTCAGGCAGCGAGCCGCAACGTATTCCCGCACCAATCGATTTCAAGGACGACAAAGATGGCACTTCCGATTCTCGACCCCAACGCACCGGAGTTCACACGCCGTTACGTGAATCTGGCCGACCCGCGTCTGGGCGCGCAGGCGCTCGAGGCCAGCGACGAATTCTTCGCGCCGAAGGACCGCATGCTGAATCCGGAACCGGCCGTCTTCATTCCGGGCAAGTACGACAACAACGGCAAGTGGATGGACGGCTGGGAAACGCGCCGCAAGCGCACCACCGGCTACGACTGGTGCATCGTCAAGCTCGCGCGGCCGGGCGTGATCAAGGGGCTCGATCTCGACACGAGCCATTTCACCGGCAACTTCCCGCCGGCGGCGTCGGTGGAAGCGGCGCGCATCGTGGATGGCGAGCCGAACCTGTCGACGCAATGGAGCGAGATCGTGCCGTCGACCACGTTGCAGGGCAATAGCCACCACTACCTCGAAGTCGGCGACGCGAGCGCGTACACGCATCTGCGCGTGAACATCTATCCCGACGGCGGCATCGCGCGTCTGCGTGTGTACGGTCAGCCGCAGGTGGACTGGGCCGGCGCGAGCCGCACCGAGCAGTTCGATCTCGCCGCGATGGAAAACGGCGCGTATCTGGTCGGCGCGAACAATCAGCACTTCGGCGCAGCCTCGACGCTGCTGATGCCGGGTCGCGGCGTGAACATGGGCGACGGCTGGGAAACGCGCCGTCGTCGCGAGCCGGGTAACGACTGGGCGATCATCGCGCTCGCGCAGCCGGGCGTGATCCGTAAGATCGAAGTCGACACCGCGCACTTCAAGGGCAACTATCCGGATCGCTGTTCGATCCAGGCCGCGTACGTGAAGGGTGGGACCGACAGCTCGCTCGTCACGCAGGCGATGTTCTGGCCGGTGCTGCTCGGCGAGCAGAAACTGCAGATGGACAAGCAGCATTTCTTCGAAAGCGAGATCGCGGCGCTCGGACCCGTCACGCATGTGCGCTTCAACATCTATCCGGACGGCGGCGTGTCGCGTTTGCGTCTGTGGGGTACGCTCGAATGAAAACGCTCGCGATCGAACCGCTGACGAAGGAAGCGTTCGCCGCCTTCGGCGACGTGATCGAACTCGAAGGCGCGCAGCCGATTCCGATCAATCTCGGCACGACGATCCGCTATCACGACCTCGCGAAAGTCGACGTGACCGACGAGCACGGCCGCACGCTCGTCAATCTGTTTCGTGGCCAGCCGCGCACGCTGCCGTTCGAAGTGAAGATGCTCGAGCGTCATCCGCTCGGCAGCCAGGCGTTTGTACCGCTGAACGACAAGCCGTATCTGGTCGTCGTCGCGCCCGCGGGCGAGCTCGACGCGACGCAGATCCGCGCGTTCGTCACGAGCGGCTGGCAGGGCGTCAACTACGCCAAGGGCGTGTGGCACCATCCGCTGATCGCGTTGGGAGAGGTGAGTGACTTTGTCGTCGTCGATCGTGGCGGGGAGGGGCTCAATCTGAACGAGCAGGATCTGGCCGAATCGCTGTGGCTCACGGAAGATGCGTTGAGCGCGGTGGCAGTTTGATGCGCGATCAATTTCGCCTGCCCAGCAGCGGCGAATGCCCGATGACCTCTCTTGACCGGTCGGGCGGCTCAGGCGCGGAAAATCCCGCTGCTTCGATCGCCGGCTTGAGGCCCCTGAATTGCAGGCTTTTCTTTGGCGAACGCAGCGACGTCATGCCGTCGTCCCACGCGTGCAGCATCTGCTTGGCGACCGTGCGCCACTGCGGCTCGTTGCGCGCTGCTTCGATCAACTGGTGCCCGACCTCGACCGCCGAATCGCACAGCGCTTCGACCATCTGCGCATATTGCCGCGGGGCGATGCCCATACGTGTGTTGAAAAATCGTTCCAGCGTTTTACCGGCGGCCCACGTTTTCCGGCCGTCAATGGGCAAACCGGGCGGATTGGCTGCGAAGCGCGGATAAGCCTGCGTCGTCACGACATCGTAGACGGGCGTGAACGCGACATCGTCGACCGACGTATAGAACAGTGCGACGTTCTTGGTGTGGCAGTCCGCATTGCGCACGACGTAGTTCGTCAGCAGATGCCAGCCTAGCTGCTGGAGTTGCATCCGCATCGTGTCGCGATCGAGCAGGTACGCTCTGGCCGCGTTGAGCATTTTCTCGCTGGTCGAATTGTATTTTTCGTGCGGCGGCAAACCGAGCAGGCCGCACAGGTCTTCCACGCCGTACGCCGGCAGTCCTTGCGCGTCGACATCGAAGCGCTCGACGATCAATGCACGGCCATCGTCCGACATCTGCGTGCGCGCGACGGGCACGACCCCGAGCCGTTCCAGTACGCGCATCGAATAGAACTCGTTGAAACCGAGAAACGGCGTGTTGTCGTCCGAACCTTTGACGATGTGACGGCTCGTTCGAATCGTCGGCTTACCGAGCTGCACCGGCGTTGACGCGGCAGACGGTTGCGCCTCCGGCGCGATGAATTTCGGCACGACGCCCGAAATGGCCGCTCGCGCGTATTCACGTACGAGTTGCGCGAAATGTTCGGCGGAGTTGTCGCCGTGCAGGATGTCCTGGACGTCGAGCGCCTGGAGTTCGGTGCCCGGCGCTACACCCTCGGGCGTGACGGTGACCCGGCCAATCCCCATCGAGCCCACTACGGCGAGCAATGAGAGATCGGTTCCGTCGAGCAACGGCCCGAATTGCTCACGGATCAGATTCAGCAGATAGCCCTCCGGCAGGTTCTGCCGGAAAAACGGATGCAGATCGCGCGGCCAGCGCCAGGCCTCTTCGCGCACCGGCATCGTCAGACTGACGAAGTCGCCCGCGCTGGCGTCGCGGTTGTATTTGAGGACATAGTCATCGCGCTCGCGAAACAGCGTGGCAACGTTTTTGCCGAGTACCTGAACGTCGAGCTTCATGGCTGCGCGTCCGGGCTGCGCTGTTCAGCGAGGATGTCTTCAAGCGTGCGGCCATGCCCGTGCGCGACGAACTTGAGGTCGTATCCGGCGGCTTCGAGCAGGCGCACGAGCACGGACACGCTCATATCGTTTTTGGCGAGCGTCTCCATCCGTGCGACGGTAGTGCGGGCAACGCCCGCGCGGCGCGCCAGTTCTTCCTGCGATAGTTTGCTGTCGCGTCTGACGGCTTTGAGCATGTCCGAAACATCGGCGAGGTTGGTCATTTGTAGCCTCAGGGCGTCAAATTCGGCGTATCTGCAATTAATTGTAGCCCAAGAGGTACAAAAAGATAATTTATTTTTGTGCCTCAAGGGCTACATTTTTCTTGTTTTTGCCGATTCATGTGGCCGAAGGGCTACAAATTGATGTGTCAATCCCATCGACGGCGCGCGTCGCCATCCCGAAACAACAACGGGCTTGCCGCTCACGCGACAAGCCCGCTTCACATTCCAGCCTCTACCTCGGCGCCGGATCCGTCATCCGGATGGCGATCCTTACTTCGCCGCGCCGCCTTCGAACCATGCGGCGATCTTCATCCGCTCGTCGTCGGTCATATGCGTGACGTTGCCGAGCGGCATCGCCTTCAGCGTGACCGCCTGCTGATAAATGCGCTGCGCATTCTGGGAGATTTCGTCAGGCGTATCCATCAGCACGCCGGCGGGCGCGCTGCCCATCATCGTCGGATGCGCGGAGTGGCAGGCCACGCAGCGCTGCTGCAGCACCGGCGCGATGTCGGCGATCTTCAGCGCTGGCGCGTTGGCGGCTTGCGCTTGCGGCACCACCGGTCGCGGCATCGTCCACACGAGCGCGGTGGACATCAGCGCAACGCCGGCGAGCGGCAGATACCACAGCACCTGGCCGCGATGACGCATCACGAAGAACTGACGGATCAGCGCGCCGGCCAGCATGATGACGACGAGCACCGCCCAGTTGTACGGATGCGTGTAGGTCATCGCGTAGTGGTTCGACAGCATCGCGAACACGACCGGCAGCGTGAAATACGTGTTGTGTACCGAGCGCTGCTTGCCGCGCTTGCCATAGATCGGGTTCGGCGTGTCGCCCTTGAGCATCGCGTCGACCATCTTGCGCTGGCCCGGAATGATCACGAAGAACACATTGGCCGACATGATCGTCGCGAGCATCGCACCCACGATCAGATACGCCGCGCGGCCCGCGAAGATATGGCAGGCGAGATACGCCGCGATCAGCACGTAAATGCCGACGCACAGGCCGAGCAGCTTGTCGCGCGTGCCGAGAATCCGGCACAGAGAGTCGTAGACGATCCAGCCGGCCGCGAGAAAACCGATCGCCGATGCGACGGCGACCACCGGCCCCATGTCGAGCACGTTCCTGTCGATCAGATAGGTGCTCGGCGAGAACAGATAGAGCACGGTGAAGAGACCGAAGCCCGACAGCCACGTCGTGTACGACGGCCACTTCGACCAGTGCAGGTCTTCCGGCATTTCGGGCGGCGCGACCGTGTATTTCTGCATGTTGTAGAATCCGCCGCCGTGCACGTGCCAGAGCTCGCCGAACACGCCGCGGCGGCGCTGGTTCGGATCGGCCGGCGGTTTCAGGCTGTTGTCGAGCGCGACGAAATAGAACGATTCGCCGATCCATGCAATCGCGGCGACGACGTGGAACCAGCGAATCGCGAGGTTCAACCAGTCGGTGATAAAGCCTTCCATGAAACTCCTCCACTTCTGATTCGTTGTGCGCGCGAAGACGGTAGACGTCATCGCTCATCGCGCCGGCTGCGGCGCAAAAGACGCAGCGCGCGGGTTGTTATGGGTATCGCGGGGCGCTCGGGCCCGTTCGGGCGCGGCTCGCATCCGGGCGGCCTAGCTGCCTCGATACGTGCTGTACGAAAACGGCGACACCAGCAGCGGCACGTGATAGTGCGCGTTGGCATCGGCGACGCCGAAGCGCAGCACGACGCGATCGACGAAGCGCGGTTCCGGCACCTTCGTGCCGAGCGAGGCGAAGTAGTCGCCCGCGCCGAACACGAGCTCGTACTCCCCCGCGACGAGCGCGTCGCCTTCGAGCAGCGGTTCGTCGCAGCGGCCGTCGTGATTGGTGTGGGTGGTTTTGAGCGCGCGGCGCGTGTCGCCCGCGAGCGCGAACAGTTCGACCTTGATGCCTGCGCCGGGGCGGCCGTTCGCAGTGTCGAGCACGTGGGTAGTGAGCTTGCCCATTCGCAATTGTCCTTGTGTGAATGCGAGGTGTCGGCGGCGGCCCGATCCATTACATTGCGGCGGATCGAGGCTCCACGTCAGTGGCTACATACCCGTCGGCGAATTGAAGCGAGCGCCGTGGCAGCCATTGTAAAAAGGATGCCCCGTTCAGCGCGCGAGCGATAGGAAAGATAATGGTTCGCGCATGATGGACAGCCAGTCGAAAGCCGCGCCGGTTCATCGGCCGATCGTACCGGCGCCAAAAAAGCGCCACTATATTGGCGGTGTGAAGTTGGGTATCGCATCCGCGCGTGTTGTCAGCGGGATTTTGGCCACCGAAGGTAAGCGCTGTGCGGGCGCAGAGACGAATGACGATGAATGAAGCAGTGAAACAACCCGGCAAAACGATGCTCGTGAAGCATGCGGACGTGCTGGTCACGATGGATGGCGAGCGGCGCGAACTGCGCGACGCCGGCCTGTATATCGAGAACAACCGGATCGTCGCGGTCGCCCCGACGGATCAGTTGCCGCCCACGGCCGACGAAGTGCTCGACCTGCGCGGCCACCTCGTGATTCCGGGCCTCGTCAACACGCATCACCACATGTACCAGAGCCTCACGCGCGCGATTCCCGCCGCACAGAACGCCGAGCTGTTCGGCTGGCTCACGAATCTGTACAAGGTGTGGGCGAATCTCACGCCCGACATGATCGAAGTGTCGACGCTGACCGCGATGGCCGAACTGCTGCTGTCCGGCTGCACGACGTCGAGCGACCATCTGTATATCTATCCGAACGGCAGCCGTCTCGACGACAGCATCGCGGCCGCGCGCCGGATCGGCATGCGCTTTCATGCGGCGCGCGGCAGCATGAGTGTGGGACGCAAAGACGGCGGCCTGCCGCCCGATTCGGTGGTCGAGCGCGAAGCGGACATCCTGAAGGACACACAGCGTCTGATCGAGACGTATCACGACGAGGGCCGCTACGCGATGCTGCGCGTCGTGGTGGCGCCGTGCTCGCCGTTTTCGGTGAGCCGCGACCTGATGCGCGAATCGGCGGTGCTCGCGCGCCAGTACGGCGTGTCGCTGCACACGCATCTGGCGGAGAACGTCAACGACGTCGAGTACAGCCGCGAGAAGTTCGGCATGACGCCGGCCGAGTATGCGCACGATCTCGGCTGGATTGGCCGCGATGTTTGGCATGCCCACTGCGTGCAACTCGACGATGCGGGCATCGCGCTGTTCGCGCGCACCGGCACCGGCGTCGCGCACTGTCCGTGCTCGAACATGCGGCTCGCCTCGGGCATCGCGCCGGTCCGGCGCATGCGGCTCGCGGGCGTGCCGGTTGGGCTCGGCGTCGACGGTTCGGCGTCGAACGACGGTGCGCAGATGGTGGCCGAAGTGCGCCAGGCGCTGTTGTTGCAGCGCGTTGGTTTTGGCCCCGACGCGATGACCGCGCGCGAGGCGCTCGAAATCGCGACCCTGGGCGGCGCGCGCGTGCTCAATCGCGACGACATCGGTGCGCTCGCGCCCGGCATGGCCGCGGATTTTGTCGCGTTCGATCTGCGTCAACCGAACTTTGCCGGCGCGTTGCACGATCCGGTGGCCGCTCTGGTATTCTGCGCACCCTCGCAGGTCAGCTATAGCGTGATCGACGGCAAGGTGGTGGTGAAGAATGGGCAGCTGGCGACGCTCGAACTCGGGCCGGTGATCGAGCGGCATAACCGGCTTGCCCGGCAGCTTTACGAGGCGGCGGCTTGAGCGGAAGGGGGCGGCAGCGGCGCCGCCAGTGCGATCAGCGCCGCATGTCGCCTCAGGGCTTGTCGATCAACGTCCGGGTCGCCTCGGCGACCAGACCGCGCAGCCAGCGCACTTCGTCGGAGTAATGCACGCGCTCGTGCCACAACTGGTAGTACTGCATGGGCGGGAAGTCGAGCGGCGCGGGCACCACGGTCAGCGGCAGGAACTTCGCGTAGTAGTCGGCAAAAAGGCGCGTCGTCGTGAAGATCAGATCGGATTTGATCAGCACGTACGGCGCGAGATTGAAGTAGGGCAGCGTGACGACCACGTGGCGCTTGAGCCGCTCGCGCGCGAGATGCACGTCGATCGCGCCGCGCTGGCCGACCGAGTATGGTGTCGGGGCGAGATGCGGGGCGTTCAGGTACTGGTCGAGCGTGAGCCCGCCGCGCTTGGCGAACGGATGCGTGCTGCTCATCAGGCAGACGATCTGATCGACGAACAGGTTCGACAGATGCAACTGCTCGGGCGGCTCGGGCCAGTTGCCGACCACGATGTCGAGCTTGCCGTCCTCGAGCGCGAGTTCGTAGTCGAATGCGGGGCCGAGCGAATGGAATTCGAGCGTCGCGTTCGGCGCAGCCTGGCGGAAACGTTCGACGACGGTCGGCACGAACAGTACGTTGAGGTAGTCGGGACAGCCGATCCGGTAGCAGCGGATCGACGTGGCCGGATCGAAGTTGTGCTGCTGGAACTTGATGCGTTCGATTTCGCGCAGCGCGTTCTGCACCGGTTCGAGCAGGCGCAGACCGTACTCGGTCGGCACCATGCCGGACTTGCCGCGCACGAGCAGCGGGTCGCCCGTGATGTCGCGCAGACGGCGCAGCGCCGCGCTGATCGCGGGTTGGGACTGGTTCAGTTTGACGGCGGCGCGCGTGACGCTACGCTCCATCAGTAGCGTGTGCAACACGCGTAGCAGGTACGTGTCGATCGCCTCGCGTTGCTGGCTCATGGACTCTCCTGAATATATGGGCGGGCTGATCGATCGGGCGTAGGGGTATATGCGTTTTAATATGGACGAAAAACAGAGTCAAGAGAAAAAAACCCGCAGAGCTTGCAGCGGCGGGGGTTTGCGGGAATTTTGTCAACTCGACTGAGTGAGTCGAATTCGGTATTGTCATTCGATTGTGGTGACGGATCATCCGCCGCCACGGTGGACAGACATGGCAACCCGGCGGTAATCAGGCGGCAGGCGTCAAGAACGCACTACGGAATCTCATGAGCGACACTTCACATAGCGACGGCGCGCAATTCACCGGCGGGGCAGTCCCCCGGCTCGCGCTCACGGGCATCACGAAGCAGTACCCGGCCGTGCGCGCCAACGACGACGTCACGCTCGTCGTGGCACCCGGCGAAATTCACGCGGTGCTCGGCGAGAACGGCGCGGGCAAGAGCACGCTGATGAAGATCATCTACGGTGCGGTGCGACCCGACGCCGGCGAGATCCGTTGGGAAGGCGAGACGGTCGACATCGCGAATCCGGCGGCCGCGCGCAAGCTCGGCGTCGGCATGGTGTTCCAGCACTTCTCGCTGTTCGAGACGCTGACGGTCGGCGAAAACATCGCGCTCGCGCTCGACGAACCGTTCGATCTGAAGACGCTGGCGAAACGCATTCGCGAGGTGTCGGCCGACTACGGCCTCGATATCGACCCGCAGCGGCACGTGCACAGCCTGACGGTGGGCGAGCGGCAGCGCGTCGAAATCGTGCGCTGCCTGCTGCAGAATCCGCGTCTGCTGATCATGGACGAGCCGACTTCGGTGCTGACGCCGCAGGCGGTCCGCAAGCTCTTCACGACGCTGCGCCGGCTCGCCGCCGAAGGCTGCAGCATCCTCTACATCAGCCACAAGCTCGACGAAATCCAGGAACTGTGCGACACCGCGACCGTGATGCGCGGCGGCCGCGTGACCGGTCATGTGAAGCCGAAGAACGAGACGCACGCATCGCTCGCGCAGTTGATGGTCGGCCATTCGCTGCCGGACTACACCCGCCGCGAGCACAAGCCGGGCGCGGTGCTGCTCGACGTCAGGCAGTTGTCGGTCGCGAGCGACGATCCGTTTGGCACGTCGTTGCGCGACGTGTCGTTCAGCGTGCATGCGGGCGAGATCTTCGGCATTGCCGGCGTGTCGGGCAACGGGCAGGCGGAACTGCTCGCGGCGTTGTCCGGGGAAAAGCGTGCTGAAAAACGCAGCCTTGCGGCCGACGCGATCGCGATCTGCGGCAAACCGGCCACGCGCCTCGGCGCGGGCGGGCGGCGCGCGCTCGGCTTCGGCTTCGTGCCCGAGGAGCGGCTCGGCCGCGGTGCGGTGCCGGCGATGAGCCTCGCGGACAATGCGCTTTTGACCGCGCATCGGCAGAGCATGGTCAAGTCGGGCTGGATCAGGGCGGGCGCGATGCGCGCGTTCGCGAAGCGCTGCATCGACGCGTTCGACGTGCGCTGCGGCGGCCCCGACGCGCTCGCGCAAAGTCTGTCGGGCGGCAATCTGCAGAAATACATCATGGGCCGGGAAATCCTGCAGGCGCCGAAGGTGCTGGTGGTCGCGCAGCCGACGTGGGGTGTCGATGTCGGCGCGTCCGCGTTCATCCGTCAGCAACTGCTCGATCTGTCGGCGAGCGGCGTCGCGATTCTGGTGATCTCGGAGGAGCTGGAAGAGCTATTCGATATCTGCGACCGCATCGCGGTGCTCGCGGGCGGCCGGCTCTCGCCGGTGCGCGCGACCGGTGCGACCAACGCCGAGGAAATCGGCCGCTGGATGGCGGGGCTGTTCGGCGACCGCGAGGGTGCAGCGCCCGCGGCGGACCAGCCGGCGCATGCGTGATGCGAAGCGCGGCCAGCCGCGAGCCGGCACACATCGCCACCAGCCAGGACGATAACCACGCACGCGAATGCGGACCCTGAAGAACAGAACCCGAACAAACACACGCTACCCATGATGCTTCCCTATCGACTCGAAGCCCGCACGACGCCCTCGCGCACGATGCAGCTTGCCGTGCCGCTGATCGCCGCGTTGCTGACGCTCGCGATTGGCTTCCTGATCTTCGGCCTCGTCGGCCGCGACCCGCTGCAGGCGATGCACGCGTTCTTCATCGAGCCGCTGTCGAGCATCAACGGCTGGTCCGAGCTGCTGCTGAAGGCCTCGCCGCTGTGCCTGATCGCCCTCGGTCTCGCGATCGGTTATCGCGCGAACGTGTGGAACATCGGCGCCGAAGGGCAGATGCTGCTTGGCGGCATCGCGGCGAGCGGCGTCGCGATCTATTTCGATCAGGCGAGCGGCTGGTGGATCCTGCCGACGATGATGCTCGCCGGCATCCTCGGCGGCATGGCGTGGGCCGCGATTCCCGCGTTCCTGAAGAGCCGCTTCAACACCAACGAGATTCTCGTGAGCCTGATGCTCACGTACGTTGCGACGCAACTGCTGATCTACCTCGTGAGCGGCCCGTGGCGCGATCCGCAGGGCATGAACTTCCCGCTGTCGGAGATGTTCAGCGGCGACGCGCTGTTTCCGACGCTGTATGGCGACTGGCACTGGAAAGTTCTGCGTGGCACGCGCCTGAACGCCTCCGTGTTCCTCACGCTGATTGCGATTCCGCTCGTCTGGCTGTTCATGCGCAAGAGCTTCGCGGGCTACCGGATGAACGTCGGCGGACTCGCGCCGCTCGCCGCGCGCTATGCCGGGTTCTCCGACAAGAAAACCATCTGGACCTCGCTGCTGATCAGCGGCGGCCTCGCGGGCCTCGCCGGCATGGGCGAGATCGCCGGTCCGATCGGCCAGTTGCAGGCAACGTGGTCGCCCGGCTACGGCTTCACGGCGATCATCGTCGTGTTCGTCGGGCGCTTGCATCCGCTTGGCATCGTGCTCGCGAGTCTGCTGATGGCGCTGCTGTACCTCGGCGGCGAAGCCGTGCAGACCTCGATGCAATTGCCGCAGGCGCTCTCGGGCGTATTCCAGGGGTTGCTGCTGTTCAGCCTGCTCGGCGCCGACCTGTTCGTGAACTACCGCGTGCGGCGCCGTTCGGCCGTCGCAGTGGCTCGTTAAGTTTGCCAATAAGCTCGCTAATCCGCTTTCAGACTCTTTATGGATATCCAGCAAGCCAGCGCGCTCACGTCGAGCGCGATCACCGCGTCGATCCCGCTGATGTTCGCGGGCGCCGGCGAACTCGTCGCCGAAAAATCGGGCGTACTTAACCTTGGCGTGGAAGGGATGATGCTGATGGGCGCGGTCAGCGGCTACGCGGTCACGTCGATCACCGGCAGCCCGTGGCTCGGCGTGCTCGCCGCGATCGGCGCCGGTCTCGCGATGTCGCTGCTGTTCGCGTTCCTCACGCTGACGATGCTCGCCAACCAGGTCGCGACCGGTTTGTCGCTGACGATCTTCGGCATCGGGCTGTCCGCGTATGTCGGCAAGCCGTACACCTCGGCCGCCGTGCGCGCGACGATCGATACGTGGACGATCCCGGGTCTCTCGAAGATCCCGGTGCTCGGCCCGGCGCTGTTTACGCTCACGCCGCTCGATTACCTCGCGTTCCTGATGTTCGCCGCGATCGGCTGGTTCCTGTACCGCACGCGCGCGGGGCTCGTGCTGCGCTCGGTCGGCGAATCGCCGCAGGTCGCGCACTCGGTCGGCTTTCCGGTGGTCGGCGTGCGCTATGGCGCGGTCGCGTTCGGCGGCGGCATGGCGGGGCTCGCGGGCGGCTACTATTCGATCGTCAATCTGCACCTGTGGCAGGAGAACCTGACATCGGGCCGCGGCTGGATCGCGCTTGCGCTCGTCGTGTTCGCGACGTGGCGCCCCGGACGACTGCTGATCGGCGCGCTGCTGTTCGGCGCGGTGACGGGGCTGCAGTTCTACGCGCAGGCGATCGGCGTGCCGGTGCCGACGCAATTCCTCGCGATGCTGCCGTACGTCGCGACGATCGTCGTGCTCGCGCTGATCTCGCGCAATCCGAACACGATTCGCCTGAATGCGCCCGCGTCGCTCGGCAAGCCGTTTTTCTCGGCGGGCTAACGGCGACACAGTTTTTTATCGATTCGCTCAACACGACTCGCTCATCACCACAGGGGAAAAAAGTATGAAGAGAAGAAATCTGCTGACCGCTTTCGCGTGGGGCGCGGCGTCGCTGGCATTTGCCGCGCCGCTCGCCCAAACCGCACAGGCCGCCGACGCGCCGGGCGTCGCGTTCGTCTATCTCGGCAATCCGGGCGATGCCGGCTGGACCTTCGCGCACGACCAGGGCTCGCGCGAAGCCGAAGCGAAGTTCGGCAACAAGATCAAGATCACGCGCGTCGAAAACGTGCCGGAATCGGCCGACTCCGAGCGCGTGTTCCGCGATCTCGCGAACAAGGGCAACAAGATCATCTTCGGCACGAGCTTCGGCTTCCAGGACTTCCAGCTGAAGGTTGCCAAGGACTTCCCGGACACCGTGTTCCTGCACGCGACCGGCTACAAGAAGGCGCCGAACTTCGGCACCTACGACGTGCGCATGTACCAGGGCGCGTATCTGGCCGGCGTCGCCGCGGGCTACGTGACGAAGAGCAACACGCTCGGCTTCGTCGCCTCGGTGCCGATTCCGGAAGTGGTGCGCAACATCAACGCGTTCACGCTCGGTGCGCGCTCGGTGAATCCGAAGGTGCATACGAAGGTGATCTGGATCAACAGCTGGTTCGATCCGGGCAAGGAAAAGCAGGCCGCCGAAACGCTGATCGGCCAGGGCGCCGACGTGCTGCTGCAGAACACCGATTCGACCGCGACGCTCGCGACGGCATCGGAGAAACACGTGCACGCGTTCGGCTGGGATTCGGACATGAAGAAGTTCGGTCCTGATGCGCATCTCGGCTCGGTCGTCGCGCATTGGGGCGTGTACTACACCGCGGTGATCCAGCAGGTGCTCGACGGCAAGTGGAAGAACGATCCGGTGTGGTGGGGCATTCCGCAGAAGGCCGTCAACCTCGAGGATCTGAACACGTCGGCGATTCCGGCCGATGGGCAGAAGCAGGTCGCGGCGAAGCGTGACGAACTCGCGAGCGGCAAGCACGATGTGTTCACGGGCCCGATCAAGGATCAGTCGGGCACGGTGAAGGTGCCTGAAGGCAAGACCTTGACCGATGCGGAGCTGCAGCGCCTGAACTGGTACGTCGAGGGTGTCGACGGCTCGCTGCCGAAGTAAATCGGGCGGTCTGATATTGAAAAAGCTGCGTCCAACCGAGGTTGGACGCAGCTTTTTTATTGCTGCTTTTACGTGGCGGCGCGGCCGCCGCTCAGTCCTCGATGCGCAGGCCGACCTTCAGCGTCACCTGCCAGTACGCGACCTTGCCATTCTCGATCTGGCCGCGCGTTTCCGTGACCTCGAACCAGTGCAGATTGCGCAGCGTTATCGACGCTTTGGCAATCGCAGTGGTAATCGCGTCGTCGATCGATTTCGGCGACGAGCCGGTCAGTTCGATCTTCTTGTAAACGTGGTCTGACATGAATGTCCTCCTTGGTGTGCGCCGCGGGTCGGTAAAACGCTGCTCGGAAAACGCGCATGAAAAAAGTATAGGCGGATCAGGAGTCGCTGCCTGAACCGCTGATGCCGCACGTCGCATGCCCGGTATCGCGCGATATCGCAGGTTTGGGCGGCCGCTATCATGTGCGCGCAACATAAGCCATTCAATCTGACACCCGACGAGGTTCGAACGTGGAAACTGGTTTTTGCGGCCCCGGTCTGATGGGCGCGCCTATGATCCGGCACCTGCTGCGCGCGGGACATACCGTGCATGTGTGGAACCGCACGCGTGCTAAGGCCGAGGCGTTGCGGGCGGAGGGGGCGCACGTCGTCGACGCGCCGCGCGAATTGGCGGCGGGCTGTGACGCGGTGC
>ABYL01000054.1 GCA_000173575.1 Burkholderia sp. H160 | reverse complement strand
TAAGCGGCCGTCCGACATCTATTGCCGCTGGAATGGACTATGATCTTTGCATATTCGCAAGGCGAGCATTGGAGGCCCTAACACCATGGCTCAATATCGTTCAGTAGGCGGGCTTTTCACTTTGGAGCCAGAGCAAACGGTCACCTGGACCACAACAATCGGCAGCGGGCTCGACGGAGGTGTCGTTGTTCAAGCTCCAAACATCATCGACGATGTGATCGGCAGCGACGTGCTTGTGACCGTCAATCAGGGTGTGATCGCGACCAATAACGGTCTGAACTATACGATTACGATCACCAATCCCGGTCCAAGTCCAGTTCCGCATAATTTGAATGTCCAGGACTGGTTCTGAAAATGTCGAAAATCGTGGTCATCAGCCAAAAAGGCAGGTTGGTAGGAACCTGGATACCGCCCCAGAGCCCAATGTCTGGGGTGCCGGCTTCAGCCCCCGTAGCGGGACCCAATCAGACTCTTCACGAAATCGATATAGAGGACCCAGAATCCTTTGTGCGCCGGAAAGCTCTCCCTGAGTTGCATAAGTTGGTCAGGCAGCGTTTGGGGCTCAAATAGATCGGCATCAGCCCGCCACTCTCACCGATTCGTTGATCACGATTTGCACCACAACCCCTGAGAATCTCATTTGGCGAAAATCGCCGAGCTTTTGGCCGCCAGTCCTCACGCCAGATTCACGGCAGATCGTGCGCCACTGCGTGATCGGTCAGCCAACGTCTTGCCGAAACCCGTCAGAACGAGCCCAGTCCATCTATGACAGGCTACCGTTAGACGAGCATTCCACCGATATTCCAACGATAGTTGCGTCGCCCCATAGTGCGTCGACCTCTGCATCGGTTGCCTCGCGCCGTGACGATCGCCTTGGACGAGCTCGATTAGCGCTACCTACCTGCCCGTCCGTTCGTAGGGACTGAAAACATGCTGGATGAGAAAGCAGCTTCGAACGCTACAGACGAAAGTAATCCGGTAGTTCCCCGATGTTCCCGCCACCGCGCCGATCATCGTGAACACATAAAAGGCGCGGATATCGTTGGCGACCGATTTCACGAGCGGCCTATCCGAATGGTGGTTCTCCTCGAGCAGGACAATTCGGCGGGGGGAGGATTTCAACAGGCAACGAATGCCGCGCTTCTGCTCAAGCGTCTGCCGCCCGAGCTCTGTACCGTGACGTTCGTCACGACGCGTCGCTCAGCAATCGAGGAATTGCATCTGAGCGGAGTCGATTCCAGTTACCTCCCCGTTCGACGATGGCAAAGATTGCTCGCCCGCTTTCATTTGATGTGGCGGCAGTTCAGTCCGCCAAGCCTGCTCAAGGGGAAGATCTACTTTAACTGGCTGGACCGCTCGCTGCGAAACATGGGCGCGGATCTCGTCTATTTCACTTGTCCGTCCCAACTTGCCCTGTTGACCGAGCAGTTCAGCTACCTCTTCACTGTCTGGGATTTGGCGCACCGCGACGAGGTGGACTTTCCCGAAGTTCGCTCCGGGGGCGAGTTCGAGCGTCGCGAGCAGATCTATCAACATGCACTGAAGAAGGCGACAGGCATCATCGTCGATTCGCAGGCGGGCCACGATAACGTGGTCAGGCGGTATGGCATCGATCCGGAAAGAGTTCATGTGATTCCTTTCTCTCCCGCTGTCGGAACGCTGCTACCCGAGCACGAATTCGGCGATCCGGAACGCTTCGTCGACATCAAGGCCAAATACAGTCTCGACTGCGACTACGTTTACTATCCCGCGCAGTTTTGGCCGCACAAGAACCACGTCTATCTGTTGCGTGGGCTACGCAGGCTGGAAGATCGCTTCGGCATCAGGGTCGGCGCCGTCTTCTCGGGGCGCGACCACGGCAACCTGGCTCATGTCCGGTCCGTCGCGACGGACCTCGGGCTGACCGACAGGATCTGCTTCGCCGGCTTCGTGCCCGATCGCGAGGTGGCTTGCCTCTATCGCCAGGCGCTCGCATTGGTGATGCCCACTTATTTCGGACCCACGAATCTGCCGCCCTATGAAGCGTTTCAACTGGGTGTCCCGGTTCTCTATTCCGATCTCAAGAATTTGCGCGACCAGGTCGGCGATGCTGGCCTTCTCATCGATCTGTCGGATCCGGACACCATGGCAGACGCGTTGCAAAAGCTCATCACCGATCCGGACCTCAGGCAGATTCTGCTCGAGCGAGGAAGGCGGCGTATCGAGGCGCTCACGGATGACCGCAGGCTTTCGGTGCTCAAGGACGCATTGGAGGCGTTCCGCGTACGCCGTATGTGTTGGGGCGCTCGGTAGATTCACCGCGAGATCGCGGCGGGTAGTCGATGCAACCGGACGCAACGTTCGATGCCTGAAAATTCGGGTGGCCTCCATTGGCGTTGCGCCATAGATATGCCCGGCCAAGCCGGGCTTGGCTTGAGCCAGGAAAATGGAATGTCTGGATTCGGGGTGTCAGGATTACGGGTTAGCTTGCTTGCCGGGCAGATGAAGCGGCGCGGTCGATACACTCGATCTCGGCGAGGATCAGCGCACAGGCATTGACTAGATCATCGCGCGGCGTCGTCGGCTTCTTGCCGCTTTCATCGCACGGCCAGTAATCATGCGTCGACTCCGACTTGTAATCGTCGGGGCCGTCATCGAAGAACACCCCTTGCCGTCCATTGACGTCGGCCGCGTAGCACGATGCCGCGTCCGCGAGTTGCCCGCTGTCGTGCTGCTCGTCATGCTCAGGTGTCCAGCCTTCGACGGACACATGCCGCTCGCGCTCGGCCAACACGTCACGCACGGCGGCTGTCATCCGCACGTCAGTCGAGCCCTCGCGAGGGAGTGCATCGGCGATCCTACGTGCGACCCAGCCTTCCCAAGGCTCGCCCATCGGCGGGTCATCGTCGTTGCACAGTATTGCGTAGACCTGCTGCGCGCGCGGGTCGTCGAACGTTGCCAGCGGTTCTTGCACCGCCCCACCAGCAGCGAGAGCGACATCGGCCTGCGGTAGTGGAGCGGGCGCGCGGCGGTTCCATGCGGCAATGGCATCAGCCTCGCTAGGAAACCGGTCGATACCAACCTTGCCTTTCACCAATTGAAAACCGCAGGCCCCGCATCCAGCGCCGAAGCATTCGTCCTCAATTTTTTCCGTTTCTGCTGCACCGTTGCAAAACGGGCACGGCAGCAGGCTCGGCAGGGCGTCTGCACGGGCTATGGATTCTTGTGACATGGATGGTTCTCCTTTGAAAATAGGCCAAGGGGTACGAGTCGAAAACCTCGAATCCCGCGGGTGTTTTCCTAATTCAGTGACGGACCGCATAGCTCCCCGTCGAAGATAGCATCCACACGTGTCGGAAATAAAAATAAAGGCGACTCGGTAAGGAAGTGCCTTGTGAGATCTGGCAATTACGTCGACTTCACGCTCAGGAATGCCATTCGTTTCAATCGATAAGGCATCCATATCTATAAGAGGCATCGCGTGCACACCACCTATTTGCACCAGATCCGTGCCCGGGCTTCGCGAGCACGCGACCGCAGTAGGGGGAGGCCCACCTCGAACTTCTGCGTATGCGTAATATCTTCTGCGATTGGTCGCTCAATGGATCCTTCAGAACGGAAACGGCACGCCAACACCTTGCCGAGATCGGTCATGCACGCAGCCATGAAACGCTCGTCGGCTACCCTCTGTCATGAGCACGCGGATTCAGTTCGTTTGCCTCCGAATAAACACGAGCCAGCCCGCGCGACGCGCGGATTTTCGTCACCACGACACGACAAAACGGAGCCGCTTCATGAGCTTCAGCACAAAATACTCTCAATACTACGATCTTTTTTATGATGAGAAGAACTACAAAGCGGAAGCGGCGTTTGTCACCGGGTTGCTCGGCCGGTACGGAATAGTTGGGGGGCACCTGATGGATCTCGGTTGCGGCACTGGACGCCACGCGGCGGAATTCGCGGCCGAAGGGTTTTGTGTTTCCGGCGTCGACATGAGCGCCGATATGCTTATCCGAGCCGACGCCAGGCGCGGCACGCTGCCGGACAAAGTGGCGAAGCGACTGAGGTTTCAGGAAGGCGATGCGCGGACCGTTCGGACGGGTGAACTCTACGACGCAGTCGTCTCGCTGTTCCATGTCGCAAGCTATCAAGCCACCAATGCCGACTTCATAGCGATGTGTCATACCGCTGCGATGCACCTTCCACGCTCTGGACTGTTCCTGTTCGATTGCTGGTACGGCCCCGCAGTCCTTGGCGATCCGCCCAAGGTACGCATCAAACGCGCGTCGAGCGACGCGACCTCGGTAATACGCATAGCCGAGCCCACGATGCGTCCTCACGACAATACTGTTGCGGTCAACTACACTATCCTGCTGACGGACCAGAAAACGCAATCCGTCGAGACCGTTCTCGAGACGCATCTCATGCGATATATGTTCAAGCCCGAGGTGGAGCTGATGCTGGAGCTGAGCGGGTTCGAAGTCCTGGACAGTGTGAAGTGGATGGGCGGCGAGTTGAGTGCGGTCGATCTGTCAGCGACTTTCGTCGCGAGAAAGCGATGAAAAACTGCGGCAAATCATCGAGGTTGCTGTGACGTAGGCATGCGCCCACGCATGGCAGCTCCAAGAAGCGATAGCGCACAGCGGCTCTTCTAGCAACCCATCTTCATCCCCAGCGGTACAGCAAAATAAAGGAATGAGCCTCTAACTGACCTCTGAGCGAACCGTGTTCAACATATTGCACAGGGCGGCGACTACCTGGTACTGCTGGGCTTCGGAAAGCGCAAGACCACTCGGCAAATAGAATCCCCGGCGGCTCATGCGCTCGGCAATCGGAAAACGCTCTCCTTTGAACATTCCTTGCTTGAGGAAAACCGGCTGCTCGTGCATGGGCCAGAAGAACGGGCGCGAGCTGACACCTGCCTGCGCAAGCATGTCCCTGGCCTCGTCGGCACCAATGGGCAAACTATCGTCCAACGTCACACCGAAAACCCAATAGATATTCTCGGCATACGACCGCGCCACCGGCGCCAATTCGAGTCCCGGGACCTCGCGCAAAAGGAGTTCATAACGCCACCCCAACTCGCGCTTTCGCGCGATGTGCGCATCGAGCTTCTCGAATTGCGCTAGCCCGACAGCGGCCTGAAGGTTACTCATTCGATAATTCCAGCCGATTTCATCATGGACGAAGCGCCTTTCCGGCTTGAAACACAGATTCCGCAAACTTCTCGCGCGGGCAGCCAGTGCGTCGTCGTCGCAGAGGACCATGCCACCTTCTCCCGTCGTGATGTGCTTGTTGGCGTAGAAGCTGAAGCACGAGATATCGCCGAAACTGCCGCACATCGCTCCGTTGTAGGTTTGGCCGATCGCCTGCGCAGCATCTTCGATGACAGCGAGGCCATACTTCCTCGCGATGTCCTGCAAGGGACTCATGTCAACCGGCAGACCGAACGTGTGCACGGCCATGATCGCGCGCGTCCGGCTCGTGATAGCCGCCTCGATCTTCGTCACGTCCATGTTCCATGTATCGGGACTGGAGTCGACCAGTCTCAATCGGGCACCGGTGCGAACAATGGCCGAGGCGCAGGAAATGATCGTGTGGGTGGGAATGATGACTTCGTCGTCCGGGCCGAGTCGCAGAGCCGCGGCCGCCACGTCCAGGGCCGCACTGCCGTTCGCGACGGCAATCGCGTGTCTGCGGCCGGTGTAACCGGCCATTGCCCGTTCGAAACGCTCGACGAACGGCCCGTCCGAAGAGATCCATCCGCTCTCGACGCATTCGTTCAGGTAGATCCGTTCATTACCATCGAGCAGGGGTTCGTTCACCGGGATCATTGCGAGTCTTCCTTGCCTTCAAGTTCGGCGCCTCGGCCGTTGCCCGTTTTGCTGGATTGGCTCGGCGGAGTGCTTCTCGAGAACGAATTCCGCATGATTATGGCCAGCCTCTCAGCAGCGAACGAGATCATTTCGAAATTCGTAGCCCGGACGAGCCGCGCATTAGCCGTTACCGCTAGAGCTTCCATTTTGGTCCCCGAAGAAATCACGGCATGAGATGACCCGCAGAGGTCTGTCACGCGTCCACGAAGCATAGGATCGGTTCGACGGTCACCCGACGGAATGGCCGATTAAGGCATTAGGTTGGCTGTTCGCTTCAAAACAGTCAGATTCGACGACAACCTCACGCTTCAGATTTTTCTCGCTGTGGCATCTTGATGCATGCCCGCGGCACCCCGTGCGTCACCATGAGATCGATGGTCAGCTCGTCGCGGCCTGAACCGTGTCGCCATTTTTCCTTCGATTGCGGTATTCCGTGGGCGACATCGCGAACTGCTTTTTAAACACTTTTGAAAACCTTTCGCCATTCGTCAGTCCGGTCCTCCGCGCGATCTTGTCGATTGGCAGGTCACTTCTCGCCAATAACTCACAACCCAAATTGAGGCGCGCTTGCAGAAGATATTGCGAAGGCGTCGTCCCCATTTCGCGCTTGAATAGACGCAGGAAATTTCGCTCGCTCATCGCGATGGTACGAGCCGCATCGCCTACCGAAATCTGGCGTCCGCAATTTCGCTCGAGCCAGCGCGCGGATTCCTGGGCCTTCTCTGCCCGCGTCCCGGTCCCGATCGTGCTGAGCATGATCGGAAGGTGTTGATCGTTGGACGAAGTGAGGCGGTTAGCAACCGCTGTCGCCATGTCATATCCGAGATCCCGTTTGATCAGCGCCAGCGAGTGGATCATCGCTTCGCCGCCCTCACTCAACGGAGAGACTTTCGAGGTCCCCGCATTCCATGCGCCGCGCCCCACCGAGGCCAGGTCGCGCCTGGCGACCCCCGCCCCAGCCAGAAGCACGTCGCCGCTGCCAAGCGCGCTGACAACAGCGCTTTGCGAACATGCGATCCGCACGAGCGCGGTAAGCCCTTCGTCGGCGGCCGCTCGCGTGACGCCGCTGCCGCCTGCGACGTACAGCGCGTCGAAGCCCAGAAACCTGTTCCCACCCAGCCGCTCGGTCCAGGCACAGACCGACGACGACGAACAGGCTATCGCCCCACCTCGGGCGGAGACAAGACGAACACTATAGGTCACAGTTTTTCCGGTGCCACGGGACTGAAGTTCGTTCGCGAAACGAAGCGCCTCCGCCAGCGTCGCGGCCCCGAGAAGTGAGAAGCCGTCGTACACGAGAATGCCTATGAGCTTGACAACGCTGTCTTCAGATGAATGGAATGGGCTACTGACTTCTTCATCGTCGAACGTTGCAGCCTGATCCATGGCCTTCTCCCGTCGGTTAATCCGGCATTGCCCTGACAATTTTGCGCGTCTATCGCATCGCGGAAAGCGGCGTGTCGAACAAAGTTTCCGGCCAAAACCTTGCCAAAATCGGTCATTCGCTGAGCCACGAGCCGCTCGATGAATGCCATCGGTTGCTAACGGGAAAATCCGGGGAGGAACTCATTTCCGAGCCCCAGCCTCTATCAGGCGGGGGTATCGCTATTTCATGTCGCCTAATATCCTGCTTGCGGCGCCAGCGCCACGACTCATACAAGACAATGGCCGGAAACAGTGCGAGCGGAAGCGCCGCCGAAACCGCGACGAAGGCCATGTAGTGGCCGGGCTCCGCGAAATAGTCGAACCTGATGCGCGGCGCGACGGCTGCGCGCCGAGCGGGATGAAATGCCAGGCGGAATTGTTGAGCATCTGCAACGCAGGCGCGCGCCTGGTGCCACTGCGATCTCTTTCAATGGTGTCGCATTATCATGCCGCTCGTACGCTCATGCTGGGCTCTTGCCTCTGTCGTGCGGTACCCGCAGATGCGAGAAGATCTGCTTTCTGAACAGGCTGAGGTATACGAAATAGTCCGACACAATGCTCGCGATCACCGTCGACCATACCACCCACGCGACTTCCTCAAAGGTGGAAAGGAGCCAGAATTTGAGCGAAAGCGCGAGCGTGCAGCCCACCGCGACTGCGACCAATTGAGATTTGAGCTCTCCAACGCCGTTAAGGAACATCGCGAACGCCGAGCCGAATGCGTCGACTACCGACATGACGGCAACCGCGCAAATCAGCGCCACTGGAACACTGAGGTGGTTGCCGACCCACGCCTTCAGAAGCCACGGCGAGGCGGTGACTATCAACCCACTGGTCACGATGGCAATCGCTCCGGTTCCCAGCATCGATAGCTTCAGCGTCCTCGACAGGAAATCTCTGTCGCCGCGTGCCTTCGCATCGGCGTAAAGGCCCCATAGCGGAACCGTTAGCATCGAGATACCCACGGTCAGCAACTGAAAGAGCCGTTGCGCGACCGCGAGCTTGGCGACCTCTGCCGCGCCGAGCAACTTTGCAACGATGAGGGCGTCGAATCCGCTTGCGCACATGACGCCCACCTGCAATGCAAAGAACAACGATCCCATGCTGAGGATTTTTTTTGAATCGCGCCACATCTTGCCACGCGCGGCGCCTGACGTGGCTCGCAGCAGCCCGAGTCGATTGAGCCGAAGCAGGAGGCACGTCGCCATGCCGACCTGGACGCCATAAGTGACGCACACCAGCCATGGAATCGACGCGTGATGCAGCCAACACCAATACAAGAGCGGCAGCGAGAGCAGATAGCCGATGGAGCTCACAATATGCTGCTCCCAGGCCCGCTGAAGTCCGTGATACACCCTCTTGACACCGCCCAGCGGAATGTTCAGGCAGGTGAGCACGAGGAAGATGGTCACGGCTAAAAGCGTTTCGTGCGAGGCGGCATCGACGCGGTAGTTGGCCGCGAGACGCAAGCCCCAGATGTAGCACGCCACGTATAGGCAGACCGCAGAAATCGCGCCGACGGCAACCAACAGCCAGACGCCATGTGTGATCAGTTCTCGAGTGCGACGAAGGTCGTCGCTCGCTCGCGCCGCCGCTACGAGGTTGACAAGGGAGTTGCCAATGCCGAAATCGAGCAGGGAGAGCGTTGCAGCAAGGCTGGAGATCGTCATCCATACGCCGAAGCGATGCTCCCCAAGATACGGAAGCGTCAACGACACAGACGCAATCATCACGACGAACGCCAGACCCGAACTGATGACGTTGCAGCCGATCGTCAGCGCGGCGCGTCGGTATCGGTCCCTATCGCGTCCTTCGGATCTGCCGACGCCGAATGGCAGCATCGCGAACAGACGTGAAGAGACTGCGACGAGTACACGGCGGGGAGCGGCAATAGGTTGTGGCATGTCTTAAAGGAACGTGGCCATGATGTTCGGAACTTCGGCCACTGCGCGATTCTGCTGCGCGTCGGTGAGCGCAAGCCCGTTCGGCTGACACAAACCGAGCCGGCTCATGCGCTTCACGACTGGAGAGCGCCCCTCATCGAATAGACCGTGTTTGCGCAATACGGGCTGCTCATGCATGGAACTGCCGCACCTCGCCACAGCATGCGTTTGGCGGCTTGCCTGCGCAGCATCTTCGATGACGGCGAGGCCATGCCTGCTCGCGAAGCCGTCGAAAAGAATCCTACCGCTCGCGATGCATTCGGTCCGATAGATCCTTTCATTTCCGTCCAGCAGGATTTCACTTACAGGAATCATTACGGGCCTCCTGGTTTCATGCTCGACTTGTCGCCGTCGCTCGCTTCACGGCATCGGCAAGTCGATCGATTATGGGTTGTCCGTGAACCGCACTTTTTCCCGCTCTCCCACATATGGACCCTGCTTGACTTCGATGAAAGATGCGTCGTCGATAACCTCGAACCCGTGCCCACCCGACGCCAGCAAGATCACATCGCCGGCGCACAACACTCGACTCGTCAGGAAACGCTGATCGTCCGTATAGAGCTTGACGAGCATGCAGCCCCGCTTGATGAAGAGCACTTCTTGCGTGCGCTCGATCCGGCGCGGCAACGTAGTGTGAAGATGCGACTGAATCACTTTTCCCGCTGGATGCTCCATATAAGCCAGCTGCTGAGGAAACTCGCTGGGTGTCAAAAAGGTGATGCCAGCCTTCGAGAACGAATCGCGAATGATTATCGCGATCGTCACGCTCGCAGACGTGATCACCTCGAGACTCGCATCCGCGAGGACTTCTACGTTGCCTGCTGCCGATATTGATTCCATTTTTTCCTCGACAAAGACCTGTTGACCTTCCAGCACTGCCAACCTTGCGGGAACCTGTCCGCTCAAGGCACACGACGACCTGTGAAGGATCTTTATGCCTTCGCAAAGGATAGGAGCGGTTCCAGGGTCACTGGACCGGTTGACCGAATTTGCCATGACGTTGGCAGAAGGCGCGCGCGCGGTGCAAGCTGTGTCTGAAGTACTTTCATATCGCGGTTGTCATCGGGGACGCGCACGCGCAAGCCGCGCCAATATCCTGGCTCCGTCCGCCACAAGCTGGGCGCCCGTCCGCACACCCGGTTCAGCGTTGCCGCACTGATCGGCGACGCAGTTTCGTACCGCCCGGGATGCAGGTACGAGCTCGAGCCGAAACATGTCTTGAACGCAACCAGAATGTCCAGCGCCGGTTCACTAAGGTAGACGTGATGAGGACGCCTAGCCTTCATGCGCTCCTTGGGAATGGTCCAGGTTGCCATCTCGAAGTCCACCTCGTCCCATGTCGCGTCGATGAACTCTGTCGCATGGAATCCGCAAGGGCGGTGTCGGCAAAGTATTTCTCCGCCCAAATCCGAGCTCGTCTGGCTTGCGTGGTTTTCGTGCGGAGAGTGATGGATCGGACCGGCCGATAACCAGAGTTTCCAGGAGGCCGTTTATCCGGTAGTCGTACCGGAAACTCGCCGCGCCTGACGGCATCACCGCGACATACAGCCCCCGTTGATCGGCGACCTTATAGATTTTTTCGGCAGGCTTTAACGCTCGCAACTGAACGTCGGCGAGCATAAGAACTCCTCGAACGCATACCGTCAGCCGATACCGTCACACCGCTTTGACGGTATCGGACAAGGCCGTCCGAGGGGGAAATGTCGATACCGTCAACGGTACCGGCATTTCCTCCAGGCACTGTCCGGATCACAGCGGATCGCAGCAGACAGTAGCCCCCTGTTTTTTAACGGAAAAACAGCGAAAACCAGACCTCCCGGGACGACTTGGGAACAGTCTGAATCACTCCCACTCGATCGTCGCAGGCGGCTTCCCCGAGATGTCATAAACCACCCGGTTGATCCCGCGCACTTCGTTGATGATCCGGTTCGACACATGCCCGAGCAGGTCATGCGGCAGATGCGCCCAATGCGCGGTCATGAAGTCGAGCGTCTGCACCGCGCGCAGCGCGACGACATACTCGTAGGTGCGGCCGTCGCCCATCACGCCGACGCTCTTCACCGGCAGGAACACCGCGAACGCCTGGCTCGTCAGGTCGTACCACGACTTGCCGGTTTCCTTGTCGATCGTGTTGCGCAACGTCTCGATGAAAATCGCGTCCGCGCGGCGCAGCAGGTCCGCGAAATCGCGCTTCACCTCGCCGAGGATCCGCACGCCGAGACCTGGACCCGGGAACGGATGGCGATACACCATCGAGTGCGGCAGACCGAGCTTCACGCCCAGCTCGCGCACTTCGTCCTTGAACAGTTCGCGCAGCGGTTCGAGCAGCTTCAGGTTCAGCGTCTCCGGCAGACCACCGACGTTGTGGTGGCTCTTGATGGTTTGCGCAGCCTTCTTGCCCTTGCCCGCCGATTCGATCACGTCCGGATAGATCGTGCCCTGCGCGAGCCACTTCGCGTCCGTGAGCTTGCCCGCTTCGGCCTGGAACACTTCGACGAACTCCGCGCCGATGATCTTGCGCTTCGCTTCCGGATCGGTCACACCGGCAAGCTTGCCGAGGAATGCTTCGCTCGCATCGACGTGAATCACCTTCACGCCGAGGTGATCGGCGAACAGCGCCATGACCTGTTCGGCTTCGTTCAGACGCAACAGACCATGATCGACGAACACGCAGGTCAGTTGATCGCCGATCGCGCGATGCAGCAAGGCCGCCGCCACCGACGAATCCACGCCGCCCGACAGGCCCAGAATGACGTGCTCATTACCGACCTGCTCGCGAATCTTCGCGACGGCTTCGTCGATGTAGTGGCCCATTTCCCAGTCGGCCTTCGCGCCACAGATCTGCAGCACGAAGCGCTCGAGCATCGCGCGGCCTTGCACCGTGTGCGTGACTTCAGGGTGCCATTGCAGGCCGTAGAAGCGGCGCTGTTCGTCGGCCATCGCGGCGATCGGGCACGATTCCGTCGATGCCATCAGCGCGAAGCCCGGCGGCATTTCCAGCACCTTGTCGCCGTGGCTCATCCACACCTTCAGCATGCCGTGACCTTCGGGCGTGGTGAAGTCGCTGATGCCTTCGAGCAGGCTCGTATGGTTGCGCGCGCGCACTTCGGCGTAACCGAATTCGCGCAGATGACCGATGTCGACCTTGCCGCCGAGCTGCTGGGCCATCGCCTGCATGCCGTAGCAGATGCCGAGCACCGGCACGCCGAGTTCGAACACGGCTTGCGGCACGCGCGGCGTGTCTTCCTCGGTGACCGAGCTCGGGCCGCCCGAGAGAATCACGCCCTTCGGCGCGAAGTCGCGGATGAACGACGCGTCGACGTCGTACGGATGGATTTCCGAATACACGTTGGCTTCGCGAACGCGACGTGCAATCAGTTGGGTGACTTGCGAACCGAAGTCGAGAATCAGGATCTTGTCATGCATGGCAGCGGACGGAATCAGAAGTGGGCGGATACGGAATGCCGCGCGCGAGGCGCGGCGTTGAATTCAAAGCGGTCCACGCGGCGACGGTCTCGGCGCGGCGCGAACAGCAAACATTACGGTGAAGCACACGGGCGCGGCCAGCCGCACGGCTTGCCGCCTCCGACGCGCACGAACGAGACCCGGCTGCTTCGGCAAACGGCGTGGCGCAACGCGCGTCAGCCATGAAACGGCGGCCGGGGTGCGCCGGGTGCGTCGCTGCTGGCGTCGCGCGCGGCGCGTTCGGACTCGCTCAGGCTGGGCTCGCTTGGGGCCGGATGAAGCGGCGCAGTGGCGGTAACGGAAGCTGCCGGGGCAGCCGGAGTGACCGGCCGCGTGACCGGCGCGCCGGGTTCTGGCACAGGCTCGGCGTGATAGACCGGATAGCCGGCCGTGACACGTGGCTCGCGCGCGGTGTCGCGTTCGAGTTCACGCTGCCGCGCGGCATCTTTTTCGGCCTGCTTCCCGGCTTCTTTCGCGGCCCGCTTGTCGGCCTTGCTCGACGAGGACTTGACCACGCCCTCCTTCTCACGCCGCCGCACCGCGCCCGACAGCCGCACGCCGCCGAGCCCGATTACCACGAGCGCCACGCCGGCCAGCACCGACACCATCTCCCCGAAGCCGGGCAGCAAGGGTGTATGCAACCCCAGCAGCCAGACCAGCACCAGCACGCCGATCAGCCAGTGCACATGACCGACGACCTTCGCGACCGTCGAGGTCATCGCCCCGTCGAACGACGCATGCGCCGCGAGCCATGCGAGCCCGATCAGCGCGACGCCGAACGCCTGGCCGACCAGCGCCGGTTCCGTTGGCACCACTTGCAGCCCGTTGTACAGCGAAGTCCACGGCGTCAGCACGAACAGCAGGCCGAACGCCAGCAGTATCAACGCATCGAGGATCAGTACAACGCGCAGCAGTGGCTTCATGGGTGTTTAGTCCACGTGGTAGTTGGGCGCTTCCTTGGTGATCTGCACGTCATGCACGTGCGACTCGCGCAAGCCCGCGCCGGTAATCTGCACGAACTCGGCCTTCTCGTTCATCTCGGCGATGGTGCGGCAGCCGCAGTAGCCCATGCTCGCGCGCACGCCGCCGATCAGCTGGAACAGGATCGCGTTGACCGAACCCTTGTACGCGACGCGACCTTCGATGCCTTCCGGCACGAGCTTGTCGATGTTCGCCGAGTTGTCCTGGAAGTAGCGGTCCGCCGCGCCGTCCTTCATCGCGCCGACCGAGCCCATGCCGCGGTACGACTTGTACTGGCGGCCCTGGTACAGGAACACTTCGCCCGGTGACTCTTCGGTACCGGCGAACATGCTGCCCATCATCACGGCGCTGGCGCCCGCGGCGAGCGCCTTGCTGACGTCGCCCGAGAAGCGCACACCGCCGTCGGCGATGACCGGCACGCCGGAGCCCTTCAGCGCTTCGGACACGTTCGAGATCGCGGTGACCTGCGGCACGCCGACGCCCGCAACGATCCGCGTCGTGCAGATCGAGCCCGGGCCGATACCGACCTTGACGCCGTCCGCGCCGTATTCGACGAGCGCCCTGGCAGCGGCCGCCGTGGCGATGTTGCCGCCGATCACCTCGACGTGCGGGAAGTTCTGCTTGACCCACTTGACGCGCTCGAGCACGCCCTTGCTGTGGCCATGCGCGGTATCGACGACGATCACGTCGACGCCCGCCTGCACGAGCAGTTCGACGCGCTCTTCATTGTCCGCGCCGACGCCGACCGCCGCGCCCGCGCGCAGCTTGCCGTGCTCGTCCTTGCACGCGTCCGGGTGCTCGGTCTGCTTGGTGATGTCCTTGACGGTCATCAGGCCGCGCAGCTCGAAGGCGTCGTTGACGACCAGCACGCGCTCGAGGCGGTGGCTGTGCATCAGCGCCTTCGCTTCGGCGAGCGGCGTGCCTTCCTTGACGGTGACGAGGCGCTCGCGCGGGGTCATGATGTGGCGCACCGGCTCGTCCAGACGTTCTTCGAAGCGCAGGTCGCGGTTCGTCACGATACCGACGAGTTGCGCGCCCTCGACGACCGGGAAGCCCGAAATGCCATGCTGGCGCGACAGCGCGATCACGTCGCGCACTTTCATTTGCGGCGGCACGGTGATCGGATCGCGCACGACGCCCGACTCGAAACGCTTGACCTTCGCGACTTCACGCGCCTGCTCGGCCGGCGTGAGGTTCTTGTGGATAATGCCGACGCCGCCCATTTGCGCCATGGCGATTGCCAGACGTGCTTCAGTAACCGTGTCCATCGCGGCGGACACGAGCGGCATGTTGAGGGAGATGTTGCGGGTCAGCCGGGTCTTGAGGCTGGTGTCGCGCGGCAGAACATCGGAGAAGGCCGGGACGAGGAGCACGTCATCGAACGTGAGTGCTGTTTGGATCAGACGCATGGCAAATCCTATAGGCGCAAAAGCGAATTATACGCGATACACCCCCGGTTTTCACTGCACGAACAGCAGCTTAGCGAATTTCAGACGATTTTTTTCCACTCCGGCACGCGCCGATTTCGCTTGGCTGTTCGCGTCGGGTTCGCTTGGGTTTCGTTTGCGCGTACGCAGATAAAGGGGGCTGAGCTGGCGGCGATCGGCGGCGCGAAACCTGATCGAGCGGCAACCGGACCGCCCGAATGCAGGATCGAACAAGACGCTCCGTCCGTAAAACCGCTATTCTGCCGGCCATTCCAGTTTTTCCAGCAGGGGCAGTCGATGCAGCGCGGTGTCGCATATGGGGTAATGGCCGGAGCCTTGTGGGGCACGGTGTTTCTGGTGCCGCGGGTGCTGCCCGACTTCTCGCCGCTGCTGCTCGTCGCCGGCCGCTACTCGATGTACGGCGTCGTGTCGCTCGCGGCTGTCCTGCCGATCGCGCGCTCGCTCGCTAAACGGCTGACCCGCGAGGATCTGATCGCGCTCGTGAAGCTCGCGCTTGCCGGCAATATCGTCTATTACCTGCTGCTGACGGCCGCCGTGCACCTGATCGGGATCGCGCCGGCTTCGCTGATCGTCGGCGTGCTGCCGGTCACGGTCACGCTGGTTGGCCGGCGCGATCACGGCGCAGTGCCGCTCGCGCGCCTCGCATGGCCGCTCGCGACCGTCATCGCAGGCATCGTCTGCATCAATATCGACGTGTTCACGGTAACCGGCGCGACGCCGGTGAGCATCGCGACGCGCCTGCTCGGCGTGGCCTGCGCGGTGGGCGCGCTGGCCTGCTGGACGTGGTTCGCGGTCGAAAACGCCCGCTACCTGCAGCGTCAGACGCATTTCAGCGGCAACGAGTGGTCGGTGCTATGGGGTGTGGTGACGGGTGCGCTTGGCGGCGCGCTGTGGCTGCTGGTCGCGGTACTGCCGTCGGGCGGCCCGCACGGCGAGCTGGCCGATGCGCGCTGGCACACGTTCTGGCTCCTCAACCTGGTGCTCGCGATCGGCGCGTCGTGGCTCGGCAACGGCCTGTGGAATGCGGCGGCGAAACGGCTGCCGCTGACGCTGTCCGGCCAGATGATCGTGTTCGAAACGCTGTTCGCGCTGCTTTACGCGTTCATTTACGACGCGCGCCTGCCGCGCCCGCTTGAACTCGCGGCGATCCTGCTGCTGGTCGTAGGGGTCTGGTGGTCGGTGCGCCGGCATTCGGGCGACGATGCGTCGGGCGCCGCGCGCATCGAGGGCGCCGCCTAGCGCGAATCCTTGTTCAGCCAGCGCCGCCCCTCGATCGACCCCGCCTTGCGCGACTTTTCGACGCGGCGTTGGCGCGACACCTTCGGATCCACCAGCAACGGCCGGTAAATCTCGACGCGATCATGGTCGGCCAGCACGGCGTCGAGCGGCTTGAGCTTACCGAACACGCCCACCTTCTGCGTGGTCAGATCGATCGCGGGGAAACGCTGCAGAATCCCGCTGGCGTCGATCGCCTGTTGCAGCGTCGCACCCGCGGGCAACTCGACCGGAATCAGCACCTGCTCGCCGGCAAGCGCATAGCAGACCTCAACCGATAGCCGCGCACTCATGACTGACCATAGCGCTGATTGGCGCGCTTCACGAAAGATTCGACGAAGGTATTGGCGATGTGATTGAACACGGGCCCGATGATTTTCTCGAGCAGGATGCTGGTGAATTCGTAGTGCAGCGCGAATTCGATCTTGCACGCATCGGCGCGCAGCGGCGTGAAGCGCCAGAAACCGGTGAACTTGCGAAACGGACCGTCGGCGAATTCCATGTCGATGCGCGTCGGGCGTTCCATCGAATTGCGCGTGGCGAAATGCTGCTTGATGCCCTTGAAGTTGATGTCGATCTTCGCCTCCATGCTGGTGTCGTCGCGGTGACGAATTTCGATGCCCCCGCACCATGGCAGGAAGTTGGGGTAATCGGCGACGTCGGTGACGAGATCGAACATCTGCTCCGCCGAATGGCGAATCAACACGGTTTTCTGGACATCTGCCATAGATTGAACGGCGCGTGGCAAGGGTGGAAGAGCGCTGCGGGCTTTCCTTGCCCCGCTTTGCTAAAATCGTGATTTTAAACGAGTTGGGCACTTTCCATTCATGAGCATTATCGACAACAGAAAAGCCTTCTACGACTACTCGGTCGAAGAGCGCTACGAAGCCGGACTCGTGCTCGAAGGATGGGAGGTCAAGGCGTTGCGCGCGGGACGCGGCCAGATCAAGGAAGGCTACGTGGTGATCCGCAACGGCGAGCTGTTCCTGATCGGCACGCACATCAGCCCGCTGCCCGAAGCGTCGACCCACATCCATCCCGATCCGGTGCGCACGCGCAAGCTGCTCCTGCATGGCGAGGAAATCAGCAAGCTGATCGGCAAGGTCGAGCAGCGCGGCTACACGCTCGTGCCGCTGAACTTTCATTACAAGAACGGCCGCGTCAAATGCGAGATCGGACTCGCGAAGGGCAAGAAGATGCACGACAAGCGCGAGACCGAGAAGAAGCGCGACTGGGAGCGCGAGAAGGCGCGCCTGATGCGCTCGCCGACGTAAGCGCGATTCGTTTCCGGCTCATGCAAAAATGGCCCGCACATCGCTGTGCGGGCCATTTGCATTTGCATCACGCGTTCGTTGCGCGCTCATTGAGCGGCCCGTCAGCGCGAGTCGCTTCGCGAGGGCTCCGCTCCCGCCTTGCCCTTGTTCACGATCGCCAGCGCCGACGCGATCATCGAACTCATGTTCGACAGGTCGCCCGGCACGATCAGTGTCGTGCCCTGCTTCGCGAGGTTCGAGAACGCGCTCACGTACTGTTCGGCCACCTTCAGATTCACCGCGTCCATGCCGCCGTTCAACTGGATTGCCGCCGCGATCTTCTGGATCGCCTGCGCGTTGGCCTCAGCGACAGCCAGAATCGCCGCAGCCTGCCCCTGCGCCTGGTTGATCGCCGCCTGACGCTCGCCCTCGGACTTCTGGATCGCCGCCTCGCGGCCGCCCGACGCGATATTGATCTGCTCCTGCTTGCGCCCTTCCGATGCCGCGATCAGCGCGCGCTTTTCGCGCTCGGCGGTGATCTGCGCCTGCATCGCGTGAAGAATTTCCTTCGGCGGCGTCAGGTCCTTGATCTCGTAGCGCAGTACTTTCACGCCCCAGTTCGAGGCCGCTTCGTCGAGCGCGGACACGATGCTGTGATTGATGAAATCGCGCTCCTCGAAGGTCCGGTCCAACTCCAGTTTGCCGATGACCGAGCGCAGCGTGGTCTGCGACAACTGCGTGATCGCGAACACGAAATTGCTCGATCCGTACGACGCCTTCATCGGATCGGTGACCTGGAAATACAGCACGCCGTCGACCTGCAATTGCGTGTTGTCGCGCGTGATACAGACCTGGCTCGGCACCTCGAGCGGAATTTCCTTCAGCACGTGCTTGAACGCGACCCGGTCGACGAACGGAAACGCGAAACTCAGACCCGGCGTCAGCGTCGCGTGATAACGGCCGAGGCGCTCGAGCACCCACGCATGCTGCTGCGGCACGATCTTGATGGTCTGCGACGCGAGCACGATCACGACGATCAGCAGCACTGCCCCGACGATGGTTGAATCCATATCGCTACCCTCCGTTTCTGATTCGAATAGTTGTGCGTATCGAAGAGCGTGTGTGGCGACGAACACCGCACCCAACGCTGCCGTTCAGCGCTTCAGGTCGCGCTCGCGCGGGCCTTCGGCTGGCGGCTCGCGACGACGACGAGGCAACTGCCGCGCAATTCCCTGATCTCGTAGACCTGTGCGTCTTCGGGTTCGCCCGCGGCCAGCTCGACGTCCCATGCCGCGCCGCGATAGTTCGCGCGGGCTTTGCGTCCCTGCCAGGCCGGCACGGTCAGCGTCTGTCCGATATCCAGATTGACGTCGGGATTGCGCGACGCCTGCTCGCGCTTGCGGCGAGCAAAGCGCGAGCGTCTGAGCAGCACGACCGCCGCGAGCGCGACCAGTGCCGCCACCACGAACTGCAGGTCGGTCCCGGCACCGGCAATGCGCGCGAGCGCCGCCGCGACGAAGCCGAACGCGACCATCAACAGATAGAACGTGCCGCTCATCAGCTCCAGCAAGACAAGCACACCGGCCCCGATCCACCAGAACAGTCCACCAGGCGCCACTTCGACCTCCACAAAGCAAAACACCCCGGATCTACCGGGGTGTTTATAGCACGAAGCGCACGTGCATTTAACGCGTGGTGAATGCCGCCTGCGCAGCGGCATGCGGCACGTCGCGAGTTACTGCTTCGCCTTCGCCAATTGCTGCCACGTGTCGATGACCGTGTCCGGGTTCAGCGAGATCGACTTGATGCCCTCGTCCGTCAGCCATTGTGCGAAGTCCGGATGATCGGACGGGCCCTGGCCGCAGATGCCGACGTACTTGTCGAGGCGCAGGCAGGTTTCGATCGCGCGCTTGAGCATGAACTTGACCGCCGGATCACGCTCGTCGAAATCGACGGCGAGCAGTTCCATGCCCGAGTCGCGGTCGAGGCCGAGCGTGAGCTGCGTCAGGTCGTTCGAGCCGATCGAGAAACCGTCGAAGTACTGCAGGAACTCTTCGGCGAGGATCGCGTTCGACGGCACTTCGCACATCATGATCAGGCGCAGGCCCTTCTCGCCGCGCTTCAGGCCGAACTTGCCGAGCAGCCCGACCACGCGCTCCGCCTGCTTCAGCGTACGCACGAACGGCACCATGATCTCGACGTTGTCGAGGCCCATCTCTTCACGCACCTTCTTCAGCGCGACGCATTCCATCTGGAACGCCTCGGCGAAGTCTTCCGCGATATAGCGCGAGGCGCCACGGAAGCCCAGCATCGGGTTTTCCTCGTCCGGCTCGTAGCGCGAACCGCCGATCAGCTTCTTGTACTCGTTCGACTTGAAGTCCGACATCCGCACGATGACGGGCTTCGGATAGAACGCCGCAGCGATCGTCGCGATGCCTTCGGTCAGTTTGTCGACGTAGAACGCGCGCGGCGACGCGTGACCGCGCGCGACGCTTTCGACCGCCTTCTTCAGGTCCTGATCGACGTTCGGGTACTCGAGGATCGCCTTCGGGTGCACGCCGATGTTGTTGTTGATGATGAACTCGAGACGCGCGAGACCCACACCTGCGTTCGGCAGCTGCGAGAAGTCGAACGCGAGCTGCGGATTGCCGACGTTCATCATGATCTTGACCGGAATCGGCGGCAATTCGCCGCGCTGCACTTCGGTGATTTCGGTTTCGAGCAGGCCGTCATAGATCTTGCCTTCGTCGCCTTCTGCGCACGACACGGTGACGAGCGCGCCGTCCTTCAGCACGTCGGTCGCGTCGCCGCAGCCGACCACGGCCGGCACGCCCAGCTCACGCGCGATGATCGCCGCGTGGCAGGTGCGCCCGCCCCGGTTCGTGACGATCGCCGACGCACGCTTCATGACCGGCTCCCAGTTCGGGTCGGTCATGTCGGCGACGAGCACGTCGCCCGGCTGCACACGGTCCATCTCCGACGGATCGTGAATCACGCGCACCGGACCCGCGCCGATCTTCTGACCGATCGCGCGGCCCGTTGCCAGCACGTTCGACTGGCCCTTCAGCTTGAAGCGCTGCTCGGCCTTGCCGCCGCCCTGGCTCTTCACCGTTTCCGGACGCGCCTGCAGGATGAAGATCTTGCCGTCACGGCCGTCCTTGCCCCACTCGATGTCCATCGGACGCTGGTAGTGCTTCTCGATGATGACCGCGTACTTCGCGAGCTCGATCACGTCTTCGTCGGTGATCGAGAAGCGGTTGCGCTGCTCGTGCGCGACGTCGACGGTCTTCACGCGGCCCGGCTCGCCCGGCTTCGTGAACTCCATCTTGATCAGCTTCGAGCCGATCGAGCGGCGGATGATCGGGTACTTGCCCTGTGCGAGCGTGGTCTTGAAGACGTAGAACTCGTCCGGATTCACCGCGCCCTGCACGACCGTCTCGCCGAGGCCATAGCTCGACGTGATGAAGACGGCGTCCTTGAAGCCCGATTCGGTATCGAGCGTGAACATCACGCCCGCTGCGCCGACGTCCGAGCGCACCATGCGCTGCACGCCCGCCGACAACGCGACTTCAGCATGCGTGAAGCCCTTGTGGACGCGATAGGAGATAGCGCGGTCGTTGTACAGCGACGCGAACACGTGCTTCATGCGATCGAGCACGTCGTCGATGCCGACCACGTTCAGGTAGCTTTCCTGTTGACCGGCGAACGATGCATCCGGCAGGTCTTCCGCGGTCGCGGACGAGCGCACGGCAAACGAGAGCTCTTCGGGCGAGCTCTTTTGCAGCGCGTCGAAACCCGCGCGAATGTCAGCCTCGAGCTGCGGCTGCAGCGGCGCGTCGACGATCCATTGACGGATCTCCTTGCCCGCTTCGGCGAGCGCCTTCACGTCGTCGACGTCGAGCGTCTCGAGACGTTTGGCGATGCGTTCGGTCAGATTGTTGTGCTGCAGAAAGTCACGGAACGCGAGCGCGGTGGTCGCGAAGCCGGTCGGCACGCGCACGCCGGCTTCGGCGAGCTGGCTGATCATCTCGCCCAGCGACGCGTTCTTGCCGCCGACGATTTCCACGTCGGTCATCCGCAACTGCTCGAACGGAACTACATACGCCTTGTCCTTTGCGACGGTAACTGCGTTAGTCATACAAGCCCCTAAGTGTGAAAGAAATTCACGGCTGTGCAAGTGGGCTTGAACACGGGCAGCCCATTGGAAGCTCGACCCCGTGTCTTGCACAACCTGTTAGATAAGCAATCGCCTTGACGGCGGACATGCGCCGCATGAGCGCGCCGCCCGTAGATATGACGAAGACCGCAGCAAAGAACGCGGATGAGCGGATTTGCCGCTCGATCTCTTACGTTCAACGCAAATTGCCGTCTAATAATGTGACGTTGAACGATCGTTCGCGGCGAGTTAGCCGCCAATCGCCTGCAATTGCTTATCCAACAGGTTGCCGCTATTCTACCGTGCCGACTCCTGAAATGTGACAGTCGGTCGAGAATTGCGCCTCGAATCGCGCCCCGTCCCTGCCAGCGGGCTTTTGCGAGGTGCGCGCCCACCGCAGCACGGTTTGATTCGAGCGCGTTTTAGCGCTCACGCTTTCCGGCTCATTTGCCGTTCACGTTCACAGCCCCACTGATGCCGCCCACCGTATTCATCGTCTCAGACGGTACCGGGATTACTGCCGAAACCTTCGCGCATTCAATCCTCTCCCAGTTCGACCAGAAATTCCGCCTGGTTCGCGTGCCTTTCGTCGATTCGACCGAAAAGGCCTATGCGACGCTCGAAAAGATCAACGAGGCGGTCGAGCAGGACGGCCGTCGTCCGATCGTGTTCACCACGCTCGTCGATAGCTCGTCGAATCAGATCGTCAAGGGTTCGAACGCGCTCGTGCTCGACATGTTCCAGACCTTCGTCGAGCCGCTCGAGCAGGAACTGGAGTTGAAGTCGAGCCACGCGATGGGCCGCGGCCACCAGAACGCGGACACCGAGGAGTACAAGAACCGGATCGAGGCGATCAATTTCTCGCTCGCTCACGACGACGGTCAATCGAACCGCAATCTCGCGGACGCCGACGTGATCCTCGTCGGTGTGTCGCGCAGCGGCAAGACGCCGACGAGCCTTTATCTGGCGATGCAGTACGGCGTGAAGGCGGCGAACTATCCGTTGATTCCCGAAGATTTCGAGCGTGGCAAGCTGCCGACGCCGCTGCTCGAACACCGGCAGAAGATGTTCGGGTTGTCGATCGATCCGCAGCGGCTGTCTGAGATCCGTAACGAACGGCGGCCGGGCAGCAAGTATGCGGCACCGGAAAACTGCCGCTATGAGATCAACGAAGCCGAAACGATGATGCGGCGTGAGGGCATCAAGTGGCTGTCGTCGACGCACAAGTCGATCGAGGAGATCGCGACGACGATCCTGCAGGAGATCAAGCTGGATCGGGCGTCGTATTGAGGGACAGCCGAGGCGTTGCGTTGCCTGACCCAGGTCGGTGCAACGCTGCCCGCGTCTACTTTTCGCGCCCGCGCTGCTGGCGGCACTGCTCGAACACGCAGACCGCCGCAGCGGCCGCCACGTTGAGCGACTCCATGCCGCCCGGTTGCGGAATCGTCACACGCAACGACACGGCATCGCGCCACACCTGCGACACCCCCGCCCCTTCGTTGCCGAACACCCACGCGAGCGGCCCGCTCAGGTCGCAGTCGTAGATCGCTTCGGCGCCGTGCGAATCGGTGATGACGATCGGCACCGCGAGACGCTCGATCAACGCATCCGCTTCGACGTCCTCATGAATCTGCAACAGGAAGTGCGCGCCCATCCCCGAGCGCAGCACCTTCGACGACCACGCGTACGCGGTGCCCGGCGCGCAGAACACGTGCTGAATACCCGCGGCCGCCGCGCTGCGCAGAATCGAGCCGACGTTGCCCGCATCCTGCACCCCGTCGAGCACCAGACAGTTTTCCGCGATGCGCTCGGGCAGCGGCGCATCGAGCTTCTCGACGAGCAGCAGAATCCCGACCCCATGCACGACATTCGACAGCTGACCGAACAACGCGTCCGGCAACGTCACGAGCCGATGCTCGTCGATGCGCGATACGATCGCCTGCGCTTCGTCATGCCGCTGCGCGCCGTCGGTGACGACGCAGAGCTCCGGCTGACCGGCCACGTCGAGATACGTGCTGGCGAGATGGAAGCCTTCGAGCAGCGCATGGCCGCCGCGGCGCTGTTGATGCGTCGAGCCGGCCAGTGCCTTCAGGCGCTTGTAGAGCGGATTGTCCCGCGAGGTGATGGCTTTCACAGGCAGCGAAGGCGGAGAGAATGGAAAAGGAGTCAGCGGCGAATCAACGGCACCGAAGCGCGGAATGCGCTCGAGCCGCACTGACGGGCTCTGTCACGCGAGGCCGGCTGCGCCGAACGGATCGTCGTCGAGCAGCAGCGCATCGGCGACGACGACGGCGTCCGCCGCCGGTAACGGCACGCCAGTGCCGAATCGCAGATGCGCTTCGCGCACCGGCGCGAACGAGCGCCGATGATGCTCGCACGGCCCATGCTCGCGCAATGCCGCAAGATGCTGCGGCGTGCCGTAACCGGCATGCGCGTCGAAGCCATACATCGGATACGCCTGGTGCAGCTCGACCAGCATGCGGTCGCGCGTGACCTTCGCGAGAATCGATGCCGCCGAGATGCTCTTCACGAGCGCGTCGCCGCCGATCACCGCTTCGCTGCGAATGCTGAGCGTCGGACAACGGTTGCCGTCGACCTTCACGAGTGTCGGCACGACCGACAGGCCTTCGACCGCGCGCTTCATCGCGAGCATGGTCGCGTGGAGGATGTTCAGCGAATCGATTTCCTCGACCGACGCCGACGCGATGCAGTACGCGAGCGCGCGCTCGACGATCTTGTCGTACAGCGCTTCACGCTTGTTCGCGCTCAGCGCCTTCGAATCGTCGAGGCCGCGAATCATCGGTTTGGCCGGATCGAAAATCACCGCCGCCGCGACGACCGGACCGGCCAGCGGCCCTCGCCCTGCTTCGTCGACACCGCAGACGATGTCCTCGGCGCTCTCGAAGTTCAGGCCGGTCTGCGCCACCACCCGCACGACGGCAGCGGTCTTGCGGCGAGGCGCGCGCGCGCCGGTCATGGCCGCCTCGCGCGCTGCTCGACGACGCTCGCCACGACTTCGGCCGCACGCTGCGCGGTGTTCTGCTTCAGCACGTGATGCATCTCCGTGAAGATTTCCTTCAGCGTGCGCCGGTTCGCTTCGTCGCGCAACTGTTTCAGCGTCGCCTCGGCGAGCGCCTGCGGCGTCGCGAAGTGCTGCAGGATCTCTGGCACCACGAAACGCCCAGCCAGAATGTTCGGCAGGCCAACGTACGGCAGATAGCCCTGGCGGCGCATGATCTGGCCGGTCAGCCAGGGCACCTTGTACGAGATCACCATCGGCTTTTTCAGCAGCGCGGCTTCGAGCGTGACGGTGCCGCTTTTCACGAGGATCGCGTCGGCGGCGGTCATCGCGAGCTGCGACTGGCCGTCGATGATGGTCAGCGCGAGACCCGGATGCGCATCGACGAGCGGTTGCAGCATCGCGCGCAACGCGGGCGTCGCCGCCGGCATCACGAAGCGCACGCCCGGCTCCTGGTGCTGCATCATCTCCATCGCGGCGAAGAACGTCGGCCCGATCAGATCGATCTCGGAGCGCCGGCTGCCCGGCAGCACCGCGATCACCGGCCCGCTATCCGTGAGACCGAGCGTGCGGCGCGCGCCGAGCGTGTCGGGTTCGAGCGGAATCTGGTCGGCGAGCGGATGCCCGACATACGACGCCGCAACGCCCGCCTTTTCGAGCAGCGCGGTTTCGAATGGGAACACGCACAGCATGTGGTCGACCGCCCTGGCGATCTTCTTGATGCGCCCGCCGCGCCACGCCCAGATGGACGGGCAGACGAAATGCACGGTTGGAATGCCGGCGTCGCGCAACGCGTGCTCGAGCCCGAAATTGAAATCGGGCGCGTCGACGCCGACGAACACCGAGGGCGGCTCGGCGAGCAGCTGACGCTTCAGCTCGTTACGGATACCAAGGATTTCAGGGATGTGCCGCAGTGCTTCGACGTAGCCGCGCACCGTCAGCTTTTCCATCGGCCAGTGGGCGTCAAAGCCCGCGGCGATCATGCGCGGACCGCCGATGCCGTAGTACTGCGTGGCGGCCGGCAGCCGGCTGGCGAGACCGTCGAGCAGCGACGCGGCAAGCAGGTCGCCGGACGGCTCGCCGGCCACCATCGCGATGCGCAGCGGACTGGGTTGCAAGGCCATCGGTTAGCGGATGATGCCGCGCTGCGACGCTTCGACGAACGAGAGCAGCGTCTGCACCGGTGCGTCGCCGTCGCCGCCGGCCGAACCGAGTTCCTTCAATTGCACCTTCGCCTCTTCGAGCGACAGGCCGTTCTTGTACAGCACACGATACGCGGTGCGCAGCACCGAGATAGCGTCCGCCGAGAAGCCGCGGCGGCGCAGCCCTTCGACGTTGATGCCATGCGGCTCGGCCTTGTTGCCCGCGGCGATCACGTACGGCGGCACGTCCTGCACCAGCGCCGACGCGCCGCCGAGCATCGAATGCGCGCCGATGCGCACGAACTGATGCACGCCCGACATGCCGCCGATGATCGCGTAGTCGCCGATCGTCACATGGCCGGCCATCTGCGCGTTGCTCGACAGGATGACGTTGTTGCCGACGTGGCAGTCGTGACCGATGTGCACATAGGCCATGATCCAGTTGTCGTCACCGAGCGTGGTGACGCCCGCGTCCTGCACCGTGCCGGTGTGGATCGTCGTGAACTCGCGGATCGTATTGCGGTTGCCGATCACGAGCCTCGTCGGCTCGTCCCGGTACTTCATGTCCTGCGGACGGCCGCCGACCGATGCGTAGTGGCCGATGCGGTTGTCTTCGCCAATCGTGGTATGGCCTTCGATCACGCTGTGCGAGCCGATCGTGCTGCGCGCACCGATCGTCACGTGTGCGCCGATCACGGCATAGGGCCCGACTTCGACGGATTCGTCGAGCTGCGCGCCTGCTTCGATGATCGCAGTGGGATGGATCCTGCTCATGCGTCCTCGCTTCTGATTCTGTTGCGTTGTCTGGATGGACCTGCAGCCGAGCCCGCCGCGCGCATGCGATGCCGCGCCGCGACCTGCCCGGACCTCGGCTTTACGCGTCTTTGTCCGTGTGGCGCACCGCGCACATCAGATCGGCTTCCGCCGCGACGACGCCATCCACTTCGGCGCGCGCCTTGAACTTCCAGATGCCGCGCATGTGACGCTCGAACGTGCAGTTCAGGATCAGTTGATCGCCCGGCTCCACCACGCGCTTGAAGCGCGCGTTGTCGATGCCGACAAACAGATACAGCGTGTTCGACGGATCGCTCGGCTCTTCCGAGAACGTCAGCAGCGCTGCGGTCTGCGCGAGCGCTTCGAGAATCAGCACGCCTGGCATCACCGGCCGCGTCGGGAAATGTCCCTGGAAATACGGCTCATTGATCGACACGTTCTTCAACGCTTTGATGCTCTTGTGCGGTTCGAGTTCGAGCACCCGGTCGACCAGCAGGATCGGATAACGATGCGGCAGCAGCGTGAGAATCTTATGAATGTCGAGATTGATTTTTTCGGTGCTCATGGTGTTTCTGCTCACGCATTGACTGCGCGATGATGACTGCGGATGCTGGTGCAGGTGGGTTGAAAACGCGCGCGACCGGCGCCTCTCGTGACCGGTGGCCGTGCCACCCGGTCACGGCCACCGGCTTTGCTTCCTGATGCCCGACCGCCATTTTACGCGGTGCCGGTGGGCCGTCGTGATAACTGTCAGATCTTGTTGCCTGCGGGTTGACCTGCGGCGCCGTCGGTGGCATTGCCGGCCTTGTCGACCGTAGCGCTCTCCAGCGCCTTGATGCGATCGCGCAGCTTGTCGATGTTGCGCAGCAGCGCCGCGCTCTTGTTCCAGTCCGCGTGGTTCACGGCCGGGAACGCGCTCGTATACATGCCGGGCTTCAGCAGCGACTTCGACACGCCCGACTTCGCGGTGACGATCACGTAATCGGCGAGCGTCACGTGTCCGGCAATGCCGACCGCCCCACCGATCATGCAGTGACGGCCGATCGTGGTGCTGCCCGCGATGCCCGCACAGCCCGCGATCACCGTGTACGCGCCAACCTTGCAGTTGTGGCCGATCTGCACGAGATTGTCGATCTTCACGCACTCCTCGATGATCGTGTCGGCCATCGCGCCGCGGTCGATCGTGGTGTTCGCGCCGATTTCGACATCATTGGCGATCGACACGCCGCCAACCTGCGGAATCTTCACCCAGCTGCCGGTGCGCGTATCGCCCTCGCCGACGAAGTCCGGCGCGAAGCCGAAGCCGTCGGAACCGATTACTGCGCCCGCGTGCACGATCACGCGCTCGCCGAGCTTGCAGCCGTGATACACGGTCACGTTCGGATACAGATGCGAGTTCGCACCGACACGCGTACCGCGGCCGATCACGACGTTGGCGTCGAGCCGCGCATGCTCGCCGATCACCGCGCCCGCTTCCACGGTGACACGCGGACCGATCACCGCGCTCGCGGCGACCTGCGCGGAGGGATCGATGGTTGCGCTCGGATGCACGCCGGGCACCGCCTTCGGCGCGGCGAGGTCGATGAAGGTCTGCGCGATGCGCGCAAAGTAAGCGTAGGGATTCGGCGTGACGATGAAGTTACGACCTTCGCGCGAGGCGAGCTTCGCGAGATCGCCGGCATTGATCAGAACCGCGCCGGCGCGGGTCGTTTCGACCTGCGACAGATACTTCGGATTGGCGAGGAACGCCAACTGGTCCGGGCCTGCCTGGTCGAGCGGCGCGAGACTGCTCACGCACTGCGACCCGTTACCGACTACCTCACCGCCGAACCGCTGGACGATGTCCTCGAGCGTAAATGCCATGCCTATCCTGTCTCCAACCTGTTCAAACATTGCGAGGGCGCGCGCCGGCGGCCTTGCGCCGCCCTTAGTTGCCCGTTGCCGCCAGCGCCTTCAGCACCTGGTCGGTGATATCGATGCGGGGGCTTACGTACACCGCTTCCTGCACGATCAGATCGTAGTGCTGCGTCTCAGCGATCTGCTTGATGACCTTGTTCGCGCGATCGAGCACCGCCGCGAGTTCCTCGTTGCGGCGCTGGTTCAGGTCTTCGCGGAACTCGCGCTGCTTGCGCTGGAAGTCCGAGTCGAGCTGCGACAGGTCGCGTTGCTTCTGGGCGCGATCGGTTGCCGACATCGTCGCGCCGTTCTTGTCGAGCGCATCGGACATCGACTTGAGCTTTTGCGCCATATCGGCGAGATCCTTGTCGCGCTTCTGGAATTCGGCCTCGAGCTTCAGCTGCGCGGCTTTCGCCGCCGCCGATTCGCGCAGGATGCGGTCGGAATTCACTGCGGCGATCCTCGCCTCCTGCGCGTGCGCCATGCCGACCCCCAGGGTCATTGCCAGCGCCAATGCGCACGCTACACGTTTCGAAAACATACCAGTTAGCAAAGTCATCCTCTCGATACTGTAGTTTGGCCGGGCTCGCCGCCGCAGTCGGCCACCAGGAGCGCCCGGCCCCGCAGCCTGCGCCCGATCAGAACGCCGTCCCGATCTGGAACTGGAACTTCTGGTACTGGTCGCCTGTGTGCTTCGTGAGCGGGAAGCCAAGGCTCAACTTGAGCGGGCCGATCGGCGAGATCCACGCGAGACCCACACCGTAGGCGTAACGCAAGCCGTTCGCGCCGATGCTGTTGCCTTCCGTTCCCCACACGTTACCGCCGTCGACGAAGGTGAACACACGCAGCGTGCGGTCATAGCCCGTGCCCGGCAGCGGGAACGTGAGCTCGATATTGCCGACGAGCAACTTCGAACCGCCGATCGGGTCGCCGGTCTTCGCGTCACGCGGACCGAGCGAGCTCGGCTCATAGCCGCGGACCGAACCGATACCACCGGCGAAGTAGTTCTTGAAGATCGGGTAAGGCTTGCCGGCGAGGCCGTTACCGTAGCCGCCCTGGAAGTTCAAGCCCAGCACAAAGCCGCGCGCAAACGAGTAATAGTACTGCGCGTTGATGTCGGCCTTGTAGTACTGCGTGCCGCCGATCGGCGTACCGTATTCGGCGTTCGCCTGCGTGAAGTAGCCACGGCTCGGCACCAGTGCGCTATCGCGCGCGTCGCGCGACCAGCCGACCGTCAGCGGTACGTTGTTCGACACGCGGCCGAACTCGTTCACGTAGTCCTTATAGCTTTGCGGCGTGTTCGCGTCGACGTCGAGCTGGTTCTGCTCGAAGCCCGCGCCGAAGTAGACGGTATCGACTTCGGAGAACGGGATGCCGAACTTGAGGTCGCCGCCCAACGTGACGATCTTGAAGCTCGAATCCGTCGAGTAGTACAGCGGCTGGTACGTGCGGTAGTAGACGTCGGTGATCCGCTTGATGCCGTCCACCGTGAAGTACGGGTCGACCTGCGTGACCGTCAGCGTGCGGTACGTCTTCGCGGTATTGATGTTCACCGAGAGGCTCGTGCCGGAGCCGAACACGTTGTCCTGCGAGATACCCGCCGACAGCACGACCTTGTCCGTCGACGAGAAACCCGCGCCAAGCGTGATCGCGCCGGTCGGCTTTTCGGCGACCTTCACGTCGATGTCGACCTGGTCGGGTGTGCCTTCGACTGGCACCGTCGTCACGTCGACGTCGGTGAAGTAGCCGAGACGATTGATACGGTCCTTCGACAGCGCGAGGCGGTTCGAATCGAACCACGAGCTTTCGAGCTGGCGCATTTCGCGGCGCACCACTTCGTCGCGCGTACGCGTATTGCCGACCACGTTGATGCGACGCACGTACACACGGCGGCTCGGATCGACCTGCAGCGTCAGGTCGACCGTGTGGTGCTGCTGATCGATCTGCGGCTGCGCATTGACGGTCGCGAACGCGTAGCCGTACTCGCCGAGCTTGTCGACGATCGCCTTCGTGGTGGCTTGCAGCTTTTCGGCCGAGAAGCGGTCGCCCGGCTTGATCTTGATGAGCTTCTTCAGCTCCGCTTCGCGGTCGAGCAGATTGCCGGCCAGCTTGATGCTCGAAATCGTGTACGGCTCGCCTTCATGAAGCGTGACCGTCAGGTACATGTCCTTCTTGTCCGGCGAGATCGACACCTGGGTCGATTCGATGGCGAACTCGAGGTAGCCGCGGTTCAGGTAGTACGAGCGGACGTTCTCGAGGTCGCCGGTGAGCTTGTCTTTCGCGTACAGATCGTTCTTCGTGTACCACGAGAACCAGTTCGGCGTGGACAGCTGCATTTCGTCGCGCAGCGTACCGGTGCTGAACGTCTTGTTGCCGATGAAATTGATCTGGCGGATCTTCGCGCTCGGGCCTTCGGCCACCGAGAACAGGATACCGACACGGTTGCGGTCGATCGGCGTGATCGTGGTGGTGACTTCAGCCGCGTAAAAACCGCGCGTCAGGTACTGGCGCTTCAGTTCCTGCTCGGCCTTGTCGACGAGCGCCTTGTCATAGTAGCGGCCTTGCGACAGCCCGACTGCGCGCAGCGCCTTGATCAGGTTGTCCTTTTCGAACTCGTGGATGCCGGCGAAGTCGATCGTGCCGATGGCCGGGCGCTCCTGCACCTGCACGACCACCACGTTGCCTTCGGTCGCGATCTTGACGTCGTTGAAGAAGCCCGTCGCATACAGCGTGCGAATCGCTTCGGACGCCTTGTCGTCGGAAAAAGTATCGCCTTGCTTGATGGGCAGGTACGCGAACACGGTACCCGGTTCGACGCGTTGCAATCCCTCAATGCGAATGTCTTGCACCACGAAGGGCGTCGTTGCGTGAGCAACCAGCCCATGCGCGGCGAACGCCGCGGCTATAACCGTCTTAGGACCAAAGCGATGAGGTTTGAACAACGTGCTTCCCCAGTGTGTATAGCTGCATCAGGCCTGGCGGCCGCCCTCGAGAACGCCGCCGGACACTTTAAAAATGGATTAAACGAGCCAGATCGTTGAACAGCGCAATCGCCGACAACGCGACGATGCAGGCAAGACCCGCCCTCTGAAAAACGAGTTGCCAGCGATCGGAGACAACTTTACCGGTCACAGCTTCAACCAAATAATATAACAGATGCCCCCCGTCCAATACCGGAATTGGTAGCAGGTTCAGCACGCCGAGGCTAATGCTGACAAGGGCCAGGAACGACAAAAACGCGGCAGGACCCAGACGTGCGCTCTTTCCTGCGTAATCGGCGATGGTCACCGGACCGGACAGATTCTTCAGCGACGCCTCGCCGACGATCATCCGGCCGAACATTCTTACCGAGTACACCGCGAGATCCCACGTACGGCGTGTACCGAGGCGCAGACTCTCGAGCGGCCCGTAGCGCACGTCGATCGACGGCACCTGGGTCGCCAGCTCCGCGCCGATCCGGCCGATCTGCTGCCCGCTCGCCGCATCGCGCTGCAGTTGCGGCACGATCGTGATCTCTTCGAGCGCGCCGGCCGCATGACCACCCCGACCGCCGCGCTCCACCCGCAGCGTGACCGGCACGCCAGCGTGCGATTTTACATAAGCAATAAAGGCCGCGGCATTATCGGTCGGCGTGCCGTTGATCGCGCGCAGCCGGTCGCCGGCGACGAGCCCCGCCTTCTGCGCGGCGCTGCCCGCCTGCACGCCCGCCACCGTCAGCTTGCCGCCGCCGGGCTCGAAGCCGAGACGCGACATCAGATCGTCGTCGACGTCTTTCTCGCTAAGGCCGCGCAGGTCCATCGGAAAATCGGACGTGCCGTGCGTGTCCTTGGCACTGAGCACGATGCGCTGTTGATCGAACGCGGCGCCGAGCAGCTTCCAGCGAAGATCCGACCACGACCGCACCGGCTCGTTCTCGTCGCTATGGCCGGTGCGCACACCGACGATCGTCTCGCCACCCTCGAAGCCCGCCAGCGCGGCCGGTGTGTTCGGCGCCGGTGTCGCGATCACGGCCGCCGGTTCGGTCACGCCGGTCGCGAACACGAGCGCGAACAGCACGATCGCGAGCAGGAAATTCGCGACCGGACCGGCCACGACGATCGCGAAGCGCCGCCACACCGACTGGCGGTTGAACGCATGCGGCAGATCGGCGTCGGGAATCGAGCCGGGGCCGGTTTCGCGCTCGTCGAGCATCTTCACGTAGCCGCCGAGCGGCAGCGCGGCAATCGTCCACTCGGTGCCCGTCTTCGCACTGACCCACTGAACGAGCGGCTTGCCGAAGCCGATCGAAAAGCGCAGTACCTTCACGCCGCACAGACGCGCGACGCTGTAGTGCCCGTACTCGTGAACCACCACGAGTACACCAATCGCAACCGCGAAAGCGAGCAGTTCGATCAGCAGGTTCATGAGCGCCTCACTGGACGGCGCGTTCCGTGCGACGGGCGTCGTCGGGCAGACGCGCGATGAATTCGGTTGCGGCGCGGCGCGCGGCGGCGTCCGCTTCGATGACGTCGTCGAGCGCGTGCGCGCTGCGATTCGGCAACGCGCCCAGCACCGAGTCGACCACCTCGGCAATCGCCATGAAGCCGATGCGGCGCGCGAGGAACGCCTCCACCGCGATCTCGTTCGCGGCGTTCAGCGCCGCGCTCGCGACGCCGCCCTCGGCGAGCGCCTTCATGGCAAGCGCAAGGCACGGGAAGCGCGCGTAGTCGGGTTTTTCGAACGACAGCGACGCGACCTGCGCGAGATCGAGCTGCGCGACGCCCGAATCGACGCGATCCGGAAACGCTAGCGCATGCGCGATCGGCGTGCGCATGTCTGGGTTGCCGAGCTGCGCGAGCACCGAGCCGTCCGCGTACGACACCAGCGAATGAATCACGCTCTGCGGATGGATCAGCACGTCGATGCGCTCGCCTGGCAGGTTGAAGAGCCAATGCGCCTCGATCACTTCGAGGCCCTTGTTCATCATCGTGGCCGAGTCGACCGAGATCTTGCGGCCCATCGACCAGTTCGGATGCTTGCAGGCTTCGTCAGGTGTCACGTCGACGAGCGTGGCCGGTTCGCGCGTGCGGAACGGGCCGCCCGATGCGGTCAGGATGATCTTCGAGACGCCGCCATGCAACGACCCTTCACGCGGCAGGCACTGGAAAATCGCGTTGTGTTCGCTGTCGACCGGCAGCAGCACCGCGCCGTGGTCGCGCACAGCGTCCATGAAGATCGCGCCGGACATCACCAGCGCTTCCTTGTTTGCAAGCAGGATGCGCTTGCCGGCGCGCGCAGCGGCGAGGCTCGGCGCGAGACCGGCCGCGCCGACGATCGCCGCGACCACCGTGTCGCAGCCCTCGCTCTTCGCGACGTCGACGAGCGCTTGAGGCCCGTAGGTGACCTCGGTCTTGCTGCCCGCTTCGCGCAGTTTCGCGGCGACCTCCGCGGCCGTGTCGGCGTCGCCGACCACGGCCACTTCGGGCGCAAACCGCAGGCATTGCTCGACGAGTTTGTCGCCGTTGCGATGCGCGGTCAGCGCGTAGATCGAAAAGCGCTCGGGATGGCGTGCGACCACGTCGAGCGTACTGTCTCCAATGGAGCCCGTGGAACCGAGCAATGTCAGACGTTTTTGCATATCTCTTTCTCTAGCCGAGCAGCAGCATGGCGAGCGGCAGCACCGGCAGCAACGCGTCGATGCGATCGAGCACGCCTCCGTGCCCCGGCAACAGGCCGCTCGAGTCTTTGACGCCGGCCTGGCGTTTCATCATCGATTCGAACAGATCGCCAACCACGCTGAACACCACCAGCAGGGTCAGCGCGAGCACCGTGCGCAGCGCGCCCAGTTGCGCCAGCAGCGTGGAATACAGGGTCGGCTCGAACGCGTGCAAAAAGACCGCCGCGGCAGCAACGATCATAACGAGCAGCCAGCCGCCGATCGCGCCCTCCCAGGTTTTACCCGGACTGATGGCGGGTGCCAGCTTGTGCTTGCCAAACGCCTTTCCGGAGAAGTATGCGCCGATATCGGCAAGCCAGACCAACAGCAGCAGCGACAGCACGAACGGCACGCCCAGCATGCGCGCGGCGACGAGAGCATGCCAGCAAGCGATGAAACCGACGATACCTGCAAGGAAAAGAAAGGCGCGCCACGCGCCCTCTGCGAGCACGGGCTTGCGCAGCAGCACGAACGGAGCGCCGACCAACCAGAAAATCGCCGCCGCCTGAAAGAACGGCCGCGCATGCTCGGTGCCGATGCCTACGCGCGTGCTCGTGACGAGCCCGAGCGCCGCGACGAGCGCGTACAGCACCGGGCCCGCGCCTTCGACCTTCAGCAGGCGCGCCCACTCCCACGCCGCGAACACAAGGACGAAAGCGATCAGCGCGCCGAACGCGCCGACCGGCGCGAAGAGCGTGACGGGCAGGAGCACTGCCAGCAACACGATCGCCGTGATGACACGGGTCTTTAGCATGGAAGCGAATCGACGTTCTGCGATTGCGGCTCGAGCTGAGCACTGGTGCGGCCGAAGCGGCGTTCCCGCTCGGCGTACGAAGCGATGGCATGACCGAGCGCGTCGGCGTCGAAATCCGGCCAGAACGTGTCGGTGAAGTAGAACTCGGTGTAGGCGAGCTGCCACAGCAGGAAGTTGCTGACGCGGCGCTCGCCGCCGGTGCGGATGAACAGGTCCGGCTCGGGCGCATAGGCCATCGACAGATGCTCGGCGAACGAGTCCTCGTTGACCTCGACCGGCTTGCCCGCCGCCGCCGACTGCTCGACGAGCTTGCGGGTAGCCTGCATGATGTCCCAGCGGCCACCGTAGTTCGCGGCGATGGTCAGGGTGAGACGGGTATTGCGCGCGGTCTTGGTTTCCGCGCGCTTGATCAGATCGCGGATCTTGTCGTCGAAACGTTCGAGATCGCCGACCACGCGCAGGCGGATGCCGTTCGCGTGCAGTTTGCCGATCTCGCGCTCGAGCGCGGTAACGAAGAGGCGCATCAGGAACGACACCTCCTCGTTCGGACGCCGCCAGTTCTCCGAGCTGAACGCGAACAGCGTCAGATATTCGACGCCCCGCCGCGCGCACGCCTCGACGGCCGCCCGGACCGCGTCGACGCCCCGCGTATGGCCCGCCACGCGGGGCAGGCGCCGCTGGGTGGCCCAACGGCCGTTGCCATCCATGATGATCGCGATATGTCGCGGCACCGCGGCGACTTCAGGCACGCGCACGGTTGAGCTGGTATAGGTCATGGCCGTCGGGACAGTAATGCCAGTAAAGAAGTGAAAATCTGAAAGTGCTGAGCCGAACGGCGTCAGACCGTCATGATCTCGGCTTCTTTCGTCGTGACGAGCTTGTCGATTTCGGCGACGAACTTGTCCGTCAGCTTCTGGACGTCGTCACCGGCACGACGTTCGTCGTCTTCGGAGATTTCCTTGTCCTTGACGAGCTTCTTCAACTGCTCGTTGGCGTCGCGGCGCAGATTGCGCACGGCGACCCTGGCCGTTTCGGCTTCGCTGCGCACGACCTTGGTCAGTTCGCGACGACGCTCTTCGGTCAGCGCGGGCATCGGCACACGGATCACGTCGCCGTGCGTGGCCGGGTTCAGACCGAGCTCCGACTCGCGGATCGCCTTTTCGACGACCTGGACCATCTTCTTTTCCCACGGCTGCACGCCGATCGTGCGCGCGTCGATCAGCGTCAGGTTCGCAACCTGCGAAATCGGTACCGGCGAGCCGTAGTAGTCGCACTGGATATGATCGAGCAGGCCCGTGTGCGCACGGCCCGTGCGGATCTTCGACAGGTCATTCTTGAACGCGTCGATGGAGCGCTGCATCTTCTGTTCAGCGCCCTTCCTGATATCAGCCACAGACATTTTTATACCTCCGAACCTTCAAAACGGTGCGAGCCGCCCGGCACGCGCGATGCGGCGACCCGGGCTCGCGTCAAAGCCCACGTAAAGTAAACAACAGTTTACACGTGGACGAGGGTGCCCTCGTCATCACCTTGCACGATGCGCTTGAGCGCACCGGGTTTGACGATCGAAAACACGCGGATCGGCAGCTTCTGGTCGCGGCACAGCGCAAATGCAGTTGCGTCCATCACCTGCAGATTGCGGCCGATTGCCTCGTCGAAGCTGATCGTCGAGTAGCGGGTCGCGCTCGGGTCCTTCTTCGGATCGGCCGAATAGACGCCGTCGACCTTGGTCGCCTTCAGCACCACTTCCGCGCCGATTTCCGAGCCGCGCAATGCGGCAGCCGTGTCGGTCGTGAAGAACGGGTTGCCGGTGCCGGCCGCGAAGATCACGACCTTGCCTTCCTCGAGTTGGCGGATCGCGCGGGGCCGGATGTACGGCTCGACGACCTGGTCCATGCGCAGCGCCGATTGCACGCGCGCCTCGATGCCGGCGTGACGCATCGCATCCTGCAACGCGAGTGCGTTCATCATCGTGGCGAGCATACCCATGTAGTCGGCCGTCGCGCGGTCCATACCCGCCGCGCCGCCCGCGACTCCGCGAAAAATATTGCCGCCGCCGATCACCACGGCCAGTTGCGTTCCGAGACGGACCACTTCGGCCACGTCCGCCACCATTCGTTCGATGGTCGCGCGATTGATGCCAAAGGCATCGTCGCCCATCAGAGCTTCACCGGAGAGTTTGAGCAGGACGCGTTTATAGGCAGTGGGCATAGGGGTATCCAGATCGCGCAGAACAGGGCAACAACAAGGGACTAATGTAGGGGTGAAATACTGATTCGGGCAAGCGTCGCCAAATTGGCGAACCCTGGGGGTTCACCAGCGACGGCCGCGCGGCGAGGGTCAACCCGTGCGCGGCCTTGCGGCACTGCCGACCGCGGCGAGGTCTTGCCTCGCCGCGGGTCCAACGGTACGGCTATGAAGCTTAGGTAAGGCTTATTGTTGCTTTGCAGCAGCGACCTGAGCGGCCACTTCCGCAGCAAAGTCGTCCTGCTTCTTCTCGATGCCTTCACCGACCACGAACAGTGCGAACTTCTGCACGCTCGAGCTAGCCGCCTTCAGCATCTGCTCGATCGTCTGCTTGTCGTTCTTAACGAACGTCTGGTTCAGCAGCGACACTTCCTTCAGGTACTTCTGCACGCTGCCGTCGACCATCTTCGCGACGATTTCAGCCGGCTTGCCCGATTCGGCGGCCTTCTGTTCAGCGATGCTGCGCTCCTTGGCGATCAGGTCTGCCGGCACGTCGTCCGACGACAGCGAAACCGGCTTCATTGCGGCGACGTGCATCGCCACGTCCTTGCCGACTTGCTCGTCCGCGCCGGTGTACTCGACCAGCACGCCGATGCGCGTGCCGTGCAGGTACGCTGCCAGCTTGTTCGCGGTGTCGAAGCGAACGAAACGGCGGATCGACAGGTTTTCGCCGATCTTGCCGACCAGCGCGAGACGGACGGCGTCGACGGTCTCGCCGTCGAGCGGCAGTGCCGACAGCGCGGCAACGTCGGCCGGGTTTTGCGTCGCGACGAGCTCGGCGACCTTCTTCGAGAACGCGAGGAAGTCGTCGTTCTTCGAAACGAAGTCGGTTTCGCAGTTCAGTTCGACGAGCGAGCCCGCGTTGCCGCTGATGAACGATGCGACGACGCCTTCAGCCGTCACGCGCGATGCCGCCTTGCTCGCCTTGTTGCCAAGCTTCACGCGCAGCAGCTCTTCAGCGCGCGCCAGATCGCCGTCGGCTTCCGTCAGCGCCTTCTTGCATTCCATCATCGGCGCGTCGGTCTTCGCGCGCAGTTCTGCAACCATGCTTGCGGTAATTGCCGCCATCATTTGCTCCTTGGGTTCTGTCTGTCACACGCCGCCCGCACTTCGATGCCGGCGGCAGGAATTCGTTTCAGCGTTTTCGCGTATTTTTTGCAAGCGACGCGCCTCGCGTCGCCTCGAGCACTCTGCCAGATGCCTGTTACAACACCTGTTACAAACGTCGCGACTTAAAAAAAGGGGGCCTGTAGAAAGCCCCCTTTTATGCCGGACACTGGGCAGCCTTACGCCTCCGGGTTGACCTCGACGAACTCGTCGCTGTCGCCGCCACGTGCTGCCTGGACCACTTCGTTGACCGCGTTCGCACGGCCTTCGAGGATCGCGTCGGCCACGCCAGCCGCGTACAGAGCGACGGCCTTGCTGGCGTCGTCGTTACCCGGGATCACGTAGTCCACACCTTCCGGCGAGTGGTTCGTATCGACCACGGCGATGACCGGAATACCGAGCTTGTTCGCTTCGGTCACGGCAATCTTGTGATAGCCGACGTCAACCACGAAGATCGCGTCCGGAATGCCGCCCATGTCCTTCACGCCGCCGATCGACTTCTGCAGCTTGGCCATTTCGCGTTCGAACAGCAGCGCTTCCTTCTTGCTCATGCGCTCGGTTTCACCGGCTTCCAGCGCCGCTTCCATGTCCTTCAGGCGCTTGATCGAAACCTTCAGCGTCTTGAAGTTGGTCAGCATGCCGCCGAGCCAGCGTGCGTTCACGAACGGCATACCAGCGCGCTGCGCTTCCTGGGCGATCGTGTCGCGCGATTGACGCTTCGTACCAACGAACAGGATCGTGCCGCGGTTCGATGCCAGCTGACGCGCGTACTTCAGCGCGTCGTTGTACATCGGCAGCGTCTTTTCGAGGTTGATGATGTGAATCTTGTTGCGATGACCGAAAATGAAGGGGGCCATCTTCGGGTTCCAGAAGCGGGTCTGGTGACCGAAGTGGACACCTGCTTCCAGCATTTGACGCATCGTAACTGCCATGAAATTCTCCACGAGGGTTGGGTCTTAAGCCGGCTGCCGCATCGGCCGCGCCCGCCCTGAACCGGGACTGGAACGCGTCGACACCCTGGGTGCGCCGGCTTGCGAATTGGTTGCCTGATACTACTTTCCGCCTCACGACACAAGCAACCAGAGTGCCGCGAGAGAAGTCGCTCCGTCCAACCGCCATGCGCGAATTTGTGAATGCGCGAATAAAAGCAGACAAGGACCGACTTAGCCAAAGAGTATAGCACGCGACCACCGACAGACTCAACCTGCCCGACCACCGGCCGATGGGCACGCGAACCGGACGGCGCAGCCGGGCGCCAAGGCCGGCTTTGCGCCCGGCTGCGCCGTCAATGAACGGGTTTTGGTCGCTTTTAGCCCATTGCCGCCCGATCGAGCGCAACGACCCGGCCCCCACTGCTGTAAAATGGCTCGATTCCGCCACGCGCGAGGGATCGTCACGCATCGACCGGCATTGCGTGCCCGTCAGACGCCCTCCGCCCGGCCACCGCAACACCCAGCAGGCCTTACACAACAAGGCTTCCGAGGAAACCATGGCTATCACGATCAAAAATCAAGACGACATCGCGAAGATGCGCGTCGCCTGCCGGCTCGCGAGCGAGGTGCTCGACTACATCACGCCTTTCGTCAAAGCCGGCGTCACCACGGGCGAGCTCGATCGTCTGTGCCACGAATACATGCTGAACGACCAGGGCACGGTTCCGGCGCCGCTCAATTATCAGCCGCCCGGCTACCCGCCCTATCCGAAAGCCACCTGCATCTCCGTCAATGATGTGATCTGCCACGGCATTCCGGGCGACAAGGCGCTGAAAAATGGCGACGCTCTGAACATCGACATCACCGTCATCAAGGATGGCTACTTCGGCGACACGAGCCGTATGTTTATCGTCGGCGAAGGGTCGATCATGGCGAAACGCCTCGTGCAGGCCACCTTCGAATGCATGTGGCTCGGCATCGACCAGGTGCGCCCCGGCGCGCATCTCGGCGACATCGGCTATGCGATCCAGAAGCACGCCGAAGGCCTCGGCTACAGCGTGGTGCGCGAATACTGCGGCCACGGCATCGGCACCGTGTTCCACGAAGATCCGCAGGTCCTGCACTACGGCCGCCCCGGCACGGGGCTCGAACTGCAGACCGGCATGATCTTCACGATCGAGCCGATGATCAACGCCGGCCGCCGCGACATCCGCACAATGCCCGACCAGTGGACCGTCAAGACCAAGGACCGCAGCCTGTCGGCGCAGTGGGAGCACACCGTGCTCGTCACGGAGACCGGCTATGACGTGCTGACCATATCGGCCGGTACGCCCGCGCGTCCGCCCGTGGCCGCAGCCACCGCCTGACCGATTCCGACCTCACCGCCCGCCTGCCAATGAGTAGCGTTCCAGCCATCGCCCCCTCCCATGCCTCGTCGCTCAAGGCGGACTACAAAGTGGCCAAAGCCCAGTTGCTGGAACGCTTCCGAACGGCCACCAACGTCGACGTGTTGATGGCTGCCCTCGCGCGCGCCACAGACCATTCGTTGCGCGCCGCCTGGGACACCTGCGAGCTGCCCGACGATCTCGCGCTCGTCGCGGTCGGCGGCTATGGGCGCGGCGAACTCGCGCCGCACTCCGATATCGACATCCTGGTGCTGCTGCCCGACTCGCGGCTCGAGCATCTGGACGCGCGCATCGAGCGCTTCATCAGCCTCGCGTGGGATCTGGGGCTGGAGCTCGGCAGCAGCGTGCGCAGCGTGGCGCAATGCATCGAGGAAGCGGCTAACGACGTCTCGGTGCGCACGTCGCTGCTGGAAGCGCGCCGGATCACCGGCAGCGCCGCGCTGTTCGACGATTTCGCCCAGCGCTACCGTGCGGCGCTCGACCCGAAGGCGTTCTTCCAGGCGAAAGTGCTCGAAATGCGCCAGCGTCACGCGAAGTTTCAGGACACGCCCTACGCGCTCGAGCCGAACATCAAGGAAAGCCCGGGCGGGCTGCGCGATCTGCAACTGATTCTGTGGATCACGCAGGCGGGCGGCTTCGGCAGCAGCTGGCGCGAACTCGAGGCGCGCGAACTCATCACCGAGCGCGAGGCGCGTGAGCTGCGCCACAACGAAGGCTTCCTGAAGTCGCTGCGCGCGCGGCTGCACGTGCTGGCCGGCCGTCGCCAGGACATCCTGGTATTCGACCTGCAGACACCGCTCGCGGAAAGCTTTGGCTTCAAGCCAACCGCAACCAAGCGCGCTAGCGAGCAGCTGATGCGCCGCTACTACTGGGCCGCGAAAGCGGTCACCCAGCTCGCGACGATCCTGATCCAGAATATCGAGGCGCAACTGTTTCCGAGCACGAGCGGCATCACGCGCGTGTTGTCGGAACGCTTCGTCGAAAAGCAGGGCATGCTCGAAATCAAGTCGGACGATGTGTTCCAGCGCGAGCCGAACGCGATCCTCGAAGCGTTCCTGCTCTACGAACGCACACCCGGCATTAAAGGCCTGTCGGCGCGCACACTGCGCGCGATCTACAACGCGCGCGACGTAATGGACCAGCACTGGCGGCGTGATCCGGAAAACCGCCGGCTCTTCATGGAAATCCTGAAGCAGCCGGCCGGCATCACGCATGCGTTCCGGCTGATGAACCAGACGAGCGTGCTCGGGCGTTATCTGCTGAATTTCCGGCGCATCGTCGGGCAGATGCAGCACGACCTGTATCACGTGTACACGGTCGATCAGCACATCCTGATGGTGCTGCGCAATCTGCGCCGCTTCGCGATCGCCGAGCACGCGCACGAATACCCGTTCTGCAGCCAACTGATCGTGAGCTTCGACCGGCCGTGGGTACTGTACGTGGCCGCGCTGTTTCACGACATCGCGAAGGGCCGCGGCGGCGATCATTCCACGCTGGGCATGGCCGACGCACGGCGCTTCTGCCGGCAGCACGGCATCGAAGGCGAGGATGGCGATCTGGTCGTATGGCTCGTGCAGCAGCATCTGACCATGAGCCAGGTCGCGCAAAAGCAGGACACGAGCGACCCCGAAGTGATCAAGCGCTTTGCCGAGCTGGTCGGCACCGAGCGCCGTCTGACCGCGCTCTACCTGCTGACCGTCGCCGACATCCGCGGTACCAGCCCGAAGGTCTGGAACACGTGGAAAGGCAAGCTGCTCGAGGACCTTTACCGCGCCACGCTAGCCGTGCTGGGCGGCGCGCAGCCGGACCTGCATTCGGAACTGAAGTCGCGCCAGGAAGAGGCGCTCGCGCTGCTGCGTCTCGAAACGGTGCCGGAAGGCGCTCAACGGGCGCTGTGGGACCAGCTCGACGTCGGCTACTTCCTGCGCCACGACGCGGCGGACATCGCGTGGCAGACGCGCGTGCTGTACCGCCACGTCGAAACGGCGACGCCGCTCGTGCGCGCGCGGCCGTCGCCGATCGGCGAGGCGCTGCAGGTGCTCGTCTACGTGAAGGACCAGCCCGATCTGTTCGCGGGCATCTGCGCGTATTTCGATCGCAACGGCCTGTCGGTCCTCGATGCGCGCGTCAGCACGACGCGCCACGGCTACGCGCTGGACAACTTCCTCGTCGCGCACACCGAAGAGGACGTGCACTATCGCGACATCGCCAATCTGGTCGAGCAGGAACTGACCGCGCGGCTCGCGGGCCACGGCACGTTGCTGCCGGGACCGTCGAAGGGCCGGCTGTCGCGCCTGTCACGCACCTTCCCGATCACGCCGCGCGTCGACCTGCGGGCCGACGAGCGCGGCCAATACTACATCCTGTCCGTGTCGGCGAACGACCGGCCAGGCCTTCTTTATTCGATCGCGCGCGTGCTGGCCGAGCATCGGGTCGGCGTCGCCTCGGCGCGGATCAATACGCTCGGCGAACGCGTCGAGGACGTGTTCCTGCTCGAAGGACACGGTCTGTCTGACAATCGCCTGCAAATCCAGGTCGAAACGGAACTGCTGCGCGCGATCGCAGTGTGAGATTTCATGCGAATCAAATTAACAGCGAAGCATCCGCGGCCGGCGTCGTCCGAACGCGCCCCTGTCCGCCCCGGCAGCGCGTCGGCGCGTAAGCCGACCCGTCCCGCGCGGCCGAAGCCGTTTGGCGC
>ABYL01000055.1 GCA_000173575.1 Burkholderia sp. H160 | reverse complement strand
GGCGCGGCCGATGGAACGCACGGCGTCGGCGTCGAGCGTCTTGCCAATCACGCCACGAATGTCATACGCTTTGAAAATGGATTTGGAGATCATGTTGGCTTACTTGCGTGCAATGGAAAATTTTGACCTGCACCCATGCTCGACCGGAAGAATCGCGTTGAAACGCACGCGGGCAAACCCGCGGTGAAACGGTGCGGTACGCGATGCCAGTAGCGATCCGCTCCACGATTCCTCCCCACAATCGATCACCCTGTTGCAGTTGCGCTTTGCTTCGCTCGTTGTGATCAACTTGCGATGGGATTTACGTCCACAAGAGGACCCATGACGGGCGTACATGAAAAAGGCCACCGGTCTCGACCGGTGGCCTGCGAAACGCGGTTTCGAGGCTAGACGCCGATCACCTTAGGCCTTCGCCACGCGCCCGTACGTATCCTCGAACCGCACGATGTCGTCTTCGCCAAGATACGCGCCAGACTGCACCTCGATCAACTCGAGCGGAATCTTGCCCGGGTTCAGCAACCGGTGCGTGACGCCGAGCGGAATATATGTCGACTGGTTCTCGGTCAGCATGATTTCCTTGTCACCATTCGTCACGAGCGCGGTGCCCTTCACGACGATCCAGTGCTCCGCGCGATGGTGATGCATCTGCAGACTCAGTTGCGCGCCCGGATTGACCACGATGCGCTTAACCTGGAAGCGCTCGCCGCTATCGATCCCTTCATACGAACCCCACGGCCGCACCACGCGACGATGAGTGACCGACTCGTGACGTCCCATCGCATTGAGCTGCGCGACGATCTTTTTCACATCCTGCGCCTGGTCCCGATGCGCGACCAGCACCGCGTCCGCGGTTTCGACGATCACGACGTTCTCGAGCCCGATCGCCGCCACGAGCCGATGCTCGGCGCGAATATATGAGTTGCTGACCGCGTCGGTCAGCACGTCGCCGATCAGCGCGTTGTTTTGCGCATCGCGCTCGGCGATATCGGCAAGCGCCGTCCACGAGCCGATGTCATTCCAGCCGAGATCGGCCACCGCGACGACAGCCGCACGCTGGGTCTTCTCCATCACCGCGTGATCGACGGAGATGTTCGGGCAGGCCGCGAACGCCTCGGCATCGAGACGCACGAAGTCGTAATCCTGCTGCGCGCTTTGCAACGACAGCTCGGCCTGACGCGCGATCTCCGGCTCGTAGCGGCGCAACTCGTCCATATACGTCGACGCCTTCAGTATGAACATGCCGCTATTCCAGTAGTAGCGGCCCTCATCGATGAAGCGCTGAGCGGTCGCGGCATCGGGCTTCTCGACGAACGAGTCGACCGCGAACGTCTGCGTGCCGTCGATCAGCGGCGCGCCCGCGCGAATGTAACCGTAGCCGGTGTGCGGTTCGGTCGGCGTGATGCCGAACGTGACCAGACGTCCATCTTTCGCGATCTGCGCGGCCGCTTCGACCGCCTTGACGAACGCCGCCTCGCCCGCGATCACATGATCGGACGGCAGCACGAGCAGCAACGCATCCGGCGTGTCGCGCAAGGCGAGCAATGCGGCCACGGCGATGGCCGGCGCCGTGTTGCGGCTTGCCGGTTCCAGCACGATGTTTGCGGAGCCCACGTCCACCTGGCGAAGTTGTTCGGCGACAAGAAAACGCTGTTCATTGTTCGTGACGACGATCGGCGCGGTGACACCCTCGATGCCGCGCAAGCGCAACGCGGTCTGCTGGACCAGCGTGTGTTCGCCGGTCAGTGCGAGGTACTGCTTCGGATAGCCGCCGCGCGACATCGGCCACAGTCGCGTGCCGCTGCCGCCACAAAGAACTACGGGATAGATGTGCATGCTCAGGTCCTCGTTTGTATCTTGTGAATCGACTGCATCGCATGCTCGCACCGTATGTTTCGGCTGTCTGTTTGCTGCGCCTCTTATTTCTTCCCAATCCACTCCATCCGTACCGACTCCAGCTCGCGCGGCAGGCGTGCCGAAACCGGCGCCCGGCGCGGCAATTCGACGAACCCGAGACGCCGGTACAGCGCGTATGCGCGCCTGTTGCTCACCAGCACGTCGAGCACGAGTTGTTGTCGATCGTGCTCGCCACGCGCCGCGCCCGTCTGCACATTCATCAGCTCACCGGCGCGCATCGCGTCCGCAAAGAGCGTGCTGAAAGAACCCGTGCCGCGCAGGCGTTCATGCGTCGCGCAGTGCGCGATCAGCGTCTGCGACGACTTCGGCGCCGGCAATTCGCTTTCGAGCACGAGGCCGCGCAACAGCATGCGAACGGTGCGGCGCAGACCGAAGAACAGCACCAGCATCAGCGCTACATGCGGATCGTCGAACCAGGTGTCGCGTCCGTCGTGCAGCGCAAGCACCGCGACCGGCTGGTCGTCTTCGGTAACGGCCACGCGATGGCGTCGATACGAAAAGCGCCCCAACTTCGATCCAAAAGCAAACGCCAGAAACTCGATGCATGCATCGACCGGCTCGCCGAGAAAGAATCCGAACTCGCGCACGCCTGATGCGAAAATCAGCGGCGCGCACGCTTCGGCGTCGTCGGGGCGCGCGGCACGACAGCGCAGCGCGGGCGCTGCGTGTTGGCGCTCGGGCCAATCCGTGCGCTCGGGATCTACGGCATACATGACAGGCTGCCCCGTATTTGATTCGTTGCGGTGTGGTTAGCGAACGACGCGCCTGAGCGCGCCGATCGTGCGGCTGATCTGTTCGGGTTCGTGCGTCGAGCAGATGAAAAAGCGCAACCGCGCCGCCTTTTCCTCGACGGCCGGATAGAAAATCGGCTGCACGTTGATGCCTTCGGCAAACATCGCGTTCGCCCATTGCGCGGCCTTCAGCGTGCTGCCGGTAATGATCGGGACGACTGCGTATCCCGCGCTCTTGCCGGTATCGAGACCGGCGGCGCGCGCTTCATCGATGAACTGCCGCCCGCGTGCGCGCAAGCGTGCGACCCGCTCGGGCTCGGCGATCAGACGCTCGAGCGCCGCGAGCGACGCCGCCGCCAACGAAGGCGCGAGCCCCACGCTATACAGGAAGCCCGGCGCGAGATGGCGCAGGATATCGATCAACGCCTGCGTGCCGGCGATAAATCCGCCGCAACCGGCCAGCGTTTTACTGAGCGTACCCATCCAGATATCGACGTCGCCGCTCGCCACGCCGCAATGCTCACGCACGCCCTTGCCGTACTCACCTAGTACGCCGAGCGAATGCGCCTCGTCGACCATCAGGAACGCCGCATGACGGCGCTTGATGTAGACGAATTTCGCGAGATCGGGAATATCCCCGTCCATGCTGTACAGACCTTCGATCGCGATCAGCACGCGCCGGTAATCGTGCCGCACGCGCGCGAGCAACGCGTCGAGCGCCTGCCAGTCGTTGTGCGGAAAACTGAGCCGTTTGGCGCCGCTCAATTGCGCGCCCTGCACGATGCTGTTATGCGCGAGCGAGTCATGGACGATCAGGTCGCCCGGACCGAACAGCGAGCCGATCACGGTCACATTGGTCGCATGGCCGCTCACGAACACGACGCAATCGTCGACCTCGTAGAACGACGCGAGCGCCGTTTCGAGTTCGTGCTGCACGGGCCGTTCGCCCGCGACCATGCGGCTCGCCGACGCCGACGTGCCATAGCGGTCGATCGCCTCTTTCGCGCGCGCGCCAACGTGCGGATCGCCGGCGAGCCCAAGGTAGTTGTAGTTCGCGAAGTTCAGATACTCGGCACCGCCGATTTGCGTCGTCGCGCCGGCCACGCCTTCATGCACGCGAAAGAACGGCGACTGCACCTGCAGCTTGTCGCCCATCTGTCGCAGGATCTCGACCTGTTGATAACCCGGCATGCTTTCGAAGCTGCATAGCTCGGCGCGCGCGGCGTCCTGCGTCGCGCGAGTGCCGCTCGCCGCGAGCGGCGCGCCTGGCTCGCGCGCCTCGTCGGACACGCGTTCGAGCTGCCTCATCAACGCCTTCGCGGCGAGTTGCTGGCGAAGGTGATCACCCAGTCCCATAGTGTTTCGCTAATCCCGTACGTTCAGCTCGCGAATTCGGCCCATTCCCACGCGTCGCGATTCGCGAGCAGCGCGGCGATGAGCCGGTAGTTCATTTCGTGACTCGGCCGCAGCGCGCTCACGCGGCCCAGCAATGGCGCCCCGGCCATCGCCATATCGCCGACCAAATCGAGCACGCGGTGCCGCACGAATTCGTCAGGCACGCGCATGCCGCCGAGCACCCGATTGCCGACGATCGCCGCCGTGCACGACAGCCGCGCGCCGCGCAGAATCGGCACGCCGCGCACATAGCCGGCCGCGATCGCCGGAATCGCCCACTTGACGCGCCCATACGAACGCGACGGCGCGATCTCGCCGGCAAAGGTCGTGGGCGTCAGCTCGCCATCCCAGCGCAATTCGCCGAAGCCCTTCAGATCGTTGCGCACGCTCAATTCGTAGGCGGCTGCCGGTTCGATCGACATGCTGCGTTCGTCGCGCGTGCCGGCACCGTCAGCGATCCGCAGCGGCCGCAGCACGCGAATGAAACGCTTTGCATCCGGCAACTCGATGCGGCCGCACGCACGAATCTCATCGATCCAGGGTTGCGCGCTGCCATCGAGAATCGGCACTTCCTCGGCGTCGAGCTCGACCGTCGCGCGATCGATTTCGCACGTCAGCAGCGAGGCCAGCAGATGCTCGACCGTGCGCACGCGTACCCCATCGGTCGATTCGAGCATCGTGCACAGCGGCTGCCCGCGCCGTAACTCGGGACTCACCGCGAATTCGGCCAGCGCGCGGCCCTGCCGCATGCGCCGGAACACGATACCGCGCGGGCTGCTGGCCGTGCCCGGCAGAATCCGCACGGTCACGCGCCGGCCCGTGTGCAGGCCATGGCCGCTCACCGTCAGCACGCGTGCGAGCGTGCCTTCGCGATGACTCCAGCCAGCGGGCGCGCGCATCAGGCCAGCTCCGTCGCGCCCGACTGAGCGGACATCGCATCGGCCACGTCGGCCAATGCATTGGCACCCACGTCGAGCGCATGCTGCGCGGCGACTGCCGCGACCTGCGCCGCCATCTGCGCGGCGGCGCCGTTCGGCTCGGCCGCTTCGTCCTGCGTCTGGATCGATTCGACGATTCGTTGCGCGAGCGAATGCACGGTCGCGCCCTCGGCCATCGTCATGATCGACAGCTTGACCTCGAAGCGCTCTTCGACGGCCATGCCGAGCTCCATGCCCATCAGCGAATCCATGCCCATGTCGAGAATCGAGCGGCCGGTTTCGATCTTCTCCGGCGACATGTGCAGGATGCGCGCGATCTGCGCCTGCAACGTCTCCTCGACCAGGCGCAGCGCGTCGCCGAATGGCATCGCCGCGATCTGCTCGCGCATCTGCACGCTACCCTGATGAGCCGGTTCGTGACTGCCGCGCGTCTGCATCTCGGCATAGCGATGCGCGCGCGCCGCCGGCATGCCGAGCGCGAGCGCATGCCAATCGAGCCGCACCACTGCCTCGCCCGCATGCATCGCGACGAGTGCGCGTTCGAGCGCGGCCAGCGCCTCGGCCGAGCTGATCGACACGCCGCCGATCCGCGCCTGCAGCGCTTCGCGCGTGTCCGCGTTGCGCGCGAGGAAGCCGACGTCATCGAGCGGGCCCCACGCCATGCAGGTGCCGGCCAGGCCGGCCGCGCGTCGCTGCGCGATCAGCGCTTCGAGGAAGCTGTTTGCCGCGACATAGCTCGACTGCCCCGGATTGCCGAGGAACGTCGTCGCCGACGAATAGACCACGAAGAAATCGAGCGACAGGTCGCGCGTCGCGCGATGCAGGTTCCACGCACCCGCCACCTTCGGCGCGAGCACAGCGGCAAAGCGCTCGTCGTCGAGATTGCGCACGAGACCGTCGTCGATCACCATCGCCGAATGCAGCACGCCCTTCAGCGGCGTGCCGCGTTGTGCGATATCGGCGAGCAGCGCATCGAGCGCGGCTGCGTCGGTCACGTCGCAGGCGACCGTGCGCACTTCTGCGCCGGTGCTGGCGCGCCAGCGGGCGGTTTCTTCGGCCAGTTCAGGCGCGAGCGTGCCGGAACGGCTCGCGAGCACCAGATGACGCGCGCCGCGCGACATCATCCGGCGCGCGCTCGCAAAGCCGAGCCCGCCCGTGCCGCCGACGATCAGATACGCGGCCGCCGGATCGAGTTGCAGCGTGGCACCCGCTTGCGCCGAGCGCGCGGGACTCGGCGTGCCCGCCGGATACGTGACGAGAATCTTGCCGATCTGCCGCGCCTGCTGCATATGGCGGAACGCTTCTTCGACGCGCTCGGCCGGGAACGCGCGATACGGCAGCGGATGCAGCACGCCGTCCGCGAACAGCCGCATCACGTCGTCGAAAAGACGCGCGGTCAGCCCCGGCAACGCGCTCATCAACTGGTCCGCATCGATGCCGAAATAGCTGATGTTGTTACGGAACGGCCGCAAACCGATGCGGCTGTTTTCATAGAAATCGCGCTTGCCGAGTTCGAGGAAACGACCGAACGGACGCAGCGTGTCGATACTGCGCACCATCGCTTCGCCGGCCAGCGAATTGAGCACGATGTCGACGCCCGCGCCTTGCGTGCGTTCGCGGATTTCGTCGGCGAAGGCGAGGCTGCGCGAATCGAATACATGGTCGGCGCCGAGCAGACGCACGAATTCGCGCTTCTCGCGGCTACCCGCGGTCGCGAAGACTTCCGCGCCGAGATGGCGCGCGAGCTGGATCGCCGCGATTCCGACGCCACCCGCCGCGCCGTGCACGAGCACGCGTTCGCCGCGGCGCAGACGCGCAAGCTCGCACAAGGCGTAGTACGCGGTGAAGAACGTGGTCGGCACGGTCGCCGCTTCCTCGAACGTCAGACGCGCGGGCTTGCGCGCAATCGCGTCCGCTTTCGTGCGCACATGGCTCGCAAACGACGCGGGCGCGAAACCGAGCACCGCATCGCCCGGCGCGAAACGCTGCACGTCGCGGCCGACGCGCACGACGCGTCCGGACAGCTCCATGCCGATCGTCGCGCCCGCGAAGCCGTTTTCGACGGCCTCGTCAGATAGCAGGCCCATCGCGTACATCACGTCGCGGAAATTGAGGCCCGTCGCGACCGGCTCGATTTCGACTTCATCCGCGGCGAGTTCGTGCTGCGGCAGCGCGAACCATTCGAGGTTGCGCAACGAACCAGGCGACGCGAAACCGAGCACCGCTGCTTCATTGCGCGCGCGCAGCGGTTCGGCGACGATGTCGCGCAATGCCGCGTTCGGGGTGGGCAGCATACGTGTCACATAGCGGCCGCGCGGCGTCAGCAGTACTTCTTCCTCGCCGTCGGACGCGAGCAGTTCGCGCGCGAGCAGCGCACCCGCTTCACGCTGCGTCGCACACACATCGATCAGACGGCACGACAGTTCGGGATGCTCGTTCGCGAGCACGCGCACGAGACCCCACAGCGCGCCCTGCTCCGGACGCAGCGACGCGGCATCCACGAACGGCGTCGCGACCGGCGCGCCGCCACGTGTGACGACCCACAGTTGCGGGCGGATTTCGTTCGAGACCGCCACCAGGTCGCGCACGAGTTGCGCGAGCGCGAGCGTGGTATGCCGTTGCGTGTGCATGACTTCGGCGCCATCGGCGTCGGCGGACAACGGCTGGTCGGGCGCGATGAACACCACGTGATGCCCAACACCGGCCGGCGCGGTCAGCTTGCTCATATCGTGACGCAATGTCTGCAGCGTAGTGCTCGACGTCGTGTGACCGGCGGCCTGCAGCGCCGTGGCCAGCGTGGCGTCGATCGCGTCGGGCGTTGCGTGGAGCAGCGACCAGTGCGCGGGCAGCGTGCTTACCTGAGCCCCGTCCGCCGCATTATTGCCGGTCACTTCAAACGGCGCGCGTGCCACCAGCAGCGTCGGCGCCCCTTCGAGATCGAGCCCCTGCTCCGTATGCCGTGCGACCTGTTCGAAGCCAGCCTGTTCGAGCAACTGCGCCAGTGCCTGCGGCGACAGCCACGCCGCTCGGCGTGCGTTGGCATGCGCGGCGTCCGCGTCGAGGTCGAACACGAGATCGGCGAAACGGCTATTGCGCGGCTCCGCGATCACCACCAGCGCGCCCGGCGCGAGCCAGCCGCGCAACGCGGCGAGCAGCGCGCGCGGCTCATTCTGCGCGGCCAGCACGTGACTCGCGACCACCACGTCGTAGCGCTCGCCCACGTCGACGCCAACGAGACGCGGCGCATCGCCGAACTCGACGGTCGCGATATGGAGCGACGGATGCTCGTTCGCGTCGAAGCCGCTCAACTGTTCGCGCGTCCCCGCGATCGTGTAATCGCAACGCGAGACCGGCACGTGAATCGCCAGCGGCTGCAACACATCGGTGAGCGGCGAATCGAGTTCGAGCACGCGCAGACGGCGCGGCTCACTCCAGCTTTCGATCGCGCGATGCAAACACGCTTCGGTCAGCGAATTCGCGTGCGTCCACGTCGGCGACGCTTCGAAGAAATGCTCGACGAGGCTGCTGCGCGACGGCGGCAGGACCTGCGCGCCCTTCACTTCACCGCGCAGCACGGCAGGCAGCGACGCGCCGCAATGCGCGAGCAGCGTCAGTTCGGCCACATGCGCGGGCGATTGCGCGAGCAACTCGCGCCACAGTTCGTCGATCGCCGGCAGGTTCGCGCAGGCGTCGTCTTCGCGCACGAGACGTGAACCGTCGCGACGCGCGAGGCCATCTTCGACGACGATCTGCGTGAGGCGCGTGAGCAGCGTCGGATGCGCACAGTCAGGCAGCGCCGGCTGTGCGAACACGTCCAACGCGTCGAGCGCCTGCAACGCGTACGCGCCGACGAGCACGTCGAGCAGCGGCAGCATTTCGGTCAGATGCGTATGCCGGCGCGCTTCGTCTTCCTGCGCGGCGAGCACGCTCGTTGCATCCGCGAGCAACGCGGCGGGCGTGGGCAATGCATGGGCGTTGACGTCGGCGGCAAGCGGCTTGGCTTCGACGATGTACGTGTAGCGTCCCGGCGCCTGCTGACGACGGCTCAGCAGATCGACGCGGCGGAACCGGCACGCACTCAGACGCGCGACGATCGCGCCTTGCGCGTCGGCGAATTCGAACGATGCCACGACCGAATGCGGGCTGCGCCGCTCGATACGCGCGAGCACATAGCGGATCGCGTCGCCGCGCAGATAGTCGATGCGGCCCAGTTGCACCGGCACATAGGCCGCATGCTCGACCTCGCCATGCCGCGGCGAAGCGAGCAGCGCGAACAGCGGATGAAATCCGCTGTCCATCAGCGCGGGATGCAATGCGTAGGCGTTCGCCGGGTCGACGGACTGTGCGATCACCTCAGGCATGTTCACTTCGGCGAGCGCGATGTCAGCGTTCGCGTCGACGTGGACCGCGCGCACCCAGCGGAACGCGGGGCCGTAATTGAGGCCGATCGCGGCCGTGTTCGCGTACAGCGTGTCGCCAGACATGTCAGGCTGCGCGAGCAGACTCGTCAGATCGAAAAGCGGCAAGCTGGCCGCCGCGTCGGCCAGCGCGCAACCGCTCGCGAGCAAACGGCCGGTCACGTTCAGCGACCACGCTTCGTCGGACATGCGATCGCGCGTTTCGATCGTGAAGTTCGCGGTGCGCACATCGACGGTGAAGCGGAACAGCTTCGAATGCTGCGGCTGGAACACGACCGGCAGACGGATTTCGACGTTCTCGACCGCGCAGCTCGCGGTGCCGAAATGCACGCGCGCGGCGGCGAGCGCCATCTCGACATAGCCGGCACCAGGAAACGCCGCGCCGCCATCGACCACGTGATCGGCCAGCATCGGCAGACCCGCCGGATCGAGCTGGTTTTCCCATGCGAGCGCATGCTCGTGCAGACGATAGCCGAGCAGCGGATGCTCGCGGCGGCGGTACACGAGGTTGTAGGCTTCGGCGGTCGGGCCGAGCCAGTGGTGTTCGTGCTGCCACGGATACGACGGCAGCGCCAAACGTTGGCTCAACAACGCGCGCGGCGCGAAACGATCGACGTCGACGCGCGCGCCGTTCGCGATCATCGTATGGAGCGCGTGATGCAGCATCTCCGCGCTGTCGTGATTGCGCTTGAGCGTCGGCAGCGAGCGACCCGCGATGTGCGCGTCGTCGAGCGTTTGCGTCACGTAGGTGCGCAGGATCGAATGCGGGCCGATCTCGAGGAACAGACGCACGCCGTTCTGCGCGATGCGCGCGATCGCGTCGCCAAAGCGCACCGGCTCGCGGATATTGCGCCACCAGTAGTGGGCGTCGAGTTCGGCGCCGGCCAGTTCGTCGCCCGTCACCGTCGAGACGAAGCCGCGCGTGGCCGCGTTCGGCGCGAGGTCCGCGAGACCCGTGAGCACGTCCAGCTGGATCGGATCCATCTGACGGCTGTGGAACGCGTAGTCGAGATCGAGCATCTGGAAGAAACGGCCACTCGCCTTGACGACCGTTTCGAGCGTCTGCAACGCGTCGAGCGAACCGGCGAGCGTGACCGCCTGCGGGCTGTTGACGCCGGCAACTTCCACCATCGCGTCGAGATTGTGTTGCGCGATCAACGCACGCATCGCCGCTTCGCCGAGACCGGCGGCGGCCATCCGGCCAGTGCCACGCGTGCTCGCCTGAGCGCGGCTGCGAATCTTGATCACGCGCACGGCCTGCGCCAGCGCCAACGCGCCCGACGCCCACGCCGCCGCGACTTCGCCAACGCTGTGGCCGACGCACACGTCATAGGCAACGCCACGTGCTTCGAGCACGCGCACGACGCCGACCTGGATCGCGAACAGCAGCGGCTGCGAATGCTCGGTGGCCGCGAGACGCTCGGCGCTCACGCCTTCGCGCAGCATGTCGAGCAGCGAAGGACTGCCGTCGGCGCCCCACAATGCGTCGAGTTCTTCGAGCGCGGCACTGAATACCGGCTCCTGTTCGAGCAGTTGCTTGCCCATGCCGGCCCACTGCGAGCCGTTACCGGAGAACACGAGCGCGAGACGGCCGTCGTCGGTCGGCGCTTCACCTTTGACGAGCGCCATGTCCGCGTGCTCTTGCGTCGACGTGGCCAGCTCGGCGAGTGCCGCGCGCGCTTCGGCGAGCGTCGACGGCGCGACGATGGCGCGGTCCTTGAGCCATTGCCGGCGATGCGCCGCGTTCGCGGCCAGCAGATTCCACGACGCGCCTTGGTCGAGCGAGGTCAGATAGCGTGCCGCGAGATCGGGCAAGGCGGCCGCGGCGCGCGTCGATAGCACGAGCGGTGTGAGCGGCGCGGTTGTGTCGCCTGATTCGGGCTGCGCCGCGTTAGTCACGTTCGACGCCGGTGCCTCGCGCAGCACGACGTGCGCATTGGTGCCGCCGAATCCGAACGAGTTGATGCCGATCACGAGCGGAGCGTCGGCGCCATCGGGCGATTCGAGCGGCGTCAGACGATCGACGACACGCAGTCGCCCGCCGACGAAATCGATCGCCGGATTCGGCGTTTCGAAATGCAGCGTCTTCGGCACCGCGCGGTGCTTCAGGCACAGGATCGCCTTGATCAGGCCAGCCATGCCCGACGCCGTTTCCAGGTGGCCGACGTTGGTCTTCACCGAACCGATCAGCAGCGGCCGATCGACCGGCCGCCCCGCCGACGCGACGCTCATCAACGCGCGCGCCTCGATCGGATCGCCGACCGCGGTACCGGTGCCGTGCGCTTCGACATAAGCGAGCGAGCGCGGATCGACGCCGGCTCGTTGATACACCGTGCGTAGCAGCGCGGCTTGGGTCGCCGCGCCCGGCACGCTGATGCCGCCCTGCGAGTAGCCATCCGAGTTCACGCCCGTACCCGCGATGACCGCGTGAATCGTGTCGCCGTCGGCCAGCGCGCGCTCCAGCGTCTTCAGCATCACGAGCGCGCCGCCTTCCGAGCGCACGTAACCGTCGCCGGTTGCGTCGAACGCACGGCAGCGGCCGCGCGGCGACAGCATCGACGCCTTCGAGAACGTCACGAAGCCGAACGGATGCAGCAGCAGATTGACGCCGCCCGCGAGCGCCACTTCGGCGTCGCCCGCCTGCAGCGCCTGACACGCCTGGTGCAGCGCGACCAGCGACGACGAGCACGCGGTATCGACCGACACGCTCGGCCCGCGCAGGTCGAACAGATATGACAGACGGTTCGACGCGATGCTAAGCGTGTTGCCGGTCGCCGAATACGGGTCGACCGCGTTCAGGTCGTCGACGAAACGGTTGCCGTAGTCCGGGCTCGCGACACCGACGTAGACCGCGCAGTTGCTGCCTTCTATGTCGCGCGGACGCACGCCCGCGTCCTCGAAGGTTTCCCATGCGAGCTCGAGCAGCAGACGCTGCTGCGGGTCCATCTGCTGCGCTTCGCGCGGCGAGATGCCGAAGAACGATGCGTCGAAACCGGCGACGTCGTCGAGCACGCCCGCCGAGAACGTATAGCTTTTGCCCGCCTCGCGCTTCGACGGATGCTGGTAAAACTCCGTGCCGAAACGATCGGCCGGCACTTGCGTGACCGCGTCTTTTTCGTCGCGCAACAATGCCCAGAAATCTTCCGGGTTTTCAACATGGCCGGGGAAGCGGCAGGCCATCCCCACAATCGCAATCTGTTTGGTCATCGTTCTTCTGTTGGGTGCAGCGTACGTGTTGGCGTCTCGCGCGGCGCGGCCGGTGCGAGCGCTTCTACGAGGGCGACGCCAAGTTGCCCGGCGTAAAGATCCGTTCGGTTAGCTGGCGCGTCACCATAGTTGCGCCAGATAAAGTAGTTGCTGTGTGCGGGCTCGTTGTCGAGTTGCGCGTACACGTGCGATAGCGCCGGCACGTGATCGCCATAAAAGCACAGCACCGTGTCGCGGCGCCGCGCGCGCAATGCGTCGAGCAGCCGGCCGAGCATCGCATCGGCGTTCGCCAGATGCCGTAAATATGCGGTCAGATCGCGCCATTGCTCGTCGTCGCCGAGCGAATGGAAAGCGGCGGCCTCGCCCGGTCGCACCGTTTCGAGATGCAGCGGGCCGTGGTTTTCCATCGTCATCGAGAAGATGAACGCGGGCTTCGCGCGCGGTTCGTCGAGCACATCGATGATCGCATCCGCGACCGCCATATCGGCGACGTACGGGCCCGCGCGCGGCGCATCGGCGAACGCCTTGATGTCGAGGAAGCGGTCGATCTGCAAAAGCTTGAACGCCCGCTCGCGGCCGAAGAAATCGGCGTAGTACGGGTGAATCGCGAGTGTCTGATACCCGCCGTGCTTGAACCACGACGCAAGCGACGCGCACGCGCGCCGCACGAACGCATACGGATAGAAGCGCGCGTAGCCGAGCTGAGTGTCATCGACGCCCGTCAGCACCGCGAACTCCGTGCGCATCGTATTCGCGCCCCACGCGGGTACCGTCAGCTCGCCGTGCTGCACCGACTCGCGACGCGCGAGATCGAAGTTGCGCAGGATCGACGGATCGATCGAGCTGGACAGACGCCGCACGTCGAAGAAGGACTCGCTCTGGATCAGGATCACGTCGGGCATCGTGCGCGGCGTGCCGGTCGCGAACGGACCGTTGGCGAGCGCGGCGCGCAGTTGGCGCGCGGTGCCCAGGCGCATGCCGTTCAGCAGATACGCGATGAAAACCGCGAAAAAGCCGTGGCGTTGTTGGTCGTCGACGGCGCGCAATGTCAGAGGCAGGCGCGCGGCGCAGGCATAGGCGGCCGCGAGGCATGCGCACGCCGCAATGAGCAGCTCGCCAGCAGGGCGATGTGCCAGCGGCGTGTCCGCAACGAACGCCGCGACGACCACGACGATGCCGAGCACGATCGCCACGACCGTGCCCACGCTCAAAAACGGCAGATAAAGACGAGGATGTGCGAACAGCTGGCTAAAGAGGCTCAGGTCGGTGAACACGAACGGCTCGCGCAGCGACGCGTATTTTGCATTGCTGACGCCCGCCAGCAGTGCGACCAGCGCGATCGCGACGAAGGCCGAAAAGCGCACGCGCCCGGTAATCAACAACACGCACACGCAGAGGAACGCGATCGTCGCGACGTGCAACGCGAACGCCAACGGCGAGCGACGCAACGACGCGCGCGGCTGCGCGAGCGCTTCCGGCAGAAACGCGAGGCCAGCCGCGGCCGCGAAACTGAGCGTGAGCGTCGCGTTCACTCAATGCTCCTCGCGTGGCAGATACGACAGGCCGCCGAGAATCGCGTCGGCAAGGACCGCGGGCAGCAATGGCAACAGCCGCATGCCGAACGCGAGCAGGCTTGGGAACGCGATTTCGGCGCGGCCTGCTCCGATCTTGCGCTGGATGTGTTGGGCTGCTTTGTCGGCTGACCAGAGGAACAGCTTGTCGCCGGGGAATACGTCGCTCATTGCGGTCTTGACGAAGCCCGGTAGAACGATTGACATGCGAATGCCGTCGCGCGACAGGAGCGGACGGACCGAATCGCCGTAGGCCTTGAGCGCCGCTTTGCTCGCGCAATAGGCCGGCGAAATCGCCATGCCGCGCAGCGCGGCAAGCGAACTGATCAGCGCGACGTGGCCTTGTTTGCGCGCTCGCATGCGGGCGATGACCGGCAGCGTCGCATGCATAGCGCCGTAGAAGTTGGTATCGACGATCGCGGCCGTGCGCGTGAGGTCTTCCCAGTCCTGCGCGGATGCAAGCGTGCTGGCGGCGCCGGCGTTGGCGATGAGCAGATCGATCGGATGCCCGTCGTCGAATTGGTGCAGCCAGATTTGCATGGCTTGTGCGTCGCGCACGTCCATCAGGCCGGTCAGCACTTCGGCGCCTTTTGCGCGGCAGGCTTGCGCCGACGCTTCGAGGCGGTCTGCATCACGACCGACGAGGCCGAGCACGACGCCCGGCGCCGCATGCGCCAACGCGAGCGCGCGACCGAGACCGGCGCTCGCGCCGGTGATCACGATGTGGCGCGGCGCGGCTTTACGCATGCGCCGCCTCCAGACGTTGCACCGCTCCCGCTACCGCCATCGCGATGCCGGTCTTCGTATAGAAGTCGCCGTTGATCTGCGTGTGGTGGATGACGTAGTCGAGAAAGGCCTGATACAGGCTCATGTCCGGTTGCTCGGCGTACAGCCAGAAGTCGTCGAGCGAGCCTTGCCAGGTCAGGCCGGGCATGCTGTAGATGGCTGTGCCCAGTGCGATCAATGGGCGACGGTGGTGCAGCGCCGACAGGCCTACCGTGCTGTTCACCACGACCGCGCCACGCGCGTTGTCGAGCAGCGTTGGTAGATGGCCGGCGTCGATGAAGCGTAGGCGATCGGCGATGCCAAGCTCGCGGGCGAGTTGTTCAGTGTGGTTGCGATAGTCGATCAGGCCGGTGTCGAGCGGATGGTTCTTGATGACGAGCCTGGTGTCCGCGGGAGCGTATCGCGCAAACGACTCCAGTACTTTTCCGATAGCTTCCCGTATACCGCCGAAAGGGGAATGAACGACGATTTGGGCGTCCGAGTTCAGTTGCAGCGGGAAGATGTAGTACTGCTTCTTTGCATCCAGCAACTCGCGGGTGACTTGATCGGAGTCCTTGTGATGCTGACGCTGACGCAATGCGCGGGTAGCAAGTCCCGCGTATTCGAAGAAGCCGTTTCTCGGACGATGGCTGCGGTAGTGCGGGAAGCGCTGAGCGTAAAGCGTGTTCGCGGCACGGTAGCGAATGTCGTGGAATGCGCGCTCGAAGAGGTTGTAGCCAGTGGGCTTTCCTGCCGGGCTGGGTGGCGTGAAACGACGCTGGTCGAGATACCAGGCGGGATCGCGCGGCAACTGCGAGCGGCCATTAACGCCGTGTTGTTCCAACGTCAGCCAATGCGGGCGGACATAGCCCTCTTCGAATACGTGGACACGCAATCCCAGAGTCTGGGCTATCGGATGAATCGGACGGTGGATTTCGCGGCAGTCGCCAAACATGATTACGTCGGTGAAATTGCCGACCTTCATTTGGCTGACATACCAATCGGATAACGCGGCCACTTGCCCACGAAAATTCCACGCATCATCATTACCGGCGTAAGCCAGATCACCACCGCAGAAATTAACTCGACGCACTCCGTGATCACGCTCGCGCAATGCCATGGCAAGTCGGCTGAAGAACGGAGAAGCCGTGCCTTGCAGGGCGAGAAAGGAGCAGTGCATGCGAAGTGTGTCGAAAGCGGACCGAGCCGTGCCAAAAGGAACGCTTCACCGACGCGACCTTCCCCGTAGACTTCGGAATCGTTGGAATTGTTGATGCTGGTCTTAAGCAAGGATCGCAGAATACAACATTGCGAGAGGAAAAATAAGAAGCCGTTGGAAAAATTGGAAAAGTGTTGCGAAAGCTCTCAATGCTGGATGGCGCTATACATTTCGGGTGGCTATAATCGGCCGCCGTCATGCTCTGCCTGACTACCCTGTTGTATGAGTTCCGCAAGGAGAATGTAACGCACAGGAGTTGCATTCCTTAGTTGTTGCATTCCTTTCAATTCCAAGCAATCGAATAAAGACTCGTATCGGCATATGTAAAACGTTTGCGCCGACTTTGACCAGCGGATTCCGCGGGCATTTCCGCACTTCCCTGGACGGGCATCAAGGGAATCGAAAGAATAGAGTTGGTATCGGCGATCGCGGCCGTGCGCGTCAGGCCTCTCCAGGCTGTCGCGGATACGAGTGTGCTGGCAGCGCCCGCATTGGCGATGAGCAGATCGATCGAATGCGCGTCGTCGAATTGATGCAACCAAGCCGCGGAATTTAATTCGGTACACTGAATGACCACTGGCGATCAAGCCAGAGGAAAGCCGCGCGAAGAAAAGCGAGACCGTGCCTTGCAACTCCGGGAATGATCGGGGCATCGAGGGAAAATGAAAGAGTCGCCTTGTTTGCTGCGATAGTCAAAAAAGCGAGCCGCAAACGTTTCCGCACATTCGTAATGAATTGCGAGATGATACGGCATTGGCGATACCAACGCAGGTCCTCCTTAAACTGATGTTGCGAAAGCCATACGCACTTTCGAATTTTCATATAGAAGATCCAATGCCCCGCTACAATCCGGCGCCTAGATCTCAAAAGCTCCTACGTCGAGAGGTCGTCCCTGAAGTGCCGTTGTACCGGCCGGGAGTGCCGTTATAGCCGTCGCACTGCAGTTTTTTTCGTAAAAGAACAAGTCTCAAATGCCACAATTTGCAAATCGGGGAGTGGTATTTTTTGCTCACTCAGTGCGAGGAATTCCATCCTCACGCAGATCTTCTAGCGGCGCCCACCTCAAGTTCGGCAGTCCAACATCCAGCAGCAGTTGCGCGCCAGCTCGGACCTGCCCTCGAATCCCCGTTGACGGCTCTCCGATTACTCGAAACGACCGATGTCTCGATGCGCGTGCAGCAATCCACGACCTTCCGCGCTTTCGCAGTGAGGCGCACGCCAACGGCGAACGCCTGCCAAGTTGAATAGCCATTACGAATCAAGCATATGAAACGAATCATCATGGACCTGGATGACACCATTTGCTCGACGAGCAATGGAAATTATGCAGAGTCGACACCAAACGGCGAGGTCATTGAGAAGTTGCGCCAGTACCGCCAGATGGGGTTTCAAATCGCCATCTCGACGAGCCGAAACATGCGGACTTATGAGGGCAACGCTGGGAAGATCAACGCGAACACCCTGCCGATAATCATTGAGTGGCTCGCGCGGCATGACGTGCCGTACGACGAGATCTACACAGCGAAACCCTGGTGCGGCACGGAAGGCTTCTATGTGGACGACAAGGCCATTCGTCCAGACGAATTCTCTAAGCTCAGTTACGAAGAAATCAAAAAGCTGGTAGGAATCGAAGATGCTCATCATTAACTCGGGCGCCTACGTCACCCCGGAATTCCAGGCCGAATTTGGGAAAATTCCGCCTTGCATGCTCCCTATTGGCAACAAGAAGCTGATTGAACACCAGGTGCAGCGACTGAGAGCGGCGCTACCGGGAAGAGACATTTTTCTCACGCTTCCCAGCACATTTACGCCTGCGATCAACGAGAAGGCGCTCCTGAATGGACTTGGAGTTCAATGCATTCCGGTGCCGCCGCATTTCCGCCTTACCGACTCAATCCTTTACACACTAAACATCCGCGAAACCGAAGACGACTGCGTCGTATTGCTACACGGCGATACGCTCATCGACGAGCTGCCCCAGGATCTCGACATCATCGGCATCGCTGAAACCGACGACGACTATCGGTGGGAACGGGAACTCATGCCTGACAATAGCGAAATGGTGTGGTGCGGCTATTTCTCGTTCTCCAACGTGCGTACGTTGATCCGCGCACTCACCCTCTCGGAAGGCGATTTCCCCAGCGCGGTCCGCCAATACTCAGAGGTCCGCGACCTGCAACGACGCGTCATTCCAACATGGCACGATCTCGGGCACGTCAATACCTACTTCAAGTCGCGCGCGAGCATCACGACGCAGCGCTCATTCAATTCCCTCGATATTCGATCTGGTGTTCTGACCAAGCGCGGCGAACCGAGCATCAAGATTGAAGCGGAAGCGCAATGGTTCAAGAATCTTCCGATCGCCATGCGTCGCTTCACACCACAGTTGATCGACTCCGGTTCCGGAGCGGACGGGAAGCCGTACTATTCCCTCGAATATTTGCCCATGAGCCCCCTGAACGAACTGTTCGTTCACGGCCACAATCCGCCTTTCTTCTGGGGGCGCATCCTGAAGTTGATTCAGGACTATCTGCAGGAATCCCGCAACAACCTGCCGCCCGAAACTGACGTCGAGAAAATCTCGGAAGACGCGATTTCGCTGTACAAGGACAAGACGATCGCCCGCCTTCTGGCATTTTCGGAAGCCAACGATTTCGACCTCCAGAAGAAATTGCGATTCGATGGCCGGGCGCTGCCATCCACCATGGCAATCGCGGAGCGCTGCATTGACCTCGCAACGAAGTCGGCCTGCATGCCGGCCATCGCGCATGGAGACCTGTGCTTCAGCAATGTCCTGTTTGATTCGCGTGGCGGCAATATCAAAGTGATTGACCCGCGCGGCCTGAACCAGGACCAGGAATTGACGATCGTTGGCGACCAGAAGTACGACCTCGCGAAACTTTGCCACTCCTTCATCGGCTTGTACGACTTCATCATCTCCGGTCGCTACAATCTCACCGAAGACAGCAACGGTTTCCACCTCAGCTTCGACCTCGATGACCGACTGAAATCCATTCAGCAACTCTTCGAAAAGACGGAACTGATTCCGGGAGTCACGTTCTCGGACATCATTCCGCTAACAGTTCTGCTGTTTCTCTCGATGCTCCCGCTGCATGCGGACCATCCGCAGAGACAGAAGGCATTGTTTGCGAATGCACTGCGCCTCTACAGCAAATATCTGTAAGATTGGAGCCTTAATCTTGATCATTATTCCGATGGTCGGTCTGAGCAGCCGCTTTTTCAAAGCAGGCTTCACGAAACCGAAATTCCAGCTTGAACTTTCAGGCGAAACCGTTTTTTCACGGGCGGTCCGCAGCTTCGAGCACTACTTCGATAGCGAGCGCTTTCTGTTCATCACGCGCCCGGATTACGACACGCCCTCGTTTGTCAGCGCCGAACTTGAGCGGCTTGGCATCGCCAATGCGTCTGTGACGACCATTGCCCACGACACTCAAGGACAGGCAGAAACGGTATCGCTCGGCCTGAAGGACACACCGGCTAGCGAACCACTGCTCATTTTCAATATCGATACCTTCCGGTACGACTATCGAAAACCCGACTTCATTGATACGTGCGACGGATATCTGGAGGTCTTCTCCGGCGAGGGCGATCATTGGTCTTTCGTTGAGCCCGGCACCGGAAACGGCGTCCTGCGCACCACCGAAAAAGAACGCATTTCGTCGCTGTGCAGCGACGGACTCTATTATTTCAAGACGCGCGATCTCTTCGAGACGTCCTTGAGCGAAGCGCGAGCAAACAATGAAACCACCAAGGGTGAGTTCTATATTGCGCCGCTGTACAACCGACTAATCCGGTCCGGTGCCACGATCAAATACGATTTGATCAGTTCTGGCGATATCGATTTCTGCGGCACCCCCGACGAGTTCCACGCACTCCAGCAGAAATTCCAAAAATAATTCACTTGAAGTACCAGCGGTCCTCATGATTTCTCCGTCCGACATTACCATCGTCTTGCAAGGCAGTATTCCCACCCTCAGAGATGCAAATGGGGAGTCATTCCGGGACCTGCTAGCCAGGACGCGCAGCGCCTTGCCAGGCGCCAGGGTCATTCTCTCGACTTGGCGTAACACCAAGGTGTCGCGCACCCTGCCGATAGACGAAATCGTACGTTCCAGCGATCCCGGCCCGCTGCCGCCGATCAAGTTCGACAACGTCGGGGCCAACAATATCAATCGTCAGATCGTTACGACGCTGGCAGGCCTGGAGAAGGTGCAGACCAAGTACGCCATCAAATTACGGACCGATGCGTGTCTAGAACACGATGGCTTTCTCAAGCATTACGAAAAGTATTCGGCTGCATTCCCGACGGACAATGCGCGGATCCTGACAAATTGTTTTTTTACGATTGATCCGCTGGTACTCGAACACATGCCCTTTCATACCAGTGACTGGTTCATGTTCTCGACAACGGAACGGTTGATCCAGTACTGGACTCGCCCGCACATCAGTCTCGAGGATGCCTCGTTTTACGAGGTGCATCCTCACGCGAAGCACTCATCCTATCTGGACAGACAATTCCGCACCAAACTGGCCGTGGAACAGTACCTTTGCTCGGAGTTTGCAAGGAAGCTGGGGTATGTAACGCCCGATTATCACAACGACACCAGGAAAGAAGTCATTTCCGCCTTCCATGACTTCATGGCGCAGCAGTTTATGGTGCTGGATCCATGGCAAAGCGGCCTGAAATTTGCAAAATACCGCTCGGTTCACCGGTCCACCATGCAATCCATGAACTGCATGATGTTTATCGACTGGTATAAGTTGTGCGCCGACAGGAGCGGCGGCGATATCGACCCGGAATTATATGCAGCTGCAGAGAAGCGCGAGCGCCAGAAGCAGCGAGTAAGAATTGGCAATATTCTGCTCAGCCCGATTGCGCCAATCATCTATTCGCACAAGTTCACTCCGATAGGCGTCAAGCTGCTCAAATTTGCGATGGGCACTCGCAAGATACACACGGGTTGATCGCCCGCCCCTTTGCCTTGGCATCGATGCTCGCCTACTGCTTGTCCACTCCCGACAGGTGCCGGGAGGATTTGCACAGCACTGACCGAACGAGGGCTTTAGCTATAATTTCAACGCGGCGCGAATTTAAAGGCGCGTTTAACGCGCCCAATCGTGTGTATTACCGGGCGCAGTGCTCTTGCCAGCGGCAGGACATCACGCAAGGCCATAGGTCCTTCATCATTATTCAATCGCAGTTCTTCAAAAAACTGGTTTCGCCAACCAAGTAAATCGTTGTATTGGCGAGCCGCCCCCTTGTGGGCTTCATTCACGCATTGCAATTCGCCGGCCAACTTCGCCTTTTCCAAGCAGACTTCCTCATAGGCGCGACCGCATTTTACCAATTCTGACTCCAGCGAATTTCGGCTTTCGCAAACCGAGTCAAATTCGCGGGAACGTTGCGCGAGATCTCCTTCCAACTGCTCAATTGACAGACGCAGAGCATCCCGTTCTTGAATCAAGCTATCACGTTCTTGCATCAAACCATCGCACTCCTGCCTCACAGCGCGCCGCCTGCTAGCCCGATCCTTGTACGAATGGAACATGGTTTCTACGATCAAATCGTCACTAAATCGCATCATGTACATTAATTTGTACGCGACATAATCATAGAATTCTTCAATTGGATGGAAAATGCCTTCGCCATATGGAACATCAAATGACGTGATGGAAAATCTCTCGTTAATATCCAGTACATTCAACTTATGAGTAAGCCCGGCGATACGCTTCCAAAGCAAATCCACCCACCAATTTATCTCCGCAGAGTCAGGATCACCAAGCCCTGTCGTCCCCTCCGCGGTAATTTTATTTGCGCAGGCCCTACGCCGCAAAATGATCAGCGGAAGACCTAATTCCTCGCACAAATCGATGAACGCCTGGAGATAATGGACATACATCTCGAGATAGCGGTGACTTCTTGGAGAAATACGGGTCCAGCCATCCTCCATAAAACCCTCGGGCCACTCCCAACCCTGGGCCAGAATTTGCGTCATATCCGAAATGATGCAGCCGTCTTTTTCGAAATAATCGTTCGTATAATCACTCGTCGGATCAAACATTACGAACTCATACCCGCCCGTTTTTATTTTATGCAGGGCTTGTTTCGTAAGCTCGAAATTAATTCTCTCCGACAATTGCGGCGATTTTGACGCGAAATAACTTCGCCCCTCAATTTTTTTTGACATCAGGCAAGGAATCGTCACCCGCCAAAGATGCGAAACATCTGCAAATCTATTTAGCTGAAGACAAGTGACCTCGGTCACGCAGCCGCCAATACTTAAGATCTTCGGGGGCTTGACAATTCCGGCGAGATGGGAGTCGACCGTGCGCACCTCAGCGCTCGCTTCCTTAATGAGCAGTTCCTTGATTCCCATATCCACTTCGACATTACATTAACCCTTACAATTCTCCTCAATCAAATGACAGTCGTCAACACTTTGAAATGATCTCTCGCGCATCGATTGATTACGCTTTATTCAAAGATGCGGCGAATTCTCGCACCCATTTCTTGCCGCTCATAAATGCGAAAAGGTCGGAAGGAACAGTTATCTAGCACGAGATCTGCGCAGCGACAATCATCGTTTTCATTAATGCGTAGATGATGAACCCATCACGGAGATCAGCAACTACGCACCACGATCATCATATCGCAAGGAACATTCAGTTTTCCCAGTACGACGCGCTAATTGCGTCCGCATCTATCTCGACTCGAGAAACGGTGAATTTCCCCTCACGATGACGCCACTCGGCAATCGTGAATTTCCCTTCGTCGGACACATAGCAAAATACATATCGCCGCCCCGGAAATGCGGGAATCACGCCATCCTTGGACAAGGATACCGGTTGTCGCGTTGGGTAGACCACCGGAGAACTGCTGTTATCGTTATGCGCGAGCATCGTGAAGTCGCCACTGGGATTGGACTCTCGCCAGCTGATGGAGCACAAATTGTATGCCCCGCGAATTCCCGAGTTAGCATAGATGAAAATATCAGATATGTGCTGCTTTCTCTTGCAAAGAAATTCCACACACTTTAATTTATCTTCAAAAAATTCATTCGCCGATTCGTACGCAGGAAAATCATCGACGGACGACCACCAGATTTGATCTTGATGAGCAAATACGTGCGCCACGCTCTCGACGTTATATGCATCATGGCGCATCAGCGCATACCGCAAATCCACCGGTACAATATTCACACCATTGTTGAGGAGATTTCTCAACAAAACAGATTCTGGATTAAAATACAAGCCATCGATCGACTTAGCCGCGAAACCATAAGTTTTCATGTACACACCCATAGCGGAAATTCCGCCGAGTGCGATTTGATCATTGACGCCCTGCGAATGATAATGACGCGGCACATAGACAGAATCGCCATCCGCATCCCCCGCCATGGTAATTCCGCGGAGGACATCCACCAAAGTGGATTCAATATATAAATCTGGCCTAATCCTCAAAACAAAATCATATTCGACATCGCTATTCTTCACTAAATCGAAGCATTGCTCCATCCCATAAAACATGGATAGGCTACCGAAGTCGCGCCCCGGCTTTAGATTTCTTTCTTTATATACGATGCCTTCTTCGATTTTCTTTATTTTCCCAGTCGGAGTTTCCTCGAAGATATATTTCCGCGGCTTAAGCGCATTGATAATCAACGCCTCATCCGGGTTTCTCCATCCGTGAATGTACACATCACATTCGGCCCCGGTCAGGAACCCGACCATGTGGCGTATGCGACTAAGGGAGCCCGGATATCCCTTAAACTCGCCACTGATGCAAACGGCGATTTTCCGGTTCAACCAGGCAAGATGCGCGGAAGATACAAAACCAACAACGGAGTCCAATTGCTTGTATTCGTCGAGCTGAGACTGGCTGATTATGAACGGCTCAACTCGCAAAAATGGAATCTGATATTCGTCGAAAAACGGCGCTATCTTGCCCGTTTCGCCTGGGGCGATCGCATAAGTTACGTGATCAGCACCCCAGTATGACAGCGGCGCACATCCAAGATCGTATCGACCTGCTATTTCGTTCGGGACAAGCCGCTTCCATTCCTTCTCGAAATCGAGAAATGTATATTCGTCCGCATGAAATTTTTCGATGAATAAATAATAGAGAATATTTTCGAATATCGGCTTGTCAACGGATGGTTCGTCGAAAAGATTACGTAAATTTCTACTCACCCGCTGAACCAGCTCACGTATTTTTCCGGACTCAAAAAACCATATGATAAGCTCCATGTAACATCTGTCGCCGGACGAAACATCGAGCAGGTTGCCACATTGCCTCGTGACATTATCGATCAGGCCACCCGGCCATCCTTGCCCGCGACGAGATGTGCGCGTATAAAACACATACTTCTTACGCTCATAATCGCGAACCAGCGCCATCGCGCTGAACTTCTTGAAAAATATCGTCTCACTATCGAGAACGATCGACCATTTCGTCGTGGCCTTTAACAGGCCGCCGATTTTCTTCATCGATTGGAACGTAAACTTCCCGGATGTTTCAAGAAATTCCTTAGGCGTCCGCGCAATCGAAAAATCTTTCAACACCTGTTCCGTGGGCAGGAAGGATACGTCGACATCTTTCCCAAGGAGCAACTCTTTCTCGAAGAGCGGTATATTCTTCGATTCAACGATTGCTATGATCTTTACTTTGTCTTTGTCGACACAGTGCTGCCTTATCGAGGCAATCAGATCGCAAAATTGCTTCAAATGCTTTTCGTACGTCGGCACAACCAACGTAACTGCAGACTCATCCAGAAGTCGATCAGAAATAATGTTCATATTCTAGCGAGATTTTATTTTAACGATCCGATTCCACGTTGTAGACCCGAGCTCCCGGCGTCACCGACAGGGCAAGATAGAATCTCCCGAAGAAAATCGAAATTGGATTTCTCGCATCGGCAAAGAACTGCGCAGGTTTATTCTTCAGCTTATTGGTCAGCCTCTCATTCAAGAAGATAGAGTAAAGACGCAACAATCCTTTAAAAGATGCTGGAAGCTGGTCGAATTGAAGTCCAATCTCGCAAAGCCGAATCTCCGGAGTGCTCGAATTGGATTTATTCAATTCATTCATTCTGGCTCGATCAGAATTCGCCCGATCCAGATTACTCGCAATGGAAGTTCCCCGGAAATGCTCTGCAAATTCCGGAGATGGGCTGATCCCGCTCGCCCGCACCAGCAGCTCATCATTTTTTGTTAGCGAAGGATGATAGCGATCAATCACCTTCAATTCTGGCGAAGTGAGTACATTTGCGACATCGTTTCCGCCCCGTCTGTATATCTCGTACGCCCACTCTGGGTGTGCCTCTATCTTTATATCCCTATTCTTCAACATCAAATAAATAATCGTCTCGGGAGAGGATGGCACACCCCGACCAATCATCTCTTTTGCCTCTTTATAAATGTCAGACAGAGACTCCAGGACATCCACAGGGAGGATTATTATTTGGTCGTTAAATCCCACCTCTCGACCGCCCGGCACATATTCACCAGTATTTATATTTTTATAATAAAAAACAGGCGCGTTGCCTAAGTGGTTCCGCCCCATCTCATCGAAACCCTCTCCAGACGGGATGTGGACGGTGCCATCTTTGATTTCTGCAGAGATAGAGTTATATAACACAAGATCAGGACGAGTGATCACGACCGCGTCGTAACCACCAGGATGCTCTGCCCGATATTTATTGAATTCCCGCACCACGCCGTCGAAATTATAAAACATCGACAAAATTCTCGACGGGGGCAAGCCGAATAGCCATTTGTCACGGGTCACGAGTCGGCCAGCCTCCGTTTCAAAAAAAGACGGGGGTGTATCGTGAAATTTATATGCTCGGATATTTTTCTTATATACCCGCTCAAAAGCATCAGCGTCAACATCGAAAAATTTTGGCGCGTCTGTTTTCGGATTCTTGATTATAAAACCTTCGCTATCCCGTTCACCAATGGAAAACTCCCGATCGGGATAATCGGTAAATGATGGACCAAAATAAAACAGGTCGGCGTTATTCGGACCCAACAGTACCCTTTCAATCGAACTCGCGCATTTCTCATAATCTCGCACCATTCCGTACAGGAGCACGGCTACGCGAGGGTTTTTTGGCGAGGCATTGTCTACTGGAAAAGATATGGGGGAAGGCATACAAAAAATCCCTTAATAGGAGGGAAAGAAATTGAAGGCGCGCTGCTGAAACGGTGCTCAGACTATAAATTTTCGTAAATGCGGATTGCGTCATCGACCGTATCGCATATCTTTAGCCTCCCCCCTTCCAACACTGCAGCACGATCGCAGTGATTGCGAATCAAATCTGTTTGGTGCGCAACAATAATCATCGCTCGATCACCACGCTTCTCAAACAACTCGGTATTGCATTTCTGATGAAAGCGGTGATCGCCGACCGACATGCCTTCGTCAATGAGAAAGCAGTCAAATTCGATCGACATTGAAATAGCGAATGCCAACCGTGACGCCATCCCCGAAGAATATGACTTAACGGGTTCATCCAGATACTCGCCCAACTCGGCGAAATCCTCCACCAATGCCAGTGTCTTTCTGTAATCCACGTTGTATACACGCGAAACCAGACGGACATTATCTTTCCCGGTCAGGCTGCCCTGAAATGTTCCGCCGAACGCCAGCGGCCAAGACACCGACATGTTTTTGATCACTTCGCCCGAATGGGGGTGATCCGAACCACTGATGATACGAATCAGTGTAGATTTCCCCGCGCCGTTTCGGCCGAGAATACCCCATTTCTCTCCGGCCTCAACCTTTAGGTTCACACCCCGCAGAATTTCCCGTTCGGATCGTCCGTGATGAATAGGATAGCGCTTGTAAACATTCCGCAACTCAATCATTACTCGCCCTCAATTCAATTGCACGCGCCGAATCGCAAAATGCGAAATCGAAAGCGAGAAGAGAGTAAAAAACGAAAGCACCGTCACGGTATAGCCCAAATGATACAAGGTTTCCATTCGCGAACCATAATATCCGTGATGAAAATACTCGACGGCATCGATCAATGGAAAGTAAGTTAACAGTTCACCGATATTATGCGGAAGCAAATACGTCGGAAGAAAAACACCGGTGAAAGGAAGCATCAGATATAGAATCAAATGCGAGATCCGTTCGATCGTGTCGCTCAACTCGGATAGCGCCGCCATCAACACCACGAAATTAAACGAAAACCAAACCACCAGAAAAAATCCCAAGATCATGGTCAATAGATCCGCCGGAGCCTGGCAGATGCCCACCACTACGAGAACCGTGTAGAGGACCAAAAACGAAGCCGTCGCACCAGCAAACTCCAGAATGATTCTGGAGTAGATGATATCCATCGGCCGAATTGGTTTGTAATGCAGAAGCGTACGATTATATTCAATCGACTTCAGGACTCGACCGGTACTATTTCTCCAGAAGAGAATCGTCGGATAGCTCACCGCCAGATACTCCGCGACGTTATATTTCGCCATTCTTTCCGTCTGCGAAAAAATAATCATCACGCCCACCACGAACATCGCGGGCTCGGCCATGATCCACAGCACGCCCAGCCCTTCCCGGCCAAAGCGTGTGATCATTTCCCGCATAACCAGCGCCCATACAACCCGGCGCTGAATACCCAGCTGCTTCCAGAAGGTCGGCTGTTGTTGCTCAACGGTCATAGTGCTCTCTCACTCCACCAATCACGATCGTCAACACGCCCCATAGAATCATGCCCAGCAGGAAGGTCGCCAGGATACTCCGGGCACGGCGAGGCTCCATCGCGCGATCGGGTAGGCTCGGATCGGAAATGCGCTCGAGATAAAGCTGCTTGCGTTCGGCCTCGACCCGAGCCTGCTCCAGTGAAGTAATCGCACTGGCAAGAATCTTGTCCGCGAATTCCTTCTCCAACGTCAGTTGCTGGAACGTTGCGGCCTTACTTGCGAGAGAATGTCCCGGCTCACCAGCAATGTTCTGGCTGATCTTATCGATTTCGTGCTGCAGGACAGTCGCACGCTCCTGCAGGCTAGGCAGCCCCGGATTTGCAGGAGACAGTCGCTGCATCTCCGCAATCTGGACACGCGTGGCAATCAGATCGTCCTGAAGCTTGCCGACTTGCTGCAGTGGAACGGAGGACTGGCGTTCGGGGTCGATCACACCTGCCGAATTACGATAGCTCGCCAGTGCCTGGGTGGCGGCACGATCATGCTCCTTTGCAACCTCCACATCACGCTGCGCGGCATTCATCAGATCCTGCCGCGCACGCTCGTTCATTTGATTCACGATCTGCTCGCTCAGGTCGAGCAATTGCTTATTCATACGCCAGGCGAGATCGGCGTCAAATGCATTCGTGCTCAGCGTAACAATGGGGGAGCTGCTATCAATCTCGGCCGTTACAATTTTCTTGCCGTAATAACGATAAAAATCCTCCATGCTGTTTTCTTCGCCGAACGACGAAAACCGGTTCACCAGGTCAATCGAATTCTTGCCGAACGCATCCTTGATATGCAGCCGATCGTCGAGCACCTTCATCGCATCACGGGACTCGATATAGTCCTTAACCGTATAAGAGTCGTTATTCGATTGGGAAAACGCGCTCACACCCTTGAACAAGCCGCCGAGCGACGAGGCATTGTTATTTTCCGGGCTGCGAATCAAAAAACTGCTGACTGACGTATATTGATCGCTCGCAACAAGCCCGAAATAAATAATCGAGATGGTGGTAGGAAGTACGACTGTTAGCAGGAACAATCGATTGATACGCTGGAAAAATTTCATAACCATTCGCAAATTCTTCTTTTCAAGTTCCCGGTTCTTTTACTTAAACGTCTGAACGCCGTAGGCCACCGGATAAACAAAGGAGAACACCAGGTTCAACACCTTCTGAGCATCGGCAACCGGTGCATCCGAGATGTATAAAACGTCCTTGTTCTCCATCATGAAACTCTGGGCGACAAAAAACGCATCGGGGTCTTTAAGGTCGATCCGATAAACGACCGGGACCTTGCCGTCTGCTGTGGTACGCGCCGGCTGACTCGGCCAGCTCAGCGCGTTGGCGTCCTCGAAACGAAACACATAAACACCCCTGGCATCCGAGCGGTTATCATCCAGACCGCCCGCGCGCGCCAAGGCCTGCGCAAGATTGATCCCTTGCGCCTCAAAATTGACTTCCGAGTTCTTGCCCGTTGCGCCAAGCGCCGTAAAGCTGTACGGCTGGAACAGCGCCGTCACAACATCACCCGCCTTAAGCGGCACGTTCTGGCGCGGATTGCGAATCACGGTCTGCAAGGGTTCCGAGGCAACCGTATTGCCACGAGTCACCTGGATCATGATCTTGTCCACGGGCTGTTTTACGCCGCCGGCGGATGCAAGCGCGTCCAGCACGCGCTCCCCGCGTGCGCTGAGCGGCATTCGGGTGCTATTGGACACGTCACCCACGACGGTCACATAAGACGTTTCATTATTGATCAGGCGCACCAGCACCTGAGGATCATGCGCCAGCGGTTTCAACCGCACTGCAATATCTGCCTGCAATTGGCTGGGGGTACGGTTGGCAGCCTTCACTTCCCCGAGAAACGGCACGGAGATATTGCCATCCCCGTTCACCACCTGTTCAGGTAGCGTGGTTACACGCGCTCCGCTCGGCGCTCCGTACACAGATATTTCCGCTGTACCGCCGCTAAACAACGTAGCAGGAGGCGCTTCCCAGATAGAGACGACTACTCTGTCGCCCACACCTAGCTGCTGCTGAAAAACATTATTGCCGCCGAGAACGGCCGCGAAGTCATCTTTGCTCCGCTGCGAAAAAAGCCTACGGGCAACCTGGTCGGTCACATCGACAATTTGGATCCCGTTCTGGTTATTCTGCGCGGCAGCCTCATTGACCTGTGCGCGGGATGGCCCCGCCGACGGAACCCACGCACAAGCACCCAAACCGAACATGCTACCTACGGCAACTGCCAACCACGTACTACGATAGAAGCTCAACATATTATTGTGATCCGTTCTTTCAAAAGCCGTTTCCAGTGCCTTACGATGGGGAATCAGCCCATTACATTGTTGATGTCGTTTACGACACATAGCACCGATTTCTGCACCCCGTGATACCAGCAAGCCCTGCCCAAAATACTGAAAATTGCGTTAAATATTTCCGGGTGTTCCTGAGCAGCGTCCGCCTCGCGTTGCTCCGAGAGGCTCGACCTTCCTGCATCGTTGACATCCAATCCGGTGGAGCACGGCCGCCCGCCGCTGATACCGTGCACGCTACGTGGACGCTGAACCCGATCGGGCTAAAGTCTGATGACAGATTCAGACTAGCCATATGAACGCGGCAGCGAGGGCGATGAATGACGAGTAGCGCTCGGATAGTTTGTCGTATCGCGTGGAGATGCAACGAAATTGCTTGACCCGCGCAAAAAAGCGTTCCACCAGATTGCGGGAGGGAGCGGTACAGATGTTTGTCCAGATCACGCTGTTCCAAACGATTGGCGCGACTCGGAATGACGATCTGCACATCGAGCGTGCGAGGACGCGTGATCGGCGTCCGCATCGGATGCTTCGTCGGACGCGAGGCTGGCAGGTATCACGTCTCCCACCGATGCCAAGGCTTTGGGCCAGTCGCCAGCTTGACCGCCCGTGAGGCGGGATTTTGCGAGCATGCCCAAGCCACCAACCAGAGCGTGAATCTTCGTACTGAGCCCGCCGAGAGAGCGACCCAGTGCCTGATCTCCCTTTTTTGGGTGTGCCGGCAGCATCAGTGAAAACAATACGAGCAGACAGACGCAACATTTGTTGAAACAGCCGGCAAGAGTTAGTCAGCAATCCTTTCGGCGCGAATTGTCTCATGCACTCGGGTAGAATGGCACGCTGTGATTAAAAATCCACACTAGCAATTTCAAAAAAGTTTTGCGCGCTAACTCACATATTGCCTAACAATCTCGTGTCATCCCTATTCCTGGACATCTCGCGCTTGCTCACGCGCCTTTACGACGGGCTTTTGCCAACGGGCGTGGACCGGGTAGGCCTCGCGTATATTCAAAAGTACGGCGGAAAAGCGCACGCAGTTCTCAGTGAGCGGGGCTTTTCCACGGTTTTAAGTGAACGAGACTCGCAGCAAACGTTTGCATGGCTTCTCTCATCCACATGTAATCGAAATGCAATCCGTGCACTTGTCGCCCGTGCATGTCTTAATCGGCTGCGAGAAACAAAACTTCCCGGAATCCTGTTGCACACTAGCCACAACGGAATGGAATTCGGACGTTATTACAGGGCAATGACAAGACGTCAGATTCGCCCCGTCTTCATGGTCCACGATTTAATCCCTGTCACTCACGCCGAGTACTGCCGCCCTGGCGTCGACGCAACCCATCGACATCGCATTCACACCGCACTAGGGCATGCCAGTGGCTTGATCGCAAACTCGCAGGCCACACTAGACGCGCTCGTAACCGAAGCGCAAAGCGCGGATCTTTCGCTGCCTCCCACCGTCGTCGCGCGCCTCGCCTCGGGCGTCGCCGCGCGCCAACTCGCGCCGCGCCCGCTTCCTTCCCCTTACTTCGTCATGCTCAGCACGATCGAGCCGCGCAAAAACCACTGGTTCATCCTGCACGTCTGGCGCCGCCTCGTCGAACAGCTCGGCGCGGCGGCACCCAAGCTCGTAGTAATCGGCCGACGCGGCTGGGAATGCGAAAACGTCATCGACATGCTGGAGCGTTGCGAACCGCTGAAAGGCGTTGTAATAGAAGAAGCCCACTGCTCCGACGAAAAACTGCACGCCTATCTGCAACACTGCCAGGCGCTGCTATTCCCTTCTTTCGTCGAAGGCTACGGCATGCCACTCGCCGAAGCGCTCGCACTAAAAGTACCGGTACTCGCGAGCGATCTCGCCGTCTTTCACGAAATCGCCGACGACATTCCCGACTATCTCGATCCACTCGACGGCCCCGGCTGGCTAGCCCGCATTCGAGCCTACGCGCAATCGATTAGCCCCGAGCGCGATGCACAGCTAGGCCGCATCGAACGATTTCGCGAGCCGACGTGGGCCGAGCATTTCGAACGCGTCGACGCCTTTCTGGAAACGCTGCGTTAAATGAAGGGACGCGTCGTCATAAGAGAAGAGGCATCCGCGAACCTCGCGATCGATTTGCGCACTCTCACGCGCGGATTGCGGCTGTGGAGCGGACTCCGTCAACGGAGAGTCGAACGTGTATGGATCGATCGTTGGCACGGCCGCGTCGCACTACGCTTCGCACGTCTACTCCGCAAGCAAACCAACGCCGCGTGGCCCGGCCCGCTCTGGTCAAGTGGACCGACCGGCACGCCTTTGTTGTCATGGTTCTCACTGCCGCTTGCCGATGCCAGCGCCGAGACATTCACCGCCGCTCTGAACGAAGCCCTCGCGGCCGCAATCGAACACGATCGCAATTCCCAGGCCACCACCGAATCGCAACGATTGATGCTGCGACTCTCGCGCAGTCACGCATCGGCAATCCGAGACTCGCACTCTAGCTGCCCCGTCGCGCTACTCGAACCTCGAACCAGCGAGCGTGTACTGCTCATCGACGAACGCGTGCGATCGAAAGGATCGAACCCGATCGCAACGCGCCATTCGTCCAAAGCTTTTGCGCGAATCCTTCAAGCCGCGACGAACGCCCATCCGACCGCCGAATTCTGGATCGCTCAATCGAACGATCCAGGGCGAGGCCGCTGGCTCTCCGCATCATCGGAAGCGACGCTGCCCGCCGGCACGAGGCGTTTCGCCGGCCACGAATCCCTGTGCGCCGCCCTGCCTCACGTCGATCACGTCTACACGCTCAGCGCGTCGGAAGGCATGCATGCGCTGTTGGCCGGCGCACGCGTCCACGTCTTCGGCGCACCTTATTACGCGGGTTGGGGCCTGACGCATGACGACCAGCCATTACCGAACCGCACCGCGCGCCCCAGGCTTGCCACGTTGTTCGACGTGGTGTTCGTCCGTTCGACGCGCTATCTGAATCCATCGACGCACGCACCTGGCACGCTCGACGATCTGCTCGACTGCATCGAGTTGCAGCAAGCGGTCCAGCAACGCTTCGCGGATCTGCACAACCTGGCGGCACTGCGTTTTCAATGGTGGAAGCGTCCGTTCGCGACGCCGTACATCACGGCGGGCAATTCGTCGTTACGCTGGAGCGCCGAGCCGAAATCGGTGCAAGCGCACGAATGCGCGGTGCTATGGGGCGCGCGTAGTGCTGAGGGCCTCGCGCCGGAAGTGCGTCGCGTCAGAATCGAAGACGGCTTCTTTCACTCGACGGGCCTCGGCTCCGACATGATCGCGCCGCGCAGTCAGGTGATCGATCGCCGCGGCCTGTACTTCGATGCAAGCCAGCCGAGCGATCTGAGCGTACTGCTCAACGAGACCGAGTTCAGCGACACCGAGCTTGCGCGCGCCGCGGCGCTTCGAAACAAGGTCGTGCAACTCGGCGTCACCAAGTACAACCTCGGCCGTCAGCGCCCTGCGTGGACGGCACCGGCCGGCAAGCAGATCGTGCTGGTCCCCGGCCAGGTCGCCGACGATGCATCGATCCGCCTCGGCACGCGCGCAATCGGCACCGCCGATGCGCTGCTGCGCGAAGTACGCCGTCTGCGTCCCGATGCCTTCGTCATCTACAAGCCGCATCCCGACGTGCTATCGGGCAACCGCAACGGACTGATCGACGCGCAGCAGCTCGCTGACGTCGTCGATACCGAAGCGGACCTGCTGTCTCTCGTCGATGGGGCGGATGAGGTTCACACACTATCGTCGCTGGCCGGCTTCGATGCGCTCTTGCGCGGCAAAGCAGTATTCACCTACGGGCTGCCGTTCTACGCAGGCTGGGGACTCACCCACGACGCGCTCGCGCCGCTGCCGTGGCGACATCGCACGTTGACGCTCGACATGCTGTGCGCAGGCGTGCTGCTCCGTTATCCGCTCTACTTCGACTGGAAAACGCGCCTCTTTACAACGCCGGAAGCCGTGGTCGAACAACTCGCACCGCAAGCCGCACGGCCGTTGGAAAAAGTGCGCGGCAACCGGATGCGGCCATTACTCAAAGCATTTCGCTGGACCCGCAATGGAATCCGCCACACCGTATGGCGTTTTCAGCAAAAGCGCGCATCACGAGTAAAGTAAAAACAAACCGCCCGGCCAAAAGAAAAGCCCCGCAAGACCGAAATCTTGCGGGGCTTTTTTTCGAGGCTAACGCTAAAGCGTTATCCGCTTAGCGCGACATCATGTTCATGCTGACGTTATGCATGACCCACAACGTGCCGCCGATCACGATCACAGCGGTTAGCGCCGTGAAAGCAAACGCCGTCACGTTCCAGCGCTGCGACGACGACGTGTTCATATGCAGGAAGAACACCAGATGCACGAGGATCTGCACGAACGCGAGGCCCGCGATTGCGAACAGCGCGCTTTGGCCCGTCAACGTGCCGGTCATCACGATCGCGAATGCCGCGACGGTCAGAATGACGGAGAGCACGAAGCCCGCCGTATAGCTGCCGAAGCTGCCGTGGCCGCCTTCCGAGTGCGCGCCATGGGCGTTATGACTATGGTCCATTTAGATCACGCTCGCAAGATAGACAAAGGTGAAAACGCCGATCCACACGACGTCGAGGAAGTGCCAGAAAAGGCTCAGGCACGTCAGACGGATCATGTCGCGTTCGGTCAGGTCGCGATGACGCATCACCTGCAGCGCCAGTACCACCATCCAGATCAGGCCGAACGTCACGTGCAGCCCGTGCGTACCGACCAGCGTGAAGAACGACGACAGGAACGCGCTACGGCCCGGACCCGCGCCTTCGGCGATCAGGTGCGAGAACTCGCGCATTTCCAGCACGAGGAACGCGAGACCCAGCAGGAACGTCACGCCGAGCCAGCCGAGCAGGACGCCCTTGCGGTTCTTGTGCGCGCCAAGCATCGCGAAGCCGTACGTGATACTCGAGAGCAGCAGCATCGTCGTTTCAAGCGCGACGCCAGGGATCTCGAACAGGTCCTTGCCGCTCGGACCGCCCGCGAACTGATGGCTCATCACAGCGAACACGGCGAACAGCGCCGCGAAGACGATGCAGTCGGTCATCAGGTACAACCAGAAACCGAACACCGAATGCGACGGCACGTGGTCCGGCGCGAGTTGCGGCTCAACCGCAATAGTCTTCTGTAACATCAGTCCACCTCCAGCGCGACCTGCTTGCCGGCGCTTGCGCCGACACCGGCCACGGCACCAGCACCGCCGTTGCGTTTCTCTTCAATCAGCGCGACAGTGTCGGCCGGAATGTAATAGCCGTCGTTGTCCATGAAGCTGTAGACGATCACGGTGCCGATCGCGCCGACAAAGCCGACGATCGCAAGCCACCAGATGTGCCACACGCCTGCAAAGCCGAGCACCAGCGAGAACAGACCCACCAGCAGACCCGCGGACGTATTCGACGGCATATGAATGTCGCGATACACCGGTACTTTGACACCGCCCTTGCGCGACTTCATTTCGGTGAACGCGTCGAGCGCGCGGACGTCCGGGATGTGCGCGAAGTTATAAGCCGGCGGCGGCGAGCTCGTCGCCCATTCCAGCGTATGACCATCCCAAGGATCGCCCGTCAGGTCGCGGTTTTCCGGCAGGTTGCGATCGCGGATGCTGACGACCAACTGCAGCAGTTGGCAAGCGATACCGATTGCGATCAGCACCGCGCCGAACGCGGCGACGATCAGCCACGGATGCCATGCCGGGTTGTCGTAGTGATTCAGACGACGGGTCATGCCCATGAAGCCGAGCACGTACAGCGGCGTGAACGCAACCCAGAAGCCGATCTGCCAGAACCAGAACGCGGCCTTGCCGATCTTCTCGTTCAGTTTGAAGCCGAACGCCTTCGGGAACCAGTAGTTGAAGCCGGCCAGATAGCCGAACAGCACGCCACCGATAATCACGTTGTGGAAGTGGGCGATCAGGAACAGGCTGTTATGCAGCACGAAGTCCGCGCCCGGAATCGCCATCATCACGCCGGTCATGCCGCCGATCGTGAAAGTGATGATGAAGCCGATCGTCCACAGAATCGGCGTCGTGAATTGCAGACGGCCCTTGTAGATCGTAAACAGCCAGTTGAACACTTTGACGCCGGTCGGAATGGAAATCACCATCGTCGCGATGCCGAAGAACGCGTTCACATCCGCGCCCGAACCCATCGTGAAGAAGTGATGCAGCCAGACGAGGAACGACAACACCATGATCGCGCAGGTCGCCCACACCATCGTCTTGTAGCCGAACAGCGGCTTCTTCGCAAAGGTCGCGACGACTTCCGAGAAAATACCGAACGCCGGCAGGATCAGGATGTACACCTCGGGGTGCCCCCAGGCCCAGATCAGGTTCAGGTACAGCATCGCGTTGCCGCCGGCTTCGTTGGTGAAGAAGTGCATGCCGAGGTAACGGTCCAGACCGAGCAGCGCGAGCGTGACGGTCAGGATCGGGAACGACGCCATGATCAGCACGTTCGTGCACAGTGCGGTCCACGTGAACACCGGCATCTTCATGAACGACATGCCCGGGGCGCGCATCTTCACGATCGTCACGAAGAAGTTCACACCGGTCAGCAAGGTGCCGATACCGGAGAGTTGCAAGCTCCACAGGTAATAGTCGACGCCAACACCAGGGCTAAACTGCAGTTCGGACAGCGGCGGATAAGCGAGCCAGCCGGTCTGCCCGAATTCACCGATCACCAGCGAGATGTTGATCAGAATCGCGCTGACTGCCGTCATCCAGAAGCTCAGCGAGTTGATGAACGGAAACGCGACGTCGCGCGCACCGATCTGCAGCGGCACGACGAGGTTCATCAGACCGACCATGAACGTCATCGCCATGAAAAAGATCATGATGACGCCGTGCGCGGTGAAGATCTGGTCGTAGTGATGCGGAGGCAGGAAGCCTGGGCTCAGGTACGACAGCGCCAGCTGCATACGCATCATGATCGCGTCGGCGAAGCCGCGCAGCAGCATGATGAACGCAACGACGATGTACATCACGCCGATCTTCTTGTGGTCGACGGACGTCAGCCATTCGCTCCACAGGTAGCGCCATTTGCCGAAATACGTGATTCCGCCGAGCACCGCCAGCGCGGCGAGCACCATGCCGGCGCCCGCCGTCACGATGATGGGCTCGTGATACGGAATCGCATCGAGAGTGAGTTTTCCGAACATGAGTTACCCCTTAGGCGCGCAGTTGGCGTCTTTCATGTTGTCGATGACGTTGCCGTTGTTGTAGCGGGCAATGATGTTGTTGAAGAGCTTCGGATCGACGGTCGAGAAGTACCGCACCGGGTCCTTTTCGCTCGGCTCCGACACCGCGTGATAGCGGTCCATGTCGAGGCGGTCCGACGAAGCGCGCACCTTCGCAACCCAGGCGTTGAAGTCTTCAGGCGTCTCGGCGAGCGTGCGGAACTTCATGTCCGAGAAGCCCTTGCCGCTGAAGTTCGCCGCGACGCCCGCGTAGTCGCCGGCGTGATCGGCGATCAGGTGCAGGCGCGTCTGCATGCCCGCCATCGCGTAGATCTGGCCGCCCAACTGCGGGATGAAGAACGAGTTCATCACGGTGTCCGACGTGATCCGGAAGTTCACCGGCGTACCGACCGGGATCGCGAGCTGGTTCACCGACGCGATGCCGAGGTCCGGGTAGATGAACAGCCACTTCCAGTCGAGCGCGACGACTTCGACGTTGATCGGCTTGACCTGCGATTCGAGCGGACGATACGGATCGAGCTCATGCGTCGTCCGCCACGTCAACACGGCGAGGAACAGAATGATCAGCGTCGGAATCGTCCAGACGACGACTTCGACAGCGGTCGAATGAGTCCAGCCCGGCTTGTATTCGGCGTTTCTGTTCGACGCGCGATAACGCCACGCGAAAAACAGTGTCATCAGAATGACCGGCACCACGACGATCAGCATGGCCCACACCGAAGTCGCGATCAGATCACGCTCCGCGAGTCCCACACTCCCTTTCGGATTCAGAATATCGAGGTTGCTGCAACCCGAAAGCAGCAACATGAGGCTGGCGGAAATGAAACTTGCCGGCCTTCCTAGCGCCCGTTCTTTCATATCCTCTGCCTCGTTTTTTTGACTTCAACGAACGTCATTCGACGGCTCTCCATTAATTAGCGCTCGCATAATAGGGGGTGCATTGAATGCCGATAAACACTCGATTTCGCAACGATCTATTGCGCCGCGGCGCAGTGCGACACGTTGCCGCATTTCCCCGCACACCCTATTCACCAGCGTCGTTTGCGACGCTCCAAAACGAAGCATCGAAAAGTTGACGCATCGCAAAGTCCCCTGAAAAAAGCGCTAAAAAATTGCTGGATGCGCAGCGGTTTCGACGCACTACGCCACGCATGTATTCACAAAGGGATTGATAGCGACGCGCAAAAGCGCAAGAGCGTCGCCGCACCCTGAGGCGCGGATGCGACAACGACTCTTGCGCTCTGTTCTTTTATCCCGGAGTGTGCGTGGCGACGGGAGCCGGTCCGGGCGCCGCTGCCTGCAGATGCTCGCCACCTTCCGTCGGCACGGCGTCCGCAGGAAGTGCCGAGCGTTCCGATTGCGCGAGCAGCGTGCCGACCGACGGATCGATCGCATCGGTGAACGGCTTCGGATCGAGACCGATCGCGAGCACCAGCAGCGCCATCGCACCGAGCAGCACGAACTCGCGCTTGCCGAGGTCTTTCAGCTTCGCGACGCGTGCGTTGGCGATTGCGCCGAAGATCACGCGTTTGTACATCCACAGCGTGTAAGCCGCGCTGAGGATCAGCGTGGTCGCGGCGATCGCGCCGATCCAGAAGTTGAAGCGGATCGCGCCCATCAGCACCATGAATTCGCCGACGAAGCCCGACGTGCCCGGCAGACCGATGTTGGCCATCGAGAACAGCATCACGAACGCGGCAAAGCGCGGCATCGTGTTGGCGACGCCGCCGTACTCGGCGATCGACGCGGTCTTGGTGCGGTCGTAGAGCATGCCGGTGCACAACAGCATCGCACCGGACACCACGCCGTACGAGATCATCTGCACGATCGCGCCGGACTGGCCGAAGCGGTTGAAGACGAACAGGCCGAGCGTGACGAGGCCCATGTGAGCGACCGTCGAATACGCGAGCAGGCGGCGCATGTCGGTTTGCACGAGCGCGAGCAGGCTCGAGTAGATCACCGCGACGAGCGACAGCGTGATCATCATCGGCGCGAAGAAGTGGCTCGCTTGCGGCGCGATCGGCAGTGCGAAACGCAGCAGACCGTAGCCGCCGATCTTCAGCATGCCGATCATCACCGCTGCGCCGGTCGGACCGTCGAGGTGCACGTCGGGCAGCCACGTATGCAGCGGCCACATCGGCACCTTCACGCCGAACGCGGCGAGGAAGCCGAGGAAGATCAGCGCCTGCGGCACCATGTCGAGATGCGCTTCGCGCCACACGGCGAGATCGAAGCTGTGCGTCTGGCTATACAGATAGAGCAGCGACATCAGCATCATCAGCGAGCCGAGGAACGACACGAAGAAGAACTTCACCGCCGCATAGGTGCGGTTCTTCTGACCGTAGGTGCCGATCAGCAGATACAGCGGAATCAGCGTCGCCTCGAACGCGATGAAGAACATCATGCCATCGAGCGACGTGAACACGCCCTGCATGAAGCCCGACAGCATCAGGAACGCGCCGAAGTACTGCGCGGTGCGCTGCGTGATCGACTCCCACGACGCGATCACGATGATGATCGTCGTCAGCGCGGTCAGCGCGACGAGCCACAACGAAATCCCGTCGATTCCCACATGCCATGCGATATCGAACGTCGGCGACCAGCGGACGTTCTCGACGAACTGCATCGAAGTCACGTCGTTGCGGAAATTCGCCACGAGCGGGATCACCGGCAGGAAACCCGCCACCGCGCCGATCAGCGCGAGCCAGCGCGTGCGGTTACGCGCCGCGTCGGACCCGGCGCGCAGGACCACGAATCCGGCGACGATGGGGATCCAGATGAGAAGACTTAGGAGAGGCAATGGCATGTGCTCTGTCAAAACTTGAAGTTCAAAACGCCGCGTCAACGCCCCGAAAAACAGTAGGCATTGAAATGTAAATGTAAGTTGGAGTTCGCTGAAACTGACGTGCGAAGGGGTTTCCCGCTACACGTTTACCCGCGGCCGACTGACCAAGGGTGGGAGATTACCAAGATAAGAATAATTTTGCATCGCAACAGCAGCGAAATCCGCGCCACAATACATCGTTACGACTCGAACGCTTGCAAAACGCATCGAAATGTGCATTTGCACATCGTTACAAAGGCCTCGCGCAGGCCGAAAATTTGGCAGCAGAAAGCTGGCAATTGCGCGGGGGTTGAGCGCTTTTAAGCATTCGCTGTTTGTAGGGTCGGTTCGACTGGAACGGATCGTGCTGTCGACTGCTCTTTGACCCGTGCAGTCGGCTGGCAATTAAACAAAAAATTGCCCAGTCAGCGATAAAAATATTTTTTGTGCCGGGGCTCTAAAACGCCCCGCAAGCGGGGCGGCAACCGTGCCGCGCGCCTCGATCACCAGGCCCTGAAACGGCGGGTTCCAGGCATGCGAATCCTTCATTTGCCTTACGATAAATCTGGGCGCGCCATACTCCCTGCTGCGAAAATTCGCGCGACGAGGCACACTCATTTCGCCCAGCCGGCTTACCTCGCCCGGCTGCTTTTCCGGATCTCCTCGCATGGCGCTTCGTGACGACGTCCCCATACCCGCACTTGAATGCCGCGGCCTCAGCAAGCGGTACGGCACCGGCCGCATCGTGCTCGCGCAGCTCGACTTCACGCTCGCGTCGGGCGAGTTCGTCGCGATCATGGGCGACTCGGGCGTCGGCAAGTCGACGCTGCTCAACCTGATCGCCGGACTCGACCGCGCTGATAGCGGCAGCGTGCTGATCGGCGGACGCGCCGTCGAGCAACTCGACGATGACGCCGCGACGCGTCTGCGCCGCCAGAAGCTCGGCTTCGTATTCCAGGCGTTTCATGTGCTGCCGCATCTGACGCTCGCGCAAAACGTCGCCCTGCCACTGCTGCTCAACGATCTGCCGACTTCGGCGGCACTCGACATGCTCGCGGCGGTCGGCCTCGGCGGACGCGGCGACGACTTCCCGCGAGATCTGTCCGGCGGTGAGCTGCAGCGCGTCGCGATCGCGCGTGCGCTCGTGCATCGCCCGACGCTGCTTCTTGCCGACGAACCGACCGGCAATCTCGACCCCGCGACCGCGCACGACGTGCTCCGCCTGTTCCGTGCGCAAAGTAAGGCAACCGGCGCGGCGACGATCATGGTCACGCATTCGGAAGCCGCGGCCGCCGTGGCCGACCGCGTGTTGATCCTGAGCGACGGCGGTCTGCATGCCGCGCGCGATAAAACCGCGAACGTCGCGCATGCCGCGGCCCGCTCGACCGACGATGGCCGCTGAACTTCGCCCACTGCCGCGCACGCCGGGATATCGCGTTCTCGCGCGTTGGCTGTTGGCCGCGGAATGGCGCAGTCATCGCGGACGCGCACTCGTTGCCATCGCGACGATCGCGCTAGGCGTCGCGCTCGGCTACGCGGTGCAATTGATCAACAGCGCGGCCTTCAACGAATTCTCGGCGGCCGCGCGCAGTCTGTCCGGCGAAGCGGATCTACAGGTGCGGGGCGCGCAGCCTTTCGTCGACGAGTCCCTCTATCCGCGGCTGGCCAACGAGTCGGGCGTGTCGCTGGCGAGTCCCGTGCTCGCGTTCGACGTTGCGGTACCGGGCCACCGCGGTGCTTTACCCGTCCTCGGCATCGACATCTTCAAGGCGAGCCGGATCACGCCCGATCTGATCGGCGTGCCGCCTTCCGACCGGCCGTTCGACACGCTCACCTCCGATGCGGTATTTCTGTCGACGGCCGCGCAGCAATGGCTGGACGTCAAGGTCGGCGATGACGTGACGCTGCGCAGCGGCACGTCGGATCTGCATCTGCGCGTCGCGGGTGGGCTCGTGCGCACGCGGCCGGGTCAACGGCTCGCGGTGATGGACATCGCCGCCGCGCAATGGAAGTTCGGCAAGGTGGGCAAGCTGTCGCGCGTCGACGTGCAACTCGAACGCGGCGTCGATCGGCAACGCTTCAAACGCGATCTGCAGCAGCGGCTCGGTAACGCGTGGGTAGTCGCAGAGACGCGCGATACAGAAAGCCGCACAGATCGTCTGTCGCGCGCTTATCGGATCAACATGAACGTGCTCGCGCTGGTCGCACTGTTCACAGGCGCGTTCCTCGTGTTTTCGACGCAGGCGCTCGGCGTCGTGCGACGCCGCTCGCAATTCGCGATGCTGCGCGTGCTCGGACTCACGCGAGCTCAGCTATTGCGACAGATCCTGCTCGAAGGCGCGCTGCTCGGGATGCTCGGTTCGTTGTGCGGCCTCGCGCTCGGCTACGCGATGGCCAGCGGCGCGCTGCGCTTCTTCGGCAGCGATCTCGGTGGCGGCTATTTTCCGGGCGTGCAACCGCGAGTCGGGTTCGAGCCGCTCGCGAGCGCGGTGTTTCTCGCGCTTGGGATCGCGGTGTCGGTGTTGGGCAGCGTCGCGCCCGCCATCGATGCGGCGCGCGCACGGCCTGCCGTCGCACTCAAGGCCGGCGCCGAGGAAGGCGCGTTG
>ABYL01000056.1 GCA_000173575.1 Burkholderia sp. H160 | reverse complement strand
GAAGTCACCGTCAATGGTCAACAGTTCGGTGTCTAGCAGTGCTCCCAAACCATTGGACGGCGAGCGGATGCGAATCAAGACGATTCAGACCAACAGGCTCATCCGACATCCGTCGTGAGCGAAGCTTACGCCCCAACCCGCTCCGGCGACGTGTTCCCGGCAAAGAGCAGATAGCCGAGCGATGCGCCCGCCCCGATCCAGAACAATACCGAGAAGCTGTTGGCCAATGCGCCGATCGCAAAGATAACCGCTGCGCCCAGGTTGATCCACGTTTCGCGAAACAGGATGTATTCGGCCGCGCCGCATTCATGCGCGCGCTGGTAACAGATTGCATCAAAAGGCAGGGTAGCAGACGTATTGCCCGATGCCGTCATCAGCGTAATCGCTGCAGCATTGCCTGGCGACACCGCACCCATTGCACGCGCAACGTTCATCGCCGCCATCCAGAGCGCGCCGACGCGTAGGACTGTCGTCGGCGAGCGGTCGACCGCGCGGCCGATGCCGTGGGTAATCAGCAGCATGGCCGCAAAAATCACCGAGTAAGTGAGGCCGAGGCGCGTCACGCTCATGATGCTCATAGCGAACAGATAGAACGGCCAGACCATGTTCTGCACACTGTCCTCGGCCGCGAAGCCAACGGACAGCGCCAGCACCTCGCCGAAGGGCCGCGTACGCGTCACGGCGACGAACGACGGGCACGCATCCATTTTGATGCGCGGCTCGCGCAGGAGCGGCACCACCGACAACGCCATGCAGCTCGCCGCAAGGAAAAACATCGCGCCGAAGCTGACGTACGAGATGATGACCGCACCGATCGCGGGTCCGCAAACCGATGCAGCCGTCGAAATGTTGTTCAGCGCCCCGATGCGCGAGCCGTGCCGTTCGGCGCGCCGCGTCGCAAGAAAGAGGTGGTAGCCGGTGCGATGACCCCAAGGAGATCGTGGGCCTAATGCAAGCGCTGAGACATCATTCGCTCCATGCAATGCGTCGACGGGCCGGCGCGATCCCGGCGCTGCTGCTGTGCGCGGCCCTACTCACTGGCTGCAGGTTGCCATCGCTCGACAATCGCACGCAGTCGAGCGCGTTGACGCCTTCGCAAGCCGCCTCGACCAACCTTGGCCGCGCGGTCGCGGCAGCGCTGGCAACGCATGCGGGCCTCGCGGGCATCTATCCGCTCTCGGACGCGCACGCGGCATTTGCGGCCCGGATGGACCTCGTCCGCTCGGCGCAACGCACGCTGGAAATCCAATACTATATCTGGCGCAACGATCTGACCGGCACGCTGCTGCTCGAAGCAATCCATGAGGCTGCGGACCGCGGCGTACGTGTACGTCTGCTGCTGGACGATCTTGGCATCGCCTCTTCTTTGGACCCGACCCTGGCCGCACTGGAAGCGCACCCGAACATCGAAGTGCGCCTGTTCAATCCGTTCGTGGTCCGCACGCCGAAACCCATCGGTTTCCTGTGGGATTTCTCACGCGCCAATCGGCGCATGCACAACAAGTCGATGACGGCGGACAGCACGGCGACCATTCTGGGCGGCCGCAATATCGGCGATGAGTACTTTGACGCAACCGACGGGATCGTCTTCGCGGATCTCGGCGTATTGGCGGTGGGACCCGCAGCGGTAGATGTCGCTCGCGACTTCGACCACTATTGGGCGAGCGCCTCGTCTTATCCCGTCGACCGGATTCTGCCTCACGCCGGTGTCGGCCAGCTCCATGAACTCGAGCGCAAAGCGCAGGCCATCGAGCGAGACCCCGCGGCCGATGAATATATGCAGGCGTTGCGCGGTCCGAACGTCGTGCAAAAGATGCTCGACGGCGCACTACCGTTCGACTGGGCAAAGACGGAATTGATCAGCGATGACCCGGCCAAAGGCCTGAACGACGCGCCACCGGAAGCACTCATCCTGCATCAGTTGCGAGATATGCTTGGCACACCGACTCGCGAACTCGATCTGGTTTCCCCGTATTTCGTACCGGCCGTTGCAGGCACGCAATACCTGAATGGGCTCGCTGCGAGCGGTATGGTCGTGCGCGTGCTGACCAACGCGCTCGAAGCGACGGACGTAGCCGCCGTTCACGCCGGCTATAGGAAGCGGCGTGTCGAACTGCTCAACCACGGCGTTCAGCTGTATGAATTAAGGCGTGTGTCGGGCACCAAATACAAGAAAGAAGAGTCGCCGGGTCCGTTCGGCAGTTCGGGGTCCGGCCTGCATGCGAAGACCTTCATAGTGGATGCGCGGCGTGTCTTCGTTGGATCGTTCAATTTCGATCCGCGTTCCGCGCACCTGAATACTGAACTCGGCCTCGTGATCGACAGTCCCCAACTCGCCAGCGAGATCGAGAGCACCTTTCTCGCCTTGCTCCCCAAAGTGGCATATGCGGTAAAGCTTGACCAGAATGGCAAGCTCTACTGGATCGAGCGAAATGGCGACACTGAAATCCGCCGCGACACGGAACCCAACACGACCTGGTATGGGCGGTTCGGTATCTGGATGCTGTCGCTTCTTCCAATCGAGCCGCTCTTATAGCGATCGCACTTGACGGGCTATTCTGTTTCGCAATCCGTCAAGCGATTCTCTCGTGACCGCACTTTCACCGCGCGTTTAGCTCGAGCTCCCTGATTGCCGTGGCTGTGCCTGTTGCTGTGGCTGTGGCGTCAGCACTGGCTCGACAGGAACCGCAGAAAAATTGACGGTGATCGACTGACCCTCGTTCAGCATCCAATCCTTGATTATGGGACCGTAGGAGCGACCGATAACGAATGCAAGCATCACGACGGCGATGACGACGTGGATCCAGAAGGCGGCCGGCTCCAGCCATCCGAGCTCATGTCTCATCCTGATGCCCCAGCCGAAGACCTCGTCTATCCCGGGCCTTCAAGACCAGCAAGCTGGCCCCTCGACACTGCTTCCGCAGAACAATCCCCACAGCCATTGCCCAACGTTCTTAAGACGAAGCACTGGATCGCCTATTAAGGTTAGGCGATGCGCAGATCTTCGAGTACCTGTTGTGGGAGCACGTCACGTCGTATTCGGGGACGGCGCCCGCCGGCCACACAGCGCGGGACTACCGCGCGCTTGCCGCTATACTTCCCTCTCGACCAACGGATACGTAGCCGGCACACATGGCGACGTTCATGCAATTCGTCTTGCAGCTGGACCAGGACCTCGAAGCGCTGCTGGTCCAGCATGGACCGTTGGCCTACGTAATCGTTGGGGCGATCGTCTTCTGCAGTGTCGGCGTACTGCCGCTCGTCATTCTACCCGCGGACATGCTGCTGTTCTTGTCCGGCGCACTCGCTGCAGTCGGCGTGCTGCAGCCTTTGTGGCTCGCGCCGGTGCTGGTCGCGGCCGCGGTGGCCGGAACGGGGTTCAACTATGCGCTGGCACGCGCCGTCGCGTCGGTATGGAAACCGAAGCGCAGCGGCTGGATCGACAAGATCAGTGCGCGAACGCGTGCGCTCTATGCACGTCACGGCGCCGCGCTGCTGCTGTACTCCCCTTTCATCGCAATAGTCCGGGCGGTCGCACCCGCGCTCGCCGGCGCGATGAAGATGCCGTTTCGCCGCTTCGTGCGCTTCGCGACCGGCGGCGCGGTGATCTGGATATGCTCACTCGCGGGGCCCGGTTATTTTTTCGGCAACGTGCCATGGGTCCGCTCCCACCTGCCGGCAGCGATGGCGATCGTGATCGGCGCGGGCGTCATCGCGCTCGTCGTCAGCCTGCTGTGGCGAGGACGGCGCAAGCCCCACACCACCGACCCGACACTTTCCGACGAAAAGTCCCGCTGCGACTGACGCGGCGGCCCACAATCCGGCAAGCAGCGCTGCTCGCGAGGAAACGCATGAACCAGGGTCTGCTGAAATGCACATGTGCGGCCGTGCTCGTCACACTGCTCGGGTGGGGACTGTATGTCGGCCGCCCCGTGCTGGTGCCGATTGCGTTCGCCATCATCGCGACGTACGTGGTCTTCGGTCTCGCCAACCTGCTGCGCCGCATTCCCTACCTCGGCGCACCCCTGCGGGACGGACTGCGCCACGCGATCGCTGCAACGCTGATGCTCCTCACGGTCTACCTGTCGGTCGACCTGCTGCTGTCGGACAGGGACCGGCTGATGGCCGTCGCGCCGAAGTACGAGGCGACGCTGCTCGTACTGCTTACGAAGTTCGCCGCACTGCTGCACATCGAAACGGAGGCGAACTGGACCGCGATCCGCCGGGATCTGTTAGCGAGCGTCAACGTGCAGGCGATCATGACCGCCACACTGTCATCGGTGTCGTCGCTGCTTGCGGCGATCATCGTCGTGCTGCTTTATGCGACATTCTTTCTCATCGAGCACGCGAAATACCGCCGCAAGCTCGTGAACTTCGCGGGCGGCTCGACGCGGATCGTGTCGGTGATCGACGAGATCAACTCGAAGATCGGCGTCTATCTCGCAATGAAGACCCTGCTCGGCGCGATACTTGGCATCGCGAGCTGGATCTGCATGCGGCTCGTCGGACTCGAATTCGCGGAGCTTTGGGCAGTGCTTATCGGCCTGCTGAACTTCATCCCGTATGCGGGCTCATGGATCTCAGTCGCGGTGCCGACGCTGCTCGCCGCGCTGCAGTTCGGTCAGTGGAACGCGGCGATCGTGCTGTTCTTCTCGCTCACGCTCGCGAACTTCGTGGTCGGCCATCTCCTCGACCCGTGGCTGATGGGCGGGTCACTGAACCTGAGCCCAGCGATAATCCTGGTCAGTCTGGCGGTGTGGTCGTCGATCTGGGGCATCGCAGGTGCCTTCCTCGCAGTGCCGATCACCGTCGGCCTGGTCATTGCGTTTTCTGCCTTCGAATCGACACGTCGTTTCGCAGCTCTCCTGACGAACGATGACTAACCGGTTTTGTCGCAATAAGGGGGCTGGTATTCTGGAGGCCCCAAGATAGACGGTAGAGCGATGAAGCAAATCGTAAGTCCAGCGGTGGCAGAGGTGTTTAAACGGCTGCATTACCCGTTGGACGTGATGCTGCTGTGTGTGCGCTGGTACGTGGCCTACCCGCTGAGCCTGCGTCACCTCGAAGAGATGATGCTGGTGCGCGGTATTGAGGTCGATCATTCGACCGTGCATCGCTGGGCGCTGAAGCTGCTGCCGTTACTGGAAAAGGCGTTGCGGCGTTGCAAACGGGCAGTGGGCAGGAGCTGGAGGATGGATGAAACCTACATCAGGATCGGCGGCCAGTGGAAGTATCTTTACCGGGCCGCCGACGAGTCGGGCAACACGGTCGACTTTCTGCTGCGAGCCCATCGGGACAAGGCTGCGGCCCGACGCTACTTCGAGAAGGCCATCGACCAGAACGGTGAACCGGAAACTGTGACGATCGACAAAAGCGGATCGAATCCGGCCGCCCTGCAGGCGCTCAACGCTGAGCGCGAGACACCCATCAAGATCCGGCAGAAGAAGTATCTGAACAACATCGTTGAGCAGGATCACCGGGCTATCAAGCGACGCACGCTGCCCATGCTGGGGTTCAAGGAGTTTCGTTGTGCCCGCATTATTCTGGGCGGGATTGAAACCATGCACATGATTCGCAAAGGGCAGATGAAAGACGGTGCCGTACCGCAAACTCCGGCCCAACAATTCTACTCGCTGATTGCATAAGCAGTCCTATACAGATTTGCGTCCTGCCGTCACCGCTGTCTTGTCGCGACAGAGCCAAGGGGATGCCTCTCGGAGGTCGATCTTGCAATTAGAGGCTGACTCCTATTGCGATGACAAACGGTTCTTTATTCTTTGCTTTCCAGTCCTGACGCATTGCTCGAGGTTTCCGATACCGTCCGCCGGAAGAGGGGCATGTCGATCGACGACGGTCGCTGGCGCTGCTTTGGATATCAGAACAAATTCGTTCCATCCCGGTCGCTGGGCGAATGACAATGCGATGAGGCCATTGACTATCTGATTGAAGATCCGTGCATGCGCGGGAGGAAAGTCCGTAAGTTGGCGGCCTAACTCACGACGCCTTGCCTGACATCGAACGAAACGCGGAGCGCTGAAAATGCCTTGGTCCGTCAGACGGGAAAGGAATTCCGGCAGCGTCTGGAGCGTGCAGGGCGGGGATACGGTGCGAGCGCGGCGACGAACTCTTGCCCCCGTCTTGATCGTCGCGCTCGCTCTTGCGTGCCTGGAAAGAGAGTTGTCCGGCAAGCATGACGGTTCGCTTCGTTCGCTGCTTGCGCCATATATTGTCAAACTCACGGGCGCGCGGGCTAACTGAGTGATGGGGGCGGTTTCGTTCAACAAAAACGGATCAGTTATGAGCCTGCGAAACAGGTGGTACGGATACGCTTTCGGCGTATTGATCAGCTCGACGATAATGCGCGCCGGCATGCTTTCCGTGCAGGCCGAGCCCAACCACGGTGGCACCCTGACATGGCTCGTCGCCCCGGAGCCGGCGTCGATCGTTCCGTTGACGACCACTGCCGGCGGCAACGCGGAGATTGGTCCGAAGGTAGTCGAGGGGCTGCTCACGTACGACAAGGATCTCAATCCGCAACCGCTGCTGGCGACCGCATGGTCCGTCAGCAAGGACGGGCTCGAGTATCGCTTCACGCTGCGCCGGGGCGTGAAGTGGCACGACGGTAAGCCTTTTACGTCCGCCGACGTCGCGTTCTCGATTCTGACGCTCAAGCAGGTGCATCCGCGCGGTCGAAGCACGTTCGCGAACGTGACCGACGTGAAAACGCCGGACCCCTACACCGCGGTGATTGAACTGTCGAAGCCGGCGCCGTTCCTGCTGACCGCGCTAGCGGGCACCGAATCGCCGATCATCCCGAAGCATCTGTACGAAGGCACGGACATCGTTGCGAATCCGTACAACAGCGCGCCGGTCGGCACGGGCCCGTTCATCTACAAGACGTTCGTGCATGGCAGCTATATTCTTCTCGAACGCAATCCGGACTACTGGGACAAACCGAAACCGTATATTGACAAGATCATCGTGCGCTTCCTGCCGGATGCGGCTGCGCGCGCGGCGGCGCTCGAATCCGGCGCCGCCAATCTCGCCGACCAGGCGATTCCGCTGTCGGATGTGAAGCGCTTCACGACGCTGCCGAACTTCAAGGTGGACACGACGAACTGGCCGTACAACAGCAATCACCAGCAATTGATCTTCAATCTCGACACGCCGGTTCTGAAGGACAAGGCGGTGCGCAAGGCGATATCGCAGGCGATCGACGTCAATGCGTTGAACCGGGTCGTCTGGTATGGCTACGGCCAGGTGTCCGCTGCCGCAATCGGCGCGGCGAACACGAAGTATCACGACGCCGATATTCACTACTTCCCCTACGACGTGGCTCAGGCCAATGCCGCGCTCGACGCCGCCGGACTCAAACGCGGACCGGACGGCAAGCGCTTCAAGCTGCGACTGCTCTTCAACCCGTTCCAGGACCCGCGCGCCGCCGACTTCGTGCGGCAATCGCTCGCCCGAATCGGCATCGACGGCGAGATCGAAAGCTACGATTTCGCGACCTACGTGAAGAAGGCCTACACCGATCGCGCCTTCGACATCACGCTCGAAGCACTGTCGAATACATTCGATCCGACGGTTGGCGTGCAGCGGGTGTTCTGGTCGAAAAACTTCAAGATCGGGCTGCCGTTCTCGAATGCCGCGCATTACTCCAACCCGGAAGTCGACCGTCTGCTGGAGGCGGCATCGGTCGAAACCGACGATGCGAAGCGGCGTCAGCTATTCATACAGTTCCAGCAACTCGTTCACGATGACATCCCATCGATCGAGTTCGGCGCGAACCCCAACATCACGATCGTGACGAACTCGGTGAAGGACTACGCGCCGACGGGCGAGGGACTGCGCGGCAATTTTGCCGATCTGTTTATTCAGCCGTAAGGCGGGTCGCTGGCGGGCACGGGATATCCCCATCGTTCGAACGCTGCTTCCGCGTGCCGCGGATCGTTCGGGCAGACGCGAGCGTCGCTATGTCTTCGGTTGTGCACCGCGTTCGCACAGCTTCGTGCGCTGCGCGCCACAGCGCCTTCGCATTGCAGACACGCGAATAACGTAAGCGCAAATCGGTTGTTATCCGCGCAAAGACGCATCCCTATACTCACATGCTGTCCTGTCGATAAACGTCGACGCCCGGCACATGCGTGCCGGTCTGCCTGTCCAGCACGAGGAAAGACGAATGCCCGCACCCGATCAACAGAACACCGCCGCGCACGAGCGGCTACAGACCGCCCTTGCGTCGCTGCCCGCGCTCGCGAGCGCCATCGGCGCAGACGCCGCGTCGCGCGAAGCGCGCCGCGAGTTGCCGTTCGACGGCTTCGCATTGTTCCGTCGCTCCGGTCTCGGGCGCCTGCGCTTGCCGGTCGAGTGGGGTGGCCTCGGCGGCTCGCTCGAAGACGCGTTCGAGGTCATCGCGACGCTGGCCGCCGCCGACAGCAATCTCGCGCACGCGCTGCGCATCCACTTCGATCAGGTCGAAGCGTTGCGGCTGTCGCCACGCACGCTGTTCAACGAAGTCCAGATTCAGCGGATCGCCGATGGCGCGATTTTCGGTGGCGCTTCAACCGAGCTGGGCACCGCGCGTCCCGGCGAAATCACGACACAGTTGCGCCGCGACGGTGCGCATTACCGGCTGAGCGGCCGCAAGTACTACGCGACCGGCACGGCTTTCTCCGACTTCGCGCGCCTGAACCTGCACGACGAGAACGGCAACGCGGTGCTCGCGATCGTGCCGGTGAAGCGCGAAGGCCTGCGCGTGCTCGACGACTGGGACGGCATGGGACAGCGCATGACGGCAAGCGGCAGCCTCGAATTCGACAACCTGCAGGTTCGCGACGATGAAGTGACGCCGCGCGTGCAGACGACGCTCGTCGGTCGTCATGGCGGCGCACTGCGGCAACTGCATCTGGTGGCGGTGGGGGCGGGCATCGTGCGCAACGTCGTCGCCGATGCGAAGCACTATGTGTTGCGGCATGGCCGTCCCGCGCTGCACAGTCCCGCGCCGTCCGCGCGCGAGGACGCGTTCATCCAGCAGGTGATCGGCGATCTGGGCGCGCACAGCCATACGATCGATGCGCTCGTGCGCGATAACGCACGTGTGCTCGACCGCTCGGCGCGGGCGATCCGCGAGGGCGCTGCCGACGCGGACGCGCTCGTGCTCGAAGGCGCGCTGGCGACCGCCCGCACGCAGCTGGTGGTCAGCAAGCTCGCGCTCTACGCGGCCGAGCGCATGTTCGAGGCGGGCGGCGCGTCGGCCACGTCGCGCGCGCATAACTTCGACCGGCACTGGCGCAATCTGCGCACGATCTTCAACCACAACCCGCTGCTGCATAAGGCACGCGTGATCGGCGACTACGAGCTGAATGGCGTGACGACGCATCTGACGGAAGGGCGCGTTTTTTAACCAACGCCGCCAGCTTGCCGACAAGCTCGCTATCAAGTTTATGAGGAAACCTACGCAATGAGCCGAGACATTCTGATCCTGCTGGAACCGGGCTTCACCGATCCGCGCCACCCCGGCGAACGCTTTATCTGCCCGGACGGTGCGCCGATCGAGGGGCTGCTCGCGAGCGACCCCGCGCGCGTCGCGCGGCTCGACGTGCTGCGCGTGCCGTTCGAGCGGCCTCGCAAGGCCGTGATCGAAGTGCTCGACGAGGCGCACCAGGGGCTGCCCGCGCTCGTGTTCGGCGATGAGCAACCCGCGCCCGCCGACGCTGAGTCGCTCGGCGAGCGGCGCTTCGTGACCGACCCGCGCCGCATCCTCGATCTGCTCGCCGAGCGGCACGGCTTTCCGAAAGTCCATTGAGCCGAAACGAGGAACCTCACCGATGAGCCAGCTTCCGGTACGCGCCGCACCGCGCCGTCTGCATCTGAACGTCAACATCCTGCACTCGGGTTTCGTGCCTTCGGCATGGCGGCTCGAAGAGGCCGATCCGCGCGCGTTCATCGATGTGGATCACTACGTTCACGTCGCGCGGATTGCCGAGGCGGGCAAGCTCGACGCGGTATTCCTCGCCGACAATGCGGCGATCGTCGATCAGATCGACTTCCGTCCGATTACCGCGCTCGAACCGACGGTGTTGCTCGCCAGCATCGCCGCGGCGACGACGCACATCGGCGTGATCGGCACCGCCTCGACCAGCTACAACGAGCCGTACAACATCGCCCGGCGCTTTGCCACGCTCGATCACGTCAGCAACGGCCGCGCCGGCTGGAACGTCGTGACCACCGCCGACCTGCCGTCGGCGCGCAACTTCGGCCGCGACGCGGTACCGAACCACGCCGAGCGTTACGAGCGGGCCGCCGAATTCACCGAAGTGGTCAAGGCACTGTGGGATAGCTGGGAAGACGATGCGTTCGTCGGCAACAAAGCCGGTGGCCGCTTCATCGACGTGGCGAAAGTGCATCCGATCGCGCATAGCGGCCGCTTCTTCCACGTACAAGGGCCGCTGAACCTGCCGCGCTCGCCGCAAGGGCATCCCGTGGTGGTGCAGGCGGGCGCATCGGCAGACGGCCGGGAGTTGGCGGCACGTCATGCGGAAGCGGTCTTTTCAGCGTCGCAATCGTTCGAGGAATCGGCGGCTTACCGGCGCGACCTGAACGAGCGGGCAGCCGCCTATGGCCGCCCGGCCGTCAAGGTGCTCGCCGGTCTGACGACGATCATCGGCGCGACGCACAGCGAGGCGCTGCGCCGCCGCGATGAACTCGTCGAGCAGATCCCGTGGCGCTACAGCCTGAATCGCCTCGCGGGTACGCTCGGCATCGACGTCGAGCGCCTCACGCTCGATGCGCCGTTGCCCGACGATCTCGCGCTGCCCGGCGGCGGCAACGGCAACCACACGTTTTTTCACGCGACGATCGCCGAGGCTCGTCGTCACGGCCACACCGTGCGCGAGCTGATCCGCGCGCTGGCGGGCGGCACCGGTCACCGCGTGATCGTCGGCACGCCCGAGCAGATCGCGGATGACATCCAGCACTGGTTCGACGGCGGCGCGGCCGACGGTTTCAACCTGATGCCCGACGCGCTGCCCGGCGGACTGCGCGATTTCGTCGATGGCGTCGTGCCGATCCTGCAGCAGCGCGGCATTTTTCGCAGCGAATACGAGGGCACCACGCTGCGCGAGCACCTCGGACTGAGCCGTCCGCGCAACCCGCAACGTTGGCGCGAGAGCGCATAGGGCCGCGCCGCCTCACCGCCAGATCAACCACTTGCCCACACCATGAGCCAACGTAAAGGACATCTGCGCCTCGGCGCGTTTCTCTATCCGACCGGACATCACATCGCCGCGTGGCGTCATCCGGACGCACACGCGGATGCCGGCCGCGACTTTCGCCACTACGTGCAGCTCGCCCAGGCCGCGGAAGCCGCGAAGTTCGATCTGATCTTTCTTGCCGACGGCTCGGGCACGCGCGGCGATAAGGTCGACTTCCTGAGTCGCACCGCGCACAGCTACGTGGCCCAGTTCGAGCCGATCACGCTGCTCTCGGCACTGGCCGCGCTGACCGAGCGCATCGGCCTCGTCGGCACCGCTTCGACGACCTTCAACGAGCCGTACCACATCGCGCGCAAGTTCGCGTCGCTCGACCACATCAGCGCAGGGCGGGCAGGATGGAATCTCGTCACGTCATCGAGCGCGCACGAGGCGAAGAACTTCGGCTTCGACGAACATCTCGCCCACGCGCGGCGCTACGAGCGCGCGGTCGAATTCGCGGAGGTGGTCGACGGTCTTTGGGACAGCTGGGACGAAGGCGCGTTCGTGCGCGACAAGGCCGCGGGCCGCTACTTCGATCCAGCCAAACGCCATGTGCTCGATCATCGCGGCGAGTTCTTCAACGTGCGCGGACCGCTGAACGTCGAACGCTCGCCGCAAGGCCGGCCGGTCGTCGTGCAGGCCGGATCGTCGGAAGCGGGCAAGGCGCTCGCGGCGCGCACCGCGGAAGTCATCTTCACCGCGCAGCAGACGCTCGACGATGCAGTCGCGTTCTACGCGGACGTCAAGGGCCGGCTCGCGCAATACGGTCGCGAAGCGGACGACCTGAAGATCATGCCGGGCGTGATGCCGATCGTCGGCGCGACCGAGGCCGAGGCGCGCGAAAAGTTCGAAGCGCTGCAGGCGCTAATCGACCCGGCGGTTGGTCTTTCGCTGGTGTCCACGCTCACAGGCGGCTTCGATCTGTCGGGCTACCCGCTCGACGGTCCGATTCCCGAACTGCCAGAAACGAACGCGAGCAAGAGCCGTCAATCGCTGACTCTCGAACTGGCGCGCCGTGAGAATCTGACGATCCGCGAGCTCTATCTGCGCGTGGCCGGCGCGCGCGGGCACTGGCAACTGGTCGGCACGGCTGGGCAGATCGCCGATGCGCTCGAGGAGCGCTTCGTCAACTACGGCGCCGACGGCTACAACGTGATGCCGGCCTTGCTGCCCAACAGTCTCGACGATTTCATCCGGCTCGTGCTGCCGGAGTTGCGGCGCAGAGGGTTGTTTCGCCATGAATACGAAGGCCGCACGTTGCGCGAGCATCTCGGCTTGCGGCAGCCGGTGTCGCGCTACCAGCGCGAAGCCGTGACGGATTGAAATCGGCCGGCGGAGACGCGCAACGTCATATCGATAGCACCATCGCTTGGTTTGTCGTGGCCGGGGGCGTTGCTAGCATGAGGAGCTGTTCTCTCCCGCTCGATCCAGCAAGGAACCCGACCGAATGGCCCGTTTGACGCGACGCGAATTTTTAATTGCATCCAGTTCGGCATTGGCCGGCCTCGGCTTGCCTGGCGCGCCGCGCGCGCAGAGCGCGACGCCAGCCGCGCGCCGCGGTGGCACGCTAAACGTGCTGATCAATCCCGAGCCACCGGTGCTGGTGTCTATCTTCCAGACGACCGGCCCCGCGCTCGCGGCGAGTTCGAAAGTGCTGGAGGGGCTGCTCGCCTACGACTTCGACCTGAAGCCGAAGCCGCAGCTTGCAACGGCCTGGAGCATCAGTCCCGATGGCTTGCGCTACACGTTCACGTTGCGGCAAAACGTGCGCTGGCACGACGGCACGCCGTTCACGCCCGAAGACGTGGCCTTCTCGATCGAGCTGCTCAAGACCGTGCATCCGCGCGGACGCAGCACCTTCGCCAACGTGTCGAAGGTGCTGACGCCCGATGCGCGTACCGTCACGATCGAGCTGACCAAACCCGCGCCGTTTCTGATCAAGGCGCTGTCGGCGGGCGAATCGCCGATCGTGCCGAAGCATCTGTATGCCAGCGGCGATCCGCTGACGAACCCGCACAACAATGCGCCGATCGGCACCGGACCGTTTCGCTTCAAGTCATGGACGCGCGGTGCGAGCATCGTCTACGAGCGCAATCCGGACTACTGGGACCCGGGCAAGCCCTACATCGATTCGCTCGTCTACAAAGTCATTCCGGACCCGGCTGCGCGCTCGGCGGCATTCGAGACCGGCGCGCTCGATCTGGGCGGCGAGAATCCGGTTCCGCTGACCGATCTGCCGCGCCTCACGCAACTGCCGCAACTCGCCGTCGAGACGCGCGGCTACCGCTTTCTGCAGCCATTGTCCGAAGTCGATTTCAATCTCGACCATCCGATCCTGAAGGATCGGCGTGTGCGCCAGGCCATCGCGCACGCGATCAACGCGCAGGTGGTGCAGAAGACGGTGGCCTATGGCTATGCCGATCTGTCGCCGACGCCGATCACGCCCGCCTCGCCATATCACGACGCACAGCTTGCGCCTTATGCGTACGACCCCGCCGCGGCCGAGAAGCTGCTCGATGCGGCGGGACATCCGCGTGGCGCTGGCGGCGTGCGCTTTCAATTGACGCACGACTATCTTCCCTACGGCGACATGTATCGCCGCCAGGCCGACTACGTGAAATCGGCGCTTGCGCGGGTCGGTATCGACGTGACGGTGCGCGCGCAGGATTTGCCGTCGTTTCTGAAACGCGTCTATACGGATCGCGAATTCGACTTCACGAGCATCGGCGTGAATACGCTGTTCGATCCGAGCGTCGGCGTGCAGCGTCTGTACTGGTCGAAAAACATCCGGCCCGGCGTGCCGTTCTCGAATGCGCCGCACTACAGCAACCCAGAAGTGGACCGACTGCTCGAAGCGGCGTCGACGGAACCCGACGAGAGCCGGCGCGTGTCGCTCTATCGCGACTTCCAGCAGGCCGTCTATCGCGATCTGCCGATTCTGAATCTGGTCGCGCCGCGCATGGTGACGCTCGCGAACCGCCGCGTGCATGACCATACGGTCAGTGCGCAAGGGCTCGAAGGCAATTTCGCCGATGTATACCTGAGCGCCTGAATCAGCGCCTGAGCACGAGGACCATCCCATGACACGACGCGCACGCTGGCAGACGATTCTGCGCCGAACCGCATGGCAGGCGTTGCCGACGGTGCTGGGCATCGTCGTGCTGAACTTCCTGCTGCTGAAGCTGATGCCGGGCGATGCCGCCGACGTGCTCGCCGGGGAAGCCGGCTCCGCCACCGCCGAAACGATGACGATGCTGCGCGCGAAGTTCGGCCTCGACCAGCCGCTGCTGCATCAGCTATGGAACTACCTGTCGCATCTCGCGCACTTCAGCCTCGGCTATTCACCGCGCTACGACATGCCGGTGATGCAACTGATCCTGTCGCGTCTGCCGAACACGCTTTTGTTGATGGGGGTTGCGCTGTCGCTTGCGCTCGTCGCCGGCATCGTGCTGGGCGCCGTGATGGCGCATTGGGCGGGCAGGTGGCCCGATCGCGTGCTGTCGGTGCTGGCGCTGCTGTTCTATTCGACGCCGGGGTTCTGGATCGGCCTGCTTGCGATCGTGCTGTTTTCCGTGCATCTCGGCTGGCTGCCGAGCGGCGGCAACCTGACGATCGGCGCGAACCTGCACGGCGGCGCGTATTTCGCCGATCTTGCGAGACACGTGCTGCTGCCCGCCGCGACGCTCGCGACGTTCTTCGTCGCGATCTATGCGCGGCTCACGCGCGCGGCGATGCTCGAAGTGCAGCGCCAGGATTTCGTGCGCACCGCGCATGCGAAGGGCCTGCATCCGTGGCGCGTGACCGTTCGCCACGTTCTGCGCAACGCGTTGATGCCGCTCACGACCATCGTCGGTATGCACTTCGGCACGCTGCTTGGCGGCGCGGCCGTCACCGAGACGGTCTTCAGCTGGCCGGGCCTCGGGCGGCTCGCACTCGAGGCCGTGCTCGCACGCGATTTCAGCGTGCTGCTCGGCGTGCTGCTGCTGTCGTCGTTGCTCGTGATCGTCGCGAACGTGCTCGTCGATCTGCTCCAGGCATGGCTCGATCCGCGCATCGCGTGATGCATGAGAGGTGAGCGTGACGCGTATCCATCGTTTGCGAAGAGACCTGCCATGAGTACCGATTCTCCCGATATTGATTCACGGGTAGCCGACGAGCACGCGTCGGTGCGCTCGCCGTGGCGGCGTCAGGTCGCGGGCGCGCTTTTCAGCCGCCGCGCTGGCGGACCCATCGCGGATGCACCTCGCCGCACAGGCGCAGGCGCATGGCGTGCGCTGCTGCGCAACCCATCCGCCTGCGCCGGACTCGTGCTGCTCGCCGCGTTCATCGCGCTCGCGCTGCTAGCGCCGCGCCTCTTTCCTGGCGATCCGCTCGACATGGTCGGCGCGCCGTTCGAATGGCCCGGCGCCGATCCGCATTACTGGCTCGGCACCGATTCGCTTGGCCGCGACGTGGCCGCCGGCATTGCACACGGCACCCGCGTATCCCTGCTGATCGGGGCGGCGTCCGCCGCGCTTGGGCTCGTGATCGGCACGCTCGTCGGCGCGATCGGCGGCTACGCGGGCGGACTCGTGGACGATCTGCTGGTGCGTGTAACCGAGCTGTTCCAGACGGTGCCATCGTTTCTGCTCGTCACCGTGATCGTCGCGATCGGCAGACCCAACGTCGTCGTCATCGCGCTGGCGATCGGCATTGCGTCGTGGCCGACGGTCGCGCGAATCGTGCGCGCCGAATTCCGCGCGTTGCGCCACGCCGATTTCGTGCTGGCCGCGCGCAGCCAGGGATTCAGCGACCTTCGCATCGTCTTCGGGGAAATCCTGCCGAATGCGTTGCCGCCCGTGATCGTCACCGCCTCGGTGATGGTGGCGAGCGCTATCCTGATCGAGTCGTCGCTGTCCTTTCTCGGCATGGGCGATCCGAACGTGGTCAGCTGGGGCGCGATGATCGGCTCCGGGCGCGATTCGCTGCGCACCGCCTGGTATCTGACCGCGCTGCCCGGCGGCGCGATCGTACTCGCGGTGCTCGCGCTCAATCTGCTCGGCGACGGCCTGAACGATGCGCTCAATCCGCGACTGCGGCAACGAACCTGAGAGAGGCGACGTGAGCCATCTGCTTGAAGTGCGCGACCTGCGCGTGAGTTTCGGCGCGCATGAAGCGGTGCGCGGCATCGGCTTCGAGATTGCGGCCGGCGAAACGCTGGCGCTGGTCGGCGAATCGGGGTGCGGCAAGTCGGCCACCGCGCTATCGGTGATGCGGCTCGTCGCGCCGCCGGGCCGCGTGACGGGCAGTGTCCGCTTCGACGGCCAGGACCTGCTGTCGCTGAACGCGCGCGAGATGCGCAAGATACGCGGCGGGCGCATCGCAATGGTCTTCCAGGAACCGATGACGTCGCTCAATCCGGTGCTGCCGGTGGGCGCGCAAATCGTCGAAACGCTGCGACAGCATGAGTCGTTGTCGAAGGCGGCCGCGGGCAAGCGCGCGGTCGAACTGCTCGATCTCGTGCGCATTCCCGAGCCGCAGCGTCGCGTGACCGACTATCCGCACGAACTGTCGGGCGGTCAGCGTCAGCGTGTGATGATCGCGATGGCGGTCGCCTGCCAGCCGCGCCTGCTGATCGCCGATGAACCGACTACCGCCCTCGATGTGACGATCCAGGCGCACATCCTCGAACTGCTGAACACGTTGCGCAAGGACCTATCGATGGCGTTGCTGCTGATTACGCACGACCTCGGCGTGGTCGCGGACCACGCGGATCGCGTGGCGGTGATGCTGGCCGGGCGAAAGGTCGAGGAAGCGCCCGTCGAGGAGATTTTTGCGCGGCCGCGGCATGCGTACACGCGCGGCCTGCTCAGGGCGTCGCTGAATCTCGCCGAGGACTCGCACTATCGCTCCTCGACCTTGCCGGAAATCCGGCACGCTGCGCCGGCCGAAGGCGAAGCCGTCTTCACCGTCGTGCCGCGCACGGTCCGGGCGTTTGCGCCACGGGCCGAGTTCACACCAGCGGGTGGGGCGCCACTGCTTGCAGTGCGCGACCTGTGCATCGACTATGGGCAGCGCCACGGCCGCGCGCCGGTGCGCGCGGTCGACGGCGTCGGCTTCGACATTAGCCGCGGCGAATCGGTGGGGCTCGTTGGCGAATCGGGCTGCGGAAAGTCCACGCTCGCGCGCGCGATCATGCGGCTTGCGCCCGCCTCGCAGGGCGAGATCCGGCTCGACGGCGTCGATCTTCTCGCGTTGAACGAACGTGCCTTGCGGCCCTTGCGCCGCCATGCGCAGTTGGTGTTTCAGGACCCCTATGCGTCGTTGAATCCACGCCGCACCGTCAGACAGATTCTCGACACGGTGCTCGTCGTCAATGGCGTGAGCGACGCGCGTGATCGACAGTCGCGCGTACAGCGCATCTGGGATCAGGTCCGTCTACCGGCGGCGGCGCTCGAGCGCTATCCGCATGAATTCTCGGGCGGTCAGCGTCAGCGCATCGGCATTGCTCGCGCGCTGGTGCTCGAACCGGCGCTGCTGATTCTCGACGAACCCGTTTCGGCTCTCGACGTTTCCATTCAGGCGCAAATCCTGAACCTGTTGGTGGAACTGAAACAGGAACTCGGCCTGTCGCTGCTGTTCATCTCGCATGATCTTTCGGTCGTGCGCTACATCGCCGATCGCGTGCACGTGATGCAGCGCGGACGTATCGTCGAGAGTGGCGAGCATAGCGAGATCTGGCGTCACCCGCGACACGAATACACGCGCGCGTTGCTTGCCGCGATCCCCGGCAGGGCGCGTGAGCCAGTCGCGGCTTGATTGCGGGAATGAGCACGAAAAGCACAGCGCCGCGCATCGAACGAGATGCGCGGCGCTGTGCGCGGACGCCTCGCGGCGTCAGCAGGGTCAGGCGAAGTGACTAGAAGTCGAAGCCGGGACCGCCCGCACCGGGCCCCGCGGGCGATGCCGCCGGCGCCGCATCCTTGGGTGCTTCGTGCACCGTGGCGTCGGTCGTCAGCAGCAGGCTGGCCACGGAAGCGGCATTCTGCAATGCCGTGCGCGTGACTTTCGTCGGATCGACCACACCCGTTTCGACGAGGTCGCCATATTCGCCGGTTGCCGCGTTGTAGCCATAATTGCCGCTGCCTTCGGCTACCTTGGCGACGATCACGCTCGCTTCCTCGCCCGCATTGGCGACGATCTGGCGCAACGGTTCATCGAGCGCGCGGCGCACGATGTTGATGCCGGCGTTCTGATCCGCGTTCGCGCCCTGCAGTGCGGCGATCGCCTGCTTCACGCGGATCAGCGCGACGCCGCCGCCCGGCACGATGCCTTCTTCGACGGCCGCGCGCGTCGCGTGCAGCGCATCGTCGACACGATCTTTCTTTTCTTTCACTTCGATTTCCGTCGCGCCGCCGACCTTGATGACGGCGACGCCGCCCGCAAGCTTTGCGACGCGTTCCTGCAGCTTTTCACGGTCGTAGTCCGAGGTTGCCTCCGCGATCTGCGAGCGAATCTGCTTCACGCGAGCCTCGATGCTGGCCTTCTCTCCGGCGCCGTCGATGACCGTGGTGTTTTCCTTGCCGACCTCGATGCGCTTGGCCTGGCCGAGTTCGGCAAGGGTCGCTTTCTCGAGCGTCAGGCCCGTTTCCTCAGCGATGACCTGGCCGCCGGTGAGGATCGCGATGTCTTCGAGCAGTGCCTTGCGGCGATCGCCGAAGCCGGGTGCCTTCACCGCCACCGTCTTCAGAATGCCGCGAATATTGTTCACGACGAGCGTCGCGAGCGCTTCGCCTTCGACGTCTTCCGCGATGATCAACAGCGGCCGGCTGGACTTGGCGACCTGTTCGAGGATCGGCAGCAGATCGCGGATGTTCGAGATCTTCTTGTCGTGCAGCAGCACGTAAGGTTGTTCGAGCGCGGCGATCTGCCGGTCCTGATTGTTGATGAAGTAGGGCGACAGATAACCGCGGTCGAACTGCAGACCTTCCACGACGTCGAGCTCGTCCGCGAGCGACTTGCCGTCTTCGACGGTAATCACGCCTTCCTTGCCGACCCGGTCGATCGCTTCCGCGATGCGCTGGCCGATCGATTCTTCGCCGTTGGCCGAGATGGTCGCGACCTGAGCGATCTCCTTGCTGGTGGTCGTCGGCTTGCTGATCTTCTTCAGCTCCGCGACGGCCGCGACGACGGCCTTGTCGATGCCGCGCTTCAGATCGAGCGGATTAAGGCCCGCCGCGACGTATTTCTGACCCTCGCGGACGATCGCCTGGGCGAGCACGGTCGCGGTGGTCGTGCCGTCGCCCGCGGCGTCGCTGGTCTTGGACGCGACTTCCTTGACGAGCTGCGCGCCGATGTTCTGCAACCTGTCGGCCAGCTCGATTTCCTTCGCGACGGACACACCGTCCTTGGTCACGACCGGGCTGCCGAAACTGCGTTCGAGCACGACATTGCGGCCCTTCGGACCGAGCGTCACTTTCACCGCATTGGCGAGCAGGTTGACGCCTTCAACCAGTTTGGAACGTGCGTTATCGCTGAAAGCGACTTCTTTGGCTGCCATGTTTGCTTTCTCCTCAGATTTGAACGACTGCGACGATATCTTCCTCGCGCAGTACCAGCAGTTCGTTGCCGTCGACCTTCACCGCCTGCCCCGCATACTTGCCGAACAACACGCGATCACCGACTTGCAGGTCCGGTTCGACGCGCTTGCCGTCCTCGCCGCGGCGGCCGGGCCCGACGGCGAGGATTTCGCCCTGGTCGGGCTTTTCCGCCGCGCTGTCGGGGATCACGATGCCCGACGCGGTGCGGGTCTCCTGATCGAGACGCTTGACGATCACGCGGTCATGTAAAGGACGTAGGCTCATCGGTTGTTTCCTTCCTGATAGGTAGCGATAAGTAGCTATTGGTAATGCGCTCCGTGGCGCCGGATTCAGGACGTTAAGTCGGCGCGAACGCAAATCAAACCAATGTTTGCGCATATGAAAAGCACCGCCAGAACGAAAGCATCCGGCGCTTTGCATAGCAGAAGAAATTGGTTCTCTACGCGATTCGGCCAGGCACACAATCGCGGATCGATGACGGTCCGTAGCGGACCGCTGCCGCGAGGCTAACCGTGTGTTGCACAGGGATACGTTCCCCCGCCGGAGAGGAAATGAAACGCCCGTCATTGCTCAATCTTGCCGCCGTCGCCGGTGTCGCGATCGCCGTGACGCTGATCGGCGTGAAAAACGTTCATGGCGATGCGACCAACGAGATCCTGAACGTGTCGTACGATCCGACTCGCGAGCTGTATCGGAGCCTTGATGCCCAGTTCATCACGGCGTACCAGCGGCAAACGGGAATCAGGCTGCAAGTGAAGCAGTCGCACGGCGGCTCTTCCCGCCAGGCGCGCACGGTGGTAACGGGCGAGCAGCAGGCGGACGTCGTGACACTGGGTCTCTATTCGGATGTGGATGCACTGCGCAAACAGGGTTTGATTGCCGGCGATTGGGCCGCGCGCCTGCCGCATCATTCGCAGCCGTACTACTCGACGATCGTCTTTGTGGTCCGCAAGGGCAATCCCAGGCAGATCCACGACTGGCCCGATCTGGTCGCGCCGGGCGTCGAGATCGTGACCCCGGACCCGCGGACTTCCGGCAACGGCAAGCTCAGTGCGCTCGCGGCGTGGGGCGCCGTGACCACACGCGGCGGCAGCGAGAGCGCCGCGCGGGAGTATCTCGCCGCGCTATATCGGCAGGCCGTGCGGCTCGATACCGGCGCGCGCTCGGCGGCGATTGGTTTCACCACGGAAAAGATCGGCGACGTTCAACTCGCGTGGGAAAACGAAGCACTGCGCGAGGTCGCGGACGCGCGCGACGAGCTCGAGATCGTCTACCCGCCGGTCAGCATTCTTGCCGAGCCGTACGTGGCGTGGGTCGACGCTAACGTCGCGCGCCATCACAGCGAACGCTACGCGCGCGCGTACCTGGAATTCCTGTTTACCGACGCGGCCCAGCGGACCATCGCCGAGGCCGGCTACCGGCCTTACAACGCCAGCATCCTGCAACGCTTCGCCGCACGGCTGCCACCGCTCAAGCTGTTTCCCGTGACGGAGATCGCGCGCGACTGGGACGACGCGAACCATCGGTTCTTCGACGAAAACGGCATCCTCGACACGGCTCTCAAGCCGGCCGGCGGCGTGGCGAGTTCGAACGGGCCGGACACAAGAGACAAGGGTTGACATCATGGCGCTGTCCAGCACGTTCCCGTTTGACTGGAGCAAAGGCAAACGCGATCTGTTCGCGGGTCTGACGGTCGCCGCCATTTCATTGCTGCAAGGCATGGCGTATGCGCTTATCGCGGGCGTCGATCCCCGCTTCGGACTGTATTCGGCGATGGTGGTGACCTTGGTGGCGTCGCTGCTCGGCTCGTCGTCGCATCTGATCAACGGGCCGACCAGCGCGATTTCTCTGGTCGTGTTCAGTGCGCTCGCGTTCGTCGATCCGAACGACACGGTGAATCTGTATGAGGCGATGTTTCTGCTCGGTGTGATGGTCGGCATCATCCAGATCGGCATCGCCGTGTTCAGACTCGGTGATCTGACGCGGTACATTTCCGAGTCGGTCATCCTCGGCTTCATGGCAGGCGCCGCGGTGCTGCTGGCGATCGGCCAGATCGGCAACGCGCTAGGCGTGCGCGAGAAGGGCTCCGGTCACCAGCATGTGCTGTATCGGCTCTGGCTCACGCTGAGCGGCGATCCGGTCAATCTGAAGGCCGCCGCCGTCAGTGCGGCTGCGGTCGTGCTGGCGGTCCTGCTGCGTCGCGCGGTGCGCCGTTACCGGTTGCCGCAGATCGATATGTTCGTGGTGCTGATCATCGTCGCGGGGGCGGCGTATGCACTGGGCTGGTCGCGGCCGGAACAGGGCGGCCATACCGCGGTCGCCGTTATCGGTACGTTGAAAGCAGGGCTGCCGTCGCCGCATATTCCCGAGATTCACTGGGACTGGATCGGTCATATGGGATCGAGCGCGGTTGCGATTGCGTTTCTTGGTTTGCTTGAGGCCCTCTCCATCGCGAAGTCGATTGCGCATCACACGAGACAGCAGTTGGACTACAACCGGCAGTGTCTCGCCGAGGGCGTCGCCAATCTGGTCGGAGGCTTCTTTCGCTGCCTGCCGGGTTCGGGTTCTCTTTCGCGTTCCGCGATCAACTATCAGGCTGGGGCGGCGACGCGATGCTCGGGGGTGGTGACGGCGGTGGCTGTTGCGCTCGCGGTGCTGGCGCTGGCGCCGCTTACGCGTTATATCCCGAAGGCTGCGCTGGCGGGACTGTTGTTCGTGACGGCGGTGCGTCTGATCGATGTCGCGCGCCTGCGCTATACGTTCCGGGCCTCGAAATACGACGCCGGCCTGATCGTGTTGACCGCGCTGGCCGCGTTGCTGATCGGTGTCGAGTTCTCGATCCTGATTGGTGTCACGGTGTCGATCCTGCTGTTCGTTCCGCGAGCCGCGAAGCTGAAGGCAACCGAGCTGGTCGTGAGTCCGGAGGGCGTAGTGAGAGAGCGTCTGCCGTCTGACCCATCGTGTGCTGCCGTGGCGGTCTGGGATTTCGAAGGGGAGTTTTTCTTTGGCGCGGCCCCGGAACTCGATCGCCATCTTGGCGCGATCAGGGAGCAGGCACGGCAGCACGGGGTTCGATATCTGGTGCTGCGTGTGAAGCGCGTGCGTAACCCCGACGTAGTGTGCATTGAACGGCTCGAGCATTTTCTCCATGATGCACAGCGAGATGGTCTCGTCGTACTGCTCGCCGGCCTTCGACCGGCATTGCGCAAAGTGCTTGGCAATCTGCGTTTCAACGAGTGGTATCCCGCCGACCGGTTTTTCCCGGAGGAGGACGAGACGTGGTCGGCAACCGTGCGCGCCGTCCGTTACGCGTACACGCAACTCGGCGAACGCAACACGTGCGCTCACTGTGCGGAGCGCGTGCAGGCCGAGCGGAGTGCGGACGATCTCTATTACCTTGTGTAGAGCATTGGGTACCCGATACGACGATGGCAGGGTTCGAGGCTTTCCAATCTGGGCTTATCACAGCGCCGCATATTCTTCGAAAACTTGATGCTTTGTGGATCGGAAGGGGCTTTGCTAAAGTCCGGCCACGCTGGCCTGCCGGCTGGCCGGATAGCAAACCGAATTTCCACTTCCTCACTTCGCGGAGCACATTGTCATGAAGTCGATTCGCACGATTCTGTTGGTTGCCCTGCTGCAGGCAGTGGCCGTGTCCCCGGCATTCGCTGCGGACGAATTCGCTCAGATCAAGTCGTCTGGTGTGTTCAAGGTGGGCACCGAGGGCACGTACGCACCGTTCACTTACCACGACGAATCGGGCAAGCTGACCGGCTTCGACGTCGAGATCGCGACCGAGATCGCGAAACGTATCGGCGTGAAGCCAGAGTTCGTCGAGGGTAAGTGGGACGGTCTGATTGCGGGCCTCGACGTCAATCGCTACGACGCGGTGATCAATGAGGTGTCCGTCACCGACGCGCGCAAGGCCAAATACGATTTCTCCACGCCTTATATCACTTCCCATGCGGCGCTGATCGTGCGCGCAGACAACACGACGATCAAGACCTTCGACGATCTGAAGGGCAAGAAGTCCGCGAACACCTTGACCAGCAATTTCGGCAAGATCGCCAAGGATCATGGCGCGGAGGTCATAGCCGTGCAAGGCTTTAACGAATCGATCGATCTGCTGACTTCGGGCCGGGTCGACGCCACCGTCAACGATTCGTTGTCGTTCCTCGACTTCAAGAAACACAAGCCGGATGCACAGGTCAGGATCGCCGCGATCGACAATTCCGCCGGTAGCGACAAGTCGGCGGTCCTCGTGCGCAAAGGCAACCCGCAACTGGTGGCGGCGATCGACAAGGCGCTCGCCGATATCAAGGCGGACGGCACCTACGAGAAGATCTCGCAGAAGTATTTCGGCAAAGACGTGTCGCAGTAACACCGGGCGGATCGGACTCATGCCGGCCTGGTTGCATCTGATGGCGCAGTCGCTGGGGCCGCTGTTGTATGCGGGGCTCGTGTTCACTGTGCCGCTCACGCTTGCGTCATTCGGTGTCGGACTGACGCTGGCATTGGCCGCCGCGCTGGTGCGGCTGTTTGGTCCGCGCTGGGCGGTGGCGGTCGTACGCTTTTACGTGTGGCTGATTCGAGGCTCGCCTCTGCTGGTGCAACTGTTCGTGATTTTTTACGGTTTGCCTAATGTGGGCATCGTACTCGACCCGTTGACCGCGGCCACGATCGGCTTCTCGCTCAATGTAGGCGCATACAACTCGGAAGTGATTCGTGGCGTCATCGAGTCGATTCCGAAAGGGCAGTGGGAAGCGGCTTATTCGATGGGGATGACGCGCGCGGAGGCACTGCGCCGCGTGATTCTGCCGCAGGCTGCGCGGGTCGCATTGCCGCCGCTATCCAACTCGTTCATCTCGCTCGTCAAGGACACTTCGCTCGCGGCCGTGCTGACCGTGCCCGAGGTATTTCAGGCTGCGCAACGTATCGCGTCGGTGACGTATGAACCGCTGATTCTCTATACGCAAGCCGCGCTGGTCTATCTGCTGTTCAGTTCCGTATTGTCGTCGGTGCAGGTCAGGCTCGAGCAGCGATTTGGCCGCCATGCCTTGTTCGAAGCAGGCAACGCATGATCAAGCTGCAAAAAATCGACAAGTCCTTCGGCGCACAGCTGGTATTGAGTTCGGTGGATTTGACGCTCGCCCCCGGCAACGTGACCGCGTTGATCGGGCCTTCGGGCAGCGGTAAAAGCACGCTATTGCGCTGCGTGAACCTGCTTGAAATTCCCGATAGCGGTGTCCTCGAACTCGGCGATCAGCGCCTCGAATTCCGCCCGGACCAGAAACCCGCGCGCGATCAGTTGCTCGCTATCCGGCGCCGTACCGGCATGGTGTTCCAGAACTTCCAGTTGTTCCCGCATCTGACGGTGATCCAGAACGTGATGGAAGGGCTGCTTACCGTGCAGAAGTGGGACAAGGAACGGGCGCGGGAACGGGCGCGCGCACTGCTGACGAAGGTCGGTATCGCGCACAAGGCGGATGCGTGGCCCGCCACGCTGTCAGGCGGACAGCAGCAGCGCGTCGCGATTGCACGGGCGCTGGCGCCGTCGCCCGAGGTGTTGCTGTGCGACGAGCCGACCTCGGCGCTCGACCCTGGGCTGGCCGTCGAAGTGATCGAAGTGCTCAAGCAACTCGCCAGCGAGGGGATGACGATGTTGATGGCAACCCACGACCTGCGTCTTGCGGCATTGATCGCTCGTGACGTGGTGTTTCTGAACAACGGCGTAGTGGTGGAGGCGGGCCCGTCGCGCGATATTTTTACGCGGCCCCGCGAGCAGGAGACGGCACGTTTCGTGTCGACGTTGACCTTGAGTGTGCCGGACAGCTGGGGCGATTGAAGTCGATATCCGGTTGGGCGACGGCGCCGGATGCTGCTTCGCGCAGGAGTGCGCGCACCAACCGCCGTTAGTACCAGTACCGCTTCGCGACTGGACAGCGAAGTTCAGGCGGCGCGATTCGCATCGGACACTTCGATCAGACGGCCAGTGCGTACGTCGTAAATGTAGCCATAGATCGGAATGCCAGCCGGCACGAGCGGATGTGCCGCGATACGCCGCACGTCGTCGATGACGCTTTGTCTGGCATCGCTAATCGTGTGCCACTTGATATAGCGGCCCTCGGTCGAGCCCGGGCCATGACCGCTATCGTGCCAGCCGCTGGCGTCGATGTTCGCGGTCTCCAGGCTCTGCTCGAGCAGACCGGCAATGACATCGTCCGTGAACAGCTCCATGCCGCAGTCCGTGTGATGGATCACGAACCACTCGCGGGTCCCAAGCAGCTTGTAGGAGATCACCAGCGAGCGGATGGCGTCCTCGCTTGCACGACCACCTGCGTTGCGAATCACGTGCGCGTCGCCCTCGGCGAGGCCCGCGTATCGGGCGGGATCGAGGCGGGCGTCCATGCAGGTCAGAATGGCGAAGCGCCGCGCGGGCGGCAACGCAAGCGATCCCTTTTCGCCGAACGTTGCGGCGTACCGTTCGTTAGCCTCCAGCACTTCGTTCAGGACAGACATGATCAGGTATCCACGATGTTGGGCAACCGCAACCATGGTAATTCAGATACCGCCCGAAAGAACGCGGGGCTATAGAAGCAATTGCCATATGCATAGATTGCACGCTGCGCATGCCTGCGCGCACGCGAATCGAATCACGCAGCCCAGCCGAGCAAGCGCGGCGCAGCAGCATTAAACTGGCGCGACCCTGTTCGCGATGGAGATCGGTTCATGTCACGTCAGCTTCGCCTCGGCGCCTTCATGCGCCCCACGACGATTCACACCGGTGCATGGCGCCATCCGGGCGCCTATCCCGATGCCAACTTCAATTTCGGGCATCTGAAGCGTTTTGCGCAGACGCTGGAGCGCGGCCGTTTCGATGCGTTCTTCATGGCCGACCACCTCGCGGTGCTCAATATGCCGCTCGACGCCCTCAGGCACAGCCACACGGTCACGTCGTTCGAGCCGCTTACGTTGCTCCCCGCGCTCGCCGCGGTCACGGAGCGGCTGGGTCTCGTCGCGACCGCGTCCACGACCTTCGACGCGCCGTATCACGTGGCCAGGCGGTTCGCCTCGCTCGACCATATCAGCGGTGGCCGCGCCGGATGGAATCTCGTGACGACGTCGAATCCGGACGCGGCGCTCAATTTCGGTCTCGACGAGCACGTCGAACACGACGAGCGGTATCGGCGCGCCCGCGAGTTCTTCGACGTGGTCACGGGTCTGTGGGATAGCTGGGCCGATGACGCTTTTATCCGCGATACGGCGAGCGGAACATACTTCGACCCGCAGAAGCTGCATGTGCTGAACTACAAAAGCGCGAACTTCTCGGTGCGCGGTCCTTTGAATATCGCCCGCCCGATTCAGGGCTGGCCCGTGATCGTTCAGGCGGGTTCATCGGAAGCGGGACGGCAGATTGCCGCGGAAACCGCTGAAGTCGTGTTCACCGCGCAAACCACGCTGGCCGACGGAAAGCGCTTCTACGCCGATGTAAAAAGCCGCATGGAGAAACACGGCCGATCGCGCGATCACATGAAGATATTGCCGGCGGCCTTCGTCGTCGTGGGCGATACGCTCGAAGAGGCGCGGGAAACGCGCGAGCGGCTCGATACCTTCGTTCACTATGAAAGCGGCATCGCTTCGTTATCGATTGCGTTGGGACACGATGTATCCGGTCTTGATCCAGACGCACTGCTGCCGGAAATTCCTGAGACCAACGCCAGCCGCACCGCGCGGCAACGAGTCGTGGAATGGGCGCAGCGCGATGGCTTGACGATCCGCCAACTCGCGCAGCGCATCGGCGGATACTCCGGGCTGGAGATGGTCGGCACGGCTCAAACGATCGCGGACCAGATGGAGCAGTGGCTGTTGGAAGAGGGCTCGGACGGGTTCAACGTGATGTTCTCGCATCTTCCGGCCGGTCTCGACGATTTCGTCGATAAAGTCATTCCCGAGTTGCAGACGCGGCGGCTGTTCCGGCGCGAGTACGAAGGAAAGACGCTGCGCGAGAATCTTGGCTTGCCACGGCCTGAGAACCGGTTTTTTTCCGCGTGACGCAGGCGCTGCCGGAGCAAACGGAGGGCTCGCGCGCGGCCCGCCGCATTCTGGTCCGCGTTTGGTCCTCGTTTGCTCCGCGCGAAGCCGTCCGCCGCTACTTGGCCGCCAGTGCGGGCTTGCTGCCGAGCAGCGCCCACTGCCCATTCTCGACGACGAGGTTGACGCTCTTCACACCGATCACGCGCCGCGTGGCCGGGTCGAACGTCGCTTTGCCGAATACGACGCTCGGCACGTCATGCAGCTTCGGCAGCGCATCACGCACGCCGCGGCGATCGAGTCCGCCCGTGCGTAACGCGTAAGCGGCAATGATCGTGGCGTCGTAGGCGAACGCATTGAAGGCGTCGGGGTCGTGATGGTACTTCGCTTCGAAGTCGCGAACGAAACGCTGGACTTCGGGGCTGTGGTCGCCGGGGAAAAAGCTCGTGTTGGTGGTCACGCCGTTCACCGCGTCGCCGCCGAGTTCCATGAATTTCGGCGAGTACACCGAACTCGCTGCCACGATCGGTAGGGTGATGCCGCTCGTGCGCGCCTGACGAACGATCTGCGCGCCGTCCGAGTAGTACGAAATCAGCACGAGTGCGTCGGGCTTCGTATCACGCACACGCAGCAGCGTCGCCCGAAAATCCTTGTCGGTGGGCTGATAGCCTTCGGCCGCGATGACCTGCGCGCCACGCGCCGCTGCCGCTTTCTCGAAGACGTCCTTGCTGGCGCGGCCCCAGTCGGTGTTCTGGAACAGCACGGCGATCCGCCTGAAGCCCTGCTTGACGGCCAGATCCGCGAGCAGCGGTTGCGCGTCCGCCTGGCTGACCGACGGGCTCCAGATGAAGTCGCCGCCCTTCGTGAAGTCCGGATGCGAGTTGGTAAAGCCTAGCTGGACGAGGCCCGCGCGCTGATAGATCGGCGAGGCCGCCATCGAAGCGGGGCTCGAGAAATCGCCGAGTTCGATCAGGATGCGCTTGTCGTCCACGAACTTCTGCGCGATGGCGACCGACTGGCGCGGATCGCTCTGACTGTCTTCGAACACATACTGCAATGGATGGCCGTTGATACCCCCGTCGCTGTTGATTTGGTCGAGCGCGAGGTCGAAGCCGGCTTTCCATTGCGCGCCGTACTGCGCGTTCGGACCGGTCAGCGGACCGCTGACGCCGAAGAAAACCGGCTCGCCGCTGGCGGGCGCCGCGAACGAAACGGCGGGAGAGGAGAGAGCGAATACAGCGCCGGCGAGTGCGAAGAGTCGGCGGTACAGCGCGGAAGAACGCGTGGTGGACATGACGGATTCCATCAAAACGGATTGGACTGCAAGTCTCTAATGCATCCCATCGCGCGGCAACCAAGCGATTGTCATATCCATTCGCTGGCAGCCGCACTGCGTGGTCGATGCGGCGCTGAGCCCGATCAGTCGGGAAACACCGGTTCGCCCAACGTCAGCATCAAACGGTTGGCCCACGCAAAGATCGCAATCGCGTGGCTCAGATCGAGAATCTGCGCATCGTCGAGCCCGGCGCGGCGAAGCGCGTCAAGGGATTCCGCTTTGACTGCTTGCAGATTGAGCGTGAGATCGATCGCGTATCGCACGATCGCGCGCTCGCGTTCCGTCGTGCCCGCGGTGTCGGGTGCGGCGAAGATCTGCTGGATCACGTCGTCGCGCTTCGCGAGTTGCTGGAAACGCTGCGCATGCACCGACGCGCAGTACACGCATCCGTTGACCCGCGAGACGACCGTGCTCGCGAGCTCGCGCTCCGCGCGCGACAGCCCGCCTGGCGCATACATGATGCTATTGAATGCGCCCGATCGTTGCCGCAGGATTTCGGCCTCGTGCACCAGCAACAGGTAGTAGTCGGACGTCTTCGCTTGCGGGTGGCTCGCTTCGAGTACCGCGGTCTGCTCGGGCGATGCCTGTTGGAGCGGCACCGTATCGAGCCATGCGGACCAGCCGAGTGTCTGCGTCGTAAAGCCGTGATTCGAACTCATGCTCGTGCCTCCAAGGCCCGCAACGCGGCGACGACCCGCACCTGGTATGTGACGAACGCGACGAGCTGCGAGAGCGCGACGATCGCGCGTGTCGTGAGGCCAGCCGCCCGCAGCGTCGCGAGTGCCGGCTTGCCGGTTGCGGCGGGACGCAGCGTCAGGGCTTCGGTATGAAGCAGGATCGCGGTGAGCCGCTCGTCCGTCGATGCAATCGACGCGATCGGAGCGGCTCGATGCTCGGCGATCGCATCGAGCAGCGAGTTCGTTGCTGCAACCTCCGCTTCAGTGGCGGCTGCCAGCGCCAGCAGACGCCCGCGATACGCGAGCGCAGTCTGCTCCGCGTTCGACAGCAAGGCCGCGTACCAGGCCGCGTAGAGCCGCTCGCGAAGCGTCATATCGGCGACATCGTTCGAGAACAGCGCGTCGTGGCTGCCTTGCGTATGGCGTGTCGCGTCGCCGCGAAACGCACGAAGCGCGGCGGTCGCGCCGTCGGGCGCCAGTCCCGCGAGTTGCGCGACGAAGTCGTCGGCCAAGGTGACCGGGAGGGAATCGGCGAATGAAGACATCAGGTCAGGGTCCATTAAAAGGCAGCGGTGTCGAGGGGCAGCGTGCCAGCAGCGGCATCGGCGTCGGCCCATTCGTCTCCCGCGAGTTCCGCGGTGTCGAAAGCTTGCAGTGCGGCGTAGTGCGTATCGCGGTCGGCGTTGAACAGCATCGCGGCGATCGCGCGCGCGAGCCGCTGCGCGCCGTCGCTGATCGCAGGGATGTCGCCGGCGACCTTGCCGTGCGTCAGACTGGCCGCGTGATTGAAGCAGTGGATGCGCGCCAGCGCCGGACAGGTCCCGGGAACGCGCTCCTGGAACGCGAAGTTGCGATCGAGGTCAGGCGAGCTGGCGAGCTCTTCGTTGGGCAGTTCGGCCGCTGGGGTAAAGCGGTCGCGCCAGCGGCGCACATGCGGCGCGATCGGCGCGAACTCGTCGCGCGTGTCGATTTCCGAGTGAAAGCCGGTCGCGAAGATCAGATGGTCGACGGTGTATTGTCCCCGGGGCGTGTCGAGGACGATCGTGTCGCCTTCGTGGCGCAGGCGCCTCAGCGGGCTCGCCAGGTGCAAGTGAGCCTGGGCGTGGGCGGCGACCCGCAGCACGCTGTCGCGCGGCGGTGGTGTCTGCGTGTACGCGGAATAGTGCAGGAAGCGCCACTTCCAGGCGTCGGGCAGACTCGCGAAGCCATGAACGAGGCCAGGACTGCCGATGCCGGTCAGCTTGTTGATGCGCGGGAGCGCCGCGCGACGCACGAACAGGTCGACTCGCCCAGCCCCCGCCTCGAGAGCGCTAGCGGCGTTATCGAACGCGGATGCGCTTGCGCCGATCACGCCGACACGTTTGCCGCGCAACGCGGCAAAGTCGATCGGATCCGACGAGTGTGCGCGCAGATGACGCGGAACGTCGCGGGCAACCTCGGGAACATATGGGCCGCCGAGACCCTCACGGCCGGTTGCGAGCACGACATGGCGAGCGAGCACGGATTCGCGCTGTGCTGCGCCGCTGTTGTTGGCCGGGCCATGCAACAGTGCAAGCTCGATCAGACCATCGCTGCGCGTGCGCAGTTTCTCGACGCGCGTGTCATTGCGTACTGGCAGATCGAGCACGCGCCGATACCAGCGCAGATAGTCCATCCATTGCGCACGCGGAATCTTGTAGAGCGCGCTCCATTGCTCGCGGCCGAACTGGGCTTCGTACCACGCGCGGAACGTTAATGCGGGCAAGCGCAGCGCGGGTCCGGTCAGTTGTTTTGGAGAACGTAACGTCTGCATCCGCGCGTAGGTGATCCACGGTCCTTCCTGACCGGCGGGCGCCTGATCGAAGAGCCGCTGATTGTCGATGCCGAGCAGGCGCAATTCGGCGCTCGCCGTGAGCCCAGCCATGCCCGCTCCGATGATGGCGACATCGAGCACCCGTTGCCCGTCGTAGGTCCGCGCGGGTACCCACGAAGGCGCGGGAAGTTCGAGCCAGGCGAGATCCTCGCGAAGCCGCGCTTCGAGCGCGGCCAGTCCGGCGGCGGCGTGTGGAGGAGTCGTTGCGATCATGCCGAGGCTCCGAGGTGGCGGTGAGAGGAAGAGGGGGAATCGGCGGAGCTATCCGTCCAATCGTGAGCGACCAGTGCGCCATGACGTGACGCCGCGTGACGCACGGCGCCCGGCAGAAGCGTGTGCGACACCTGCGCGAGAATGTCAATCATCGCGTTCACGTCGCCGCCGCGCGGCCGGCCGGACAGCGTCACGACGCCATATAGAAACGGAATGGACACATCGAGCGGTCTCACTTCGACGTCCGCGAGGCGCATGCCGAACGCGGTCACCGGATCGACGATGGCGACGCCTAGTTGTTGTTGCGCAGCCATCATCGCGTTCAGCGAAGCGTTCGTTTCGAGCGCCACGTGAGGCGCGACACCGGCCTCGTCGAATGCGCGATCGATGCGGCTGCGCAGACGATAACGGTTCGCCAGCGTGGCGACTGGCTGACCCTCGAGGCGCGCGAACGGCAGCACCGTCTCCTGCGCGAGCGGGTCCTGCCGATGCAGCACCGCGACGCACGGCGCTTCGATGATGTAGTGCACGTCGAGCGCCGCATGATCGATGGGCAGCGTCGCGATGCCGATGTCGGCGGAACGTGACAGCAACGCCTCGACGACCTGCTCGGCGGAGGCGCTGCGCAGTTGCGTGTCGACGCGTGCACTTCCTTGCGCGAGCTTCGCCAGCGCGCGCGGCGCCAGTGCCGCGGCGAGCGCGGGCGTCGCGACCACGCGTAATGGCATTGCCTCGTCGCGGCCGATTGCGCGCGCGCTGGCCTCGATCGCCGAGAGACCGATCAACGAGCGCTCGACTTCGCCATAAAGCCGGAACGCGCGGCTCGTCGGCGTGACGCGGGGGCCTTTGCGTTCGAACAGCGCATAGCCGATCTCCTGTTCGAGATCCTGGATCGTTCTCGTGACGCCCGGTTGCGAGCGCCCGAGCAATCGCGCGGCACCGGTCATGCTGCCCGTCGACATGACCGCCGAGAACGCTTCGAGTTGATGCAGCTCCACGCGATGCCTCATCCATGTGATGGGTGCATTTTAGGAGCCCTTGAATGCGCAATTCTTATAATAAATTCCGCTATGCAATTGACAAAAGCGACGGTGCGCGGCTGCGTGCGCGCTCCGCGTCGGTCGAGTCGCAATGATCTCGAAACGCGCAGAAGCGCTTGAAATAAGGGGTTTTCTGAGTAGACGAGTCTGTCGAGCGCGCTCTCGAAAAGTGCCTCGGCATTCGTCTTCACAAGCTTTTTGGATGTACTGGAATAAGCTTAGACACGTATCTTCGTTGGCCCACGTCCGCGCGGATGGTTACATGGCCTCACTCTATTCGATAGCGTGAGACCCGTATGTCGATTCTGTGGAACAACAAGCGCAGTGCGGCCCGCACGCTGCTTCAACTGGCCGGCGCGCTCGTGATTGCAACTGGCGCCATGATGCCTGCGGCACACGCGGCCGATCCGTACTGGGTCGGCGTGACCGGACCGCTGAGCGGCCAGGATGCGCAATACGGCGAGCAATGGAAGCGTGGCTTCGATCTCGCGCTCGAACAGATCAACGGCAATGGCGGGATCAACGGCCATCCGCTCAGCTATGACTTCGAGGACAGCCGCAGCGATCCGCGTCAGGCCGTAGCCATCGCACAGAAGTTCGCCGACGACAAACGCATCCTGCTGGAACTGGGGGATCTGTCGAGCGGTGCGTCGATGGCCGCGTCGCCTGTGTATCAGCGCGCGGGTCTCGTGCAATTCGGTTTCACCAATTCGCATCCCGACTTCACGAAGGGCGGCGACTATATGTGGAGCACGGCGATCAGCCAGGCCGAAGAACAGCCGATGCTCGCGCACTACGTGACGAAAGGACTCGGCTTCAAGAAGATCGCCGTGCTTTATCTGAACACGGACTGGGGACGTACCAGCAAGGACATCTTCGCGAAGGCTGCGACGGCGGACGGAGCACAGGTTGTCGCGGCCGAAGCGTATCAACCGAACGAGAAGGACTTTCGCGCGACGCTCACACGCGTGCGCAGCGAAGAACCCGATTCGATCGTGCTGATCTCCTACTATTCGGACGGCGCCCAGATCGTTCGCCAGGCGCGAGCCGCCGGAGTGCGTGCTCCGATCGCGGCGGTCGGCTCCGTCTATTCACCGAAATTCCTCGATCTCGGCGGGCCCGCGGTGAACGGCGTCTACACCGAATCGAACTTCTTCCCCGGCGATCCGCGTCCCGAGGTGCAAAGCTTCGTGCAGCGCTATCGCGCCAAATATGGCTCCGATCCGGACACCTTCGCCGCCCGCGCGTACGACGCCATGATTCTGGCCAGCGAAGTGATCCGTCGCTACGGCGCGGATCGAGCGGCCGTGCATGACGGCTTTGCAAAAATCAACGACGTGCCGAGCGTGATTTTCGGCAAGTTCAAGTTCGATCCGCAGACGCGCCGCGTCGCAGGCGCGAAGAATCTCGATCTCGTGGTGAAGGACGGCAAGTTCGCGCTGTGGGACGGCGCGAGCGCCGTGCACGCGCCATGACTGCCTGGTTCGACTACACGATCAATGGAGTGATCGTCGGCAATATCTATGCGCTGCTCGCGGTCGGCCTCGCGCTGATCTTCGGCGTATCGCATCTGATCAATTTCGCTCACGGCTCGGTGTATATGGTCGGCGGCTTCATCGGCTGGCTATGTCTGACGCGGCTCGGCTTGCCGCTGCCCGTGGCGCTCGTCGCGACTGTCGCGGGCTGCGCGCTGCTCGGCATCCTGATCGAGCGGATCGGTCTGAGGCCGTTGCAGGGCGCGGCCCGGATCGCGCCGCTGCTCGCCACCATCGGCATCAGTTTCGTGCTCGACCAGCTCGCGCAGATCGTGTTCGGACCCGACCCGCGTCCGGTGCCGAGTACGCTGCCGGAGTGGACGCTGTCGATCGGCGGAGCCACGATCGGCTCGCTCGATCTGCTGATCGCGGTCATTGGCGTCGGCGCGGCGGGCGTGCTTTACGTGTTCCTGCGCTTCACGCGACTCGGCTGGGCAGTACGCGCGACCGCCCAGGATCGCGATGCCGCGCAGCAGATGGGTGTCAATGTGAATGCCGTGAATCAGGCCGTGTTCGCGATTGCCTGCGGACTCGGCGGTCTGAGCGGCTTGCTGGTCGGCATGTACTACAACAGCATCGATCCGGCGATGGGCTTTCAGGCAACGTTGAAGGGCGTCGTCGCCTTGCTGATCGGCGGTCTGGGGAACGTGCCGGGCGCGATCGCCGGCAGCCTGCTGCTCGGTCTCGTCGAGAGCTACGGGGTGGCGCTGTTCGGTACCAGCTATCGCGATCTGTTCGCGTTCGTGCTGTTGCTGTTGTTTCTCGTGTGGCGGCCCAATGGACTCTTCAGCGCGAGCCGCCGGTTGCCGCCCGAGCCGCTGACCGGCACTTTCCTCTCGAATCGCCGCGCGCTGCGGATTCCGCGCCGCACGATTGCGGCGGTGGTGGCCCTTGCGTTCGTGCTGCCGCTCGTCGTTCCATCGTCCTACGTGCTGCAGACGCTGACCAATGGCTGGATCTATGGGCTGCTCGCACTGAGCCTGACGCTCGTCGCGGGCACGGTCGGGCAGATTTCGCTGGGCCATGCGGCACTGCTGCTGATCGGCGCATACGCGTCGGCGCTGCTGTCGATCAATCTGGCCTGGTCGCCGGCGCTGACGATTCCACTTGCCGGCCTCATCACCGCGGCGATCGGCACGGTGCTGGTCTATCCGTCGTTCAGGCTGCGTGGACACTACGTGTCGATTGCGACGCTCGGGATCGGTGAAATCATCGGCCTCGTGGTGCTGAACTGGGACAGCCTCACGCGCGGGCCGGTCGGCATTACGGGCATTGCCCCGCTGTCGCTGTTCGGTTGGCAGTTGACGGGCGTGCGCGCCGTCTACTGGTTCACGCTCGCGGTGCTCGTGCTGCTCGCACTTCTGCAGGTGCGGCTCCTGCACTCGCACCTGGGCCGCACCTGGCGCGCGATCCGCGAAGACGACGTGGCGGCGCGCGCCTATGGCATCCGGCCCAACCGCTACAAGGCGATCGCCTTTGCCTGCGGCGGTCTCGCGGCCGGTATCGGCGGAGGCATCGCGGCGCATCTGTACAGCTACATCAACTATCAGACCTTCGACTCGCAAGTGTCGATTCTCGCGCTGACGATGGTGATTCTCGGCGGTCTCGGCAGCGTGATCGGCGCGCTGGCCGGTGCGCTCGCGTTGATCAGCCTGCCCGAGCTGTTTCGTTTTGCCGCCGACTACCGGATGCTGATCTACGGCGTGATCTTGCTGCTGCTGGTGCGCTTCCGGCCACAAGGCCTGTTCGGATCGGTATGACGGAGACGACCATGACATATTCTTTGCCACGCACCACTGACATCCTGTTCGACGTGCGGCGCGTCACGCGCCGTTTCGGCGGTCTGGTGGCCGTCGACGAGGTGAATTTGTCGGTTAGGCACGGCGAATGCGTGAGCGTGATCGGTCCGAACGGCGCCGGCAAGTCGACGCTGTTCAATCTGCTGACCGGCATCGACACGCCGGATTCCGGCCTGGTGAAGTTCGCCGGCGAAGACGTGACCGGCATGGCGCCCGAGCAGCTTGCCGCGCGCGGCGTCGCGCGCACGTTCCAGCATGGACGGGTGTTCGGTAATCTGAGCGTGCTCGATAACGTGCTGATCGGCGCGCATGCGCGGCTCGAGATGACGCGCCGCGGTTGGCCCGTGGTCGGGGCGTTCGCGGAAGTGTGTCGTGCGCTGGTCGGACCCGCATCGGTACGCCGCGAAGACGCCGCGCTGCGCGACGAAGTGACAGCGCTCTTGGCGCGCTTCGGCACGCGGCTCACGCCGCGTCTCGACCAGCCGGCGCACAGCCTGTCCTATGCGAACCGCCGGCGCGTCGAGATTGCGCGCGCGCTCGCGTTGCGTCCGCGCATTCTTCTGCTCGACGAGCCGACCGCCGGTATGAACGAGTCCGAAACCGCCGAGATGCTCGAACTGATTCTCGAACTGAAGCGCGACGGGCTCACTATCCTGTTGATCGAACACAAGCTCGACCTCGTGATGCAGCTTTCCGATCGCGTGCTCGTGCTCGAAGACGGCCGCAAGATCGCGTCCGGGTTGCCGGCCGAGGTGCGCGACGATCCGGCCGTGATCGAGGCCTACCTTGGACATCGTCAGGTCGGCACGGTCGGCGCGGCGAGCGGCCGCAACGAAACGGCGGCCGCATGAACACGTCCCCTCTGCATCTGGTTGCGCCGAACCCATCACCCTCCGCACAAACCGCCATGACCGAGCCGTTGCTGAAACTCGACCAGATCGACACGTTCTATGGACAGATCCAGGTGCATTTCGGCGTGAGTCTCGGCATTGGCCGCGGCGAGATCGTGAGCCTGCTGGGCGGCAATGCGAGTGGCAAATCGACGGCGATGAAGGTGATTCTCGGCCTGCACAAACCGCGAGCCGGCACGATCAGCTTCGACGGCAAGCCGTTGAACGGCCTGCCGACCTCGCAGATCGTGCGGCGAGGCATCGCTTCGGTGCCGGAAGCGCGGCGGCTTTTCGGCGACATGACGGTGCGCGAAAACCTGCTGATGGGCGCGTTCACCCGCAACGACCGCGCGGGCATCAGCGAGGACTACGAACGCATGCTCGCGCTGTTCCCGCGCGTGAAAGAGCGGCTAAGCCAACGGGCCGGCACGCTGTCCGGCGGTGAACAGCAGATGCTGGCGATGGCGCGCGCCTTGATGAGCCGCCCCGCGCTGGTCTGCATGGACGAGCCGACGATGGGCCTGTCACCGCTTTACGTCGACAAGGTGCTCGAACTGATCCAGACGATCAACCAGCAGGGCATCACCTTCTTCATGGTCGAGCAGAACGCGAGCCTCGCGCTGCAGATCGCGCATCGCGGCTATGTGCTGCAGACGGGACGCGTGGTGTTGTCCGGCACCGCGAGCGAACTGCTCGGCGACCAGCGCATCCGTGACGCTTATCTCGGCGGATCGCTGGCGGCTCAGACTGCGTCGTGAATGGAACTGTGCTGGAGGTCCGACCCAACGTGCGCGCTGGATGTTGGGCGACCGTCCGAATCGCCTGGATGCATCAAATAGCCTCACATCATCGGAATGTGCAGATGGTGCGGATCGTTCAATGTCTCTGCTACGCATTGAAGTGCGTAGCGACAATCGTCCCTGTCTTGCGGGCCGCCGAGACAGAGCCGGATTGCATTCGGCGGATTGCCGTCCGTCGAGAAAGCCGAGCCTCCCACCGCGCCTACGCCCTGGTTGCGCAATTGCAGTGCGAGTTCCGGCGCGTTCCAGTCGCAATGCGGCGGAATGGGCAGCCATATGTGGAAGCCGTCGTCGTGCGCGTCGTAGTGCCAGTCGGTCAGTTCCTGGGCCGCGATCGCCTGGCGTGCATTGGCTTCCTCCCGGATCGCGTCGAGCATTTCATGCGCGGTACCGTCATTGACCCATTGCGTTGCCAGCATCACGGTGAAAGGACTTGGCATCACGGTCGTGGCACGCAACGCGCCCGCCACGCGTTGTGTCTGCCGCGCAGTGGGCGCGCGCAGATAAGCGACACGCAAGCCTGCACCCAGCGTTTTCGAAAATCCCGTTACGTACCACGTCAGTTCAGGCGCCAGCGTGGCCAGTGCTACAGGCTTGTTCGATGGCAGCCACCCATATGCATCGTCTTCGATGATCGGGACGCTGTAGCGCAGCGCGACGTCCGCAAGCGCCTCTCGCCGCTGTAACGGGAGCGTGAGGGTGCTGGGGTTCTGCAGCGTAGGGTTGCAGTAGAACGCGCCCGGCTTTTCGCTCTTGCAGAGCGCTTCGAATGCATGCGGCAGGGGACCTTCATCGTCGCGCGGCAGTGGCTGCAGGCGCACGCCCAGTTGCGATGCGATCGCCTTGATGCCCGGATAGGCGAGGGTATCGAGGCAGATCGTCTCGCCCGGTCGTGCGAGCTGCGACACGAGCGCGACGAGCGCGCTGTGAATACCGGGACACACCAGCACCGTGCCTTCTTCGCAATCGGGTAGGCGTTGCTTGAGCCACGCGCGGCCCGCTGCGCGATCGTCGGACGTTCCGCCGAAATCCTGGTAGCGCAGCAACCGATAAGGATCGGTATGCGCGAGCAGACTCGCCGACGATTCCCGCAGCCGTGCCGCAAGCTCGGGCGGCTCGGGGGGCATGTTCATCGACATCTCGACGCTGCTTCCACCGGCCAGCGGCAAGGTCTGCGTGCGTCCACGCACGAAGGTGCCGCTGCCCGCGCGCGCATCGAGCAGGCCACGCTTGCGCGCCTCTGCATAGGCACGCGCGATGGTGGTGTAGTTCAGATCCAATGCACCGGCAAGATCGCGCAAGCCGGGCAACCGGTCGCGGGGACGCAAACGTCCGCTGGCCAGATCCTCTTCGATCAGATCCGGTATCACGAGATACGCCGGTTTTCGGCTTTCCGTCAGCCGCTTGAGCCAGTGGTGCGTGAGACTGTCCATGCCAGTTATTCCCAATACGGATGCCTGATTGCCTTATTCAAAAGTAGCACAGGGTTCGTCAAAAAAATAATCGGCTTTCATTCAATCAGAGACCTGATCGCATTGATTGGATGAATGCCCGCTTCCGGGGTATTGCGCACCACGCAAACGCGAAGAATGCCTGTTCACTGCCCAAAGACGGTGCGTGGCCACGCACGGAAAAAGTCCGGAAAGGCCGCTGTACAAGGCTCACCAGGAAATTTTCCGGCTCGCTCGAACCATCCTGTTTTGATTGATTGGAAGTTGATTGCATGAACCGGGCCGGAAATTGGCATACGCGTTGCAATAAGTGATTCGCCATCCGGTGATTCCCGGTTGAGCAATCCGATCAATGACGCGACTTATTGGAGAGCGAAATGCCTGCCGTCAATCAACCTCTGCATCAGAAAGGCGACTACCTGGTCGACTACGAAGAGAAGGTCTTTCCCGACGTCAAGGCCGAACCTGGTGAAAAAGCGCTGGTGACGTTTCATACAGTCGCATTCGAAGGTTCGATCGGCTTCGTCAATCTGCTGCAGGCGACGCGCCTGCAGCGCAAGGGCTTCGATACGTCGGTGCTGCTTTACGGCCCGGGCGTGACGCTGGGCCTGCAACGCGGCTTCCCGACACTCGGCGACGAAGCGTTCCCGGGACATCTGAATTTCAACAATCAACTGGTCAAGTTCATGGCAGAGGGCGGCAAGGTCTACGCGTGCCGCTTCGCATTGCAGGCACTGTACGGTCACGGCGAGGCGTCGCTGATCGAAGGCATCCGCCCGATCAATCCGCTCGATGTGCTCGATCTCCAGCTGCTCCATCGCAAGGAGAACGCGCTGATCATCCACACGTGGACCGTTTGAGCGCGCCGGGTGCCGATCATGTCCGAGCAACGAATCATCCGTGCGGCGGCAGTGCAGATTGCGCCGGAGTTCGAGCGTCCCGGCGGCACGCTCGACAAGGTGTGCGCCGCTATCGACGAAGCGGCGCAACAGGGCGTGCAATTGATCGTCTTTCCCGAGACGTTCGTGCCGTACTACCCGTACTTCTCCTTCGTGCGTCCGCCCGTGGCGTCGGGCGCCGATCATATGCGGCTCTATGAGCAGGCCGTCGTCGTGCCGGGTCCTGTCACCGTGGCGGTCTCGGAACGGGCGCGGCGTCACGCAATGGTGGTCGTGCTCGGCGTCAACGAGCGCGATCATGGCAGCCTGTACAACACGCAACTCGTGTTCGATGTCGACGGCCGCCTCGTGCTCAAGCGCCGCAAGATCACGCCGACGTTTCATGAACGGATGATCTGGGGGCAAGGCGACGCGGCGGGTCTCAAGGTTGCGCACACGGGCATCGCGCGGGTCGGCGCGCTCGCGTGCTGGGAGCACTACAACCCGCTGGCGCGCTATGCGCTGATGACGCAGCACGAAGAGATCCATTGCAGCCAGTTTCCCGGGTCGCTCGTCGGTCCGATCTTCGCCGAGCAGATCGAGGTCACGATCCGCCATCACGCGCTCGAAGCGGGCTGCTTCGTCGTCAACTCGACGGGCTGGCTCAGCGAGGCGCAAATCGAGTCGGTGACGACCGACCCGAAGCTGCAGAAGGCGCTGCGCGGCGGCTGCATGACGGCCATCGTTTCGCCTGAAGGGCAGCACCTTGCCGAGCCGTTGCGCGAAGGCGAAGGGATGGTCGTCGCCGATCTCGACATGTCGCTGATCACCAAGCGCAAACGCATGATGGATTCGGTCGGCCACTATGCGCGGCCTGAATTGCTGAGTCTCGCCATCAACGATCGCCCCGCGACGCCCGTCGCACCGATGTCAACGACGTTCGCGCCCGCAAGCGCGGACCCTGGGTTCGAAACCACGAGTGGAGGTCAGGATGAATGCCAGCATGAATCCGTCGTCTGAGGCCCGCGGCGCGCGCGAGATGATGGAATTGCGTACGGAGCTGCAGTCAGCGGGCCTGCGTCTCGTCGATCCGAACGCGGGTGCCGCCAGCAGGCGTGGCGGCGCGGGACCCTCCGACCACAAGGCCGTGACTGTCGATGGCGTGACGATCATGGTGCCGGTGCACACGAGCTCAGCATGGAATTCGCCGTTCGTCGCGGGCGTGCCCGATGCGGAGGGTCAAAGCGGGCTGATGCGCGGCACGATCCCGATCGCCAACATCAGCTTTCCGCAGGCACCACGCTTCACGCGGCTGCAAACGCTCGACGGCGTGCCGTATTCGCACATTGCGACGCTGCACGGAACGGATGTACTCGCCACGACGGTGCTGCAAACGTGCATCCGCTACGAAAGCCGCAAGAAGACCTGCAAGTTCTGCGCGATCGGCCAGTCGCTCGCGGCCGGTCGCACGATCGCACGCAAGACCCCTGAGCAGCTAGCCGAGGTCGCGCGCGCGGCGGTCCTGCTCGATGGTGTCAGACACATGGTACTGACCACAGGCACACCGCCGACGCCCGATCGCGGCGCGCAAATTCTGTGCGAGAGCGCGTTCGCGATCAAGGCGGCGGTCGACCTGCCCATCCAGGCGCAGTGCGAGCCGCCCGACGACGACGTCTGGTTCGAGCGCATGAAGGCGAGCGGCATCGATACGCTGGGTATGCATCTCGAAGTGGTGACACCCGCGGTGCGGGCCCGCGTGATGCCGGGCAAGGCGAGCGTGCCCATCTCGCGTTACATGGAAGCGTTCGAGGCGGCTGTCGCGGTGTTCGGCAGAGGGCAGGTCAGCACCTACATTCTCGCGGGCCTGGGCGATACGGCGGAGGCGATCCTGTCGATCTCGCGCGAGTTGATCGACATCGGCGTGTATCCGTTCGTCGTGCCTTTCGTACCGATCAGCGGCACGCCGCTCGAAGACCATCCCGCGCCCGCGGCCGAGTTCATGAAGTCGATACTCGCGCCGCTCGGTGCGATGCTGCGCGAGGCGAAGATGCGCTCCGCCGACATCAAGGCAGGTTGCGGAAAATGCGGCGCGTGCTCGTCACTGGCATCGTACGAGGCCTAACCATGTACTGCGAAACCTTCGACGAATCCGACGCGTTGCCGCTCACCTTCACGCCGGCCGAATACCGCGTGAAATGGGCCACGCTGCCATGGGAAAGCAACGAAGCGTATGCACTGCGGCGCGCGGTGTTCTGCGTCGAACAGGGCATCTTCGTCGGCGACGACCGCGACGACATCGACCGTCACGCGAAGCTGCTCGTCGCGCTCAGCTGCATTGCCGGCATGCCCGAACAGGTGGTGGGTACGGTGCGGATTCACAAGACGCAACCGCGCACCTGGCTCGGCTCG
>ABYL01000057.1 GCA_000173575.1 Burkholderia sp. H160 | reverse complement strand
TGGCGCTGGCGGCGCCTCGCTCGCATGAGCGGCATGGCGCCGTCCCGCGTGCTCGATGCGCGGCCCGGCGCGCCGCTGCACGATCTGCGGTGCCATATCCCCGATGCGCTCGCGCTCGATCCGCATTCACCCGAGCAGATCGAAGGCGCGCTGCGCACGCACGACATGGTGATCTATTGCGTCTGCCCGGACAGCGCGACCGCGCTCGAAGTGGCGTTACATATGCGCCGCAACGGCTACACGCGGATTCGCGCTCTGCGCGGCGGGCTCGATGCATGGCAGCGGCGCGGCTTCCCGGTGGCGTTGCTGGCTTACGCGGATGGTTCGGCTGCTGATGAGCAACGCTCGGCGTTGCGAGACGAAACGCCAGCAGCGGTGACATTGCGTGGTTTCGCGCCGCGCAGCGCGCAGCGCGCCTGAACCGCATGGCGTTAAAGCGCCGCCGAGCGCTCCTCCCACTGCGCCGAACGGGTGCGATTGCGTCCCTGCTCTTTCGCCACGTACAGCTGTTGATCGGCGGCGGCCAGCAGATCGAGCCCGTTCCCGCCGTCCGTCGCCGCTGGGAGCGCCGTCGCGCAGCCGACGCTCACCGTCACCGCCTGCGGCGCATCGGGTCCACCCACGACGACCTCGCTTTCCACCTTGCGTCGAATCTTCTCCGCGACCGCGAACGCGCCCTGCGCCGTCGTATCCGGCAGCACCACCGCGAATTCCTCGCCGCCGTAGCGCGCGACCAGGTCGACCGAGCGCCGCGCCCCTGACGCGATGCAATCGGCCACCGCGACCAATACCTCGTCGCCACTCTCATGGCCGTATGTGTCGTTGAAATGCTTGAAGTGATCGACATCGATGAACAGCACCGACAATGGCTTGTTGTCGCGTCGCGCGCGCCGCCATTCGTCGTCGAGCCGCTTGTCGAGCACCCGGCGATTACTGAGCCCGGTCAGCGGATCGGTCGCGGCGAGGCGCTGCAGCGCAGCCTGCGCGCGCTGCTTGTCGCGCAGCGCAAACGTGAGCAGCCACGATACGAACACGAACACCGCGCCGAACCCGACGGTCAGCACGCCGGCCACATGGCTGCGACGCTGCCACGGCGCGAGCACGTCGTCGATGGCGGGCGCGACCACCACGATCAGCGGCGTGCCCGGCACGCGCGCGTACGTGAACATGCGACGCACGCCGTCGACCGCCGCGATCGACACGAAGGTGCCCGATTCGTGCAAGTGCATCTCTTGAAAGTTCGGCGACTTTGCGATGTTCAAGCCGATTTCAGGCACGCCTAACGGCTTGCGCGCGAGCAGCGTGCCGTCCGTCATGACGATGAAGACCGAGCCCTGCGCGCCGGTGCCGATCCGATCGAGCAGATGCTGGAAGTACTCGATGCGGATCGCGAGCAGCGCGATGCCGGCAAAGCTGCCTTGCGCGTCGTCGATGCGTCGCGTGAGCGCGATCGACAGCTTGCCGCTGCGCAGCCGCGACATGAACGGATGCGAGAAATACAGGCCCACCGCCGGATTTCGCAGGTGCACCTGAAAATATTCACGGTCGTCGAGACGGACGGTGGTGGTCGCCGCTCCATTCTGCGCGGCGACCACCTCGCCCTCGGCGTCGAGTATGTAGGCACCGCCGAGGTAAGCCGCGGTCGTCGCGCGATCGAACAGCATCGCCTGGCGCACCGGGATCGGCAGCGTCCACGTGAGCGGATCGCGCGCGGCATCCACCATCGACTGCAACGACAGACTATTGATCTCGACGTTGCGCTCGATATCCGCGGAAATGAGCGACACGAGGTTTTGCGAGGTCTGCCGCGCATGATCGAGCATCTCGCTGCGGCCTGCGCCGACCTCCAGCGCCGTCAGAATCGACATGGCCAACGCGACTAGCGTGCCAGCAACGCCGGCCACCCACGGGCGGTTGCCTACAAAGTGGGTCATCCTGGCCCGGACGTCATGCAGCGTCCGACGCAGCCGATTACGCAGCGAAAGCGCTTGCTGTAGCACGCTCCTCGCCTCCTTTCGCGGACTAGTCTTTCGCACCGTCAGCGCGGTGTGCCGTGCATTCCGGGCCGCAGGTCCTCCGCACTCGCGAGGATCGAGCGCGCGCTCAGCCCAGCAGACCCGACGCCGCGCGCAGGCGCCGTTTGCGTTTCCTGTCGAGGCTCTGCAACGCGGCCTCGATGTCGCCTGCACCAGCAAGCGACGCGGCATGGTCGCGCAACAGCGCTTCGCTCGCGACCGTATCGTTGAGCATGCCGAAGCGCTTCTGGATTTTCTTCAACCGTCTAAGCGTGCGCTTATGGCCGCCTCCGAGCACCGGCCCGAAAAACTCGAACAGATAGCGCAGTCTCTTGCCCGCTTTCCTGACATCGTGAAAGGGTTCGTAGTGCGAGCGTTTCGCGCGGCGCGCGCGCTTGATGCGCTTCTTCAACGAGCGCTCCGATGCGCCCACCCGTTGAGCGGCGAATTTGCGCAGCGCAATAGCCGGTTCGTGCGCGGCGCTCAGTTCCGCGCAAGTGGTGGCCAACGCATCGCGCAGCAAGCGTTTGACGTCGGCATTCAATAGCGTTTCGCGACTGGCTGCCAGCGTGTCGCTGCGGGCCTGCTCGAGCTTCGGCATCAACGCTTGCGCACCGCTGCCTTCTTGCGTGAGCAACTCGATCAGGATGTCCCAATCGCGCGTTTTACCGGCCGCTGCGGCGAGAAACTTGTAGACCGCGCGTTGGCGGCTATTCTCGCCCTTGTCGAGCAGCGGCGCGAACGCCCACCACAACGAACGCAGACGCCGCAGCGACACGCGCAGTTGGTGCAGTACTTCGGGTGATGCGTCGTCGTGCACCCCTTTGGCAAGCTCGATCGCCTCATCGACCAGCGGCGTGGCGTAGGACGCGAAGGCCTGCTGCGCCGGCGCTCCACCGGCCGGCCCGTTGCCTGTCTCGCTGTCGTGCTTCATCGGTGCTCCGTGAAACGTGACGTTTCTTCCAGCGTAGCAAAAATAATGCACACGGGGGACTCGCGGCGCGTCGACAGCGTCTATCCTCGATCGATAGGATCGCGCACCCTGCGTGATTCGCGGATTGCTCAGGTTCGACGATGCAATCCGCAGTGCGGCAAACGCCGCAAACAGACCTCAGGAGGATGTATGCGAATCCTTGTTGTCGGTGCAACGGGCCTCATCGGCTCGCACATCGTGAAGCTGCTCGCGGCCGAGCATGACGTGGTCGGCGCGAGCCGCAAGGGCTCCGAACTGCACGTCGACCTGTCGGACAAACACAGCATCGAAGCGATGTACGCGCAAGCCGGCAGCTTCGATGCAATCGTTTGCGCGGCGGGCGCGGCGAAATTCGCGCCGCTCGCGGCGCTTCTCGATGAAGACTTTTCGTTCAGTCTTGCCAACAAACTGATGGGCCAGGTCAATCTGGTGCGCTGCGGCGCCGCGCATGTGTCGCAAGGCGGCTCGTTCACACTGACGAGCGGCGTGCTCGCGCAACAGCCCATGGAAGGCAGCGCCGCGGTCAGTATCGTCAATGCCGGCGTCGAAGCGTTCGCGCGCTCGGCCGCGCTCGAGTTGCGCGGCAAGGCACGCGTGAATGTGGTGAGCCCGGGCTGGATCGCCGAAACGCTCGAATCGATGGGCCGCGATCCGTCACAAGGAGTACCGGCCGAAATCGTCGCGCAGGCCTATAAACGAAGTCTCGTCGGCAGCGCGAGCGGCGAAGTGATCAACGCATCGTAAGCGTAACTGCAGGGCGTTCGCCCCCTCACCTTGTTCGCAATTTGCTTCATCGCTCGATCTGGACATCTTACTAACCCGATCCGCCATCGGGTGTGGCATTTGGCGGCGTACGCCCGGTAAGATGGGCCGCGCCGCGTCCGCTTTTCTGTATCCCATTTACCGCATTGCGCTCACGCGGTCGTCATCATTACGACACACGGCGAAAGCAGCATCCAAAATTCCGCGACTACTTTCTTAGGGCTCACGTCATGCCGGAACTTTCGTATCCGCAACCAGGCGCCGCCAGCGGCAAAGGCCGTAGTGCAGGCCTGGTTATTTTCGTCGCCCTGCTCATCGCCGGCGTCGTCTACTGTGCCGTGCACCTGATAGACGATCTGCAGCCCGTGCGCGAAAGCTCTGTGCTGCCGTACCTGCTGCTCGGCGTCGCACTGCTGATCGCGCTCGGCTTCGAGTTCGTCAACGGCTTTCACGACACGGCCAACGCGGTCGCCACCGTGATCTATACGCACTCGCTGACGCCGAATCTCGCGGTCGTCTGGTCCGGAGCGTGGAATTTTCTCGGCGTGCTGACGTCGACGGGGGCGGTCGCGTTCGGCGTGCTGCAATTACTGCCCGTCGAACTGATCCTGCAAGTTGGCAGCAGCGCCGGCTTCGCGATGGTGTTCGCGCTGCTGATCGCCGCGATCATCTGGAACCTCGGCACCTGGTCTTTCGGCCTGCCGTCTTCGAGTTCGCACACGTTGATCGGCTCGATCATCGGCGTGGGTCTGATGAATCAGCTGATGCATGGCACGAACGGCACGAGCGGCGTCGACTGGAATCAGGCGCTCGGCGTCGGCAAATCGCTGCTGTTTTCGCCGATCGTGGGCTTTCTGCTCGCGGGCTTGCTGCTGCTGATCATGAAGGCCGTCGTGCGCGTGCCTGCGCTGTACGCCGAGCCGAAGGGCAAGGAGCCGCCGCCGTTCTGGATCCGCTGCCTGCTGATTCTGACCTGCACGGGCGTGTCGTTCGCGCATGGCTCGAACGACGGCCAGAAAGGCATGGGCCTGATCATGCTGATCCTGATCGGTACGGTGCCCACCGCCTACGCGCTGAACAAGGCGGTCACGCCGGCGCAAACGCAGAACTTCATCGCGGTCGCGCATCAAACCGCGCAAATGCTGTCGCGCTACACGCAGGGCGCGGCGCCTTCCGCGGATCCGCGCGCAGACGTCGAGGCATTCGTGCGCACCCGTACGCTGACGCCCGCTACGCTGCCGGCACTGCAGCAACTGACCGAGCAGATCGGCCGCCAGGTTGGCGAATCGGGCTCCATGGCCGCGGTCCCGCAAAGCATCGTCGATAACGTGCGCAACAACATGTATGTCACGTCCGAGGCGATCCGTCTGATGCAGAAGGCCAATGAGCCGCAGTTCTCGCCCGAGGACGCGAAGATCATCGCCAACTCCAGAACACAGATCGATCACGCGACCAAATTCATTCCGCCGTGGGTCAAGGTGGCGGTCGCAATCGCGCTTGGGCTCGGCACGATGGTCGGCTGGAAGCGCATCGTCGTCACGGTGGGCGAGAAGATCGGCAAGCAGCATCTGACGTACGGGCAAGGTGCGGCGGCCGAAGTCGTCGCCATGGTCACGATCGGCGCCGCCGACGTCTACGGTCTGCCGGTGTCGACGACCCACGTGCTCTCTTCCGGCGTGGCCGGCACGATGGCGGCCAACGGCTCGGGTCTGCAATGGGCCACCGTTCGCAGCCTCGCGCTCGCCTGGGTGTTGACGCTGCCCGCGTCGATCGCGCTTGCGGGCGGGTTGTACTGGCTATTCCGTACGGTGTTCTGAGTTCGCCGGCCTGGCACGGCGAAGCACGAAAAAAAAGCGCGGTACGTTCATATGCGTACCGCGCTTTTTCGTTGGCCGGCCATGACGTGCAATCCGCTCTTCAGTACACCTCGGGCACGATCATCGCCTGAGGCACCGGCTGACGGCTATAGTCTTCGTGATAGACCCGCGACGGCAACTCGATATGCGGATGCTCGATCTCGTGATACGGCACCTGGCTCAGCAGATGCTGAATGCAGTTCAGGCGCGCGCGTTTCTTGTCGACGGCCTGCACGACCCACCACGGCGCCTCGGGAATATGCGAGCGCTGCAGCATCACTTCCTTCGCCTGCGTATACGCTTCCCAGCGGCGCCGGCTCTCCAGATCCATCGGACTGAGCTTCCACTGCTTGAGCGGATCATGAATGCGGTTCTGGAAGCGGATTTCCTGCTCTTCGTCGGTGATCGAAAACCAGTACTTGAGGATCTGCACGCCGCTGCGCACCAGCATCTTTTCGAACTCCGGCACCGAGCGGAAAAACTCTTCGTATTCGTCGTCAGTGCAGAAGTTCATCACACGCTCGACGCCCGCGCGGTTGTACCAGCTGCGATCGAACAGCACCATCTCGCCGCCCGCCGGCAGATGCGATACATAGCGCTGGAAATACCATTGGGTGCGCTCGCGGTTGTTCGGTGCGGGCAACGCGGCCACGCGGCACACGCGCGGATTGAGGCGCTGCGTGATGCGCTTGATCGCGCCACCCTTGCCGGCCGCGTCGCGTCCCTCGAAGATCACGACGAGCCGATGCCCGCTCTGGACGATCCAGTCCTGCAGCTTGACCAGCTCTCCTTGCAGCCGGAACAGTTCGCGGAAGTAGTGCTTGCGCGCCTCACGTCGCTCGGGCGTAAAACCTGCCGAGCCGTCGATGATGCGGTCATCGATTTCCATCTCGAGTTCTTCGTCGTAGGCATCGATGAGATCTTCCTCGAACCGGCGTTGCCGCTCCGCCATCAGTTCGGTATGAGATCTCGGATCCGGCTCTTTCATTGCGGCTCTCCTTGCAACAGGAATGGGATGGCGCGCGGCGGCTAGCGCGACGCGGACGCGCTCGATTATCGAAGCGCGAGGTGTCAGCCGTGTTACCGCGTCGGCGGGGGCTGCACAAGCTTAGTAACGCTCATGATAGCGAGATTTGCGCGGACTTCCGCCGCTAGCGCAGCGGTCGCGCGAAGCTCAGTTCGTGGCCGTCCGGATCGGTGATATGAAAATAGCGCTCGCCCCACGGCGCATCCGACGGCGCGGACGACGGCCGCAGACCCGCCGCCAGCGCCTTGTCGTAGATCGCGTCGACGTCCGAGACGTAGATAATCACGCGCCCCCACCAGTTGACCGGTGCGCGCGGATCGGCGATCAGGTTCAGATACGAGCCGCCGAACCCGAACGACGTGAACGCCTCGCGCGCACCGCCGTACTTAAGCGGGAAGCCGAGCGCCCGGTAGAACGCGACGGCGCGCTGCATGTCGCCGGTAGCGAGCGTGATGGCGCTGAGCGACTCAATGCGTGGATCGGGCTGCGGGGATGGTGGCGCTGAAGCGGTCGAGGCGGACATGAAGACGATCTCCGTGGCGCGTGGGTAGCGGCGTGAGGCGGCTCGCTCGGGAAAGTGTCTCACACGCGGCGACAGTCGGTCTCGCGCCGCGCCGCGCCCCGCGGGCCCCCTCGGAGGCCCTTGAAAACCCGCGAGGCGCCCCGCATCTCGCAGCCCGTCTATCCGGAGCATCGTTATGGGAAGCCGCCCACGCTTCATCGATGACCTGTCGAGCGCCGCATCCGACGCCCCCGGGCCTCAATCCACCGACCTTTTGACTCACGGCGACGACGCGCTGCTCGACGCCTACTCCCGCACCGTGATCGGCGCACTCGAGCGCGTGCAGCAGGCGGTCGTGTTTATCGCCGTCGAACGCCGGCTGCCCGGCGACGCGTCCGCCCATCTTGGGCGCGGCACGCGCGGCGGCACGGGCTCGGGCTTTCTGTTCACGCCCGACGGCTACCTGCTGACCAATAGCCACGTCGTGCATGGCGCGACGCATTTCCAGGTGACGCTCGCCGACGGCGCGAAGTTCGACGCCGATCTGGTCGGCGACGATCCCGGCAGCGATCTCGCGGTGCTGCGCATCGGCTCGCCGGAGCCGCTGCCGCATGTCGAGCTCGGCGAATCGTCGAAGCTGCGCGTCGGGCAGATCGCGATTGCGGTCGGCAATCCGCTCGGGCTGCAGCAGACGGTGACGACCGGCGTCATTTCGGCGCTCGGCCGTTCGCTACGCTCGAACTCCGGCCGCATGATCTACGACGTGATCCAGACCGACGCGGCGCTGAATCCGGGCAATTCGGGCGGACCGCTGATCAATTCCGCGGGTCAGGTGATCGGCGTGAATACCGCGATCATTCCTGGCGCACAGGCCATCTGTTTTGCGACCGCGATCGATACCGCGAAGTGGGTCATCATGCAGATCTTCGCGCACGGTCGCGTGCGGCGCGCGTATATCGGCGTGGCCGGCACGACGGCGCCGCTGTCGCGGCGCATGCAGCGCTACTTCGGGCTCAACGCGCAAAGCGGCGTGCACGTGATGGAGATTGTCAAAGGCAGTCCGGCCGCGCTCGGCGGCTTGCGCACCGACGACACGATCGTCGCGATCGACGCGCAACCGGTGCAGGACGTAGATAGTCTGCAACGCACGCTCGACGCTTCCCGTATCGACAAACCGGTCAGCATGACGGTGCTGCGCGGCGCGCAGCGGGTGGAGTTGACGGTGACGCCGGTGGAGCAGGCGGGGTGATAGCAGTTCGGGATAGGCTGCCAGGTGTGCTTACACGCGTCCGCGGCTGCCGCGCGCGATCTCATCACCGGCGTTTCGCGGCAGGCGCCGAGTAATCGGAATCGACAGACAGGAAAACAGGCCGACGACGAGAAACGCCGGCCAGAAATCGGAGAACACGATCTTCGGATGCCCCTGCACGCGATGTGAAATCTGCAACACGATGCCCGCGATCGTCACGCCGAGGCCGAGCGACATCTGCTGGATGACGCTAGCGACACTCGTCGCGCGACCGACCTCGCTGCTCGGAATATCCGCATAGGCAAGCGTATTCAGCGACGTGAATTGCAAAGACGGAAAGAAGCCGCCCGCCAGCACGATGCACCAGATCACCCAATGCGGCGTACCGGGAAAGAACAGCCCGTACACGGCGATCGCAAGACCGGCGCACGCGGCGTTGACCATCAGCACGGTGCGAAAGCCGAAGCGTTCGAGAATGCGCGACGCCATCGTCTTCATGAAGATCGAGCCGAACGCGGACGCGCACGTGATCGCGCCGGATCTGAACGCAGTCATGCCGAGCCCTTCCTGCAAGGCGAGCGGCAACAGGAACGGCACGGCGCCAAGACCGATACGAAACAGCGAACCGCCGATCACGCTCGCATGAAAACTCGGGATCCGCAGCAGACGCAGATCGAGCACCGGCAGCGCGACGCGGCTCGCGTACAGCACATAGACCAGCAGCAGTGCGATGCCGGTCACGCACATGCCGACCGATTGGCCCGTCGATACCAGTTCGCCGCCGACCAGCGACAACCCGAGCATGAACAGCGAAGCCCCGCTCGCCGACAGCACGAAGCCGAGCCAGTCGAGCCGGCCCGGATCCGGCTCGCGCGTATTGGCGATGTATTTGTTGGTGAGCCAGATGCCGAGCAGCCCGATCGGAACGTTGATCACGAAGATCAGACGCCAGTGCAGATAGGTCGTGATAAAGCCGCCGAGCGGCGGGCCGACTACCGGACCGAGCAACGCCGGCATCGTCAGATAGTTCATCGCGCGAATGAACTCCGACTTCGGCAGCGAACGGAAGATGATGATGCGGCCCACCGGTACCATCAGCGCGCCGCCGATGCCCTGCACGAAGCGCGCGAGCACGAAGGTATCGAGCGAAGTGGAGGCCGCGCACATCAGCGAGCCTGCCATGAAGATGCCGATCGCAGTGCGAAACACGGTGCGCGAACCAAAGCGGTCGGCGACCCAGCCGCAGATCGGGATAAAGACGCCTAGGCCGATCACATACGCGGTGACCGCAAGCTTCAGCGTGATCGGATCGTGGCCGAGGTCGCGCGCTAGAACCGGCAGAGACGTCACGATGACCGTGCCGTCCACGTTTTCCATGAACATCGCGCACGCGACGATCAGCGGAACGATGAAAGCGCCTAAAGCGAGCGGCATTGTCGTGGCGACGGGCGGCCAGCCATCAATGGAAAGCGTCGATTATGGCATCGCGGCGGCAACGAATGTTGTTACGCGAGGGGATTTTGCCCCGCGCAACAACATTCGTGTGCCTGTCACAAAGAGAGCGGAATTCGCCGAATCGCGATAAAGTGCGAATCCAGTTGTGCCTGTCAAGCGGAATCCGATCGATGTGCAGCACCGTTCGGGTCGTTACAGGGATGGCGCGGCCGTTGCTAGCCCGCGACATCGGCTGTAGACGACCGCCTACACTCATGAACCGTCTTCTCGCCACTCTGCTGTTTGCCGCAGCCGCCGCGCTGCCGCTCTCTTCGTTCGCCGTGGAGCTCGACGCGCCACTGGTGTGCAATGAGAGCGGCCACCAGTTCATCGCCGATCTCATTCAGCAGCAGTTGATCAACCCGAAGCCGACGCATGTCGAAAGCAACTCGATCAATGCGTTCTCGCCGATGCCCGATGCACATCTGACCGCGTTCGGCTTCCGCGTATTCGCAGTGGTCGGCTTCGAAAAAGACGACCCGATATTCCGGGTCGGCGACGGCGAACCGGTCGCGCAGTCCGCGTATGGCGTCGTCGTGTTCGGCAGCGACGACAAGGTGAAAAGCGCGCTCGAGAACGCCGGCAGCACGGCGATCGTGCATCACGTCGCGCCGCTCATCACCGCGATTTTTTGCAAGCGCAGCTAGGGTCTGCCGCGCTCCCCGTCAAATCAGCGAGGCCGCAGCGGCTTACCCCGGCCGACGAAACTCGTTTGCGACCCACGCCGCGGCGCTCGCCTTGCTGAGCTTGAACGTCGGCGCAACCTGCACCTGCGCGACCTGCTCGCCGAAGATATCGAGCGCGCTCAGCAGCGCGTACGGCTCATCTTCGTCGGGGATGATATCTAGTGTGATGTCGAGCTCGTCGTTGCCATCCGCGCTCGGCACGCGCACCGCCTTGTGCAGTTGCGCGCGCAGCTGCTGCTCGTGACGGCGCAGCACTTCCGACGCCGTTTTCACGAGCGTGTTGAACGCCGATACGTCGAGCGGCTTCGGATCCTTCTTGTTGCGGCCCATCGTCCACGGACCGACGAGCGCGGGCTCCGCCTCGCCGTCCTTGATCATTTCGACGGCCCAGCCTTCGTCGTCTTCGTTCTTGATGATGCGCGCGGTCCAGCCGCTATCGCGCCACAGCCGCTCTTCGTGCACGCTGTCGTCGGCTGCGGACGAGTCGTCGGCCAGAAACCCGGCATTCGTGTCGGACGAGGGAAAGGGCGTGTCATTCATCACAGGTTCACTCACTTCGCGGGACGCAAAACAGATTTCGAACCCGCGATTCTACCTGCCCGGCCGCCTCCGCCCTGCTCGCTCTGACGAACGGACAAGCCGCGTTCGGAACGGCCAGGCCGCCCCTACGATCGAGAAGTGCTAGTTACCCCTCCGCGAGAACGTATAAATCCGATTTGAAAATTGCAAAAAAAACGCGGCCCGAAGGCCGCGAGTAAAATGAAAAAGACACCCTTTGGTCGAAGGGGTCGCTTAAGATTATAAGTGGCATCCCACCTCGATTTAAAGCTTTCTACGTAAAACAGCATTGTGCAAAACAATGGAAATCAGTGGGCACAGCACCACCCGGGCTCCCCGGCCCGGCCCGAATCCTTGCTCCGCAACCATCTGACGATATCGCTGGGCTTGACAGCGTATCCGCCTACTCATCGCTAAAATGGTTTCATTTTGCGAATCTGCACTTACGCGATTAATTCACATAATCCCGGATTCGAGAATGAATTATTGTAAAGCGTGTAATTAACTATCCGCCTGGCGGGAATTACTCTTCGCTGTGAATCGACACTCGACGGGCGCAAGCAGTGCCTTTTCGCTGGAACTTTGTCGGCCTGCAAAGCGATCAGTTCGGTACGCTAACGCACGGTCGCGCTAGTGACGACGTCAACGCATGCTCGGTATACTGACTTGGCCGCCGTGCGACATCGCGAGACCGCGACGCCTGCACAGCGGCTTCGTCGCGAAGCATCGCGTTGTACGCCAACGCATCGCGCTTCGCCCGTGCCTCACTTTCCCATGCATGAACGGGAACGCCGACGATCGGATCATGAAAAAACTTCTGCTGCTTGCCCCCGCTGTCGCGCTCACCGCCACCCTCGCCGCTTGCGGTTCGTCGGAAGGCCCCGCGCACGATGCATCCGCGCCGCTCGTGTACGTGTCGTCGACGCGCACGCCTGCGTCCATCGCGGCCTGCCTCGAAGAGCGTCTGTCGCGCGTGCGGACCTCGCACACCGACGCCACGATCGAACTTGCGGTCGGCGCCGACTCGAACAACTCGTACTTCGTCACGTTGACGCCGCAAAACGGCAACACGGTGATCAAGGTCGTGCATCCGGCCAACGCACCCGCCGATCCGCCCGAAGAGGAAATGCGCTTCGATATCGCGCGCTGCGCGACCTGACCGGCGCGTCGCACGTGGATGTCGTGCGGTATCGGCCGATGGGCGAATTTTTATCTCGCGCATCGGCTATTTTTTTATCCGCTCATCTGCGAACATAGCCGCCCTTTGTTTTTCACGCGGCACGCGTGCCGCGAGTTTCGATGGCATCCAGCAAAGCGCATCATGCGACCGGTTTCGCGGCCGGCATCATCGCGGCGGCAATCGTCGCACGCAGCGGCGGCAGTCCGTTTCATCCAGGCGTGCTGCTGAGCTTCATCGCCGGCGTAGCGGGCAGCACTGCGCCGGACTGGCTCGAAGTCGCATGGTGGTCGCGCGCGCGGCGGCTGTGGATCACGCATCGCACCTTGACGCATTGGGGCATCGGCTGGCTCGCGTTGCTCGCGGTGTCGTATCACGCGCTCGGGCATTCGATCTACGCGGCGCCGGCGTTCGGCTTCGCATGCGGCGGCCTGATGCATCTGTTTGCCGACTGGCCGAATCCGCTCGGCGTGCCGTGGATCGCAGGGCGGCATTCGTTGAATCTATGGAATAGCGGACACTGCGATCTGATCGTCGTCGCGGCGTCGTGGGCGGCCGCATGGTTTATCGGCGAGCATGTGTGGCTGCATGGCATGTATGCGTTGCCGTGGTTAAGGCATTGGCGAATCAGCTAAGCGCCACGGTGCGTCACTGCCGCCGGTTGTCAGTGCGCTCTCCTTCGCGGACCTTGCCTTGCGATACGCTGCTGCCCGGTGGCACGCTATGTGTGAGCCACACATTGCCGCCTATCACCGAGCCACGCCCGATCGTCACGCGCCCGAGAATCGTCGCGCCCGCGTAGATCACGACGTCGTCCTCGACGATCGGATGCCGCGCGTTGCCCTTGATCAGCGTGCCGTCCTCGTCGGCCGCGAAACTCTTCGCGCCGAGCGTGACCATCTGGTACAGGCGCACGCGCTCGCCGATGATCGCGGTCTCGCCGATCACCACGCCGGTGCCGTGATCGATGAAGAAGCTCGGCCCGATCGTCGCGCCCGGGTGAATGTCGATGCCCGTCGCCGAATGCGCAATCTCGTTGATGAAGCGCGCGAGCAGAGGCACGCCGAGCCGATGCAGCGCATGCGCGATCCGATGATGGGTCATCGCCCACACGCCCGGATAGCACAGCAGGATCTCGGTGATGTGCTGCGCGGCGGGGTCGCCGGTGAACGCAGCCTGGATGTCGCTGACTAGCATCGCGCGTATGCCCGCCAGCTGCGTCGCGAACTCGCGCGCCACCGCGAATGCGCGCTCCCGCAACTCCGCGTCGGGCGTCGCGCCGTACTCAGGCAGGTAGCGCAGCGCGCGGCGAATCTGTTCGGCCAGCAGCCGCAACGTGCTTTCGAGCGTGTGACCCACGTAGTAGTCGACGGTCTCGTCGGTTAGATCGGGCGCGCCGTAATGCGTCGGAAACATCGCGGCGCGCAGGCCGGCCACGATGTTCACCACCGCTTCGCGCGACGGCAACTCGCGAATGCCGAGCGGGTGGCGCGTGCGATGCAGTTGTTCGCGCGAGGCGCGCAGGTCGGCGACGATCTGTTCGAGGCCCCAGTTATGGGAAGGCGCGTTGGGCATAAAAGACGGCGACGTGCGGCGTGCACGGTTCGAAATGGTTATGCAGCAAAGATTACCGCGTTTTAACGCGGCCCGCGCGGCAGCGCGCAGGGCGGCCCAGGTTGACTGCGTCGACTTGCGTTGGTGCGCAGCGGCGCGCACGCGCTGTTTCCTGACCTCAGATAGTCAGGCTGCTCGCGTCGATCCAGCGCACGGCCCAATCGCGCGCATGCGCGATCGCGGCGGCTTCGTCGGAGAAGCGTAGCTCGGTGGGGAAGAAACGGTTGGCGACCAGTTCGCCGTCGCTCGAGCGAGAAATCACCACATACGGTTGCCAGGATCCGTCGCCTGCACGCGCCGGTTCGCAATTCAACAGATAGCCGCGATGTGTAAATGCAGCATCGAAGTGCATGAGTCACCCGCCCCTGAAGCCCCGTAACATGTTTTCAGTCGCGCGGCCATTTGTTTGTTCGTTATTTACGACCATGATGGAACAGCCGGAGCATGACGTCAAATTCACCGCGCATCGCTCGCCGGAGTAAGATGATACTCTGTAGAAAATACGCGTCCATTAAAAAAAACGAAAAGAATCGCGGACGTCATACGCATTGCAAGTCCCGCGCATAGCGGCGACGTATCAGTCGGAACGGCTTTTGCTCCCTTCTCCGACCATGTCCTCTTCAGGAGAATGCACGATGAACAGCGCGATCCGCAAACCCGAAAACGCCGGCACGCAACCGGACCCGAAGGCCCCACGAACCACGGACTTGCACAACGACCGCACGCACGACAGCACGGTCGACACCGACGGCAAGAACTACGAAGCCGCGCGTCTCGCGGGCCGCGGCGCGATTTCGCCTGACGAGATCACCACCAGCAATGCGACGCTCGAGAACAGCGTGCCCGAGTCGCTCGACGGCATGGCCGGCTTCGACAGCCGGGTCGGTGGCAATCATCTGCTGCTCGCGCTCGAGCCGGGCTACACGATGATAGACAAGGGCATGGCCGAGCCGCTCGTCGTCCTCTCACCCGACCTGCAGTACAACGACCCGCGTCCGGTCGGACAGCGCCACGATCGCGGCCGCATCCATTACGCGCTCAATCATTTGCGGCCCGCGCGCGTGATCGAATTACAGCGGCTCAAATAAGCGGGCGCGCGTATCATCCCTTTATGCGCGCGGTTGAATCGACACGTTTATTCCAATTAATCAGGCAGTGACGTAGCGCGCACCGTTTTATTCTGGTGCGTGCTTTGCTTTGTTTAACGTTGATTCGTTTAACGGGGTTGCAGATGAAAAGAATCGTCGTCATCGGTGCCACGGGCACGCTCGGCCAGGCCATTAGCGCGGAGCTGAAGGAGCGTCACGAAGTGATCGAGGTGGGCGCGACGCGCGGGCAATATCACGTCGACAGCACGGACCCGCCGAGCGTGGAGCGGCTGTTTCGCGACATCGGCAAGGTGGACGGCGTCGTCACCGCGACCGGCAAGGTGCATTTCGGTCCGCTGCCGCAGATGAGCGTCGAGCAGTTCTGGGTCGGGCTGCGCGACAAGCTGATGGGTCAGATCAACGTCGTGTTCGCGGCGCTGCCGTATGTGAACGACGGTGGTTCGTTTACGCTGACGAGCGGCATTCTCGGCGATGAGCCGATCCTTCAGGGCGCGAGCGCGACGACCGTCAATCTCGCGCTCGAAGGCTTCGTGCGCGGCGCGGCGATCGAACTGCCGCGCGGGCTGCGCATCAACGTCGTGAGTCCGACCGTGCTGACCGAGTCGATGGAGGCTTATGCGCCGTTCTTTCGCGGCTTCGAGCCAGTCAGCGCGCAACGCGCTGCGCTCGCTTATCTGCGCAGCGTCGAAGGCGCGCAGACGGGGCGCGTCTATCGCGTGGGGTATTGAGCCTCAGTGAATCTCCGGCTCGACCGAACCGTCGGGACTCGCGCCGCCGCGCTGCAGGAAGTCGAAATCGCAGCCTTGATCCGCCTGCATCACGTGGGCCTGATGCAGCGCGCCGTAGCCGCGCTCGAAGCGCGCCGCCGGTTTGATCCACGCGGCTTTGCGGCGTGCGAGCTCTTCGTCCGATACGTGCAGCGTCAGCCTGCGGCGCGGCACGTCGAGTTCGATCAGATCGCCGCTGCGCACCAGCGCCAACGGCCCGCCAACGAACGACTCGGGCGCCACGTGCAGCACGCACGCGCCATAGCTCGTGCCGCTCATCCGCGCATCGGAGATACGCACCATGTCGCGCACGCCTTTTTGCAGCAGCTTGCGCGGAATCGGCAGTTGGCCCCACTCGGGCATGCCCGCGCCGACCGGACCCGCGTTTTGCAGCACGAGCACGCAGCTTTCGTCGATGTCGAGTGCGTCGTCATCGATGTGCGCGGCCATGTCGTTGTAGTCGCTGAACACGACCGCGCGGCCCGTATGCACGAGCAGATGCGGCTCGGCCGCGCCGGGTTTGATCACGGCGCCGTCGGGCGCGAGATTGCCGCGCAGCACCGCGAGGCTGCTGTCGCGCAGTAGCGGATTGCCACGGCGGCGGATCACGTCGTCGTTGAAAATGCGCGCGCCTGCGAGGTTCTCGCCGAGTGTGCGGCCGTTCACGGTTTTCTGCGAGCCGTCGATCAGTTCGCCCAATTCCGCGAGCAGCGCGCGCAAACCGCCCGCGTAGAAAAAGTCCTCCATCAGGTACGCGCCGGTCGGCCGGATGTTCGCGAGCACCGGCGTGCGGCGCGCGATTTCGTCGAAGCGATCGAGCGTCAACTCGATGCCCGCGCGCCGTGCAAGCGCAATCATGTGCACGACCGAATTGGTCGAGCCGGACAGCGCGACGCAGGTCGTCACCGCGTTATCGACCGATGCCGCCGTAATCAGGTCCGACGGCTTCAGATCCTCCCACACCATCTCGACGATCCGCATGCCGGTTTTCGCGGCCATCTGCGCATGACGCGAATCGGGCGCGGGGATCGACGCGAATCCTGGCAGCGTAAAGCCCAGCGCTTCGGCCGCGCTCGTCATCGTCGACGCGGTGCCCATCGTCATGCAGTGCCCGGGCGAACGCGCAATACCGCCCTCGACCCCCTGCCAGTCGTCGGGCGTCAGCGTGCCCGCGCGCAGTTCGGCCCAGTACCGCCAGGAATCGGAACCGGAGCCGAGCGTCACGCCGTTCCAGTTGCCGCGCAGCATCGGACCGGCGGGCAGGAAGATTGCCGGCAGGTCCATCGAGATCGCGCCCATCAGCAGCGCGGGCGTGGTCTTGTCGCAACCGCCCATCAACACGACGCCGTCGGCCGGATACGAGCGCAGCATCTCCTCGGCTTCCATCGCGAGGAAATTGCGGTACAGCATCGTGGTGGGCTTCTGGAACGGCTCGGCCAGCGTCTGCACCGGCAGTTCGATCGGGAAGCCGCCGGCCTGCCAGATGCCGCGTTTCACTTCCTCGACGCGCTGGCTGAAATGCGTGTGGCACGGATTGATCTCGCTCCACGTGTTCAGAATCGCGATGACCGGCTTGCCCGCGTATTCTTCGCGGTTGTAGCCCATCTGCGCGGTGCGCGAGCGATGCCCGAACGAACGCAGATCGTTCGCGCCGTACCAGCGATGACTGCGCAATTCCTCGGGGGTCTTTCTCTTCGTCAACGTCTACTCCACGATTGTCGCCGACCTTGGGTCAGCGCCTCTGTTCTTTCACGCGCGAAACGATCTGCGTCGGGCTCACGAATTGTAGAGCGATCAGCACCCAGATCAACGTGATCGCCATATAGATCATGGCCATCGCATCGATCGATTGCGGCGCGCGCACGCCGGTCGAAAACACGGCGTAGTACAACGCGACCACCAGCGTTTGCGTCGCCGGACCGGCCGTAAAAAAAGTCAGCTCGAACATGCCGATCGTGCGCACCAGCACAAGAAGCGCAGCCGCCAGCATACCCGGCACGAGCAGCGGCAACAGCACGTAACGGAAATAGCGGAACGTGTTCGCGCCGAAAATGCGCGCGGCCGATTCGAGATTCGGATCGATCTGCTCGATGAACGGCGTCATCACGAGAATCACGAATGGCAGCGCCGGTACGAGGTTCGCAAGAATCACGCCCCATAGTGTGCCGGCGAGACCGACCTTGTACATCGCGGTCGCCATTGGAATGCCGTAGGTGACGGGTGGCACCATCAGCGGCAGCAGGAAAATCAGCATCGCAAGGCGCTTGCCGGGGAATTGCACGCGCGCGAGCGCATACGCGGCCGGCACGCCGAGCAGCACCGACAGCAGCACGACCGCGCCGACTACCTGCACGGTCACCCACAGCACGCTCGCTAGCTGGAAGTCGCGCCATGCCTGCGCATACCAGTGCAGCGTGAAGCCTTGCGGCAACGCGGTGCCGAACCAGCGCGTCGCGATCGAATTCACGGCGACGGTCGCGATCAGCAGCACGACGTTGATCAGGAAGAACGCCATCACGGCCCACACCAGCGCCTGCCAGATGCGGCCCGGCAGGTTGGCGCGCTGACGCGCGTGTTGGGCAGGCTCGCGGGCACCATCACCCGGCTGTTGTGATGCGGACGTGGGCCCGGACCAGTCGGGCTGCGCCGCGCGACGATCGGTCGTCATCAGCCTTTGCCTCCGGTTGCGGGACCACGATAGAACCAGCGACGCGCACCGAGCAGCGCGGCGACCACCAGCAGTTGCACGAAGCCCATCACCATCGCGATCGCCGACGCGAGCGAATAGTCGTAGCTCTCGAACGCGGCTTCGGCCGCGGCAATCGACATCACGCGCGTCGGACCCGCGGGCGCGCCGAGCAGCACCGCCGACGGAAACACCGAGAACGCCTGCACGAACGACAGACACGCGGCCATCGTCAGCCCCGGCACGAGCAGCGGCAGATAGATGCGGCGAAACTGCTGCCACGGATTCGCGCCGAGCGTCGCGGCCGCGCTCGCGAGCGTCGGATCGATGCCGGTCACGTACGACAGCGTCAGCAGAAACGCGAACGGAAAACCCGACACGATCAGCGACAGCAGCACGCCCGTGAAGTTATGCGTGAGCCGCACTTCCTGCGTGTACAGATGCAACGCCTGCAATGCCTGCGGCAGCCAGCCGTGAGGACCGAAGTAGGTGAGCATGCCATCGGCGATCAGCACGGTGCCGAGCGTCACCGGAATCACCAGCAATGTCGTGACGATCTTCTGATACCGCGAGTAGCGGCGTAGCGCGAACGCGACCGGCACCGACACGCCGACGTTGATCAGCGTAGCCGGCACCGCGAGCTTCAGCGTGACGAGGATGGTCGGCCACATCGACGTGTCGGTGAAGAACGTCAGATAGTTGGCCCACACGCCGCCGCCGTTCATCGGCTGGAACGACAGCGCGAGACCATACGCGAACGGATAGATGAACAGCGCGACGATGAAGAGCAGCGCGGGCGCGACGAGCCACGCCTTGGTATCGCGCTGTCTCAATGGCGGTGACAGCGTCGGCGTGTTCATGCAGACTCGGCGTCGTAGACGAGCACGCACGACGGCCGCACGCGCAGCGTGATGCGCTCGCCCTCCGCGCATTCGCCGGTCACGCGCGCCCACACGTCGCCGAACGCCGTCTTCGCGCGCAGCAGCGAATCGTGGCCGCCGTATTCGACCGCGTCGATCAACGCATCGAACGCGTTGTCCGCGCCGGGCTCGGCGCGCTCCATGTCTTCGGGACGCAGCGCGACGCTCACGCGCTTGCCGTCGAAGCCCGCCATCGGCGTGCCGACGAGCCGCACGCCGTTCACACTGACCACGACACCATCGCCCTGCATGCCCTCCAGCGTGAACTCGGCGACATTGCGATAGCCCATGAAGCGCGCGACATGCAGATTGCGCGGACGCGTATAGACTTCCTTCGGCGTTGCGACCTGCTGCACGACGCCCTCTTTCATCACGACGATGCGATCGGCCATCGACAGCGCTTCGTCCTGATCGTGCGTGACGTACAGCGTCGCGCGTTCGAGCTGCGTGTGGATGCGGCGAATCTCCGCGCGCATTTCGATGCGCAGCTTCGTATCGAGATTCGACAGCGGCTCGTCCATCAGGATCAGCGGCGGCTCGATCACGATCGCCCGCGCGATCGCGACGCGCTGCTGCTGGCCGCCGGACAGCTGACCGGGCAACTTATGCTCATGACCCGTCAGTTGCACGAGTTGCAAAGCCTCGCGCGCGCGCCGCGCGATCTCGCTCCTGCCGACGCCGCGCATCTTCAGCCCGAAGCCGACGTTGTCGAGCACGCTCATATGCGGAAACAGCGCATAGTTCTGGAACACCATGCCGAAGCCGCGCTTTTCCGGCGGCAGCACGTCGATGCGCCGCTCGTCGAGCCAGATCCCGCCACCGGTGAGCGGCTGCAATCCGGCGATGCAGTTCAGTGCCGTCGATTTGCCACAACCCGACGGCCCCAGCAACGCGATGAACTCGCCGCGCCGGATCGTCAAATCGAGCCCCTGCAGCGCGGCGATCGCGTGGCCTTGCGCGTTCGTGAAACTGCGGCTCACCGAATCGAGCCGCAACTGCTCAAAGTGATGCTTCATAGCGGTTTCCTGATCCGCGTGAGGTACCACCGCGCTGCGTTTCGACCCATTTCCCGTCGCATCGGCGAAGGCCTAACGGGTCTTCTGCGCGCCGACGTCGCTATCCCACTTCTTGAAGGCCGCGACCATCGCCGCTGCATTCAGCGGCAACGCATGCGGATGATCGGTCAACATCTTCGCGTATTCGGGGCGGCCATACTTTTGCAGCACCTCCTGGCTATGCGTGGGCGCCTGCTCGACGGTGATGCCCTTGATCGCCGGGCCCGGATAGAAATAGCCGTCGTCGTAGGTCAGCGCCTGCTGCGCGGGCTCGAGCATGAAGTTCATCATCTTGTACAGCACGTCGAGCTTTTCCTTCGGCACGCCCTTCGGAATCACCATGTAGTGCGCGTCGTTGACCCATGTCATGTTGTCGAACGGCTGCACGCGGAATTCGGCCGGCACGATGCCGAGCGCGCGCGGATTGATGTCCCAGCCGGTCACGCTCACGGTCATGTCGCGCGTGCCCTCGCCCAGTTCTTTCATGACCGCCGAGGTGCCGCCAGGATAGTAGGGAATGCAGTCGTTCAACTGCTTGAGGAACGCCCACGTCTTATCCCAGCCGTGCACGGGATCCTGCGGGTCCTTGTCGCCGAGCACGTAGGGCAAGCCCATCAGGAAGGTGCGGCCAGGACCCGAGTTCGCCGGTCGCGCGTAGATCAGCTTGTCGGGATGAGCCTTGCACCATTGCAGCAGTTGCTCGGGCGTCTTCGGCGGATCGCTGACCTTGGCCGGGTTGTATTCGAGCAGCGGACCGGCCGGCATATACGCAACCTCGAGCCCGAAGCCTTGCGCGAGATCCTGCATCTTGCGCGGGCCCGGTGCGTACTTGTCGAGTACGCCGGGGAACTGCGCCGCGTTGTCGGGCAGCAGCTTGATCCACAGGTTCTGTTCGATGCCGGCCGCGAGCGCGTCGGTGCCGGTCAGCACGAGGTCGATGTCGGAGCGGCCCGCGGCCTGCATCGCCTTGATCTTGCCGGGCAATTGCGGTGCGGGCGCGTTCGTGTAGGTGATGTTCGCGACGAGATTCGGATACTTCGCCTTGAACGCCTCGAAGCCCTTCTGCGTGAGTTGAAGATCGCCGGCCACGTCGACGATATTGATCGTGACCGGATCGGCCGCATGCGCGGCAGGGGTAAAGGCGGCGCCCGTGGCGATACAGAGAGATACCAGCTTGAGCGACAACCTGTGCGATACAGTCATTGCGTCTCCTCGCTTCTTGGTATGGAAGCCCGCCGGTCGGTGCGCTGCGGGCGGTGTCTTTCTACCAACGGAACATAGCGAAGCGCAACAGCCGATGTCAAGCAAATAGTCATGACGGCGCAAGGCGCGCGCAAACGGCCAATTCGACGTGCAATCCTTGTCGCTCAACACCTGGCAACGCGCCTTAAGGGCAAACCCGAGCGGCCGATCCGGCTGCAACACATGTTGTCTGGTAAGCGGACAACTGCTCAGCCGCCGCGCACACCCTGCGTATTCACGAACAGCGAATACAACCCGTGGCTCGCCGCCATGAACAGACGGTTTCGATGCCGTCCGCCGAAACAGACGTTCGCGCAACGCTCCGGTAACGCGATATGACCGAGCGGCTCGCCTTGCGCGGTGAACACGCGCACACCGTCGAGCTCGTCGGTGCCCATGCCCCAGCCGCACCACAAGTTGCCGTGTACGTCGACACGAAAACCGTCGGGCGTGCCCGGGCCTGCGTCGATCAGCACGCGGTTGTTCGAGAGCGTCGTGCCTTTGCCATTGGCGTCGACATCGAAGACGCGGATCTTGCGCGGCTCGCCGCGCGATTGGACGACGTACAGCAGCGATTCGTCCGGTGAAAACGCGAGACCGTTCGGAGCGAGCACGTCGTCGATGACCATCGACACCTCGCCCGACTGCCCGTCGATCCGATATACGCACGCCTTCAACTCGGACTGCTGCTGCTCGCCTTCGTAGAAGCCTTCGATGCCGAAGGTCGGGTCGGTGAACCAGATCGAGCCGTCCGATTTGACGACGACGTCGTTCGGCGAATTGAAGCGCTTGCCCTGATAGCGATCGGCGAGCACGGTGATCGAGCCGTCGTACTCGGTGCGCGTCACACGCCGCGTCAGGTGCTCGCAACTGACGAGACGCCCTTCGCGATCGCGCGTATGGCCGTTCGCGTTGTTCGACGATTGACGGAACGTGCTGACCGCGCCGGTCGTTTCGTCCCAGCGCAGGATGCGGTCGTTCGGAATGTCGCTCCACAGCAGATAGCGGCCATCGCCGAACCACACCGGCCCCTCGGACCAGCGCGTGCCCTGATACAAACATTCGACCGACGCCGACGCGAGAATCAGCGATTTGAAGCGCGGGTCGAACACGCGGATGGAGGAATCGGGATAGCGTCGGCTGTTGTCGGTCATGCGCTTGCCTGCGGGTCGGAGCGGTTCGGGTGGGTTGACGCGAACTCGCGCTCGAGGGCGAGCAGCGCGTGCGCGGTCTGCGTGATCTTCGCATGATGCTCGCGCGGCGTCGAACTGAGCGGCGGTAGCAGAGGCCCCATGTCGGCGAGGCCCGCAAACGTGATCGCATCGTGCAGCACGCGGATCAGCGAGATGTCGTTGCGCAGCGTTTCGAGCGGCATGAACGCATCGTACAGACGTTCGGCGAGGTCGTGATCGGCGCGATCGGGGCTAGCGGCGCTGCGGCCGTTCTGCACCGCGCGCAGCAGCGCCATCACCATGCTCGGTGCGATGCAGCCGCTGCCGGTCGTCCAGGCGGCGAGTCCAAACTCGCGCAGATGCACGAGCGCCGGCCGCTCGCCCATTCCCGACACGATCTGCGCGGCCGGCACGTTTTGCAGCAGCCTGCGCAGATACGGATCGTCGGCGGGATCGTCGCGCGGGATCGCATATTTGACCGCGCTCAACGTACCACGCTCGAAGAGCCGCGCGAGCGTGTCGACTTCGACGTAGTTTTCATCCTTGATGTACAGCGTAAGCGGCATGCCGGCCGTGTCGGCGATCCGCGTGAGGCCCGCCTCGACGCCGTCGGACGTCGTCAAGCCGCCGAGCGGCAGCACCATCGCGGTACGGTAACGCGTTTGCGCGAGGATGCGCGCCTGATCGAGCATCTTGCCGTAGTCGGGACCGAGCGCCGGAATCACGCGCGTCCCGGAACTCGCGGCATCGGCGAGCAGGTCCAGCAGCTCGCGGTATTCGCTGACCGCGACGTGATAGAGGTTAGCGTTGCCGCCATAAAGTAGCGTGCGCACGCCACCCGCTTCGATATGGCGGATCAGCGCGAGGTTCTGCGCAGGGTCGAGCGTGTAGTCGGCGCGGCGCGCGAGCGGCGGCACGGCCATCACCGACGCGGCGAACTCGCCGACGCTGAGCGGAGATTCGTTCATGATGGTTGACGCGGAAACGTGCAAGGCGGGAGTTTCACGGTAGCATCGGCGTCACAATGTTGTCAAACAACCGGCGTGCGACGATCGCGCCAGCGTGCTGTCAGTGCCGGACTGTCAGGCTCAGACCACGAAATTTTCTTTTGTACGACAATAGATCTGTCTGCGCCCTATGTGGTGTCGGTGTAGGCTCTTTGTTGGGCACGAAGGCGGCGGCGAGCAATAACCCGCTTTCCCGGATAACCGCGTAAATACGATTAATTTAAAAGTGCAGCGGAAATAATGCTGTCAATGAAGCGCATTAAAATACGGTCGCCGGGGGCCGATTAGCCGCATTAATCACGTGCGAATCCCGGGCGGGTGAAAGATTTATTTCAATCAGCATAGTGATGGGCAACGCCGCCCTTGCAGGCTGGCGGCAGCTATCGTTTACCCCGCGGAGCAGCGGCGCGTTGCGTTTTAGTTTTTAGTGATAGATTATGCGGGCTAAAAGAGCGGACCGAAGTTTGCCCGCCATTAACCGCGAATGGGCCGTTCGCGAGCCAGAGAGAGTCAAAAAATTGTCGCTACACTTTATCGAGCAGATGGCACCGCTACTGGACGCCGCCAACGAGGCGGAATGGTTCGGCGTGATTACGGGCCTCTCCGAAACGTGGGGCTTCGACAGGATTCTGGTCGCGATGCTGCCGCGGCCAACCATGCGTCTCGAGGACGCTTACCTGCGCAGCACTTACGCACCGGCATGGCGCCAGGCGTATGACGAGCAAGGCATGGTTCATTTCGACCCGACGGTCGCGCACTGCCTGTCACGCTCCGGGCCCCTGATCTGGACGCCAGAGATCTTCGCCACCCCTGCGCAGCAATCCCTCTACGAGGAAGCTCGCTCGTACGGCTTGGGCGCCGGCGTGACGCTGCCGATTCATGGGCCGAATCAGGAAGCCGGCATGATGTGTTTCGTCAACGACGACAAGCCGTCAGACGGCTTTCGCCGCCATGTAAACGCCGCGTTGCCGAATCTCGTGCTGTTGCGCGACCTGGTGATCGACACCAGCAGGCAGCATCTGAATTCGCATGCGCAGACCTTACTGCCGAAGCTCACGCCGCGCGAGCGCGAATGTCTGAAATGGACCGCACGCGGCAAGTCCACCTGGGAGATATCGCACATCCTGAGTTGCTCGGAAGCCGTGGTGAACTTCCACATGAAAAACATCAGGACCAAATTCGGCGTGAATTCGCGGCGTGCGGCAGCCGTGATTGCGGCGCAGCTCGGGCTTATTGACCCGGGTTGAGCAGCGCGGCGGCGTCGCGGCTGTACATCACGCGTTCGGCGCGGCCCAGATCGGCGTCCGACACGGTTTTCATGAAATACAGACCCAGCAGGATCGACACCGGCGCCGGGATCTCCGCGCCCGACTCGAAGCGGCTGCCGCGCGATTGCGTGACGCCAAAGCGAGCCCAGAAGCGGCGCTGGCTCTCTTTTTTCTTCTTGCGGTAGGCAATGATCAGAACACGATCCACTGCCGAAGACACCTCCGAAGGACGCGCGTGGAGGTGGGTTTGCGGCTGCCAGTGATTGTCGATGAGTTCCATTTTAGAGCCTTGTAGTTTGTGGTCGGATACGAGTTTGAATTCTGCGATACCCGATAAGCATCCACACCTATCCAGGTAGGTAGGTGGCGCAAAGATTCAGAATGCATAAGTTTTCCTGCGTATTTGGCAGCCCCCCAACACGTACAGGAGAACGTCATGCAAACCACGATCCGAATTGGAATGCGGCAGGAATTCGACAACGAGCTGATCAACGAGATGTACCGCCTGCGGGCCCGGGTCTTTCACGGCCGGCTCGGCTGGGAAATCCCGACCATCGCGGGGATGGAGATTGACGGCTACGACGCGCTCGGGCCGTACTACATGCTGATTCAGGGCGAAAACCAACAGTTGCGCGGCTGTTGGCGCCTGATGCCGACCGAGGGTCCCAATATGCTGAAGGACACTTTCCCGCAGCTGCTGCATGGCGCGGCGGCGCCGGTCGGGCGGCACATCTGGGAGCTGAGCCGCTGGGCGATCGAAACCGGCGGTGAGGCACAGTCGTTTGGTTTCACGGATATGACGATCCGTGCGATTCAGGAAGTGATGCGTTTCGCGCAGCGCATGGGGATCACGCATTACGTCACGGTGACCACCACGCCGATCGAACGCATGCTGCGCCGTGCCGGCCTCGACATCGGCCGGCTTGGCGCGCCGCTGCAGATCGGCGTCGAGCGGGCCGTCGCGCTCGACGTCGCGGTGAACGAGAAAACGCTGACCTCACTGTTCGGAAGAGTCGCCGTCGCGGCTTGAATCGCGCTGGAACCCGGCATCACGAAAGTCGCGACACCCTCCCCCGCGCGCGCAGACTCAGGAACCGAACATCCGTTCGAGCGCGTTCTCGAGATGCGCGCGCATCGCCGCTTCCGCGCCCGCCGCGTCCTTGCGGCGGATCGCGTCGAGCACAGCCATGTGCTCGGCCTGCACGAGCCGCTGTCGCTCGACCGTTTTGACGAGCGACAGGTTGCGCGACAGGTTCATGCTGAACAGGATCTGTTCCTCGATGAACGACATCACCGTGATGAAAAACGGGTTCTTCGACGCGCGCGCGACCGCCTGGTGGAACAGGAAGTCGTCCTTCGCGCCGATCCCCTGCGCCTCGATGATGCGCTCGAGCTCGTCCCACGCATGCTGGATCGCGGCGATGTCGTCGGCGTCGGCCTTCAGCGCCGCCTGCGCGGCCGCGCCCGCCTCGGTCACGATGCGAAATTCATAGCAGCGGCGGATATCGGACAACGTCTCGAGCGGTGCGAAGCGGCGCACATCGGGGTCGGGCCGCCGCGCGACGGTCGTGCCGGAGCCGTGCCGCGTCGAGATGATGCCGTCGGCCCGCAACCGCGCAAGGGCCTCGCGCACGGTCGGCCTGGATGTGGCGAAACGCTCCGCCAACGCGTGCTCGGTCGGCAATCGCTCGCCTTCCTTGTACTCGCCTTCGAGGATGCGGTTGAGAATGTCGCCGTAGATCTGGTCGGGTAAGCCCTTGGTTTTTCGATCGTTCATCAGCGGACTAGGCAGCTTGTCTGAATATGGTCTGATTGTAAGGCCAACCTTGTTCCGGCTTCATGAAACTTATGCGGACTGTATGCACGCGAGGCCGCCTGCGCGCGCCGCCGCGGCCGCCATTATGGCCGCGCGAAGCCCCGAATATTTGGCAAATGTTTGATTTACATCCAGGTCGGGTGCATCCTTTCCGGCAACCATCTAAGCTTCATTGGTATAAAAGGTCAATCAACCCTGCCGCGGCCAGCAATGCGGCGGACGCCTTTCTGACGTGGAGCCGATATGTACACACGCATTCTTGTAGCGGTCGACGGCAGCAATACCTCACGCCGTGCGTTCGAAGCGGCACTCAATCTCGCCAAATCAAACGGTGCGGTGTTGCGGCCGTTTTACGTCGTCGAAAACACGCCGATGTACTTCGAGGCGCCCGGCTACGACCCGTCGATCCTGCGCAACCGTCTGATCGAGGAAGGCCAGGAGCTGCGTGCCGAGTTTTCGAAAGCGATGGCCGAGCAGGGTGTGAAGGGTGACCCGGCGGTCTCCGAGGCTTCGTCGCTCGGCGATGTCGCCGAGATCGTGCTGAAGGCTGCGGCCGAATTCAACGCCGATCTGCTCGTGATGGGCACGCACGGCCGGCGTGGCTTTCAGCGACTGATTCTCGGCAGCGTCGCCGAACGCTGCGTGCGCCAGGCCACGCTGCCCGTTCTGCTCATACCGTCCGCTGCGGGCACCGACAAGGAAGCCGCCTGACTCTTTCATCGCTCGCAAGGCGGCGCGCCATACGCTGCGCTGCCGGAGCCGAACCGCCACACCCGTCGACGCGTGCCGTCGACATAACCCGCTACGGCTCACCTTCCCACTTTTGCACGAGCACGCGCCATTTTGCCGCCGGCTGCTCGTCATAGCGGGTGGGACAATTTCACTACCCAAAAAATCGCGCGCACAACATGCTGAATCCCACTGCTGTGACCCGTTCCTCGACCCGCTCGGCTGGCAACGCCGAGCGCGCCGCCGACTCTCCCGCGCGCGGCAGCCGCGGGGCCGTGGCGTTACGCGCAACCGCACGCACCGCCGCGCGCTGTTCGAGTTGCTCGATGCGCCAGATCTGCATGCCGCAGGGGCTGTCGGCGGAGGAGCTGCCGAAGCTCGAAACGCTGATCTGCTCGGCGCGCTCGGTGCCGCGCGGCGAAGCGCTGTATCGCAGCGGCGACCGCTTCGACAGCATCTACGCGGTGCGTTCCGGCTCGATGAAGACCGTGATGATCCACCGCGACGGCCGCGAGCAGGTCACCGGTCTACGGCTTGCCGGCGAGCCGCTCGGGCTCGACGGCATCAGCGCGGACGTGCATGCGTGCAGCGCCGTCGCGCTCGAAGACAGCACGGTCTGCATCGTTCCATATAGCGCGCTGAAGCTGCTGTGCCGCGAAATCAGTTCGATCCAGGAGCGCATGCACAAGCTGCTGGGCGCGCAGATCGTCAGCGAGGCCGCGCAGATGATGGTGCTCGGCTCGCTGTCCGCCGACGAACGCGTCGCCGCCTTCCTGCTCGACGTGTCGCAGCGCAATGCGCAGCGCGGCTACTCGTGGTCGGAATTCAATCTGCGCATGACGCGCGAGGACATGGGCAGCTACCTTGGCATGACGCTCGAAACGGTCAGCCGTACCCTGTCAAGATTTCAAAAGCGTGGCCTGATTGACACGCAGGGCAAGCATATTCGCATCGTCGATCTCGAAGGGTTGCGGCAGGTCTGAGCGGCCAGGCGGGTCGAACGGACCCGCTTTTCGCCTTGGCACGCCACCTGCGAGCGGGTAGAGTTTTCAGACCGTCCCCCCACGGCAACCGTGTTGCATGGAGACCCGGCGAAATGAATCGTGACCCTGCCCCACATCACCCGCTCGTACAGCGTCTGATCGACGCGCGTCAAGTCACCGACGCCCTGTTTGCGATCGTCAGACCCGACTATCTGTATGAACGGCCGATCCGCGAACGTCACCGCGTCGTGTTCTACATCGGCCATCTCGAAGCCTTCGATCGCAATCTGCTCGACCAGCGTCTGTTCGATCTGCCGGCTTTCGCGCCGGAGCTAGATCAGCTGTTCGCATTCGGCATCGATCCGGTAGGCGGCGGCTTTCCTACCGATCAACCTGGCGATTGGCCATCGCTCGACACGGTGCGCGAGTATGCAACTCGCGCACGCCGGCAGATCGACGCCGCGCTCGACGAGGCTGGCAACCCCGCGCGCGACGAGGCGGCCACGCAGTTGCTGAACGTCGCGATCGAGCATCGCTTGATGCATGCGGAAACACTCGCGTACATGCTGCATCAGTTGCCGCTCGCGCAGAAGAACACCGCGCTGCGCGAGCCGGTGGTGACGCGCGCGGAGCGGCGCGACTCGTTGTCGTCGATGGTCAGCGTGCCTGCCGGCAGGACCGTGCTCGGCATGTCGCGCGAGGCTGGCCGATTCGGCTGGGACAACGAGTTCGGCGAAATGGGCGTGGACGTACCCGCGTTCGAGATCGATCGATACATGGTCACGAGCGGTGCGTTCCTCGAGTTCCTCGAAGACGGCGGTTATCGCGAGCCGAAGTGGTGGTCACCGAAGGACTGGGCGTGGCAGCAGGTGGAGCACATCGAGCATCCCGCCGGCTGGTCGCAACGCACGGCGGAAGATGGCCGCGTCGCGTGGACGCTACGCACGATGTTCGACGACGTACCCCTGCCGCTCGACTGGCCCGTCTACGTGAGCCACGCCGAAGCGAGCGCCTACGCGCGCTGGGCCGGCAAAGTCTTGCCGACGGAGGCGCAATGGCAACGCGCTGCACACGGTGCGCCGCAGGCGGCGTCGGGCAACTTCGATTTCCGGAACTGGGATCCGCGGCCGGTCGATGAGCATCCGGACAACGTCAGCACGTTCGGCGCGCAAGGGCAGTTTGGCAACGGCTGGGAATGGACCTCGACGATATTCGAAGCGCTGCCGGGTTTCGAAGCGTTTCCGTTCTATCCCGGCTATTCGGCCAACTTCTTCGATGGCCAGCACTACGTGTTGAAGGGCGGCTCGGCGCGTACCGCGCGGTGCATGCTGCGGCCGGAATTTCGCAACTGGTTTCAGCCGCATTATCAGTATGTGTATGCGGGGTTTCGGTGTGTGCGGGGGTGAGGAATCAAGCATAAGTTGACAGTGCAAGTAGTTCACGTTTTGCCGCCAGAAGCCGTCGCGCCAGCTGAAGGTTAGCCCTCCAACACTTCAAGGGAGCTTCCCTCTCTCGTCGCTCCCTCAGATGCAGTGCCACATCTGCGAAATTCCGGTAGAAGAAGCTCGTATCGATGCCAACCATCTGCACGAGTCTCACCAAGCGCACATCAGGCTCCCGTTCCAGGATGCGCTCAATTTCACTTCGTAACTGCGTCACGCATCTCGGGCGTTTGGCTTTTGTAAAATATCTCGGAAAAACGATTGGCTCACGTTTTCGAAGCACACCGCTAGCGCCGCTTGGTTGAATAAGGGAAGAACAGCCATCGCTGAAGGACGCTAACACGATAACGCCGCTTATCGCGGGGAAGGACGCACTGTCGGCGCCTGACTCCTACCCGGGGCCGCCGCAATGGTCTGCCCGCCTCTGTCGCATCGCCTCATGCGACCCGGCTAGTACAGGCGCCTCTAGCCCCGTGCATCGGTACATGTTCGTTACGGCCGTTCCAGCCCGAAATCTGCCCGATGCTCAACGCGCAAATTTCGGCCATTGCTGACGTTCGTGTGTCGACGCTGCCATAACTGCTTACGGCAGCACACCGGTCGTACGCCGAAAAGCGGCGACAAGCGACCGCCAAGACCCCGCCCCCGATTCTGGGAACAACGCCGTTGCGCCGGTCTCCGTCGTTGCAAAGCAATCAGTGAAGACTCGCACGGCGTGACTGGCCGATCTGGTGCCGACCCGCCATGCCTACTCGACGATCCTTTTCGCTTCCTCGCGCCAGTAGTGCTGCTGTTTCCACCCAAGGAGGTGCTTGAGCTTCTCGTTGCTGAGCAGGGTCTCGAACTCGCCGAGTTGCTTCCTGAGCGGCACGCCGGGGTAGTAGCGTCGGAGCAGTTCCGTGGTGGGTACGTCGGACGACACGTCGTCGGCCGCGACATTCATAACTTGAAAGCCGAGGCCGTCCTTTTCTATGGCGAGCCGGCAGGCGCTCGCAAGGTCGCGGCCGTCGATATAGCTCCACGCAATCCTCTTGCGCAGTGCTGGATCCTTGAGCCACGCCGGAAACTTCGCATAGTCGTTGGGTTCGAGCACGTTGCCAATACGAAAGCAGTAAATGTCAGAGCCGGTGCGCGCGTGAAACGCCTTCGCCGTCACTTCGTTGATAACCTTCGACGTCGCGTAGCTGTCCATCGGGTTCACCGGGTATTCCTCGTCGAGCGGGAAGTACTCTGGACTGCGATCCCGGTGCGCGAACACAATACCGTATGTGGTTTCGCTCGATGCCACGATCACTTTGCGGATGCCAAGCTTCGACGCTGCGTCGAGGATGTTGTACGTGCCCATCACGTTGATCCGGTAGACCTCGTTGTCGGGCGTTATCATGATGCGAGGGATCGCCGCAAAATGAACAATCGCGTCGATCGGCTTTGGTTCGAGGTCGTCGGCGAATTCTCCCTGCGCCGTGCTCGATGCCAGTGCATTGAATACCTGGCCAGCATCGGTGATGTCCGTAATCAACGTGCGCGCCGTGCGCGCTGCCATGGGCACGCGATCAAGATTCATTACCTCGTAGCCGTGCTCGACCAGGTTCTGGACGACCCATTTTCCTGCCAGGCCGCTGCCGCCGGTCACAATCACTCGCTTCATCATGTGCTCCTCTTTTCCTGTTTTCCTACTTGTTTTAGCGCTTTTCCGCGCGTGTCGCACGGCCTCATTCCACCATAGGATCGTTGCGCTCCGTGTCCTCGATTCGGCAGTAGTCGCTGTTGCCGCAAAATTGTTTTCGTTTTCCCACCTGTTACATTGTAGAACGAGCGACCACCGTCACTCGTGCAACCACGCCCCCCGATGACGGCGCTTTGCCTCGGAATGGCATTTTCGGCACTTATACGGATGCGAAAAAACAACCCGAAGAAGTCGACAAAAACTGGGACATAGGCAAGGGACCCACGATTCAAGGCTGAATCAGACGACCCCGAAACAGGTGGTCACTCTAGTGGGTGTGGTGCGTTTGCGCGGCTGTCGAATGTCGAATGCGTGAGAAGGTGCGCTGCCAGGCCCGCTTGCTCAACGGGATCACTCACATAGTGCCTGGTCGCCGGGCCCGGGGTGGCGAAACCGCGAGCGCGGAATTTCAGCGATCGCCGCGATCTCGATCAGAAGTTCAGGCCGATATAGACGTTGGACCTGAACGGTCGTCGTGACAGGATACGGCGCAGCAAAGAATTCCTGGCGAATGTCGCCGGTGGTCATGAAGGCCTCGATATCCGTTGCATAGTGAACCAGCGAAATCACATCCGCCATCTGTCCACCCAACGACGCAAGCACGCTGCGAATATTCTCCAGACAGGGTCGTGCGTTGCCGCGCGATGACAGTCAAAGCTGTCGTTCGCCCGGACCGGCCGACCGTCGTCAGCTGAGGAGCCCATACCAGCCGCTGACACCGTGAAGGACCAACGACCGCCGGGGCCGAGTCGAACGCACAGGCTTTCCGGCAGCTTTCCGGACTGAAGCGGTGTCGAGGATGTTGTCCTGCGGCAGCGACGCCGGCACAGGCCGGCTGGTTTTGTCCCAAGAGAACCGTGCTGGAGCGCGGCCGCACGATTCCCGATGTAGCATCGTTTAGTGCGGCCAGAACCAACTGCGCTAGATTTCAGTCTGCTCCGAAATCTCAAGTGCGTCGTCGACTTCGATACCCAGGTATCTGATTGTGCTTTCGATCTTGCTATGGCCGAGCAGCAACTGCACTGCCCTGAGGTTCTTGGTGCGTTTGTAAATCAGCGTCGCCTTCGTACGGCGCATCGAATGCGTGCCGTACGCTGTCGGATCAAGCCCCGCTGCATCTGCCCATCGACGTATCATCCGGGCGTATTGCCGGGTTGAAAGATGCGGGGACGTCGATAGCCGACTTGGGAAGAGGTACTGTTCCGAGCTCAGGGCAGCCTTTCCAAGCCACGCGCCGATCGCCTTCCGGGTCGACTCGTTCAGTTCAAACTGGACAGGGCGCTGCGTCTTTCGCTGGATGACTTGCGCCCGCGACAGGATCTGATTGCCGTGCGTGACATCGTGGACTCGCAGACTGACAAGATCACAACCACGCAGTTTGCTGTCGATTGCAAGGTTGAACAGGGCAAGATCGCGGACAGCATGGGCGTTCTGAAGGTAGATCCGGATGGCCCAGACGTCTTTCGGCCTCAGCGGCGGCTTCTGCCCGACCAGCTTGCCCTTGTTCCATGCCTCACGGGATTGTTCGGTATTCATCTCAGTCTCCCACAGGGATGATGGGAGTTCGATTGTGATATCCGACCTCGACGCCCGCTCCGGTGGGATTCGCCCGGGGCTCATACCCGGCCGGCCAAATATTGCCTTTCATCGATCTTACGAAGCCTTCACCCGGGCGGCCGGTCCGCAACCGCATGCTGCCCGATGACCTATACGTAAATTTCGGCCATACCCAACGTTCGGCTGTCGGCGTTTGCAAGGCAGCTCCACGTCGCATTTCCGTCATTCGCATGTCGGCGGTGGCGAATGTCGCACCCGATGCGAGGGAATGCGTACTCTCGACCCACATCGGCCGGTCAAGCTGCAACAGCTTTGATGGCTGCTCCCGGAATGCTTCAGACGTTCGGCGCCTCCGCATCTTGAAACAGACCGAGCGGCGCGGCGGGCGCGTAGACTGGCAAATCTCGTCTGTGTAGCTGGCATCGTGCTAGTTCGACATGGATCCATGCGAGAGCGGCATCATGCGGCCGGCCATTTCCGCTTATCATGCCCGCCTTCGACCCATCTATACAGGCTGTTCGTATTCCCTGCAGCACCCACGACAGGATGCGTCCACAGCGTGCGGTCTTACCACAACCTATTCACAACGCTTCAAACCTTGACGTCACGGCTATCAAACTCTCTTTTTCTGCTCTCGCTTACCGCGATAGGCAGTGCATCGTGCCTCAGCGCACCAGGCGCAAGTGCTGCAGCACAACCACCGTATGACATTCATGCAGCGTCATGGATGTTAGTTGATGGCGAATCGGGCCAGATACTGCTCGAACACAACGCGGACGCTAAGCGGCAGCCCGCATCGCTCACCAAACTCATGACGGCATATATCGCACTCGATGCCCTGAAGCACGGATCGGTGCGTTGGGACGAGAAAGTGGCTGTTAACACGGCAGACATTGGTGAGGTCGGCGGCGACGAGGCAAGAATGTATCTGGTGCCGGGGCAGCAGGTACCTGTCAGAGACCTTGTTCAGGGTCTCATTGCCGCATCGGCAAACGATGCCGCCCTGGTGCTGGCCAGGCGCGTTGGCGGCACGCCTGCCGGATTCGAGCAGCTGATGAACGACATCGCCAGAAAGCTCGGGATGGCCCACACCCACTTTTCAACGCCTTCAGGCATCACAACGCCCGGAAACTACTCGACCGCCCGCGACCTTTCCACGCTGGCTATGCGCCTGACCAAGGATTTCCCGCAGTACTACACCTTTTCATCCGAGCAGCACTTCGTCTATGGGAAGTTCGAAAAACGGAACAAGAACTGGCTGCTCGGGAAGGACCCTTCCGTCGACGGCATGAAGACTGGTCATACGCAGGCGGCAGGATATTGCATTGTCGCCACCGCAAAACGGAAGCAGACCGCCCCTCCGATGATGCGCCGCGTGTTCGCTGTCATCCTGGGCGCACCCACGGCTAACGACCGTATAACAGGTGCAGGCAGCCTCCTGAACTATGCGTTCTCAGCGTACAAGGACTATCCCCTCACGGACGATGCGGGACATCATGTCGTTACGCGCATGGCCGAGCCAAAGCTGGTGCAGACCGGCAGCCCTTGAAATCGTCGGCAGTCGAGGACGCGAGGTCGTAACATGCTCGCAGCCGGGGCGGACAGCGACTGGCCCCGGCGCCCGTCACCTGATCACCGCAAGACGATGGACTGTCTGGGCTGGGTCAGCATCGCTGGCTGAAGGATTTCATCCAGTTGTACCCGGGTGAGAAGGCCCCGCTCAATGACAATCTCCGCGACGCTCCCGCCGGAAACGAGTGCCTGCTGCGCGACCTGGGTTGCATTCACATATCCGATGTAGGGGTTCAGCGCAGTCACAATGCCGATCGAGTTCTCGACGAGTGACTGCAGTCGCTCACGATTCGCGGTAATGCCGTCCACGCATTTTGATGCCAATGTCAGGCATCCCGCCCGAAGATGCGCGACGCTCTTGAAGAGACTGTGCGCGATAACCGGCTCAAACGCGTTCAGCTGCAACTGACCCGCTTCTGCTGCGAAACTGACCGTTACATCGTTACCGATCACCTCGAACGCAATCTGGTTCATCACTTCCGGGATAACCGGGTTCACCTTGCCCGGCATGATGCTGGAACCCGCCTGAACGGGAGGGAGGTTGATTTCCCCAAAGCCTGCCCGTGGACCACTGGAGAGCAACCGCAGGTCATTGCAGACCTTCGAGAGTTTGACGGCTACGCGCTTCAGCACACCCGACAGTTGCACAAACGAGCCGACGTCCTGTGTTGCCTCAACGAGATTCGGCGAAGTGGTGACGGGAATTCCCGTGACCGAAGCAAGGTGACGGCATACGAGAGGCGCGTACTCAGGCGACGTGTTGATACCGGTGCCGATCGCGGTCGCCCCCAGATTGATTTCACAGATCAGCTTTGATGCCTCCATCAGGCGATCTTCGTCTTCGCCTAGCATCACGGCAAAGGTACTGAACTCCTGGCCCAGCGTCATTGGCACCGCGTCCTGCAGCTGCGTCCGCCCCATCTTGAGGTCGTTTCTGAACTCCTCCGCCTTTCGTTCGAACGAGGCACGCAGCACGCCCATTGCATGGACGAGCTGCACGATACCCATGTAAGCAGCAATTTTGAGTGCAGTCGGATAAACGTCGTTGGTACTTTGTCCCAGATTGACGTCCTCGTTAGGGTGCAAAACTGCATAGTCGCCACGCTGACAACCGAGGTACTCCAGCGCGAGATTGGCAATGACCTCGTTGGCATTCATGTTCGTGGACGTGCCGGCGCCGCCCTGAATAACGTCGACCACGAACTGGTCACGCGCCACGCCCTGACGAATCGCCCGGCAGGCCTGCACGATGGCCTTCAGTTTGTGCTCCGTCAGCAGGCCGAGCTCGCGATTGGCGAGTGCTGCCGCCTCCTTGACGCTGGCAAGCGCGTTGACCAGATTCGGGTACGTCGAAATAGGAATGCCCGTAATCGGGAAATTCTGGAGCGCGCGCAGGGTATGGATGCCGTAATACGCCTCCTGCGGAACCGGCAGATCGCCAAGAAGATCGTGCTCGATACGGTGAGTCGAAACTGACATTTGATGCTCCAAGGGAAATGGCCAGACGGATGGCGCGCCCGGTCCGTTTTTTCGAACCGGGCGACGATAGCTTTTGGTGGCGAGCCGGTGTCAGCTCAGTTGGTGGCGCCGCCCTTCGCGTAAGCAATGCATTGCCTCGCGAGGACTTCAGTCGGGTCAACCAGTTGCACGCGCCCGCCGTTACGGCCGACGAATTCGCCAGCCGGGAGGAGGATGGGGAGCTCCGTGCATCCAAGGAGGACCACTTCAACGCCCTCTGCAATCAGTCCCTCGACCGCTGCGATGATGTCTTCCTGACATTGACCGGTCGTGAAACCTGCCTTGACGCCGTTGTTTCCGTAGATGGCGTCCATCACACGCGCCTGCAAAGCGGCGCCAGGGGCAATCTGGTGCAGACCCTGCGATTCGAGAGCCTTCTGATAGACACCGCTGCCGATCGTGCCTGATGTGGCCAGCACGCCGAAATCGCGCAAGCCGGGAAAGGAATCACGCAGGTAGCGCACCGTGACGGTGAGCATGTTGACGATAGGTATTCCAAGATACGGCTGGATCCGGTCAACGAACGCATGTGCAGTGTTGCAGGGGATTGCGATGATGTCTGCGCCACCGTCTTCCAGTTTTTTGCACGTGGCGTAGAGCGAGACGGTCGGGTCCACCCCTTCGCTGATCAGGTTTCCTGTTCGGTCTGGAATCTGCGGATTCTGCTCAACCAGAAGTTTGATGTGATCCTGGTCGCGCGACGCCGGCGTATGACGGACGACCTTGTTAAGGAAATCGACCGTCGCAGCAGGGCCTACGCCACCCACCACGCCGACCTTGAAAACCGGGGCAGGTGAACTGGGACGGCCAGAGACGACGTACTGCGCATACGCCATGTTGGAATCGACAAGTGGCACCTGCAACTTTCCGATTTCCTCGGCGACGAGGGCGATTTCTGTCATGCCCGGCACGATGACGTCGACGCCCTGATCCACGAGGCTCTCGCACGCAGCGCGCAGCAACTCTACAGGGCGGCCACGGAGATTACCGCTCTTGATACCGTCAGACCCATAGATGGCTTTAGTTACCGTATCGGTATCGTCGGCAGTGCGCGGATGCACGACCTCGAATTCGGGGGAGGCGAAATACCGTTCAAAGAGCCGCTTTTCACGGACGTAATCGGATGCGAGCACGCCGATACGCTTCGCGGCGGGGAACTTTCGCTGCACGTGGCTGCGAACTGCTTCGACGATATCGACAATAGGCAAGCTCGTATTTGCTGTCAGTTCGTCGATAAACGTGTGACTCAGAAAACACGGGAGCACAGCCATCGTTACCCCGCGTTTTTCGAAATCCCGGATCATGTTGAAGATGTACAGTTTGCGCTCCGTCGTCGCGGCACTACCCGCCCCGGCTCCCTTGAACGGGCGCTGCTCGAAGATGACCTCGGCATGCTCGGCGTCGGAGGATGCAGGCGTCGCCTTCACGATCTTGAAGAACACATCGGCACTTGCCAGCGGGCCCAATCCTCCGACTACGCCCAGCTTGCGCCGGCTTTCCGCCACAGTCGCGCTCATCGTGCACCGGCCTCCACCTGCTCAAAGGAGGCGTCCGTCGACTTTGCTTCGCGTGCAGCTTCCCATTTCGCGATGACAGCAGTCGCAACGCTATTGCCAATCACGTTGGTCATCGTGCGACCCATATCGAGAATCTGGTCGATCGCCAGGACCAAAGCCACGCCGGCGACAGGCAGATGAAACATCGGCGCGACAGCCGCAACGACGACCACCGACCCGCGCGGCACACTTGCCATTCCCTTGCTGCTCAACATCAGAATCAGCAACATGAAGATCTGCTGCGACACTGGCATCTGGACGCCAAAGGCCTGGGCAATGAAGATCGCTGCGAACGCCTGATACATCATCGAACCGTCGAGATTGAATGCGTAGCCCAGCGGCAACGTGAAGCCGACCACCTTCTTGTCGACGCCGAACTTTTCCAGTTGCTCGGTGAGTCGCGGATATGCGGCCTCGCTGCTTGCGGTCGAGAATGCAATCATCGCGGGTTCACGGACTGCCTTCAGCAGACTCCCCACCTTGCGTCCGAGAAAAACGTAGCCGATTGCGATGAGAATTGCCCAGAGAACCAGCAGCCCGAGGTAGAACGACCCGATGAGCTTGCCGTAGGTGTAGATCACGTCAAGGCCACGCAGCGTCACGGACGAGGCGATGGCACCAAAGACACCAAGCGGCGCAGCACGCATGACGTAGTTCGTGAGCCGAAGCATCACAGGGACCATTCCGTCGATGGCCTGGATGACGATGCCGACGCGCGAGTCGCGCGTGAGTGCGCTAAGGCCGACGCCAAGGAAGAGTGAGAAGACGAGGATCTGCAGGATGTCATTGCGCGCCATCGCATCCAGCAGGCTTGTCGGGAATGCGTGCGTGATCACGTCCTTGACGTTCAATGCCGCCGTGTTGAGCCCCGTGTTCACTTCGCTGGGACTCTCAGTCAGATGCAGACCTGCGCCGGGTTCCAGTGCGTTCGCCATGACGAGTCCGAGCGCCAGAGAGATGAGTGATGCGCTGATGAACCATCCAACCGAGCGCAGCCCGATCCGGCCTACATCGTCGCCGCTATCCATCCCCGCCAGCCCCGACACGAGTGTGACGAAGACCAGCGGCGCGATGATCATCTTGATCAAACGCAGGAAAATATCCGTGACAATCGAGAAGTAGCCGGCAACCGCTTTCAGCGTGGCGGGGTCAGCAATGTTCGTGTGGCATGCGTACCCAGCTCCGACTCCAAGGAGCATGGCTACCGCGATGCTCAGGGTAAGGCGATTCTTCATGGTCATCCGTCCTGTAGCGGCGTGGACGATGGAAAGTGACGGCCACGCGCGGGAGAAGAAATGAAAGCGGCGCTGGGAGCGGCACTTTCACCGTAGAACGGATGGTAGGGACGTTCAAAAAAACGCTGATGCTGTTACGACATGCGCCCATGCGAAAGGCGCATAACGCGGGAAAACCCTATTCCAGCGTGGCGGAGCCTGCGCGCAGGTGATGCCATAGCGTATCCAGGAATTCGCTGCGATTCGTTGAATCACGATATGCGCGCAGTTCCACCTGCAGGTGCCAGCTCGCCGGCCCTGCCGGTACGAGATCGCCATCGGCAAGCTCTTTCGTAATCGTGCTCCTGGGGAGCCAGGCCACGCCTTCCCCCTCCATGACGAGTTTCTTCAGAACTTCCGCCATGTCGGACTCATAGTGCAGTCGCAACGACAGCGCGTCCGATGCCTTCTTCAACAGCAGCGCCTGGCAACGTCCGAAGTAACTTGTTTCGGTGTAGGAGATAAGGGGCAGCGGACGTTGCTTGGTCCCCGGCAGGCGGAACTTGGGAGCCGAACGCTCGTTTGACCTGCTGGCTGGCATCAGGGTATCGAGACCAACGGTGAGATGCTCGTACCTCGCGGCGTCGAGATGGAGGGGGAGCTCCGGATGATGATAGGCAAACATCAGCTCGCAATTGCCGTTCACGAGCATGAGAATCGAGTCGTGGACGTTCGTCGGAATTACGCGCGCCCGTACCTCACCGAATTGGGGCGCGAGCGCTTTGAGCCATGTCGGAAGGAAATTCAGGGCTATCGTGTGTCCCGCGCAAATCTGCAGACTCTTGCCCGCGATGCGCTGCTCAGTGCGGATGATGGCCCGCGTATCGAGAAGCCGGGCAAGAACATCGTCGGCGACTTCGCGAAACAGTTGACCGGCGGGGGTCAGGACCGGAGGAAAGCTGCTGCGGTCAATCAGTTCAGCGCCGACCCATTGCTCGAGTGACTGGATTCTGCGGCTGAACCCGGACTGCGTGACATTACGAAATTCAGCGGCGCGGGAAAAGCTCTGGTACTGCGCAAGAGCGATGAAATCTTCAATCCATTTGATTTCCATGTTGGCCTTCGGACCGTCTTCGGAATCGTCGATTTTAGCCGTACAGTGACCATGCGGATCGCTTCGGGTGCAGATGCCAGCTCACCGATTTGCGCCAGCTTGTGGCCGGGTCCGCGATCTCTTAGTCGGACCGCGACCGATGTCCCCGCCTCCGCAAGCTTAATCAGCATACGGTGAATCTGCAGACGACTTATGTCCATTGGAGCCGTTGGAACTGCTCAACACGGTTGCGCCGATCGTCTGGCGACGTCGTTAGCGCCATTGTCATCCCACCTTTGACCTGGGCGCTTTGGCTGTTCGCCCACGCGAAGTGGGCTTTACCGGCACGCTCCGTCCATACTCATTCCACCAGGCCGTTAGTGCCTCCATCGTGGGTCCAAGCCCGCGGGCCTTCTGAGTGATCTCGTACTCGACGCGCGGGGGTACTTCCGCGAATACGGTGCGCGACACCAAGCCATCCGCTTCCAGTTCGCGAAGCTGCGCTGTCAGCATGTGCTGTGTGATGCCGGGAATTGCTTTTCTTAGCTCGCCGAAGCGATAGATCCGCTGGTTGAGCAGCCACATTATTTCGAGCTTCCATTTGCCGGAAAGGAGCGCGAAGGCACGCCGCATTTCGTCGTGCATGTTGATCTCGTCATCGCTATCGGTCTGGTTTTCCATACTAGGTGCCATTTTTTCATCCTACTTGCGAGATTTCATCTTACGCGACATTCTCATGCCAAGTCGACTGGATGACTCGTAAAGGAAAACTTCATGCTTGAGAACTATGCATATTGGATCAGCACAGCACTGTTGTCGCTGTTGTATCTGGTCTCCGTGCACCTGTACCTGATCAAACGAGACTTGGTGAAGCAGTCCCAAATCGCGCTGGGCTACTCCGCCGCTCATCTAGTGCCCTTCATGATTGTCGTGAAGATCCTGGGCCCCGTCGCCATTCTCTCGCGGCTGAGTGTTCCCCTCAGTGATTTCGCCTATGCCGGCATTTTTTATCACCTGATCTTGTCTGGCATGGCACATCTCGGTGTGCGCAATCCGAAGGCGGCCGTGCCAGCAGTCGTGGGCCTGGTGCTCCTCGCCATCTCATTCGCCACCCAAAACGCTGCTCGGCAGGTTCGGTCGCCCTATGCGCCGAGCCTGACGCAGCCAATCCACCAAAGCTTCAACTGAATGGAGATGTATATGGGCCGACTTAACGGAAAAGTAGCTATCGTCACGGGCGCTGGTCGAGGTATCGGTCGCGCCACTGCTAAGCTGTTCGCAGCGGAAGGCGCAAAAGTAGCGGTTCTTTCGGTCACCCCCGCCAATGTGAATACCGTCGTCGCGGAGATCAAGGCCTCCGGCGGGACGGCCCTTGGCGTGCCATGCGACATCAGCGACGCCGAACAGATCAAGGTGGCGGTGGAAATGGTCGTCGAATCCTACGGCGGCATTGACATTCTCGTGAACAACGCCTTCGACCCCACCGCTCCCTTCTCGTCCATAATCGATCTCTCAGTGAAGCAATTGCAGCGCAATTTCGAGGTCGGCCCGATTGCCTATCTGCGCACGATGCAGGCCTGCTATCCCCATCTCAAGGCGAGCGGTGAAGGGCGAGTCATCAATTTTGGCTCGATGGCGGGCGTCGTAGGCCTTATAAGTTATGGACCGTACAGCATGGCGAAAGAGGCGGTTCGTGCCCTGACGCGGACTGCAGCGAAAGAATGGGGCGCCGATAAAATAACGGTGAACAATGTCCTACCGGTCGCTGAAACATGGGGCAAGGAAGCCAGCGTGCCCGCGCCAACCAATCCGCTCGGTCGCTATGGATCGCCGGACGATGACATTGCGCCCGTTGTCCTTTTCTTGGCGAGCAAGGATGCGCAGTTCCTGACGGGCTACAGCCTCACCCCTGACGGAGGCTCGATTATCGACAGCGCACGCTAACCTACGAGAGCAGATCACCTTTCTGCATGACCGCCGGGTCTTGGAATGCCACGTCTTCTCGAAGGCAGGTCTTTCAGGCGGAGCGGACACTCGAATGTCCGCTCGGAGATGCGGGCGATTGGCCGAAGATGGCCGGGAGCACCAGTTCCGCGAACTTACTCCAGAGCTCACGTTGGGGTCTTCAATGGCAGCTTTCCGGCGAGTGGGGAGAACGCGTACTGTCGGCCAGAATCGGCCCGTGGCCTACGTCTCGTTAGAGACACTCAAATGTCTCTTTAACTT